>NZ_AP022606.1:4475945-5115366 GCF_010728725.1 Mycobacterium branderi
CCGGACCAGCGTCGACTTTCCGACCGCGGAGGGACCGGACAACACGACCACACGTCCTCGACGCTGGTCAGGCGCGCCGTCCGGTCCTCCGTCGGCGCTCACCGACTCTCCTAGGAGAAGTCGAATTTTTCCAGCAGTGCCTTGCGCTGACGATCGCCGAGCCCACGCAGGCGGCGGGTCGGTGCGATTTCGAGCTCGGTCATGATTTCCTGCGCCTTGACCTTGCCAACCTTCGGCAGGGCCTCCAGCAGGGCAGAAACCTTCATCTTGCCCAAAACCTCGTCGGTCTCAGCGTCCTTGAGCACCTGCTTGAGGTTGGTGCCGCCACGCTTCAGCCGGTCTTTGAGTTCGGCGCGTGCTCGACGTGCGGCAGCAGCCTTCTCCAACGCGGCCGCGCGCTGCTCGTCGGTCAACTGGGGAAGGGCCACGATTCCTCCGTCTCATCGATCTTGATTTGTCTCAGCTGGGGTGGTCCCAGCCAGCGCAGACGACCGTACCCACGCTGTCTGACGAAATCTAACCCGCCCCCCTGCTTCTAGCCACAAAGCCGCAGCGTGCGGCGCTGTCAGACGGCACGGCGGCGTCGTCGAGCGCGCTCCGGCCCAGCGCTCTGTCACCGGGTGTCGTCGCCCGGCACCGGCCTGGAACATGCTGCCTACCAGGCCTTTTGGGGTCCGATCGGGAGGCGTGGCGTGGCTCGTCGCCGCTCGCGACGAGCCACGCTGAGGCTCCGACATGGCGAAATGAGGCCAATTGCGCATGTCACGGCGTGTCGGGCGTGTCGCGCCGGGCGTCGCTCATGGTGCGACATGTGTCGCCAACCGCCGGAACTGCTCAACGACGCTGCGTAGTAGCGGTTCGAGAGGGTCGAAAATCGCCGCCGAGGTGCCCATCCTCGGCTGCCGCGCCACCGTACGATCGGCTGATGGCCATGATGCGGATCCGCGAGGCGGCCGAGCTGCTCGGGGTCAGCGACGACACCGTGCGGCGGTGGATCGACCAGGGCGCCTTGCCGGTCAGCCAGGACAAGTCCGGCCGCAAGGTGATCGCCGGCGACGCCCTTGCCGAATTTGCTCGCACCAATGCGCCCTCGCTGCCGCCGAATCCGCTCGGCGTCGGCAGCTCGGCCCGCAACCGATTTGTCGGGCTGGTCACCAAGCTGGTCACCGACAAGGTGATGACCCAGGTAGAGATGCAATGCGGTCCGTTCACGGTGGTCTCACTGATGAGCACCGAGGCCGCGCGCGAACTCAAGCTCGAGCCCGGCAGCGTCGCCGTGGCGGTTGTGAAAGCCACGACGGTCATCGTCGAGACGCCCGAGGACGGCACCCGCAGCGCCGGATAACCGCGTTGGCAGCGAAATCACAACTAGCCCTACGCAATCCCCATAGTTGTTGCCAGGACGTTTACACCGTCGGCTCAGCCTTTCAGAGGCTTTGGCGCATAACGTCGTTCGCGTAGGACAAAGCGCCACAGAAATGAGAAAGGGGACTCGATCTTATGGACGCGAGACGCATGCTGTGCGCCACGTCGATTGCGGCGGGCATCGGACTGGCCGGGCTTTTCGGTAGCGGGATCGCGACGGCGAATGCCGCTCCGGCACCGGGTAATTCGCCGGTGCCCACCGCTAAGGGTGCACCTACGCCGGCGCCTGACCCCAGCATCAAGCTCGACCATCACGATCGCAAGAAGGTTCTCAAGCAGGACAAGAAGGAGCTCAAGCACCACCCGGCGCAGGTCACACCTACGTCAGGCCACAGCTGACAGCATTTCAGGAGCGGCGGGCCACCAAGGCGTGGCCCGCCGCCTCGCGCATTCGCTCCGCCGCGGCACGCAGCGCGGCGACGTCGGGTCCGGCCCGCAAGACCTCGCGTGAGACGGCGGGCAGCAGCTGGTGGGATTGCGCTCCCCCGAACCCCTTCAGCGCCGACATTCGGCCGCCCTGTGCGCCGATCCCGGGCACCAGCACCGGACCGTTCAGGCCGGAGAGATCGGGGACATGGGCCAACGTGGCACCGACGACGACGCCCACCGAGCCGGGTTGTCGCGTCCGGTTCCAGTCGGCGACGTCGTCGACCACGGCTTGGGCGACGCTGCGCCGGCCGCTGGTCGCGCCCTGTATGGCCACACCTTCGGGGTTGGAGGTCGCTGCCAGCACGAACACCCCTCGCCCCCGGGCAGCCGCGGTGTCGAGCAGGGGCTGCAGCGAGCCGAAGCCCAGATACGGTGAGGCCGTGACGGCGTCGGCGGCCAACGGCGAATCACCAACCCAGGCTTGGGCATAGGCCGCCATCGTCGAACCGATGTCGCCGCGCTTGGCATCGGCCAGCACCACCACACCGGCGTCGCGCAGGGCGGCGATGGTGCGCTCCAGTACCGCGAACCCGGCGGCGCCGTACGCCTCGAAGAACGCCACCTGCGGTTTGACGGCGGCGAAGCCGCTGTACGCCGCCACGCAGGTGTCACAAAATGCGGCCAGGCCGTCCGGACTTTCGGGTAAGTCCCACGCGCGCAACAACTCCGGGTGCGGGTCGATGCCCAGGCACAGTGGTCCCCGGTCCGACATCGCGTCGGCCAGCCGGGCGCCGAACCCCGGCATCACTAGTGGCCGCCGTTGCCCAGCGCGCTGTGCAGTTCCTGCAACGAGCGCACTCCGATGACACCCCGAATCCCGGCTTCGATGCCCTGCACAGCGGCCGAGGCGCCCTGGACAGTCGTCACGCAGGGAATGTTCATTGCGACTGCGGCCGAACGGATCTCGTAGCCGTCGATGCGCGGTCCGGAGTTGCCGTAGGGCGTGTTGATCACCATGTCGACCTCGCCGGCGCGGATCACATCCACTGCCGACATCTGCGGACGGCCCGGTCGGGGCTCTTCGAAATGTTTGCGGACCACGTCGCAGGGAATACCGTTGCGCCGCAGCATTTCCGCTGTCCCCTCGGTGGCCAGGACCCGAAACCCCAAGTCGGCCAGACGCTTGACCGGGAAAACCAGCGATCGCTTGTCCCGGTTGGCCACCGACACGAACACGGTGCCCTGTGCCGGCAGCGATCCGTATGCGGCGGTCTGGCTCTTGGCGAAAGCACTGCCGAAGTCACGGTCGATGCCCATCACCTCGCCGGTGGATTTCATCTCCGGGCCCAGTAGCGAGTCGATACCCGCGCCGTCGACGGTGCGGAACCGGTGGAACGGCAACACGGCTTCCTTGACCGCGATGGGCGCATCTGGTGCGGCGCTGGCGCCGTCGCCCGCCGCGGCCAATATCCCTTCCTCACGCAGCTGAGAGATGTTGGCGCCCAACATGATCCGGGCGCACGCCTTGGCCAGCGGTATCGCGGTGGCTTTGGAGACGAACGGCACGGTGCGGCTCGCGCGCGGGTTGGCCTCCAGCACGTAGAGCACGTCGTCTTTCAGCGCGAACTGCACGTTGAGCAGCCCCACCACCCCGATGCCGTGGGCAATGGCCTCGGTCGCGCGCCGCACATTGTCGATGTCGGTGCGGCCCAGCGTCACCGGCGGCAGCGCGCACGCCGAGTCGCCGGAGTGGATCCCGGCCTCCTCGATGTGCTCCATGATCCCGCCGATGTAGACCTCGGCGCCGTCGCAGAGTGCGTCGACGTCGATCTCGATGGCGTCCTCGAGGAAGCGGTCGACGAGCACGGGGTGCTCGGGCGACAGTTCGGTGGCGCGGGTGATGTAGCCGCGCAGCGTTTCCTCGTCGTAGACGATCTCCATGCCCCGGCCGCCCAGCACATAGGACGGCCGCACCAGAACCGGGTAGCCGATATCCGCGGCGATCCGCTGGGCCTGTTCGAACGTCGTCGCAGTGCCGTACTTTGGCGCCGGCAGGCCGGCGGCCGTCAGCACGTCGCCGAACGCGCCCCGGTCCTCGGCCAAATCGATGGCTTCCGGCGGCGTTCCGACGATCGGCACCCCGGCGTCGGCCAGCCGTTGCGCCAGACCGAGCGGGGTTTGCCCGCCCAACTGCACGATGACGCCGACGACGCCTGGTCCCCCGGCCCCCGACTGGGATTCGGCGTAGAACACCTCGAGGACATCCTCGAAGGTCAGCGGCTCGAAATACAGCCGGTCGGCAGTGTCGTAGTCGGTGGACACCGTCTCCGGGTTGCAGTTGACCATCACGGTCTCAAAGCCGGCCTGGCTCAACGTGGTTGCCGCATGCACGCAGCTGTAGTCGAATTCGATGCCCTGGCCGATCCGGTTGGGTCCGGAGCCGAGGATCAGCACCTTGGGTTTCTCGGGCTGCGGCGCCACCTCGGTCTCGGCGGCCGGGTCGAGCTCGTAGCTGCTGTAGTGGTACGGGGTCTTGGCCTCGAACTCGGCGGCGCAGGTGTCGACGGTCTTGTACACCGGGTGGATGCCGAGCCGTCCGCGCAGCGAGCGTACGCCGTTCTCGCCGGCCAGTTCTGGCCTCAATGCAGCGATCTGGCGGTCCGAGAGCCCGCTGTATTTGGCGCGCCGCAGCAGATCCGCATCGAGCACCGCGGCGTCGACCAGCTCGCGGCGCAGCGTGACCAGTTCGGCGATCTGCGCGACGAACCACGGGTCGACGCCGGAGGCCTCCGCGACCTGCTCGACCGTGGCGCCTTGGCGCAACGCCAATTCGATGTCGTAGAGCCGGCCTTCGGTCGGTGTGCGCAGGCGTTCCAGGGTGTCTTGAGGGCCGCCTTGTGGATCCGGTGCGGTCCAGAACCCGGCACGGCTGGTTTCCAGCGACCGCATCACCTTGCCGAGCGCCTCGACGAAGTTGCGGCCCAACGACATTGCCTCGCCGACGGATTTCATCGTGGTGGTCAGCGTCGGGTCGGCCCCGACGAATTTCTCGAACGCGAACCGTGGCGCCTTGACCACGACGTAGTCCAGGGTGGGTTCGAAGCAGGCCGGGGTTTCCTTGGTGATGTCGTTGAGAATCTCGTCGAGGGTGTAGCCGATGGCCAGCTTTGCGGCGATCTTGGCGATCGGGAAGCCGGTGGCCTTCGACGCCAGTGCGCTCGATCGTGACACCCGCGGGTTCATCTCGATGACGATCAGCCGGCCGTCGCGCGGGTTGACCGCGAATTGGATGTTGCAGCCGCCGGTGTCGACGCCGACTTCCCGCAAGATCGCGATGCCCAGGTCTCGCATCCGCTGGTATTCCCGGTCGGTCAGCGTCATGGCAGGTGCGACGGTCACCGAGTCGCCGGTATGCACGCCCATCGGGTCGACGTTCTCGATCGAGCACACCACGACGACGTTGTCGTGGCCGTCGCGCATCAGCTCGAGCTCGAATTCTTTCCAGCCGTAGATGGATTCCTCGATCAGAACGTTGGCGCTCGGCGAGGCGGCCAGCCCGGCGCCGGCCATCCGCTCCACCTCGTCGGCGCTGTGCGCCATGCCCGAGCCGAGACCGCCCATCGTGAAGCTCGGCCGCACCACGACGGGCAGACCGAGTTCGGCGACCGTTTCGCGGACCTCGTCCATCGTGAAACAGACTCGGCTGCGGGCGGATTCGCCGCCGACCTTGGCGACGATGTCCTTGAAGCGCTGGCGGTCCTCGCCGCGCTGGATGGCGTCGAAGTCGGCGCCGATCAGCTCGACGTCGTAGCGCTCCAGCACGCCGTTCTCATACAGCGCGACCGCGGTGTTCAGGGCTGTCTGCCCGCCCAGGGTGGCCAGCAGTGCGTCGATCTTGTTCCCGCGCTCGGCCTGTTGGGCGATCACCCGTTCGACGAAGGCCGGGGTGATCGGTTCGACGTAGGTGTGGTCGGCATACTCGGGGTCGGTCATGATCGTGGCCGGGTTGGAGTTGACCAGGCTGACCTGTAGGCCCTCGGCTTTGAGCACCCGGCAGGCCTGGGTGCCTGAGTAGTCGAATTCGCAGGCTTGCCCGATGACGATCGGCCCGGATCCGATCACCAGAACGTGGTTGATGTCTGTGCGCCGCGGCATCAGCGCCCCTCCCCTCGGGCGCCCATCAGGTCGACGAACTGGTCGAACAGGTACTCCGCGTCGTGCGGGCCGGCGGCGGCCTCCGGATGGTACTGCACCGAAAACGCTTGTCCGCTGACGAGTTTCACACCTTCGACGACGCCGTCGTTAGCGCAGGTGTGGCTGACCACCGCCGGGCCGAACGGCGTGTCGAACCGCTGCCCGGCTTCGCCTTCGAGCGCAAAGCCGTGGTTTTGCGCCGTGATGGCGACCCGCCCGGTGGCGTGGTCCATCACCGGGATGTTGATGCCGCGGTGGCCGAACACCATCTTGTAGGTCGACAAGCCCAGTGCCCGGCCCAGGATCTGGTTGCCGAAACAGATGCCGAACAACGGGATTTCGGCGTCTAGCACCTGGCGGGTCACGGCGACGATGTGGTCGGCGGTGGCGGGGTCGCCGGGGCCGTTGGACAAGAACACGCCGTGCGGCTTGAGCTCGGCGATCTGCTCGAAGGTTGCCGACGATGGCAGCACGTGGCTGCGGATTCCGCGGCGGGCGAAATTGCGCGGGGTGTTGGTCTTGATCCCGAGATCGAGTGCGGCGACGGTAAACCGATGCGGCCCTTCAGGTTCGACCACATAACTGCCCGGGGTGCTGACCTGGCCGGCCAGATCGGCGCCCAGCATCGGCTGTTGGGCCCGCACCCGCTCCAGTAGCTGCTCAGGCTCGGCCAGCGCTGCGCCGGAAAAGATTCCGGCCTTCATCGAGCCGAAGTTGCGGATGTGGCGGACCACCGCGCGGGTGTCGATGCCGGCGACTCCGACAACGTTCTGGCGGACCAGCTCGTCTTCCAGCGTCGTGGTAGCCCGCCAGTTCGACGGTCGCGGAGAGGGATCGCGGACGGCGTAGCCGGCCACCCAGATCTTGTCGCCGCGGCTCTCGCCGTCTTCGGTGTTCCAGCCGGTGTTGCCGATCTGCGGCGCGGTGGCGATCACGATCTGGCGGTGGTAGCTGGGATCGGTCAGCGTCTCCTGGTAGCCGGACATGCCGGTGGAAAACACCGCCTCGCCCAGCGTCTCACCGATCGCGCCGAACGGCTTGCCGGAAAACACCCGGCCGTCCTCGAGGACCAGTACGGCCTTGTCCATCAGCCGGCCTCCGACAGCCAGCGGGCATACTCGTCGCGGTTGTCGCCGCGGAAGCCCGTGTCGATCTCGGCCCCCGACGGCAACCGCCACCGGATCGCCAGAATGCCCGGGTGCGTCATGGCTTTACCCAGCATGCCGCGCTCGGTGCGGATGGCCGTGATCGACTCCTGCGGAATCCAGATCGGCCGGGCGCCGCTGCGCTGCACCATGATTCCCTCCGGATAGCGGGTCAGCACCGCCTTCGTGCGATAGCCCAAGTCGCCGACGGCAACCCGGTCGTGCCAGCTGGGCACCAGCGTGCAGCCGACATACATGCCGCGGGTGGGTGCGACGATCGGCGCGCCGACGGTGTCGGGCACCGCCGGCAGCGTGCCGACCAGCGAAGCCTGCCGCTCGGCGCGGTGCCGCCAGCCGCGCATCATCAGCTGGATCACGAACGCGATCACCACCGCCAACACCGCGGCGAAGATCAGCGACGCGACCAGCGTTCCGGAATTCATGCCGGACTCTTTCCGTCGCGCGCTGTGAGCTTGCCGCGCAACAGCGTTGCGGTCACGGTGGCCGGCAGCGTCATCGACTCGTAGGGCGTGTTAGCCGACCGGCTGGCCAGTTCCGCTCCGGCCACAGTCCAGGTGGCGTCGGGATCGACTACGGTCAGGTTGGCCGGCTCGCCGACCTCCAACGGCCGGCCCTGATCGGGCAGCCGCGCGATGCGGGCGGGGTTCTCGCTCATCACCCTGGCCACGTCCCGCCAGGTCAACAGACCCGGCTGCACCATCGCCTGCACCACCACCGACAGCGCGGTCTGCAACCCGAGCATCCCGGGCAGCGCCGCGGCGAACTCGACGCATTTCTCGTGCTCGGCGTGCGGAGCATGGTCGGTGGCCACACAGTCGATTACCCCGTCGGCAAGTGCTTGACGCAGCGCGACGGCGTCGGCGGATTCCCGCAGCGGCGGGTTGACCCGGTTGGTTCCGTCATAGCTGGCCAGCCTGCCGTCGTCGAGCAGCAGATGATGGGGGGTGACCTCAGCGGTGATCGAAATCCCTTGCTGTTTAGCCCATTTCAGGATCTCGACGGTGCCTGCGGTGGAGGCATGGCAGATGTGGACCCGGGCGCCGGCGTCGCGGGCCAGCAACGCGTCGCGGGCCACGATCGACTCCTCGGCCGCCCGCGGCCAGCCCCCCAGGCCAAGCCGCGCGGCGTTGGGCCCTTCGTGGGCGACCGCGCCGACGGTCAGCCGCGGCTCCTCGGCATGCTGGGCGATCAGCGCCCCCAGGCCGGTGGCGTATTCCAGCGCGCGGCGCATCACCAGCGGATCGTGCACACACTTGCCGTCGTCGGAGAACATCCGGACTTGCGCCGCTCCGGCGGCCATCATGCCCATCTCGGTGAGCTCGGTCCCGGCCAGCCCGACGGTGACGGCGCCGACCGGGTGCACGTCGACCAGGCCGACCTGCTGCCCGCGCTGCCACACGTGGTCGGTGACCACCGGGGAATCGGCGACAGGGTTGGTGTTGGCCATCGCGAACACGGCGGTGTAGCCGCCCAAAGCGGCTGCGGCCGAACCGGTTTCGATGTCTTCGGCGTATTCACGACCGGGTTCGCGCAGGTGGGTGTGCAGGTCGACCAGGCCGGGCAGCAGCACCTGCCCGGTGGCGTCGATGACGTCGGCGTCCTCGGGAATCGAAACCCTGGCGGCAATCTCGGTGATTTGCCCGTCGTCGACCAGCACGTCGACCCGGTCCCCCTCGCCGTACAGCCGCACCCCGCGGATCAACACCGTCATGCCACCGCCTCCTCCGCCCCGACCAGCAGGTGGAACAGCACGGCCATCCGCACGTGGACCCCGTTGGAAACCTGTTGCAGCACAGCTGATTGCGACGAGTCGGCCACCGAGAACGCGATCTCCATGCCGCGCAACATCGGGCCGGGGTGCAGCACCACGGCGTGGCCGGGCAGCATCGCCTGGCGGCGGTCGGAGAGCCCGTAGAGCACCGAGTACTCGCGCGCGGACGGGAAGAAGCCGCCGTTCATCCGCTCGGCCTGCACGCGCAGCATCAATACCGCGTCGGCGGCGGGCAATTCGGCGTCCAGGTCGTAGGAGACGGTGACCGGCCAGTCGGCGACGCCGACCGGGAGCAGCGTGGGCGGGGCCACCAACACCACTTCGGCGCCCAGGGTTGCCAGCAGCATGACGTTGGAGCGGGCGACCCGGCTGTGCAGGATGTCGCCGACGATCACCACCCGCCGGCCCTCGATGCCGCCGAGGCGCTGGCGAATGGTCAGGGCGTCCAGCAGCGCCTGCGTCGGGTGTTCGTGGGTGCCGTCGCCGGCGTTGATCACCGAGGGGCCACCGGTTTCCGTGGCGGTCCAGTCGGCCAGCAGATGCGCGGCGCCCGACGCGGGGTGGCGGATGATCAGCGCGTCGGCGCCGGCGGCCCGCAGCGTCAGCGCGGTGTCGCGCAGCGACTCCCCTTTGGCCACCGAGGATCCCGTCGAGCTGACGTTGATCACGTCGGCGCTCATCCATTTGCCGGCCACCTCGAACGACACCCGGGTGCGGGTGGAGTTCTCGTAGAACATCGTGATGATCGTGCGCCCGCGCAGCGTGGGTAGCTTGCGCACCTCGCGGCCGACCAGCGCCTCGGCGAACCGGTCGGCGTCGTCGAGAATCGCGGTGGCGTCGTCGCGGCTCAGGTCGCCGGCAGCCAGCAGGTGTCTGGGGCTCATCGCGAGATCACCACCCCGTCGCGGTCGTCGTGTTCGCGCAGCAGCACATGCACGCTCTCGCTGCGCGAGGTCGGCACGTTCTTGCCGACGTAGTCGGCGCGCAGCGGCAGTTCGCGATGGCCGCGGTCGACGAGCACCGCCAGCTGCACGGCCCGCGGCCGGCCGATGTCGCGCAGCGCGTCCAGCGCCGAGCGCACCGAGCGCCCGGAGTACAGCACGTCGTCGACCAGGATCACCAGGGCGTCGTCGATGCCGCCGGCCGGGATCGAGGTGGCTTCCAGCGGGCGCGGCGGCTTTTGCATCAGGTCGTCGCGGTAGAGCGTGATGTCCAGCGCGCCGTGGGCCACGTGCACGCCGCTGAATTCGGCGATGTGGGCGGCCAGTCGCTCGGCCAAGATCACGCCGCGGGTCGGGATCCCCAGCAACACCACGCGCGGCGCGTCGGGTCCGTCCAGAGCGGTCTTTTCGATGATCTGGTGCGCGATCCGGGAAATGGTGCGGCCCACGTCGGCCGCCGACATCAATTCGCGGCCGGTGCCGGTGTCACCCGCTGCACCCATGCGAGACCTTGACCTCCTTCTCCGCCTCACCGGACGGATCGTTAAAGGATGTCGACTGCCGGGCAGCCTAGCACTGCCTGGGAATCCGGTGACGATGCGGGCCGTGTCGGCGGGTCGGAGTAGTGTCGCAAGTATGTTCGATTTGAGTGGGCTCGCAGGTGTGGACGACCATGCCGACGAGGCGACGCTGATCGCGCGGGTTGCCGAGTTGGAGCGGGTGAAATCGGCTGCTGCTGCGGGCCAGGCGCGCGCGGCGGCGGCGCTGGATGCGTTGCGCCGCTCCGCTGAGGCGGATGCGGGCGTTCCGTTGGCTCAGCGCGGGCGGGGAGTCGCCAGTGAGGTCGCGCTTGCGCGACGGGATTCGCCGGCGCGGGGTGGACGGCACCTGGGATTCGCCAAGGCACTGGTGTACGAGATGCCGCACACGCTCGCGGCACTGGAGGTCGGCCAGTTGTCCGAGTGGCGGGCCACCCTGATCGTGCGCGAGTCGGCCTGTTTGGACGTCGAGGACCGCCGCACACTCGACGCCGAGATGTGCGCCGACCTGTCCGCATTAGACGGACTGGGTGATGCGCGGATCGCCGCTGCGGCAAAGGCCATCGCCTACCGGCTCAACGCACAGGCGGTGGTCGATCGGGCCGCGAAGGCCGCGTCCGAACGCACGGTGACGATTCGCCCGGCTCCCGACACTATGGCCTGGGTGACCGCGTTATTGCCGGTCGCACAAGGCGTTTCCGTGTATGCGGCGCTCAAGCGGGCGGCAGACACCACATTCGACGACCGGACCCGCGGTCAAGTAATGGCCGACACGTTGGTCGAACGCGTCACCGGACGACCCGCCGAGATCGCCGAACCCGTTGCGGTCAACCTGGTCATCTCCGACGAGGCGCTGCTCGGCGGGGACAACGCTCCCGCGGTGGTCGACGGCTACGGCCCCATCCCGGCGGCCGTGGCCCGCGGTTTGATAAGCCAGGCCGTCGCCGACGCGCGCTCGCGGGCCACGCTGCGCCGGCTCTACCGTCATCCCCGCTCCGGGGCCTTGGTAGCGATGGAGTCGCGGGCGCGCCGCTTCCCGAAGGGGCTCGCCACCTTTATCGGGTTACGCGACCAGCGATGCCGGACCCCATACTGTGACGCCCCGATCCGGCACCGCGACCACGCCCGCCCGCACCATCGCGACGGACCCACCACCGCCACGAACGGGCTGGGTTCCTGCGAGCGCTGCAACTATGTCAAGGAATCACCCGGCTGGCAGGTCAGCACCACGGTGGACGAAACGGGCCAGCACACAGCGGAATTCATTACGCCGACCGGTGCGCACTACCACTCGACGGCACCACCGCTGCCCGGGCCGCTCAGGGTGACCGTCAGCGAAATCGAGACCCGAATCGGCATTGCGCTGACCAGCCTCCATGCCGCCTAGCAGATGGACGGCCACGCCCAGCGGATACCCTGACGACGTGAATCTCGACGGTAACCAGGCCTCCATCCGCGCGGCCTGCGACGCCGGCCTGCTGGCCGGTGCGGTCACGGTGGTATGGCAGCACGGAAAAGTGTTGCAGGTCAACGAGATCGGTTATCGCGATATCGATGCCGCGCTACCGATGCAGCGCGACACGCTGTTTCGCATCGCGTCGATGACCAAGCCCGTCACCGTTGCCGCCGCGATGACTCTGGTGGACGAGGGCAAGCTGGCGCTGGCCGACCCGGTCGCGCGCTGGCTGCCCGAGCTCGCAGACATGCGGGTGCTCGACGATCCGAACGGCCCGCTGGACCAGACCCATCCGGCACAGCGGGCGATCCTGGTCGCGGACCTGCTCACCCACACCAGTGGGCTGGCGTACGGATTCTCCGTCGGCGGCCCGATCTCGCGCGCGTACGCTCGGCTGCCGTTCGGGCAGGGCCCCGACGTCTGGCTGGCGGCACTGGCCGAGTTGCCGCTGGTTCACCAGCCCGGCGAGCGGTTGACCTACAGCCATTCGATCGACGTCCTCGGGGTGCTCGTCTCCCGCATCGAAGACAAGCCATTCCACCAAGTGCTCGACGAGCGAATCCTGCAGCCGCTGGGCATGGTCGACACCGGCTTCTGCGTCACGGCCGAGGGCCGCCGCCGCGCCGCGACGATGTACCGGCTCGACGAGAACAATCGGCTTCGCCACGACGTGATGGGGCCGCCGCACCTGACTCCGCCGGCATTCCCCAATGCCGGCGGTGGCTTGTGGTCCACCGCAGACGACTACCTGCGGTTCGTCGAAATGCTGTTGGGTGGCGGAACTCTCGACGCCGTGCGGGTGCTGTCGGACGAGTCGGTGCAGGCGATGCGCAGCGACCGGCTCACCGACGAGCAGAAGCGACATCCTTTCCTGGGGGCGCCGTTCTGGATCGGCCGCGGGTTCGGGCTGAACCTGTCGGTGGTCACCGATCCGGCGAAGTCGACGCCGCTGTTCGGGCCCGGCGGGCTCGGAACGTTCAGCTGGCCCGGCGCATACGGCACGTGGTGGCAGGCCGATCCCGCCGCCGAGCTGATCCTGCTGTACTTCGTGCAGAACATGCCCACCATGTCGGCCGATGCCGCCGCAGCGGTCGCGGGCAACACCTCACAGGCGAGATTGCAAGCGGTGCAACCGAAATTCGTCCGCCGCACCTACCAGGCGCTGGGGCTCTAGACCTAGATCATCGCGATCGGCGAGACTTTCGCGCCGATCTCCAGCGCGCCGGCGAGTTCACGGCTGACGTCGTAGTCGAACACCACGTGCCCGGAGATGACGTCGACGTCCCGCTTGGCGCGCTGCAACGGGTTGTCCAGGAACTGCGCGCTAGCTCCAGACGCTTCCAGCAGGTCGGCGATGACCGATCGGGACTCGTGCACGATGTGCGCGGCCGCGGCCCGGGCGTCGGCGCGGGCCGCGCGGTTGACCCGCTGACCGGAGCGCACGGCGGACTGGATCCGGTTCGCGGTGTCGTCGAGCAGGGCGTGCAGGGCACGCAGCCGCACCCGCGCCTCGCCCAGCCGGATTTGCGCGGCGGGCTGATCCTTTTGCGCCACACCGGAATACGCCAACACCCGTTCGCCAAGCCGACGCGCATAGGTGTCGGCGACCAGTTCGGCCGAGCCCAGCGCCGGCATCGCCGCGGTCAACGCCAGTGCGGGCACCATCGGCCAGCGGTACACCGGCGCGTCGTGCAGCGCGGCGCCCGGCGTGGTGCCGCTGTAGATGTCGACCACCTTGACCAGCCGATGGCCGGGCACCCACACGTCGTCGATGACGACGTCGTTGGAGCCTGTGGCACACATCCCGGCGACGTGCCAGACGTCCTCGACGCGGACATCGGACGCCGGCAGCAGCGCCAGCGCCGGATACGGGCTGCCCTCGGGGTCGCAGATGGCGCCGACCAGCACCCAGTCGGCGTCCATCACGCCGGTGGCCCAGGACCACCGCCCGGAAAGCCGGATGCCGCCGTCGACCGGTACCCCTCGCCCGGTCGGAGCCAGCGGCGCCGGGCACAGCACCGGCCCGTCGGCGAACACCTCGTCCTGGGCCTGCTTGCTCAGCAGCGCGAGCATCCAGTTGTGCAAGGTGTAGAAACCCAGCGTCCAGGCACTGGACGCACAGCCGTGCGCCATTTGCCGTACCACATCGAAGATTTCGGGAAACTCTGCCTGTTGCCCGCCGTATCGCGCCGGCATCAGCAACCGCGCCAGCCCGGATCGGCGGTAGTCGTCGACAGTCTCACGCGGCAGCCGTCGCAGCTGTTCCGCGTCGCCCGCGCGTTCCGCCAGGCTGGTGACAAAGTCAGCAGTGACCATGGCGAGGACCGTACCATACCTTTTGGTATGGTCTTGCTGGACATCGAGACTGCGGTCACGGCGCAAAAGCGCGAAAAATTGTGCACTGTGCGCAGTTTCGAGTTCGCAGTCAGTGCCGCAGCATGACCTCGATGAAGTCCTCGCGGCGCCCGGCCGCCCGGGGGCTGGGCCGCGACCCCGACAGGTGCAGGAATCCGATACCGGCGGCGAACGTCGCGTTGGCGCGCATGTCGGCCTCTTCCGGGTCGAAGCCGTCGTCGAGAAACGCCTGCCGGACGGCGTCGACCACCCGCTGATCGGATGCCCGTACCGCCTTGGCGACTGTCTCCTCCGAGCGCGCCCACTCCCGCATCGCACGCTCCAGCATCCAATGCCGGGGGCCCACCAGCGCCGTCATCATCCGGGACAGCCGCTGCCGGGGCGGGTCGCCGGCCAGGTCGTCGAAATACCAGCGGTCCTCGTCGCGGACCGCGGCCCAGGTGTCGATCAGCGCTTTACGGTAGGCCTTCATGTCGCTGAAGTGCCAGTAGAAGCTGCCTTTGGTGACGCCGAGCCGTCGGCACAGCCGGTCGAGGGTCAGCCCCTTGAGGCCATCCTCCGCAAGCACCCGGAAGCCTTCCTGCACCCAGTCATCCACGGACAGCCGCGAATTGGACGAGCCAGCCGAAGTCACCACGTTGATCAAGCCTAGTGAGTTCTGCGGCCGCTGATTGCACTAATTTGACGCAAATGTCATATTGAGGCCGCTAGCGCCCGGCGGGCATAGGCGCGGACGTCAGCGTCGTCGTCTTTGAGCGCGATGCCCAGCGCATCCCGCGCGGCGACGTCCGACGCGGCCCACCGGGTCAGGCTCAGCACCGCCGCCTTGCGCACGTCGAGGTGCTCGTCGGCCAGCGTCTGGGCCAGGCGCGGAACGGCAACCTCGGCCGCGGCGCCCGACAGCGCTTTGGCGGCGCCTTCGCGCACCTGCCAGGCCGGTGCCCGCAGCGCCTGCTCCACGGCGGCCACATCGTCGGCGCCGCAACCCAGTTCGCCGAGCGCGGCCAGCGCGGCCGCGCTAACCAGCGGATCCGGGTCGGCGATCAACCCGCGGACGGTGGCCACCCCCGACCCCAGCGTGGCCAGGCCGTTGGCGGCCGCGATGCGAACCTCCCGGTTGTCGTCGCCGGCGGCGGCGGCCACACCGTCCGCGTCGTCGACGGATACCAGCGCCCGTACCGCCTCGATGCGCACCCGATGATCCGCGTCTGCGAGTGCCCGACGGTACTGTGCAGCCTCGCCGGCCCGGCGCGCGGCCAGCAAGTAGACGGCCACGGCGCGGACCACCGGGTCGGCCGACGTCAGATATGCGCGTCCGGCTTCGGGTTGCGGCAGCACTTCGACGAGTTCGCGCACGCCGTCGGCGGCCACCCGGCGCACGCCCGGGTCGGTGTCGTCGAGGGCTTCCAGCAGCGCCGCCGCGTAGCCGTCCGGTGTGTGTTCGGTCAGTGCGCTGACCGCCGTGCGTCGCACTCCGGCATCCGAATCGGCAAGAAACCCAGCCAGTTTCACGACGGTCGGTTCCTCGAGCGCCAGCACGGCGACGATCCGCGGCGACGGCGGCCCGGCCGCCGGTTCAGCGGTGATCCGCGACCGGATGCCGGCCGGGGCCTGACCGCCGACCAACTGTGGCTGCTCCACCGCGTGTGGGCTTTGGTCCGTCGGCGGCACCGTCTCGAGTTCGGGCACCGCGATGAAGTAGGGCGCGACCGGGCGCTTGATGAACTGCATCGATCCGTCCGAAGCTTTGCGCACGTTGAGGTGGTAGCCCCATTGCTGATCGTCGCGCGCGGGCAGGTCGGAGCGTTGGTGGTAGAGGCCCCAGCGCGACTCGGTGCGGGTCAGTGACGAGCGGGCGGCCAACTCCGCGCAGTCCCGGATGAACGACACCTCGACGGCGCGCATGAGCTCGTGCGGCGTGCGGGCACCCATCTCGGCGATCTCGTCGCGCATCCGCTCGAAGGTCCGCACCGCAATCGATAGTTTGGCTGCCGTCTTGGGCGGTGCCACATAGTCGTTGACGAACCGCCGCAGCTTGTATTCCACCTGGGGTTGCGGCGGGCCGTCCGGATGGCGCAGCGGCCGGTAGATCAGCGTGTGGGCCTCGCTTAACTGGTCTTCCGGGAGACGTTGCGGCGCACCTACTTCCGACAGCGTCGATGCCGCGTGCGCACCGGCCAGGTCACCGAAGACGAACGCGCCGATCATGTAGTTGTGCGGCACACACGCCAGATCGCCGGCCGCGTAGAGCCCGGGCACCGTGGTCCGCGCATGCTCGTCGACCCATACTCCTGACGCGGAATGCCCGCTGCACAGGCCGATCTCGGAGATGTGCATCTCGATGTCGTGGGTGCGGTAGTCGTGTCCGCGGTTGGCGTGGAACGTCCCGCGAGTCGGCCGTTCGGTGGTGTGCAGGATGTTCTCCAGCGCCGTCAGTGTCTCATCCGGTAGATGCGACACCTTCAGATAGATTGGCCCGCGGGCCGATTCGATCTCGCTGCGCACCTCGGCCATCATCTGGCCCGACCAGTAGTCGGAGTCGACGAACCGCTCCCCCAACGCGTTGACCTGGTACCCGCCGAACGGGTTGGCCACGTACGCGCAGGCCGGCCCGTTGTAGTCCTTGATCAGCGGGTTGACCTGAAAGCACTCGATGCCGGACAGCTCCGCGCCGGCGTGGTAGGCCATCGAGTACCCGTCGCCGGCGTTGGTCGGGTTCTCGTAGGTGCCGTACAGGTAGCCCGACGCCGGCAGACCCAGGCGGCCGCACGCCCCGGTCGCGAGTATTACCGCCTTGGCGCCGACGGCGACGAATTCGCCTGTGCGCGTGTGCAATGCGGCGGCACCGACCGCGCGGCCGTCCTGCACGAGCACCCGCACCGGCATCAGCCGGTTCTCGATGCGGATCTTCTCGCGCATCGAGCGTTGCCGCAGCACCCGATACAACGCCTTCTTGACGTCCTTGCCCTCGGGCATCGGCAGCACGTAGGAGCCGGAGCGGTGCACTCGGCGCACCGCGTATTCGCCGTGTTCGTCTTTTTCGAACTTGACGCCGTAGCGCTCAAGCCGCTGCACCATAGCGAACCCGCGCGTGGCGGTCTGGTAAATGGTGCGCTGGTTGACGATTCCATCGTTGGCGCGGGTGATTTCGGCGACGTAGTCCTCGGGTTGGGCCTTGCCGGGGATGACGGCGTTATTGACGCCGTCCATGCCCATCGCGAGGGCCCCGGAGTGGCGCACGTGCGCCTTCTCCAACAGCAGCACCTGGGCGCCGTGCTCGGCGGCGGTCAGCGCGGCCATGGTGCCGGCGGTGCCGCCGCCGATGACCAGCACGTCGCAGTCGAGCCTAGTTGGCGCCGCTGGGTCGGGGATCTCTATCATGCTGCCACCGAATACTCAAGTGCGGCAAGGATTTCCGTACGTAGCTGCGGCCGGTCCTGTGCAATGCGCGGCGCCGGCACGTCGACGAGCGCGCGCAGCGGCTGCCCGGCCCGGCCGAGCACCGCGACCCGGTCGCCCAGCGTCAGCGCTTCGTCGACGTCGTGGGTGACGAACACGATGGTCGTCGGGTGGGTGCGCCAGGTGTCGATGAGCAGCCGCTGCATGGCCGCGCGGGTCTGGGTGTCCAGCGCGCCGAACGGCTCGTCCATCATCACCGCTCGTGGCGCGCCGGCCAGGCCGCGGGCCAGCTGGACGCGTTGCCGCATGCCGCCGGAGAGGTTCTTGGGCAGGTAGTCGCCGAAGCCGGTCAGCCCGAGCTCGGCGATCCACCGGTCGGTCTGGGCGCGACGGGTGGCCCGCGGCGCGCCGCGCAGCCGCAGCGCAAGCTCGATGTTGGAGCGCACACTGCGCCACGGCAACAGCGCGTTGTCCTGGAACACCACGCCGCGGTCGCCGGAGGTGGTGGTGACTTGGGCGCCGTCGGCGAGCACTCGGCCGGCGTCGGGCCTCAGCAGCCCGGCCAGCGCACGCAGCACCGTCGTCTTACCGCAACCCGACGGCCCGGTCAGCACCAGGATCTCCCCTGGCCGCACGGTCAGGCTGAGATCCTCAATCACTGGAGACGCGTTGTAGGACAGGCGAATTCGATCCAGCTCAAGGCTCATGCCGGTCGTCATCGAGCGTTCTCCTCACCACGCGGCAGCCATCGCGTCACCCGGCGTCCCACCAGTTCCACCGCCGCCGAGGTGGCGAACCCGAGCACCCCGATCGTGATGATTCCGACAAACACGTCGGGATAGGCCAGCACGGTGTAGGCCTGCCAGGTGCGATACCCGACACCGAGGCGACCGGAGATCATTTCCGCGGAGATCACACAGATCCACGCCACGCCCATGCCCACCGACAGGCCGCCGAACACGCCGGGCAGGATGCCGGGCAGCACGACCCGGGTCAGCACGTCCCACCGGCCGCCGCCGAGGGTGCGCACCGAGTCCTCCCACAGCGTGGGCAGTGCCCGCACCGCATGCCGGGTGCTGACCATGATCGGGAAATACGCGGCCAGGAAGGTGATGAACACGATGCCGGCCTCGTCGGTGGGAAACAACAGAATCGCCACCGGCACCACCGCGATCGCCGGGATCGGTCGCGTCAACTCGGTCAGCGGGCCGAAAACATCGGCGAACAACCGGGAACGGCCCAGCAGGATGCCGGTGCCGACACCGACCACGGCAGCCAGCCCGAAGCCGGACAGGATGCGAATCAGCGACTGCGCCAAGTCAAGCCAGTATCCGTCGGTCGCAAGCCGACGGGCCAGTGCGCTCACGATCTCGGTGACCGTCGGCAGCGTGTCGAACCGCAGCCAGCACCGCACATTGCCCGCGGTGAGCAATTGCCACAACCCGATCGCGGCGGCCACCGACGCGACCCGCAGCACCCGCGACCGCCACGGCGAGCGGCCCCGGCGCGGCACGGCGATCACCGGCGTGATTGCCACCGGGGCGTCGATCTCGACGGCGGTCATGCCGCACCCGCCAGCGCTTGCTGGTAGTCGACAGCGACGCTGCCCGGGTGCGCGGCGACGTAGCGGTGCGCGCCCGCCGTGGTGTCGAACGGCAGGAAGTTCTGGCCGTCGCGGACCCACACCGATTTGTCGGCGAACCATCGGGTACCCAGTTCGGCGTCATGGACGTAGGCCGCGCGTACGCGCGCGCCGTGGGCGGCGGCGTCGCGCACGGCCCGCAGCAGTGCGGTGGGGTCGGCCACCGATTGGGTGGTGTCCGATCCGTCTAGCCACAGCTCGCCGCCAGTCAGCGACGGGTGGTCGATTTGGCCCACCGCCTTGTCGTAGTCGAGCTTTCGGGTGGCGAACGCGGCCCGCAGCGGCGCGTCCTGAACGAAGCCGGCGACGTCGAGGTCGGCGAAGTCGCCGATCGACTTCAGGTACGGCACATCACCTTTCAGCGCGTCGACCAGTGGCGCTTTGAGCGTGGTGTCGAACGCGGTGCCGCCTGGGCCGTTGTAGAGGTAGACGACTTCGGCCGGCAGCCCGCTGCCCTGGGCGACGATGCGCGCCGCCTCCAGCGGTTTGGTGTTGATGAAGTCGGTGGCATCGAGCTGCGCCTGCAGGAACGCGTCGAGCACCTCCGGGTGGGCGGCCGCGTAGGCGCGACGCGCCACGACGCCGTGCAGCGTCGGATAGTTCAGCTCGGCGCCGTCGTAGAGAAGTTTGGCCTTGCCCTGGTGGACCAGCAGACCAGGCCAGGCCACAAACTGTGAGAGTGCTTGCACCTGACCGGATTCCAGCGCCGAAGCGCCAACCTGCGGCTGCTGGTTGAATACCTCGACGCCGCTGATCCCGGCATTCGCCATGGCCCGCACCAGAGTGCCGTGGCCAGCCGAGCCGACGCTGGCGGAGACTTTCTTCCCGGCCAGGTCGGTGATTGCCCCCGCTGGCGACGCCGGCGTCACCACCACCATGTTCAGTGCTCCCTTGGGCTGGTAGCCGGTGACCGAGACGATTTCGGTGCGGGCGCGCTCGTTGGCCTGGGTTTTCGACCCGTTGATCAGCATCGGGTAGTCGCCCATCGAGCCGATGTCGATCTTTTCGGCGACCATCTGGGCGGTGATCGGCGCGCCGGTGTCGTAATCCTGCCACGTGACACGGTATTTCGTGCCGGTGCGCTTGGTGATGTCGTCGAGTCGGCGTTCCAGATAACCCTGGGCGCGAAGCAGCGTGCCGGCCGTCACTGTGTTGATGGTCTTGGACTGATAGCCGACGACGACGCCGACGGCATCGCTGGAGTCCAGCGCGCAACCGGAGGCGATCAGCGCCAGCGCCAGTAGTACGGCGGATCGTTTCATGAAATGTCCTGTCAGCGAAGCAGATACGGCATGTTGACGGTCACCGCGCCGGTCGGGCAGCGGGCCGCGCACGGGCCGCAGTACCAGCATTCGTCGACGTGCATGAAGGCCTTCCCGGTGTCGGGGTTGATGGCCAGCGAGTCCATTGGGCAGATGTCGACGCACAGCGTGCAGCCGTCGATGCACAGCGACTCGTCGATGGTTACCGGGACGTCGGCGCGCTGATTGACCAGTGTCACGTCGAACTCCTAACCAGGCTGCCGCGCATGGTGATTCGATCACCGCGCATCCGGATGTATTCAAGGTCGACGGGTCTGCCGTCATCGAGACTGGTGAGCCGCTCCAGCATCAGTAGCGCCGCACCGTCAGGTACCTGCAGCGCTGCCGCGGAATGCGGGTCGGCGGGAATGGCCTCCAGCGCCAACGTCGCCGAGCCCAGCCGACGCCCGCTGACTTCCTCGATGAGGGCGAACACGTCGTTGGTCTCCAGCGGCTGGGCCAGGATCTCGGCGCCGACGTCGGGAGCCAGATACGTCAGGTCCAGGCTCAACGGCAACCCACCGAGGTAACGCAGCCGTTCGACGAACACCACCTGCTGGCCCGGCGCCAGTTGCAGCCGCTGCGCCACCGAAGGCGGAGCGGCGACGGTCATTGCCGCTCGCACCTCGTTGCGGACGTCGCCGTAGCCTTTGAAGGTTTCTTTCAGACCCATGAGAGTGTCGAGCCCGTGGTCGTATTTGCGCTGTGCGACATGGGTTCCGACGCGCGGGCCGCGATCGATGAGCCCCTCGTTCTTCAGCACGGCAAGAGCGTCCCGAATTGTGTTGCGGGAGACGAAGAACTCTGCTGCCAGCTGCTGCTCCGTGGGCAGCCCGTCGTCGTAGGCGCCGCGGTGGATCGCCTGCCGCAGCACGTCGGCGACCTGGCGCGCACGGTCGGCGCGGGGCCGGCGGATCGGTATCGGTACGGCAAGGGCCACGCCGTCACGCTATCGGCGCCGGCGAGGCGCCCTGGCCAGCCGAAATGCCGGCGGCCAGGCAACCCGGCGCATTGCGCCGCCCGGCGCTCCCGCGTTACCAGCCGAAACCCGGGATCAGCCGACGATTGCGCCACCTTTGGTCAAACGCCGTCGGTTCCGATCCCGGTGAACAAAACCCGCGGTCTTCGCCCGGATGTCAGCTTTCGCCAGCGTTGTGAATGCCGTAGGGCACGGCGTTGACCAGGGTGACGCTGAGCGCGGTTCCGCTGGGCAGCCGATAAGTACGCTGTTCGCCGGGACGTGCGCCCATGATCGCGGCACCCAACGGGGACTGGCTGGAGTAGACCTCCATATCGGCGTATTCGGCGCCGCGCACACCCAGCAAGAAGGTTTCTACGTCACCGGTGTCGTCGTAACGGATGGTCAAAACCATTCCCGGTTCGGCAATCCCGTCGTCGGGTGGGTCCTCGCCGACCACGGCATTGGCCAGCAGATCATGGATCTGTTTTATCCGCACCCGCCGCTCGCAGTCAGCGGTTCCGTTGGCAGATAACTCGCGAAGAGTGGCCAGCTCCCTTTGCAGCCGCTCGTATGCCTGCGGAGAGATCCACGGATGTTGTTGTGTGCTGGTCATGTTCGTTCCTTTCACGCTGCACTGCGGTAGGGCACGGCACTGAGCAGCGTCACGGGCAGATGCGGCCCGTCGGGAATCGCGTAGTTGCACTGCTCGCCAGGACGTGCGCCGGCAATCGCGCGGCCCAATGGCGACGCCATCGAGTACACAGTGAGATCCGTGTCGTCGGGCGCGCCACGTCGGCCGAGAATGAACGTTTCGGTCTCGCCGGTGGCGTCGTAGCGGATCGTGAGTACCATGCCCGGTTTCGCGACGGGTCCGCGTCTGGCTCTGGTCATTTCGATGGTGTCCTTATCTTTCGTATCGAGGGTTGTCGCCAGGGGCGGGCCGAAACCGGCTGCCGCCCCTGACGACTCGGCTGCCCGGTGGGCAAGCTCGGTCTTGGTGTGTGTCAGTGGCCGCTTCTGCGGAGCGGATCGAATTCGGCGAAGGGTTCGGGTTGCTTGCCGGTGCTGATGTGTTCGGCCAAGAGCCGACCGGTGACCGGACCGTGTGCCAATCCCCACATGCCATGCCCGCCGGCCACATACACGCCCGCTGACACCTCTCCGATCAATGGGCGGCCGTCGGGCGTAAACGCGCATGCGCCCACCCACAGGTCGCTGCGCTCGGCCCAGCGCACGCCGTCAAGCAGGGGCGCGGCCGCGGTAACGACAGCCTCGACCCGCGCCGAAGCGAAGGGGTCACGCGGATGGTGGAATTGGGTGATACCCGAGACACGCATGGCGCCCCTGTGTGGAGTGCACATCACCCGGGCACCCGGCAGGTAGATGGGTCCGGTCAGCGGGCGGTCGACGGGAACCCGAAACGAGTAGCCGTGACCGGCCTGCACCGGGATCCGCAGCCAGCGGTTGGCCAGCTGCGCCAACCGTGCGCCGGTTGCGATCACCGCGACGTCGGCGGTCAGCGGCTTGCCCCGATGCGGATACACCGCAACGCCGGTGGCCGTACTGAGCACGTCGCGGATTTCCAGCCGCTGCATCACGGCGCCACGCGCCACCACGGCGCGGCCCAGCGCCTCGACAAACCGCCGCGGGTCGACGAAGCGCTGGGCATTGATGTTCAGCGCGGCGGTCACGGCCGGGGCCGCCAGCGGAACTTGTTCGCGCAACGCCTCGCCCGATAATGCCGTGACATACATTGTCTGGCCTGCCTTTTCGAGCTGGCGCTGCTGCCACAACATCTGCTGCGCTTCGTTGGCGGTGGGAAACACCGCGGTGATCGGCGCATCGGTCACCGGCGCGTCGACACCGTTGCCGATCAGCACGTCGAAGGCTTCGATGCATTCCTCGTTGAGCGCCACGTTGGCGCGCAGTGCCCGCTTCCACGACGACCGCCGGCAATGGGCGGCGAAGTGCGCCAAGAAGCTGCCGAACCCCGCATCGCCGGCCGACGGGATCTGCAGCGGGTTGACCGGGTCGCGCAGGGCGCGCAGTCCGTGGCGCAGCAGTCCCGGGGAGTTCAGCGGACAAATCAGCCCCGGGGCAACCCATCCGGCGTTGCCCCAGGAGGCGCCCGCGGCCACGCCGGTGCGGTCGGCCACGGTGACCTCGATTCCGCGGTCCTGCAAAAACCACGCCGTCGACAATCCGACGATGCCCGCACCGACGACGATCGCCGACCGCGGTCCCCCGTCGATTTGTTCGACGCCGGCCATCGCACACCTCCGGAAGCTGGGAATTCGGTTGGTAATTCCCATCGTGGTGCGGGTTGGAGGGCCTGTGCTTGCCGAGACCGGACAACGCCGCGGTGTGCGGTTGTCGCTTTCCGACAACGCCCGGCAGAGTCAATGCCGGCCAGCGTCACCGGCCATGCTGTCGAAATCACGCTGCCATTGCCGGTAGCGGACGAGGTCCAGGGCCGCCCGGGTGCTAATGAACAACGCCGCCGCGGCCAGGCCGACACATAACCACAGCGCGAGAGCCGCGGCCACCGCCTCGTCCACGGCGGTTCTGGTCGGCGCACCCGCCGGGGCGCC
Source organism: Mycobacterium branderi (assembly GCF_010728725.1). Classification (NCBI taxonomy): domain Bacteria; kingdom Bacillati; phylum Actinomycetota; class Actinomycetes; order Mycobacteriales; family Mycobacteriaceae; genus Mycobacterium; species Mycobacterium branderi. Next base: position 4,500,056 of record NZ_AP022606.1, read on the forward strand.
GTCCTCGTGCACCCAAATATCAATCGCGTCACCCGGTTTGACCGTATGCTGCGCAGCGACCACGCCGGTGTGTTCGGCGCCGTCGGCGACCCAGCGGGCCTTCACCGCGATGGTCTTGCCCGGCTTCCGCGGCGGCGTGGTGGCAATTCCGGTGTCGGTGACGACCGCGGTGACCAACCGCCGATCTTGTGCCTGCTCGGCGTAGACCTGCTGGCGAGCGTCATGGACGACGGTGCCGACGGCGGCGGCGACGGGGATCCCCAGTACCGCTATTGCGATGGCCAGCACCAAGACCAGCCCTTCGATCCGGTCGCTGCCCCGCAGCAGCGGGCTGCGGCCCAACAGCAGCAGGACGCGCCACCGCGGCAGCCGCACCGCAAAGGCGTCGTCGTCGTGCCGAAAGCCCGGCAGCCGCTGACGGTCGGGGTGCGGGGTGGTCATGTGCCCATCGTGGCGTGGATGACGGCCAGGCGGTTTGCCCCGGCCGGACAACTGCCCCGAGGCGCTTTGTCGCGTTTCGACAGAGGAACCGTCAGTCGGGCTCGCCGGCCGCGAGTTCGATCATCATGGCCAGCCGCTTTTTGGCGTCGTCGAGTGGCAGATTGGTGATCTCGGCCATCTTGCGCAGGCGGTAACGCACGGTGTTCTCGTGCACCCCCAACTGCTGGCCGGCCCCGGCCGGGTCGCCCTGCGCCTCCAGCCAGGCACGCAGCGTGGCCACGTAGTCGGTCGCATGGGCCTGGTCATGGCGGCGCAGCTCGGCCACCGGCCCACGGTCCGGCGACCGACCGGACCGCGCGGCGGTGCGCAGCCGCTGCAGCAGGATGTCGTCCCATGACTCGTCGTACGCCGGAGGCGCGTCGTGCGGCGTCGTCTCGTGCAGCGCCAGGCACTCGTCGGCCTCGCGGCGCGCGGCGGACAGATCCGCGACCTCGGCCGGCCCGCTGATGCCGGCCAACACCGCCACGCCCTCCGGAAGGGCGGCCCGCAAACCGGTGACCCAGCGCCGCGCCGCCGCCTGGTCGCCGGGAAGCAGGGTGTAGACGGTGTTGCCGGCCAGGGCGCTGCGGCCCGGCCGCGACCAGCCGAACCCGGTGGTGGCGCGCTCGAACGCCAGCAGCAGCGCGGCATCACGTTCTGCGTCGATGAACGCCTGCAGGGCGATCACCCGTAGTCGGCTGTGCGGCAACAGACCCAGCCTGCTGGCCGCGGTGGCGGCATCGGCTGCGCCCTCCAACAACCGAATCACCAGGTCGGATTCGACCTGGCGCTCCAAATCCGCGCTGGCACGCGATCGCAACAGGTGTAGAGCCACGGTGTGCGCGCCCTCGGCCAGTGCGGTGCGCGCAGCCGGGTCCAGCGGCGCCGCACACGCCACCCACACCGACCCGATGAGCTCCCCGCCCGAGCGCACCGCCACCGCCATGCGCCCGATCAGCCGGTGTTCAGCGTCCGCGGCGACGAACACCGGTTCGTCGGAAACCTCCAGGTGCGCGAACACCCCACGGGCAACGAATAATTCGCGCAGCTTCTCGGGTGTCTGGCGTTCCAGGATGGTCGACACCCGGGCCGCATCGGTGTGCTGCTGCCGCCGCGAATACGCCAGCACCTGCAAGAGCCGATCGTGGATGACCACCGCACCCCCGACCGCATCGGCGAGGCTATCCGCCAGCGCGAACAAATCGGTTGGGCCACGGCCGGATTCGGTCTCGCGACCCTCCAACACCAGTCCATAGACCACCGCGGCCAGCTCGCTCCACGACACTGTCTCGTCGACCACCATGACGGCGCCGGTCCCGGCGTCGTCGTCGAACGTGATCGGCTCGTCACCGCCACGTGTCAACACCACGACCGCTCGCGCCGCGGCGGCCCACCGCACCGCTTCCCGCAGCGACCCCGCACCGACCGCCAGCAACACGTCGCCCAAAATCGGGCGGTCGACGCCGGTTTCGTGGATCACCACGCTGCGCAGTTCGGTCGATCTCGGCACCGAAGACCACCGCAAGCGGACACCGTAACCACCGAGAACGTTGACCAAACGGTCCAAAGTGATCACTGAACGAGCACTCTCAGCCGAGGACGGCGCGGGTGGACGCGACCGCGACCTCCGAGGCGTTGCCGTTTCCGCTTGCTTGGGCCACGGCCCGCCTGGTGGAGGCCATGCGCTGCAGTGCCGCCTCGGTGAACACCGACAGTCCGAGCTCGGGGTTGTAGCCGTGGATCTCCTTCACGTCGAGCTCGGCGAGGAAATACAGGATCTCCTTGGAGATCACCTGACCCGGGACCAGCACCGGGAAGCCCGGCGGGTAGGGCACCACAAACGTGGTGGACACCAACGGTTTTCCCTCGGCGAGTCGGCGCCCGGCCGCACCGAGCTGAACGTGTTCGCGGTCGGAATCCTCGTATCCGGCGTAGAAGGCCGACCGCATGTCGCCGAACGAGCAAGAGCTGTCGGGACGGAATGCGTTGTCGAATTCGCTGAAATCGGGCAGCGCGGGCAGATCCTCGGTGATCTCCTCGACCCGGCGCTCGTGCAGCGTGCGGTCTTCCGTGCCGGCCGCGGCCAGGTTGCGCTCGAAATCGGCGGCCACCCGCCGCAGCGCGTCGAGCAGGTAGTGCACGCTCGACCAGGTGACGCCGATCGTGAAGATCAGCAGCACGCTGTTGATCGACGTCTTGTTAATCTGGATGCCGAATCGGTTCATCAGGATCTTCTCGCGAAACTCGTACCCGTTCATGCCGGTCTTCCCGATGAACAGGGTGACGCGCGTCGGGTCCAGCACGAACTGGTCCGAACGCCACGCCTCGTTCCACTCCGCCAGTGCGCCCTGACGCACCTGCCGGTACGAGCTGACCGTCGAGGCCCGAAACTCCTCAGGCACCAGGTCGGATTCGTCGAGGATGCGAAACCACTTGCCGATCAACCGGTCTTTGCGGACCCGGTGCCGAAACACCAGCGCCATGTCGTAGACGTAGCGGACCATCTCGAAGCCCTCGATGTCGACCTGCCGGCGCGCCAGGTCCAGCGACGCGAGCAGTTGCTGGTTGGGCGAGGTGGAGGTGTGAGTCAAAAACGCCTCACCGAAGGCGTCGCGGCTTTTGGCCTGGAAATCCTGGTCGCGGATGTGGATCATCGACGCCTGCCGCAACGCCGACAGCGACTTGTGCGTGGAATGTGTTGCGTAAACCCGGATTCGGGCGCGGCCGGGCTCCGGCAGCAGCCGATGGTTGACCCAGTCGGCGCGCTCGACCCCGTCCATCTCGACACGCCATTGGCGGTATTCCTCGGCATAGGCAGGCGAGGACAGCATCGCTTCCAGTTGCTGGGCGGCGATCATCGCGGTGCGCTGGCGCGCCCACGGCACCGCGGTCGCGAACGCGTACCACGCCTCGTCCCACAGAAAGCAGATGTCCGGCTTGATCGCCAGCACCTCCTCCATCACGCGGCGCGGGTTGTAGACGACGCCGTCGAACGTGCAGTTCGTCAGCAGCAGCATGCGCACCCGGTCCAACTGGCCGGCCGCCTCGAGGTCGAGCAGCGCCTGTTTGATGGTGGCCAGCGAGACCGCGCCGTAGACCGCGAAGGACGTGAGCGGATAGGCGTCCAGATACAGCGGGTAGGCCCCGGCCAACACCAGGCCGTAGTGATGCGACTTGTGGCAGTTGCGGTCGATGAGCACGATGTCGCCGGGCCGGGTGAGCGCCTGTACCACAATCTTGTTGGCAGTCGAGGTGCCGTTGGTGACGAAGTAGGTCGAATTGGCGTTCCATGTCACTGCGGCCTTGTCCATCGCCGCCCGGATCGCGCCGTGCGGATCCAGCAGCGAGTCGAGCCCGCCCGACGTCGACGACGTCTCGGCCATGAAGATGTTGCGACCGTAGAACTCACCCATGTCGTGCAGCGACTTGGAGTTGAAGATGCTGGCGCCGCGCGCGACGGGCAGGGCGTGGAACTGGCCGACCGGTGCGGCGGCGTAGGCGCGCAGCGCGTCGAAAAACGGTGTGGCGTAACGGTTCCGGATGCCGGCGAGCACCGTGCTGTAGAGGTCGGTGACGTCGTTGAGCCGGTAGAACGTGCGGTCGTAGACGTCGGGCTCGTCCTCGGTCTCCGCGGCAATCGACTCGTCGGTGAGCAGATACAGGTCGATGTGCGGGCGTAGTTCGCGGATCCACTCCCCGCATTCCACCCAGTCGTAGCTGGCCACGACTTTGTCGCTGGCGCCGAGCAACGTCGTCATCAACGGCACCCGGTCACGCGAACGCAGCGGTATGTCATGGCGGATGATTGCGGCCTGGATCTCGCCGTTGAGCGCGACGGCCGTGATCGCGTCCTCGACGCTCGGCACCACCAGCAGCTCGATCTGCACGTCATCGGCGGGGTCGCGCAGCGCGCGCAGGCATTCGACCAGGCTCTCCGGGGCCGTCGCCGGGGAGTCGTCGGCGAGCAGCACGGTGTAGAACTGTTGTTCCTTGGCCCGCGCCACCAGCTCCTGGTCGGCCAGCGACCCGGACGTGTCGAACAGCGCTGCGCGGTCGCCGTATTCGGAGAGCAGCCGCACCGCGAGCGACACCTCCTCGGCGAGCCGCACCGTGGCCATGTTGTCGAGGTACTCGCGGAAGGCCGCCAGATTCTCCGCGCCCGGGTACAGCCAGTACCGCTCGTAGGCCGCGAGCCGCTTGATCAGGCGTTTGGCCCGGGCCGCTTCGTGTGCGGTGTCCAGCCCGGCCCGGTTGAGGACGGCGAGCTGGTGGCAGGCGTCGTCGAGCAGATTCCACGTGTCCAGCCGGGAGTACGACGGATTGGCTACCGCCGCCAGCGCGGAAACACGAAGTCGTCGGGGGCGTTTGCCGTCGCGGTCCATATGGCCAGTGTGTCCCTTGGCAGTGCCTCAGTCCTCGAATTCGTCGTCGGGTCTACTGCGGTTGATCGCCATCCACCGTCGCACCGGCAGATCCCAGCGACGCGGCGCCACATCGGTGACGTCGGACAGCGACCGCACCACCGCCTGGGTCAGCCCCATGATCGCGGCCATCACCGGAAGCAGCGGCCGGAATGGCTGCGCGGCTGAGCGGACCGTGCTGATGCGCCGCGCCACCACGTAGCGCTCGACGCAGTGATAGAGCCATGCCCCCACACCCAGCGCGTAGATCGCCAACACCGCCGCAATCGTCGCCTGCCCGTACGCCGCGCACACCACCGCGCCCAGCACGACGGTCGCCGCCAGTATCGCGGCGATGACGACTCGCAACTCCAGGCGCGTCATGACTTACGGTCGCGTACCGCCGCAGCCGCGGCCCGGATCTGCGGCGTCACCAGCATCACCTGACCCAGCACCCCGTTGACGAAACCCGGCGAGTCGTCGGTGGACAGCTCCTTGGCCAGCTCCACCGCCTCGTCGACGGCGACCGGCTCCGGCACGTCGTCGGCGTGCAACAACTCCCACACCGCCACCCGCAGGATGGCCCGGTCCACTGCCGGGAGCCGTTCCAGTGTCCAGCCCTGCAGGTGCGACGAGATCAGGTCGTCGATATGCGCGGCGTGCTCGGTGACGCCGCGGGCCACCGTCTCGGTGTAGGGGTGCAGCGGCGCCACATCGGGTTTGGCTTCGGCGAGCGCGGCGCGCGCGTCGGCCGCCTGGGCCGGTGTCACGCCGCGGGCTTCGGCCTCGAAGAGCAGGTCGACGGCGCGTTTGCGGGCCTGGTGGCGTCCCTTGACCGGCCGGACCGGCTTAGGGTCAGGCACGGCCCAGGTAGCTGCCGTCGCGGGAGTCGACCTTGAGTTTGTCGCCGGTGTTGATGAACAGCGGGACGTTGATCTGCGCGCCGGTCTCCAGCGTTGCCGGTTTGGTGCCGGCGGACGACCGGTCGCCCTGCAGGCCGGGCTCGGTGTGGGTGACCTCCAACTCGACCGTCACCGGCAGCTCGATGTAGAGCGGCGAGCCGTTGTGGAAGGCCACCTGCACCGGCATGCCTTCGAGCAGAAACTTGGCGCCGTCGCCGACCAGCGACTCCGGCAGGTGATGCTGCTCGTAGTCTTCGCTGTCCATGAACACGAAGTCCGAGCCGTCGCGGTACAGATAGGTGGTGTCGCGGCGATCTACGGTGGCCGTTTCCACCTTCACCCCGGCGTTGTAGGTCTTGTCGACCACCTTGCCGGAGAGCACGTTCTTGAGCTTGGTGCGCACGAACGCGGGGCCCTTGCCGGGTTTGACGTGCTGAAACTCGACGATTTGCCAGAGCTGGCCGTCGATCACCAGCACCAGGCCGTTCTTGAAGTCGGCAGTCGTTGCCACGGTCTTCTACGTCTCCTAGAGAATCGCCAGTTCTTTGGGGAACCGGGTAAGCAATTCGGGGCCTTGCGTTCCCACGACCAACGTGTCCTCGATGCGGACGCCGCCACGGTCGGGCACATAGACACCGGGCTCCACCGTCACCACAGAGCCCGCACGTAGTGTACCGGCGGCGCTGGCGCTGATCCCCGGCGCTTCGTGGATCTGCAAGCCCACCCCGTGGCCCAGCCCGTGCCCGAAATGGTCGCCGTGGCCGGCGTCGACGATCACCTGACGGGCTGCGCCGTCCACCTCGGACAGGACCGCGCCGGGGTGCAGCGCGTCGCGCCCGGCCTGCTGTGCGGCGGCGACCAGTTGATAGATCTCTCGCTGCCAATCGGCGGCAGGGCCCAACACGAAAGTGCGAGTCATGTCGGAGTGATAGCCGGCGACCAACGCGCCGAAATCGATCTTGACGAAGTCGCCGGCGGCCAGCACCGCGTCGGTCGGGCGATGATGCGGGATCGCCGAATTGGCCCCGGCGGCAACAATTGTCTCGAACGACACCCCGTCTGCGCCGTGGTCGAGCATCAGGGCCTCCAACTCGCGGCCCATCTCGCGTTCGGTCCGGCCCGGCCGCAGCCCGCCGCGCTCGACAAGGTCGGCCAGCGCGGCGTCGGCGGCCTCGCACGCCAGTCGCAGCAACGCGACCTCGCCGGCGTCCTTGACCTCACGCAGCGCTTCCACCGTTCGCGGCGCGCGGACCAATTCAGCGCCGCCCGCCTCGTCGGCCAGGGCGTCGAAGCCGTCGACCGTGACCACGTGACTTTCGAAGCCCAGCCGCTGCACGCCCGCAGACGCCGCCCGACCGGCCAGGTGGCGGCCGCAAGCCCGCTCGATGACCACCTCCAGATCCGGTGCCTGTTCGGCGGCCTGGGTGCGGTAGCGCCCGTCGGTGGCCAGCACCGGCGGCCGGTCGTCGGCGAAAACCAGCAAGGCGGCGTTCGAGCCGGTAAAACCCGACAGGTAGCGGACGTTGACCAGGTCGCTCACCAGCATCGCGTCCAGCCCGGCGGCGCCGATCTGCGAACTCAGATTGTGTCGACGCTGGGAATGTGTCACGCCCGACGACGGTACTCGTCTACGCTGTGGCCCCATGAGTAACTGGATGCTGCGCGGTCTGGTCTACGCCGCCGCGATGGTCGTCGTCCGCCTGTTTCAGGGGGCGTTGATCAACGCTTTTCAAACCCAGGCCGCGTTGATCAGCATTGTGCTGCTCATCCTCTTCATCATCGGGGTCGTGGCGTGGGGCGTGATCGACGGCCGCGCCGACGCGCGGGTGCAGCCCGACCCGGACCGTCGCGCCGACCTGGCGATGGTGTGGCTGCTGGCCGGACTGGTGGCAGGCATCGTCAGTGGCGCGGTCGCCTGGCTGATCTCACTGCTCTACAAGGGCCTGTACGCCGGCGGGCTGATCAACGAGATCACCACGTTCGCCGCGTTCACGGCGCTGCTGGTGTTCCTCGGCGGAATCGGCGGGGCGACGCTGGGCCGCTGGCTCGTCGACCGCAAGGGTGAGTACGAGCCGCAGCCGCGCGGCGGCGCCGCGGAGGACCGCGTCGACACCGACGTGTTCGCGGCGGTCCGACCCGAGGACACCGCCACCCAGGGGGGCGCCATGCCGCAGGAGCAGACGTCGTCGGTGGCCACGGCCGAACGGGAAGCGACCACGGCGCCGCAGCCTACCTACAGCGAGTCACCGACCGAGGAAATCAAGCTGTCCGACGTACAGCGGCCCGCTGAAGAGGCGGAGCAGACCAAGCCCGACGAAGAACAGCGTTAGCGGCGATCGCAAGCGCGGCGAAGCCGGGCGCAGCGGGTCGACGCCAATTACCTAGCCGGCCAGGTACCGCAGCGCCAGCAGATAGCCCTGCACACCCAGGCCGACGATCACCCCGGTTGCTATCGGGCTCAGGTAGGAGTGTCGCCGAAACTCTTCGCGGGCATACACATTGGAGATGTGCACCTCGATCAGCGGCGCCCGCAGCTCGCTGCACGCGTCCCGCAGCGCCACCGACGTGTGCGTCAGCCCGCCGGCGTTGAGGATCACCGGCTCTTGCGCATCGGCCGCCGAATGGATCCACTCCAGCAATTGGGCTTCGCTATCGCTTTGCCGCACAACAGCTTTCAACCCGAGCTCGGTGGCCTCGCGTTCGATCAGCGCCACCAGGTCGTCGTGGCTGGTGTCGCCGTAGACGTCGGGTTCCCGTCGGCCCAGCCGGCCGAGGTTGGGTCCGTTGATGACGTTGACTTGAGTCATGCACCGATCTCCGCATAGGCAGCGGCCAGCAGCGCGGGGTCCGGCCCCTCCAGCCGACCAGGCTTGGCCAACCCGTCGAGAACGACGAATCGCAAGACTCCCGAACGGGTTTTCTTGTCACCGGCCATGTATTCCAGCAACTGCGGCAGCGCGTCGGCGTCGTAGCTGACCGGCAGCCCCAGCGAGGTCAGGATGGCCCGGTGCCGTTCGGCGGTGGCGTCGTCGAGCCGTCCCGCCAGCCGGCCCAGCTCGGCGGCGAACACCAGGCCCACCGACACCGCGGCCCCGTGGCGCCACTGGTAGCGTTCCCGCCGCTCGATGGCATGCCCCAAAGTGTGCCCGTAGTTGAGGATTTCGCGCAGCTGCGATTCCTTTTCGTCGGCCGCGACGACCTCCGCCTTGACCGCGACCGCCCGCCGGATCAGCTCCGGCAGCACGTCACCGGCCGGATCGAGGGCTGCCTGCGGGTCGGCTTCGATCAGATCGAGGATCACCGGATCGGCGATGAACCCGGCCTTCACCACTTCGGCCATCCCGGCGACGATCTCGTTGCGCGGCAACGTCTCCAGTGTCGCCAGGTCGACGAGCACGGCGGCCGGCTGGTGAAACGCGCCGACCAGGTTCTTGCCGGCATCGGTGTTGATCCCGGTCTTGCCGCCGATCGCGGCGTCGACCATGCCCAGCAACGTGGTGGGCACGTGCACGATGTCGACGCCGCGCAGCCAGGTGGCGGCGGCGAAGCCGGCGACATCGGTGGCAGCTCCCCCGCCCAGGCTGACCAGAGCGTCCTTACGGCCAATCCCGATGCGGCCCAACACTTCCCAGATGAATCCCACCACCGGCAGATCCTTGCCCGCCTCCGCGTCCGGGATTTCGATGCGATGCGCGTCAACACCCTTGTCCGCCAAGCGCTTTCGGATTACCTCAGCGGTCTCCGAAAGCACTGGCTGGTGCAGGACCGCGACCCGGTGCCGGCCGCCCAGCAGCTCTTCGAGCTCACCGAGCAGACCGGTGCCGATCACCACCGGGTAGGGCGGGTCGACGGCCACCTGCACGGTGACCGGTTCGCCGGCTTCGGTCATCGGCGCCGCTCCTCCTCATCGCTACGCTCTGCATCGTCGCCGGCGCGGCTCATTTGCCCGCCTCGGCGCGGCGCGCGGCGGCCAGGGTGGCCGGCGTGACCGGGGTGGGCGGCCCGGGTTCGACGTCGAGTCGGCGGCGCCCGCACCGTCGAGTCTTCTCGCGATTCTCCAGTCGCGACATGATGTAGCGCACGACCGCACCGGGATTGCGCCGGTTGGTGTTGACCCGGATGGTGGCGACTCGCCGGTACAGCGGAACCCGTTGCGACATCAGCGCCCGGAACTTCTCGGCGCGGTCCGGCCCGGCCAACAGCGGGCGCGCGGTATTGCCGCCGGTGCGCCGCACCCCTTCGGCGGCGGTGATCTCCAGAAAGACCACGGTGTGGCCGCTTAGCGCGGCGCGCACGCCGGGCGTGGTGACGGCGCCGCCGCCGAGCGACACCACACCGTCGTGCTCGGCCAGCGCCCGGCGCACCACCTGCTCCTCGATGCGACGGAACTCCTTCTCGCCGTCGGTGGCGAAGATGTCGGCGATGGTGCGCCCGGTCTCCGCCTCGATCGCCACGTCGGTGTCGAGCATCTCGACGCCGAGCGCCTTGGCCAGCCGACGGCCGATCGTGGACTTGCCCGACCCGGGCAAGCCCACCAGCACCGCCTTGGGTGCCATTACCCGGACGCCCGGACTTCGGTCGCAGGCTCGCGCTCGGCTACCGAACGCAAGTAGCCCTCGACGTTGCGGCGGGTTTCGGCCAGCGAATCGCCGCCGAACTTCTCCAGCACCGCGCGGGCCAGCACCAGGGCCACCATGGTTTCCACCACTACCCCGGCGGCGGGCACCGCGCACACGTCGGAGCGCTGGTGGATGGCGACGGCCTCGTCGCCGGTGGCCATGTCGACGGTCGCCAGCGCGCGCGGGACGGTGGAGATCGGCTTCATCGCGGCCCGCACCCGTAACGGTTGGCCGTTGGTCATGCCGCCCTCCAGCCCACCGGCCCGGTTGGTGGAGCGCACGACGCCGTCGGGCCCGGGGTACATCTCGTCGTGGGCGCGGCTGCCGCGGCGGCGCGCGGTCTCGAACCCGTCGCCGATTTCGACGCCCTTGATCGCCTGGATGCCCATCACCGCGCCCGCGAGCTGGCTGTCGAGCCGGTTGTCGCCGCTGGTGAACGACCCGATGCCGACGGGCAGGCCGTAGGCGACCACCTCGACGACACCGCCGAGCGTGTCGCCGTCTTTCTTGGCGGCCTCGATCTCGGTGATCATGGCTGCTTCGGCGGCTTTGTCATGCGCACGCACAGGGCTGGCGTCGATCGCGGGCAGGTCGTCGGGCTGCGGCGGCGGGCCGTCGTAGGGCTGTGATGCGCCGATGGAGACGACGTGGGAGAGCACGTCGACGCCGAGCGCTTGCTTGAGGAAGTGGCGGGCAACGGTGCCGGCCGCGACGCGGGCGGCGGTCTCGCGGGCGCTGGCCCGCTCCAGCACCGGCCGGGCGTCGTCGAAGCCGTACTTGAGCATGCCGGCGTAGTCGGCGTGGCCGGGCCGCGGCCGGGTCAGCGGGGCGTTGCGGGCCCCGTCTAGTGCGGCGGGGTCGACCGGGTCGGGGGCCATCACCTCTTCCCACTTGGGCCACTCAGTGTTGGCGATCTCGACGGCGATCGGCCCGCCCAGCGTGCTGCCATGCCGCACCCCGGCCAGGATGGTCACCTGGTCGCGCTCGAATTTCATCCGGGCGCCGCGGCCATAGCCGAGTCGGCGGCGCGCCAACTGGGCGGCGATGTCCTCGGAGGTGACGGCCACCCCGGCGACCATGCCCTCCAGCACGGCCACCAGCGCGCGGCCGTGGGATTCACCGGCAGTGGTCCAACGCAACACGCGTCCCATCTTCCCACGTTGCCCGTCGGCCTACGCCCAGCGTGTACTCAGGGCGAGAAATCGCCGCGGAATTCACCGCCGTGGCTACCAGAGAGCCAGGCCCACAGCCATCGCGCTCGCCAGGCACATCGACGGACCATGCGGCACGCTGCGGATGCCGACAAGCAGCGCCACCATGGCCGTGAGCAGCGGCGCGCCGAGCGCCGCCAGCAACCACACGTCGACACCGAACCAGCCGGTCAGCGCGCCCACCCCGAGCGCCAGCTTCACGTCGCCGGCACCCATCGCGGCCGGCGACACCCAATGCACGGCGAGGTATACCGCCGCCAATGCGAGCGCCCCGGCCAGCGCCGGCAGGCCGCGCCCAGCCAGCGTCGCAGCCAGCAGGATCGCGGCGGCCCCGGGCAGGGTGAGCCAGTTGGGCAGCCGTCGGCGCCGGACGTCGTAGCCGGTGAGCGCGGCCATCCAGCACAGCACCGCCCCCGCCAGCATGCGCGGCAGGCTAGCCGACGGCAGCCGCCATTGCCTCTCGCGGCGCGGGCCGGCCTGTGAATAGTTCGACCTGCGCGAACGCCTGATGCAGCAGCATCTGCAGGCCGCCGATGACCCGACCACCCGCCGCGGCCACCGCGTCGGCCAGCGGTGTCGGCCACGGGTCGTAGATCGCGTCCAGGAGCACCGGGACCCGGGCCAGTGTCTGCGCATACCGTGCCGCGACGTCGGCCGGCAGCGTGTTCACTAACAAACTCGGCTGGTCAAGTGGCGTGCCCAGGTCACAGAACCGGGTCGGCACGCCGACCTTCGCGCCCAGTTGCACCAGCCGGGCGGCCTTCTCTGGATTCCGCGCGACCACCGTGATGCCGCTGACCCCGAGCTCGGCCAGGGCCACCACCACCGCCGGCGCGGTGCCACCCGACCCCGCGACTACTGCCCGTCCCGACGCCGCGCCGAGAGCTCCCGTCACGCCGTCGACGTCGGTGTTGTCGGCGAGCCAGCCGCGCTGCGTACGCACGAGCGTGTTGGCCGAGCCGACCAATTCCGCGCGGGCGGTGTGCTCGTCGGCGAAGCGCAGCGCCGCGAACTTGCCCGGCATCGTCACCGACACACCGACCCACTCTGGGCCGAAGCCGGCGACCACGCCCGGCAGTTCGGCGGCGTCGCATTCGATGCGCTCGTAAGTCCAGTCCAGGCCCATCGCGCGATAAGCGGCCAGGTGCAGCTGCGGGGAGCGTGAATGCGCGATCGGCTTGCCGAGCACGCCCGCCCGTCTAGCGGGCGCTATCGAGGACACCGTTGTGTTGGGCCAGCTCGATGTTGGCCAGATGCTGCTGGTAGTCGCGGGTGAACAGCGTCGTGCCCTGCGCGTCGATCGTGACGAAGTACAGCCAGTCACCGGGTTCGGGATGCTCGGCGGCGGACAGCGCATCGGTGCCCGGCGAGCAGATCGGCGTTTCCGGCAGGCCTTCGGACAAGTAGGTGTTCCACGCCGTCGGCTGAGCCCGGTCGGCGTCGGTGGTGGCGACTTCGCGGCGATCCAGCGGATAGTTCACCGTCGAGTCGAACTCCAGCGTGCGGTGCTCGGCCAACCGGTTGTAGATGACCCGGGCGACCTTCGGGAAATCCTGCGGCTTGGCCTCGCGCTGCACCAGCGACGCCACCACCAGCACGTCGTATGACGACATGTTCATCGTCTTGGCGGTGTCGACCAGCCCCGACTTCACATAGTCCACCGCGCTGGAGCTGATCAGCGTCGAGAGGATCTTCTGCGGCGAGGCCGACGGGTTCACGTTGAACGTCCCCGGCGCGATCAGCCCCTCGATCCGGCGATGGTCGCTGCCCATCCGGTTCACCGGGTCGACGGCCCACCCCGGCACCTCCAGCAGGGCCGGCGGTGTGCTGGCCGCGGCAGCGCGCAGGTCGTTGACCGGAACGCAGTGCTTGTCGCCGTCGAGGTCCACACAGGTGGCCCGGGAGATCAGGGTGAAGATGCCGGGCGTGACGGCATTGGTCTTCACGTCGGTGGTGTCGTCGAGCTGGCGGCCCTCCGGGATCACCAGCCGGCCCACCCGGCTGTTGGGGTCGGCGAGCCGCTGGACAGCCGAGGACGCAGGGATTTCGGTGCGCATCCGGTAGTACCCGGGTTGGATCGACGAGATAGCGGCGTTGCCGTGCGCGGCGTCGACAAACGCCCTGACCGTGCGGACCACGCCCACGTCGTGAAGGGTTTCCCCGATCTCGGTGGTCGAGTCGCCGGCGTGGACCTGGATCACCACGTCCTGTTTGCCGCTGCCGCGGTAGTCGTTCTGCGAGCCGAACATGTGCCACAACTTGGAGCCGATGAAGACGGCCGCGACGACCACCACGACGAGCACGGCGGTGGCGAGCCCACTGACGAGGCGCCGACGGCGACGACCGCGCTCGGCACGCAGCCGTTCGGCGCGGCTACGCACGCGTCGGGGCGGCCCCACCGCCTCCGGTGCTGCTCGCGACCCGCTGCGCCCGGCTTCGCCGCGCTTGCGATCGCTCGGCGGTGCAGCCCGCTCGCGTTCCTCACGCACCGTTGACCTCCAGCACGGTACGGCGCTCGTCGAGCCAGCCCTGCAGGATCGCCACCGCCGCCGCCTGGTCGATGACGCCGCGCTGGCCCTTGGCCCGAACACCGGCCTCGCGCAGCGACCGCTGCGCGCTGACGGTCGTCAGCCGCTCGTCGGCCAGCCGCACCGGGATCGGCGCGATCCGGCGGGCCAGCAGCTCGGCCAGGTCGATCGCGTCGCGGGCCGACGGGCCGGTGCGGTCGGCCAGCGTGCGGGGCAGCCCGACGATCACCTCGACCGCGTCCAGCTCGGCGACCAGCTCCGCCAGCCGGCGCACATGCCGGCCGGACCTGTCCCGGCGGACCGTCTCGAGCGGGGTGGCCAGGATGCCGTCGGGGTCGCTGGCGGCCACACCGATGCGCACGCTGCCGACGTCGACGCCCAGCCGCCGTCCGCGTCCGGGATCGTCTCCGCCGGGCCGGTCCGGCCGGCGGTGTTGCGAAGATTCCACTCAGCTGACCCGCGCTATCTCTGCCCGTACCGCGTCGAGCGCCGCCTCGATGCCCGACGGGTCCCTCCCTGAGCCCTGCGCGAGGTCGGGCTTGCCGCCGCCGCGCCCATCCACCGCCCCGGCCAGCTGCTTGACCAGGTCATTAGCCCGAAGGCCCAGCTCCTGGGCCGCAGGGTTGGCGGCGACCGCATACGGCACGGTGTCGCCGTCCCCCTCGGCGATCAACGCGACCACCGCGGGGTCGCTGCCGAGCTTGCCGCGGATGTCGCCGACCAGTGAGCGCAGGTCGCCGGCAGTCATCCCCGCCGACATGCGCTGCGCCACCACACGCACGTTACCGATGCGCTGGGCGCCGGCCGCCGCATTCGTCGCAGCGGCGCGGGCATTGGCCAGCCGAGCGCGTTCGAGTTCCTTCTCGGCCGCCTTGAGCCGCTCGACCAGATTGGCCACCCGGGCGGGCACCTCTTCCGACGGCACCTTCAGCGACGACGCCAGCCCCGCCATCAGCGCGCGCTCCTTGGCCAGGTGCTTGAACGACTCCAGCCCGACGTAGGCCTCGACCCGGCGCACCCCCGAGCCGACCGACGATTCGCCCAGGATCGTCACCGGCCCGATCTGCGCCGAGTTGTGCACGTGGGTGCCGCCGCACAGCTCCAGCGAGAACGGCCCGCCGATCTCAACGACCCGTACCTCGTCTGGGTAGCTCTCGCCGAACAGCGCCAACGCGCCCATCGCCTTGGCCTTCTCGAGCTGCTCGGTGAAGGTGTGCACCTCGAAGTCGGCCTGCACGGCCTGGTTGGTCACCTCTTCTATCTGGGTGCGCTGCTCCTCGGTCAGCGGGCCCTGCCAGTTGAAGTCGAAACGCAGATACCCGGGGCGGTTCAGCGACCCGGCCTGAACGGCGTTGGGGCCCAGCACTTGTCGCAGCGCGGCGTGCACCATGTGGGTGCCCGAGTGGCCCTGGGTGGCGCCCTTGCGCCAGCCGGGGTCGACGGCCGCGACGACGGTGTCGCCCTCGACGAATTCGCCGGACTCCACGTTGACCCGGTGCACCCAGAGGGTTTTCGCGATCTTCTGCACATCGGTGACCGCCGCCCGGGCGCTTTCCCCGGCACCGGTGCCGCTGATCGTTCCCACGTCGGCGACCTGCCCGCCGGATTCGGCGTACAACGGGGTGCGGTCGAGCACCAGCTCGACACGGTCGGCGGCGACCGCGTCGTCGTGTGCCACCACCGGCACCCGCCGGCCGTCGACGAAGATGCCCAAAATCCTTGCTTCAGAGGTCAATTCGTCGAAGCCGGTGAACTCCGTCGGCCCGGCGTCGACCAGCTCGCGGTAGGCGGAGAGGTCGGCGTGCGCGTGCTTGCGCGCGGCGGCGTCAGCCTTGGCGCGGCGGCGCTGCTCGGCCATCAACTCCCGGAAGCCGGCCTCGTCGACCTTCAGCCCCGCTTCGCCGGCCATCTCGAGGGTCAGCTCGATCGGGAAGCCGTAGGTGTCGTGCAGCGTGAACGCATCCGACCCGGACAGCACTGTCGCGCCTTTGGCCTTGGTGGCGCCGGCCACCTCCTCGAACAGCTTCGAACCCGACGCCAGCGTGCGGTTGAACGCGGTCTCCTCGGCGACGGCGATCCGGTTGATCCGCTCGAAGTCCGTCACCAGTTCGGGATACGACGGGCCCATCGCGTCGCGCACCGTCGCCATCAGCTCGCCGACGATCGGGCCGTCGATGTCGAGCAGCTTGGCCGAGCGGATCACCCGGCGCAGCAGCCGGCGCAGCACATAGCCGCGCCCGTCGTTGCCGGGGCTCACCCCGTCGCCGATCAGGATCGCGGCGGTACGGCTGTGGTCGGCGATGATCCGGTAACGCACGTCGTCGTCGTGATTGCCGACGTCGTATCCGCGCGGCGCTTTGGCGGCCACGGTGTCGATGACGGGGCGCAGCAGGTCGGTTTCGTAGACGTTGTGGACGCCCTGCAACAGCACCGCGACCCGCTCCACACCCATCCCGGTGTCAATGTTCTTGCGCGGCAACGGCCCCAGAATCGGATAGTCGTCCTTGGTGGTGCCCTCGCCGCGCTCGTTCTCCATGAACACGAGATTCCAGATCTCGATGTAGCGCTCTTCGCTGGCCAGCGGGCCGCCTTCCGGCCCGTATTCCGGGCCCCGGTCGTAGTAGATCTCCGACGACGGCCCGCACGGCCCGGGGATGCCCATCGACCAGTAGTTGTCGGCCATGCCACGACGCTGGATCCGCTCGGGCGGCAGGCCCGCCACTTCCTGCCACAGCTCGGCGGCCTCGTCGTCGTCCAAATAGACTGTGGCCCAAAGCTTTTCGGGATCAAACCCGTAACCGCCGTCGTCGATGGAGTTGGTCAGCAGCGTCCAGGCCAAGTCGATCGCGCCGCGTTTGAAGTAGTCGCCGAACGAGAAGTTGCCGGCCATTTGGAAAAACGTGTTATGCCGGGTGGTGACCCCGACCTCGTCGATATCCGGAGTGCGGATGCATTTCTGGATGCTGGTGGCCGTCGGGTACGGCGGGGTGCGCTGGCCGAGAAAGAACGGCACGAACTGCACCATGCCCGCATTGACGAACAGCAGGTTGGGGTCGTCGAGGATCACCGAGGCACTCGGCACCTCCGTGTGACCCGCTTTCACGAAATGATCGAGGAACCGCTTCCTGATCTCGTGTGTCTGCACGTTGTCGTCGCTGTCCTTCTAGCCAAATTTGATCGCACTACCTTACCGGTCTGCAGGATCAGCCCTTGACGAAGCTCAGCCGCACCGACCGCCGCGGATTGTCGCGGTTGAGGTCGACGAGCACCACGCTCTGCCAGGTGCCCAGCAGCGGTTCGCCGCCGGCCACGGGCACCGTCACCGACGGCGACACGATGGCCGGCAACACATGGTCGGCGCCGTGACCAGGCGAGCCATGTGCGTGCCGGTAACGGTCGTCACGCGGCAGCAGCCGCTCCAGCGTGTCGACGAGGTCGTCGTCGGAACCGGCGCCGGTCTCGATGATCGCCACCCCGGCCGTCGCGTGCGGGACGAACACATTGCACAGGCCATCGCTTCGCGAAGCGCAGAACGACCGCACCTCGTCGGTCAAATCGACGATCCGGCGACGCGCGGTGTCCACATCCAGCACATCGGTATCCATGTCATCCAGCCTACGGCGGGGGCCATGCAACCTGCTAATTCGTTGCAGTCACATCGGTTGTGGCCATTGCCACGCTCGGTGCAACGGAGGAAGGTAGTGAATGCACCGGTGGCGCCGCCGGGGCGCTGCCCCGAGAAATGAGGGGGTGGATCGTGTACGCACGCTCTACCACTATTCAGGCGCAACCCTCCTCGATCGACGCGGGAATTGCGCACATTCGCGATCAGGTAATGCCCGCGCTCCGGGAAATAGACGGATGCATCGGTGTGTCGCTGTTGGTTGACCGCGAGTCCGGCCGCTGCATCGCCACCAGCGCGTGGGAGAACGACGAGGCGATGCGCGCCAGCGCTGAGCGGGTGCAGCCCATCCGGGACCTGGCGGCCGACATGTTCGGCGGCATCGGCAGCCCGATGGTCGACGAGTGGGACATCGCGGTGTTGCACCGGGACCACCGGTCGCAGGACGGCACCTGCGCGCGGGTGACCTGGGTTCGCGGCGACCCGTCGCGGATGGACCAAAACATCTTGTACTACAAGACGTCGGTGCTGCCCGAGATGGAATCCCTCGAGGGATTCTGCAGCGCCAGTCTTTTGGTGGACCGTGCCTCGGGACGCGCCGTCTCGTGCGCGACGTTCGACAGCCGCGAAGCGATGGAGCGCAACAGACAGCGGGCAAGCGGCTTGAAGAACGAGAAGATCCGCGAAGCGGGCGTCGAGGAACTCGACGAGCACGAGTTCGAGCTTGCGCTGGCGCATCTGCGGGTGCCCGAGCTGGTGTGACGGCAGGCGACGTATTCACGCAAACCCGTTGCGACGCTTACCCCGTAGGAGGAAGGTAGGAAAAGGAGATCGCTAGGACCGGTGGCGCCACCGGGGCGCTGCCCCCGAGCAGGCTCGACCTGAGAAAGAGGGGTTTGAATCGTGTACGCGCGCTCTACCACGATCCAGGCGCGACGGTCGTGCATCGACGCCGGCATTGCGCATGTTCGTGACGTGGTCATGCCCGCTCTGCAGGAGTTGGACGGGTGCATGGGTTTGTCGCTGCTCGTCGACCGCGAGTCCGGCCGATGCATCGCCACCAGCTCGTGGGACTCGGAGAAGACAATGCACGCCAGTGGCGAGCAGGTCCGGCCGCTTCAGCAGCGGGCGGCGGAAGTGTTCGGAGGCGGTACGCCCACCGTCGACCGGTGGGAAATTGCGGTGCTGCACCGCGACCACCGCTCCGGCCCGGGCGCCTGCGTGCGCGCCACCTGGCTCAAGATCCGCCCCGAGCAGTTCGACAACGCCATCGGGTTCTACCGGGAGTCGGTGCTTCCCGCGATCGAGGAACTCGACGGTTTCTGCAGCGCCAGCCTGATGCTGGACCGGACGTCCTGCCGTGCGGTGTCGTCGTCGACGTTCGACAGCATGGAGGCGATGCAGCGCAACGGCGACCGGGCCCGCTCACTGCGCACCGGCCTGCTGCGGGACCTCGGTGCCGACCAGGTCGACGTCGGCGAGTTCGAGCTGGCGATCGCCCAGCTGCGGGTGCCCGAGCTGGTCTAGTTAGGGCAGCGCGTCGCCGGGAAATCCCCGGCAGGGGTGCACCTCGAAGGTGAACACCCCGGCCTGCACGCCGGGGTCGTCGTTCATCACCGCGGTGGTCTCGTCGACGCTGCCGGTGAACACGCCGACGCCGCACACGTCCGAGCCGTCGGTGACCGGCAACACCACCGGCAGCACCCCTTCGTGGCGAAGCGCGAAGTTGCGCCGACCGTGCTCCCAGATGATCGCCGGGGTGTCGTCGCCGCCGAAGTTGGGTCCCCGCTTGAGGATGACGACGCTGTAGGTCTTGGCGGCCGGCAGCAGGGCGTTCATCTCGTCGTCGGTGAAGGTCTTCATCCGCTTCCCCTGTCGATCAGCGCGGCGCGTGCCAGCGTCGCCTGCGCCATCTTGACATGGGCGGCGTCGACGAGCACACCGTTCACTCCCACCGCGCCCAGCCCGTCGGCCTCGCCGTCGCGGTAGGCGGCGACATTGCGTTCGGCCAGCGCGATCTCCTCCGGGGTCGGCGAATACACCCGGTTGGCAACGGGCACCTGACTCGGGTGAATCGCCCATTTGCCGGTGTATCCGAGCAGCGCGGCGCGGCGGGCGTCGCGCTCGTAGCCCTCGAGGTCGCGGTAGTCCGGGTAGGGCGCGTCGATCGCCTCGATGCCGGCGATCCGTGCGGCGACGAGCACCTTGGTGCGCGCGTAGTGCCAGAAGTCGCCGGGGTAGTCGCCGAGCGGGACGAAGTTGGTGTCCACTCGCGCGCCCTGCGACAGCGAGTAGTCGCCGACGCCGAAGATCAGCGCGTCCAGCCGGGTGCTGGCGGTGGCGATCTGCTCGGCGTTGGCCAGCCCCTCGACCTCCTCGATCAGCACCTCCAGGGCGATCGGGCGGCGTAACTCGAGCTTGGCCTCCAACTGGGTCAGCAGCACGTCAACCCACCAGACCTCGCGGGCGGTGCGCACCTTGGGGACGATGATCGTGTCGAGGTGCTCGCGGGCCTCGGTGACGACGTCGATGATGTCGTCGTGGCACCAGCGGGTGTCTAGGCCGTTGATCCGGATCGCCCTGACGGTGCGTCCCCAGTCGAGTTCGTTCAGTGCCGCAATGGCTTTGGCGCGCGCGGTCTCCTTGTGTGCGGGTGCCACGGCGTCTTCCAGGTCGAGGAACACCAGGTCGGCCTGCGATGCGGCGGCGTGGGCGAACATGTGGTCGTTGCTGGCGGGCACGGCCAGCTCGGAGCGGCGTAACAACATCGGCGGGTCTCCTCGGGTTTACAGCACGCCGCGCGCGTGCAGGTCGTCGATTTCGATGCGTGTCAGGCCCAGCAGCTCGCCGTACACCTCGGTGTTGTGTTCGCCGAGGCGCGGACCGAGCTGCTCGACACGGCCCGGAGTGTCCGAGAGCCGCGGTACCGGGGCTTGCACGGTCATGGCGCCGAGTTCGTCGTCGCTGACTTTGACGAACACCTCGCGGTGCGCCAGCTGCTCGTCGGCGACCAGGTCGGCGATGTCGTAAACCGGTGCGGCGGCAACGTTTTCGGCGTCGAGAATGGCCATGGCCTCGGCGAGCGTCTTGGTGGCCACCCAGTGGGCGACCACCCGGTCGACCTCGCGGGCCCGGGCCAGCCGCCGCTGCGGATCGGCGAAGTCGGCGTCCTCGACGAGGTCGGCGCGCCCGATCGCCCGAAACACTCGCAGCGCCAACGCCGGTGAGCTGCCCGACATCGCCAGCCAACGGCCGTCGGCGGTGCGATACGTATTGCGCGGCGCGGAGATGTCCCAGCGGTTGCCCGCGCGAGTCGGCACCAGCCCGAGCTGGTCGTAGCCGAGCAGCGTCTGCTCCAAGAGCCGCGCCAGCGGGTCGATCAGGTTGACGTCGATCAGTTGGCCGGGCGCGCCGTGCACGTCGCGGTGATAGAGGGCCAGCATCACCGCGTACGCGGCGTTCAGCGACGCCACCCCGTCGGCGAGCATGAACGGCGGCAGGGTGGGCGGCCCGCCGGGCTGGCCGGTGATGTGCGCGAAGCCGCTCATCGCCTCGCCGAGGGTGCCGAAGCCGGGCCGGTCGCTTTTCGGCCCGGACAGACCGTAGCCGGTGATGTGCAGCATGACGATGCGGTCGTTGACCGCGCGCAGCGCGTCGTAGTCCAGTCCCCAGGACCGCAGCGTCGACGGCCGGGTGTTGGCGATCACGACGTCGGCATGTTCGGTAAGGCGACGAAACAGTGCCTGCCCTTCCGCGACGCGCAGGTCGAGGGTGATCGCACGCTTGTTGCGTGACACCGACTTCCACATCAGCCCGACGCCGTCGCGCTGGTGGCCCCAGCCGCGGATCGGGTCGCCGTTGCCCGGCTGCTCGACCTTGATGACGTCGGCGCCGAATTCACCAAGGTAGGTGGCGGCGAGCGGCGCCGCCGCCAGAGTCGCCATGTCGAGAACCCGGATGCCGTCGAGCATCATGCGCCGACGCAGGCCGGCCGCGGCAGCCCCAGGTGGTCGCGCAGCGTCGCGCCGTCGTAGCAGGTGCGAAAAAGACCGCGCCGCTGCAACTCCGGCACCACCATCCGCACCACGTCTTCGAATGCACCGGGCAAATGCGTTGCGGCCAAGACGAATCCGTCGCAGGCCCCGCCGTGGACCCACTCCTCCATCTGGTCGGCGACCTGCACCCCGGTGCCGACGAACCGCGGCCCCTGCAAAAGGGTGGCGCGGTGACCGGCCAGGTCGCGCAGCGTGACCATGTCACCGCCGATGTGGGCGCGCAGGTTCTGCACCAAGCCGCGAATGCCGGACACCGAGGCAATGAGCTCGTCGGTGATCGGGTCGTCCAGATTGTGTTGGGAGAAGTCGTAGTTCATCAGCTCCGAGAGCAGGGTCAGCGACGCCATCGGATGCACTAGCTCGTTGAGGAAGACCTGCTCGCGGTGCTTGGCGTGATCCTCGGACTCCCCCACCACGGCGTAGGCCATCGGGCACAGCTTGACGGTGTCGGGGTCGCGGCCGGCGGCGGCAATGCGTTCCTTCTGGTCGGCGTAATGGCTGCGCGCCACCTCGATGCCGGGGTCGCCGGTGAAGATCAAATCCGCCCAGCGCGAAGCGAATTCGCGCCCCCTCCCGGACGAGCCGGCCTGGATGATCACCGGCCGGCCCTGCGGGCCGCGCGGCACGGTCAGCGGGCCGCGCACCGAGAAATATTCGCCGACGTGGCCGAGTTCGTGCACCTTGGCCGGATCGGCGTAGCGTCCTCCCGCACGGTCGTGCAGCAGGGCGCCGTCTTCCCAGGTGTCCCACAGTCCGACGACGGCGTCGAGAAATTCGTCGGCGCGGTCGTAGCGGGCGTCGTGGCCCAAATGTGCGTCCACGCCGAAGTTTTGGGCTTCGCTGTCGTTGACCGAGGTGACCACGTTCCATGCCGCGCGACCACCCGACAGGTGATCGAGGGTGGCGAAGGTGCGCGCCACGTGGAACGGCGGGTAGTAGGTGGTCGAGCAGGTGGCGCCCAGACCGATGCGTGAGGTGGCTTGCGCCAGCACGCCCAGGACGATGGACAGGTCCAGCTTCACCGGCCGGGCTCCGTAGCGCACCGCGTCGGCGACCGAGCCGCCGTAGATGCCGGGCATCGCCAGCCGGTCGTCGAAGAACATCAGGTCAAAGCAGCCCTCTTCGAGTTGCCGGCCGATCTTGGCGTAGTAGGACGCATCCAAGTAGCCGTGCTCGGTGGCCGGGTGACGCCACGAGCCCGCGTAGACCGAGGTATTGCCCGCTTGCATGAAGGCGACGAGCGCCATCTGTCGTGTGACCATGCCTTGTGTCTAACATTTGATATATCAGATTTCAAGTGTTAGATGCCCGAATGGCTTAAGGTCGTGGTCATGCCCAGCATCGACATCGCCGGCACGGTGCGTGAGCGCGCCGCCCGGGAACTGCGCGACCGCATCCTCACCGGCGCGCTGCCCGCCGGCACCCGGCTCGACCTGGACGCCATCACCGCCGAGTTCGCCACCAGCCGCACACCGGTTCGGGAGGCGCTGCTCGAGTTGTCTTACGACGGGCTGGTGCGGGTGGCTCCCCGCAGCGGCATCACGGTGATCGGGATCAGCCCCGACGACGTGCTCGACAGCTTCACCATCCTCGGCGTCCTGACTGGGCAAGCCGCAGCGTGGGCCGCGCAGCGGGTTACGGCGGACGGCATCGAGCGGCTGCGCGCGCTGGCTACCGACGTGGAATCGCATTCGGGCGAAGGCCGCATTGTCGACGCGAATTGGCGCTTTCACCGGGAGATCCACCGGGCCGCTCACTCGCAGCGGCTGATGGCGCAAATCCGGCAGGCCGTGCGGGTAGTGCCGTCGAACTTTCTGGCGGCCTTCCCCGAGCACGAGCATCACGCGTTGGAGGACCACCAGGCGCTGGTCGACGCGCTCGCCGACCGCGACGCCGAGCGCGCCCGGGACATCGCCGAGCGTCATGTGCTCGATGCCGGCCGCTCACTGGCCGACGCGCTGCAAGGCCGCTAGCGGCGCTTGCCGCGGATGATCGCCCGCAGTTTCTCCAGCCGCCCTGCGATTTCGCGTTCTGCCCCATGACTGGTGGGCCGATAGTAGTCCGCCCCGACCAGCTCATTGGGCGGATATTGTTGCGGCACAACACCATCGGGGTGGTCATGCGAGTATTGGTAACCCTGCGCGTTGCCCAACGCCGCGGCACCGGAATAGTGGCCGTCGCGCAGGTGTGCCGGGACCAGTCCGGCCTTGCCCGCCTTGATGTCGGCCATCGCCGCGCCCAGCGCGGTGGTCACCGCGTTCGACTTGGGTGCGGTGGCCAGGTGCACGGTGGCGTGCGCGAGCGTGAGTTGCGCTTCGGGCATGCCGATCAGCTGCACGGTCTGCGCCGCGGCCACGGCGGTCTGCAGCGCGGTGGGATCGGCCATGCCGATGTCCTCGCTGGCCAGGATCATCAGCCGGCGGGCGATGAACCGCGGGTCCTCGCCGGCGACCAGCATTCGGGCCAGGTAATGCAGCGCGGCGTCGACGTCGGAGCCGCGCACCGACTTGATGAACGCGCTGACCACGTCGTAGTGCTGGTCGCCGTCGCGGTCGTAGCGGACCGCGGCCTTGTCCAGTGACCGCTCGATGGCCTCCACGGTCACCGGGTCGGCCGCCTCGGCCGCCACCTCCAGCGCGGTCAGCGCGCGGCGGGCGTCGCCGGCGGCCAGCTGCACCAGCAGGTCGACGGCGTCGGGGTCGACCTGCACCCGCCCGTTCAGTCCTCGCGGATCCTCGATGGCGCGCTGCACGACGGCGCGGATGTCGTCGGCGCTCAGCGGATGCAGCTGCAGGATCAGCGACCGCGACAGCAGCGGCGCCACCACCGAGAATGACGGGTTCTCCGTCGTCGCGGCCACCAGCAGCACCACCCGGTTCTCCACCGCGGACAGCAGTGCGTCCTGCTGGGTCTTGGAGAATCGGTGCACCTCGTCGATGAACAGCACGGTCTGCTCGCCGTAAGCGGCGCCGTGACGGGCCTTTTCTATGACGGCCCGGACCTCCTTGACGCCGGCCGACAGCGCCGACAACGCCTCGAACCGCCGCCCGGTGGCCTGTGAGATCAGCGCGGCCAGCGTCGTCTTGCCGCTGCCCGGCGGCCCGTAGAGGATGACCGACGCCACGCCGGAGCCCTCGACCAGGCGGCGCAGCGGCGAGCCGGGTTGCAGCAGGTGGTCCTGCCCGACCACCTCGTCGAGCGTGGCCGGGCGCATCCGTACCGCCAGCGGCGCAGGGGCCGACTCGCCGTGGCCCATCGCGGTGGGCGTGGCGGGGACGTCGAACAGACCGTCGGACACGGTTTCAGGCATACCACGGCGGTACCGATGAGAACTGCGCGCCGATCTGGTCTGCACATCGACACCCGTCATGAGGAGAGGAAGAACCGTGTCCAAATCAGCCAGCCGCGTGGCCGGCATCGTGATCACCGCATTGCTCGCGATATTTCTGGCGTTCGACTGCATCACCAAGATCGTCGGTGTCGAAGCCAGCCGCGAGGGAACCGCCGAGCTCGGGTTTCCGGTCGAACAGACCGCGGTGATCGGGTGGGTCCTGCTGGCCTGCCTGGTGGTGTTTCTCATTCCGCGTACGGCAGTGCTCGGCGCGATCGGCATCACCGCCTACCTCGGTGGCGCGGTGACGGCCAACATGCGCGCCGAAAAGCCCGTCGCCACCTTCGTGCTGTCGGCGGTCTACGTCGGCGTGCTGCTCTGGCTCGGACTGGTCCTGCGCCGGCCTGAGCTGTTGCGCATCCTCGGCCTGCGGGGACGAGCAGACTGACGGCGCGTTTCCGGCGGCGCTGCCGAATACTTGCTAAGTTCTGCGGACGCATACTCGACGCGAACGAGGTAGGGACATGAGCCAACCACCGGAGCAGTCCGGCAGCCCCACCGACCCGCAGCCGGGGGGCCCGGGCTTTCCGCCACCCGGCTACCAGCCACCGCCACCCGGTTACGGCCCGCCACCCGGGCCCCCGCCCGGTTACGGCGCACCTCCACCGCCGCCGGGTTACGGCCCGCCACCCGGCGCGCCACCCGGGCCGCCTCCCGGCTACGGCGCACCGCCGCCACCGCCGCCGGGTTACGGTCTACCGCCGGGATACGGCGGGCCGCCACCACCTCCCGGCTATCAGCCGGGCTATCCAACCCCCGGCTACTACCCCTCTAGCGAGTTCAGCGTCGGTGACGCGTTCACCTGGGCGTGGAACAAGTTCGGCAAAAACGCGGTCCCGCTGATCGTTTCGTTCGTGGTTTACGGTGTGATCGCTGTGCTTTTGCACGTCGTAGTGTTTGTCCTTCTGGGCAACACCTCTAGCAGCAGCGGATCGTTCGTCGCGAGCCTCGGAACAAGCGGCACAATCGTGTCGGAGATCGTGTCGTTCGTCTACGGCACCTTCGTTCAGGCGGCGGCGTTGTCCGGAACGCTGGATATTGCCGACGGCCGGCCGGTGAGCATTGGCTCGTTCTTCAAACCGCGCCACCTCGGCGGCGTGATCCTGGCGGCGCTGCTGGTCGGCGTGCTCACCGCAGTCGGGTACCTGCTGTTCATCATCCCGGGCCTCATCTTCAGCTTTTTCGCCATGTTCACGATCGCCTTCGCGACCGACCGCGGACTGCCGGCGTTCGAAGCGCTGAAGGCCAGCTTCACGACCGTCATGTCGAATATCGGTGGAGCGCTGCTGTCGTGGGTGGTGCAGTTCCTGGTGCTGCTGGCCGGCGCGCTGCTCTGCGGCATCGGGCTCATCGTCGCGGCCCCGGTTGCGCTGCTGATCCAGACCTACACCTACCGCCGTCTCTCCGGCGGGCAGGTGGTACCGACGAGCTAACCCGTCACGAAGTCGATCAGCTCCTCGACCCGGCCGATCAGGGCCGGGTCGAGGTCGTTCCAGTCCCGCACGCGGGCGCGGATGCGCCGCCACGCCGCCGCGGTGTCGGGCTGCCAACCCAGCGCTTCGCACACGCCGTGCTTCCAGTCCACCCCGCGCGGGATCACCGGCCAGGATTGCAGCCCAAGGCGATTCGGCTTGACCGCCTGCCAGATGTCGACGAACGGATGACCGACCACCAGCGTGTGCGCGCCGCCCGGCCCGCGGCGCACTGCCTCGGCCAGCCGCGCCTCCTTCGAGCCGGGCACCAAATGGTCGACCAGCACGCCGAGCCGCCGGCCCGGGCCCGGCCGGAACCGCTCGACCACGTCGACCAGGTCATCGACGCCGCCCAGGTGCTCGACCACCACCCCCTCGACGCGCAGATCGTCGCCCCACACCTGTTCGACGAGTTCGGCGTCGTGGCGGCCCTCGACATAGATCCGGCTGGCCAGCGCCACCCGGGCCCGCTCCCCCGCGACCGCCACCGATCCCGACGCGGTGCGCTTAGGCGTCTCGGGTAGCGGGCGGCGCGGCGCGGTCACAATCACAGGCCGGCCGTCGACGAGGTAGCCGGGTCCGATCGGGAAAGGTCTGGTGCGGCCGTGCCGGTCCTCGAGTTCCATGCGGCCGTACTCGATTCGCACCACCGCGCCGACGTAGCCGCTCTGCGCGTCTTCGAGGACCATCCCGAGTTCCACCGGCAGTTCCGTGGAGCGCATGCGTCGCGATTGGTGGGGGTCGTTGGCCAAAACGTCGGTTCCGTAGCGGTCGCTCACCCGAGCGATCCTAAGAACGGTCGTGGCCGAATCCTCGTCGCCACACCGTGTACCAGACACGTGTACATTTGCCGCATTTTCGTCCGGACCCTTGACAATTTGCCGAATTGTGTCCAAGGATTTCAAGGGTTGGCGGATCGCGGTCGCTACCAGGGGGTTGATTGCGATCCGTCAACTTCGGGTTCGCGGCCTCGAACTCGTGGGGAAGTCGTACGGAGGGGGCATCTCGATGAACCGCACCCGGCAGGCGGCTGCCCTTTTCACGGTGGCGACGGTCGGCGCGCTGACCGGATGCTCGGCCAAGGCGACCTCCGACGACGACGGCATCGACCCGGGCCAGCCGGCAGCCGCCGGCACCGAGAGCACGAAAATCGCCACGCCGAGCGGTGAATTCGTCGTGCGCGGCGCCATTCTGCAGAAGTACAACTCGGTCGGCGGGCCGAACGGTCCACTGGCACTGCCGACGGCCAGCGAGCAGTCCGGCCCCGCCGACGGCCACTACAACACGTTCGACGGCGGCGCCATCTACTGGTCGCCGACCACGGGCGCCCACGTCCTGTGGGGCGGGATCGGCAACACCTGGCGAAAACACGGTGGCGCGGGCGGTCAACTGGGCTACCCGACCAGCGACGAGCAACCGATTCCCGGTGGCTGGCAACAGCACTTTCAACACGGCACCATCACGTACACCGACGGCCCGCGCATCGAAATGAACTAACGACGTTGCGCTAAGCCGTTGACTGCCTTGACGTTCCGACGGCCAGATTATCTTGGGGGACAGATGACGCAAAGTTCGTCAATCAATGGGGCGGCGCTGATCAGCGCCGAGGAGCTCAAAGAACAGATCGACGACGGGCGCCTCGACATCGATGCGGTCGACGACGACGGCAGGACGCCGCTACACCGCGCAATCGACCTCGGCGCCGAGGATCTCGCCGTATTCCTGGTGAGCATCGGAGCGGACGTGAACCTGCGCGACCGATGGGGCAACACCCCGCTGTGGCGAGCTGTGTACCACGCGCCGGGGACTGACGCAATCGTCGAGCTGCTCCTCGAGCGCGGTGCGGACCCGGCGGCGAAGAACAACCACGACGTCAGCCCAATCGACTTGGCGCACAAGATGACCGACGACGACGAGACGGCCAAGCTGCTACCGAGGCTTCAAGCTGCACTGAGCACGGATGAATGACCGCGTCTGCCCCGAGCTGCTGCGCCAAACGCTGCTGAGCTACCTCACCCGCGCCAGAAGTTCATTGACCACGGCCCAACTCCGCGAACACACCGAAGAACACTTCCGGCAGCCGATCGTCATCGAGACCGTCTACCGCAGCCTCACCGTGCTCGAACGCCGCGGAGATGTCAAGCGCCGCAACATATCCGGGCGACACGTGCATTGGGTACGTAATTAGCAAGCCCGGCTCGGCCGGAAATAGCCCTGGCTGAGCTACCCTAACCCGCTCCACAGGAGCACAATCGCATTGTGGCCACGTGGGACGACGTTGCCGGCATCGTCGGCGAGCTGCCGCTCGTCGAAGAGCGCTCGCCACACGACTGGCGGATCGGCAAGAAGCTGATCGCCTGGGAACGCCCACTGCGCAAGTCCGATCGAGAAGCGTTGGCGGCGCGGGGAATTGAGCCTCCCGACGGTGACATCCTCGGGGTCAGGGTGGCCGACGAGGGCGTCAAGTTCGCGTTGATCGCCGAGGAGCCCGGGGTGTATTTCACCACGCCGCATTTCGACGGGTATCCGGCAGTATTGGTCAAACTGGGCCAAATCGACGAGCTCGGGCTTCGCGAAGTGATCACCGAGGCTTGGCTGACTCAGGCTCCGAAACGTCTGGTCGAGGAGTTCCTCGGCGAGGCGACCTGAGGACGGCTTCCAGGTCGTCCACGCACGTCGCTACGACGGCGGCAAGGACCACCGTCATGGTTGCGGGCCGCGTACCCGAGTCCCGAGCGCGCTGCTCGTGCAACCGGCCGACGACAGCTACGCCTCAGAGACATCATTGGTAACACAAACAACAGAAGTTAACTATTACCTCACTAAGCTTGCCTAACAACAACAATCACTTTTATAGCGGAAGTATCATCAGCATCAATAACACTTCTATTAACTCATGACTACTAGAAACGCCGGGACACCATCAATCTCGCTAAATAAAAATTGACTCACCTGTTGACAATTTTCACGATCATTTGTTACTGGTGTTAAATGGCACGATTTGGTGAAGCACTCAATGCGGAAACCTGGTGCAAGTCATTGGTGAAGGCGGCCATCGTCGTCGTCGCTATCTCCCTGGTCATCGATCCCACGACCGGCGTGGCATACGCCGACAGCGTCAACTGGGATGCCGTGGCCGAATGCGAGTCAGGCGGCAACTGGTCGGCCGACACCGGCAACGGGTTCTACGGCGGCCTGCAGTTCAAGCCGTCGACCTGGGCCGAAAACGGTGGCGTCGGCTCGCCGGCCGACGCCACCCGGGAGCAGCAGATTGCGGTCGCCGAACGCACGCTGGCCACCCAGGGGCCGGAGGCGTGGCCTAAGTGCGGACCCAACCAAACTCTGTTCCCGACCGAGGTGGTCAACATTCTGCGATCCGGGCATCCGGTGCGCACCACGCTGCACAAGCTGTGGTCGAAAGCGTTACCGCACTAGCCGCTAATTCACCGCCTGCAGCTCGAAAAGCGGGATGCCCTGATACTCCGCGGAAAGGCCAATGGCGTCAGTCGCGCCCGGCCGGATTCGGCACCGTCAGCACCGCCTGGGTCTGGGTCACCTGGGCGACGAGCTTGCCGCGGTCGTCGGTGAGGTTGGTCTGCGCGACGATCGTGCTGCGGCCTACGTGCAGCGGTTCGCTGGTGGCTGTGACAACACCCGAGCGCACGGCGCGGAAGAAGTTCGTCTTCGACTCGATCGTCGCGGTGCCGGCGCCCGGCGGCAGGTTGGCCACGGCACAGATTGCGCCGATGGTGTCCGCGAACGCCATCAGTGCTCCGCCGTGCAGTATCCCGCCCGTCGTGCAGAGTTCCTCGGCCCAATTCATCGTGGCCGTCACCCGCTGCGGCGTGACCTCGCTGACGTCGATGCCGAGGGTGGCCGCCAACGGGACGGCCGAAACGACGTCACTGGGATCCATGACTACCCCGGGGTGGCGGCACGACGTCGATGCCGGCCTCCTTGCGCTGCTGGGCGGTGATCGGCGCCGGCGCATCGGTCAGCGGGTCGACGCCGCCGCCGGACTTCGGGAACGCGATCACCTCGCGGATCGAGTCGACGCCGGCCAGCAGCGCAGTGGTTCGGTCCCAGCCGAACGCGATGCCGCCGTGCGGCGGCGCGCCAAACATGAACGCCTCCAACAGGAAACCGAACTTCTCTTCGGCCTGCGCCTTGTCGAGGCCCATCACCGCGAACACCTTCTCTTGAATGTCGCGCCGGTGGATACGGATTGAGCCGCCGCCGATTTCGTGCCCGTTGCACACGATGTCGTAGGCGTCGGCCAGTACGGCGCCCGGGTCGGTGTCGATGTGCTCGGCACACTCGGGCTTGGGCGCGGTGAACGCATGGTGCACCGCCGTCCACGCACCGCCGCCGACGGTGACTTCACCGGCGGCCGTCGCCTCGTCGGCCGGTTCGAACAACGGCGGGTCGACCACCCAGACGAATGCCCACGCGTCGGGGTCGATCATGCCCTGCCGCCTGGCGATCTCGTTGCGGGCCGCGCCGAGCAGGGCGCGCGACGGCTTCGGCGGCCCAGCCGAGAAGAACACGCAGTCACCGGGTTTGGCACCGACATGCGCGGCCAGTCCCGCGCGCTCAGCCTCGGACAGGTTCTTGGCGACGGGCCCGCCCAGCGTGCCGTCGTCGGCCACCAGCACGTAGGCCAGCCCCTTGTGGCCGCGCTGCTTGGCCCAGTCCTGCCAGCCGTCCAGTGTGCGCCGTGGTTGTGACGCGCCGCCCGGCATCACCACCGCGCCGACATACGGCGCCTGGAAGACCCGAAAAGGCGTGTCCGAGAAGAACTCCGTGCATTCCACCAGTTCCAGGCCGAAACGCATGTCGGGCTTGTCGGACCCGAACCGGCGCATGGCCTCGTCATACGTGATCCGCGGAATCGGCCTCGGCAGTTCGTATCCGATCAGCGCCCACAGCGCGGCGAGGATTTCCTCGGAGACTGCAATGACGTCGTCGGCGTCGACGAAGCTCATCTCCATGTCGAGCTGGGTGAATTCCGGCTGGCGGTCGGCGCGGAAATCCTCGTCGCGATAGCACCGGGCGATCTGGTAGTAACGCTCCATCCCGGCGACCATCAGCAGCTGCTTGAACAGCTGCGGGCTCTGCGGCAGAGCGTAGAACGATCCGGGTTGCAGCCGCGCGGGCACCAGGAAATCGCGGGCGCCCTCCGGGGTGGAGCGGGTCATCGTCGGCGTCTCGATCTCGACGAAGTCGTGTCGCGCCAACACTTCTCGTGCGGCGGCATTCACCTTGGACCGCAACCGAATTGCCGCACCCGGGCCGTCGCGGCGCAGGTCGAGGTAGCGGTACTTGAGCCGGACCTCCTCGCCGGCGGGCTCGTCGAGCTGGAACGGCAGCGGCGCGCACTCGCCGAGGACCGTCAACGATGTGGCGTTGAGTTCGATCTCGCCGGTGGCGATCTCGGGGTTGGCGTTGCCCTCCGGGCGGATCTCGACGACACCCTGGACGGCGATGCAGAACTCGGCGCGCAGCCGGTGCGCCTGCTCCAGGACGTCGGCGGCGCGGAACACCACCTGCGACACCCCTGACGCGTCGCGCAGGTCGATGAAGATCACCCCGCCGTGGTCGCGGCGGCGTGCCACCCAGCCGGCCAGCGTCACCGTTTGGCCCGCGTCGGCGGCGCGCAACGAACCTGCGGCGTGAGTGCGCAGCACGAATACTCCTCTGCATGTTGGTGGGCGACTGCCCAGTGTAGAGCGGGTAATTTCGACGATCGTCATGCATATTGCCGTGGTAGGTCCCGGGGCGGTCGGTGCGACGGTCGCTGCGCTGCTGCACGCCGCCGGTCACCGGGTATTGCTGTGCGGGCGCACGCCGCGCGACCGGATCGAACTGCGGCCCGACGGAGCCGATCCGATCGTGGTGCCCGGTCCGGTGTGCACCGACCCCGGCGAGATCGACGCGCGGGTCGACGTGGTGGTACTGGCCGTCAAGGCCACCCAGAACGACCAGGCAGGCGGCTGGCTCTCCCGGCTGTGCGACGAGCACACGGTCGTGGCCGTGCTGCAGAACGGAATCGAGCAGGTCGAACAGGTGCAGCCGCACTGCCCGACGTCGGCGGTGGTGCCCGGCATCGTCTGGTACAGCGCCGAGACCGAGCCGGACGCAGGGGTGCGGCTGCGCACCGAGGCGCGGCTGGTGCTGCCCACCGGACCGGCGGCGGAGACGGTCGCCGAGCTGCTGCGCGGCGCCGGCTGTGTGGTGGACTGCGACCCCGACTTCACCGCCGCACTGTGGCGCAAGCTGCTGGTCAACGCGCTGGCCGGGCTGATGGCGTTGACGGGACGGCGCTCGGGCATGTTCCGCCGCGACGATGTGGCCGCGCTGTCGCGCGCTTATCTGGCCGAGTGCCTGGCCGTGGCGCGCGCCGAGGGCGCGGGCCTGGGCGAGGATGTGGTCGACGAGATGGTCGAGATGTTCCGCCGCGCCCCCGCCGACATGGGCACCTCGATGCTCGCCGACCGCGAGGCCCGTCGCCCGCTGGAATGGGACGTGCGCAACGGTGTGATCATCCGCAGGGCGCGCCGTCACGGCATCCCCACACCGATCAGCGACATCCTGGTGCCGCTGCTGGCCGCCGCCAGCGACGGGCCGGGCTGACTTCGATCCCCTGCCCGATTTCACCCAAAGGAGTGCCAATGCCGAAAATGTTTCCCTGCGAACGCGTCGACGCCAGCTTCGCCGAGACAGCGCCCTATCGGTTCGCCAACAGCGTCGACCTGGCGATCACGCCCGAGCAGCTCTTCGAAGTCCTCGCCGACGCCGAATCCTGGCCACGCTGGGCATCGGTGATCACCAAGGTGACCTGGACCAGCCCGGAGCCGCGCGGCGTGGGCACCACCCGCATCGTGCACATGCGCGGCGGCATCGTCGGCGACGAGGAGTATCTGGTCTGGGAGCCCTTCACCCGCATGACTTTTCGGTTCAACGAGTGCTCGACGCGCACCCTTGGCGCCTTCGCCGAGGACTACCGCGTCGAACCCACGCACGTCGGCTGCCGGCTGACGTGGACCATGGCCATCAAGCCTCTCGGTATATCGCGGTTGGGTCTGTTCCTGGGTCGCCCGGTCATGAACTGGATGCTGCGGTCGTTCCTGGCCAACTTGCGCAGCTACACCGACGCTCGCTTCGCCGCAACCTTGGGCAGCCCGAACCGCGGTGTGGAAGGCTGATGCAAGCCCCCATTCACAGGCAACGGAGCGCGCGATGACCTTCAACGAGGGAATGCAGATCGACACCAGCACCACGTCGTCGTCGGGCGGCGGCGGTCGCGGGATTGCGATCGGCGGCGGCCTGGGCGGCCTGCTGATCGTGGTGGTGGCCATGTTGCTCGGCGTCGATCCCGGCAACGTGATCAGCCAGCAGACGGTCAACACTCGCGAGGACGTGGCACCCGGGTTCGACCTCAACAAGTGCCGAACCGGCGCCGACGCCAACAAATACGTGCAGTGCCGCGTGGTGGCCACCGGCAACTCCGTCGACGGAGTGTGGAAACAGCTGATGCGCGGATACACCCGCCCGCGGGTG
Source organism: Mycobacterium branderi (assembly GCF_010728725.1). Taxonomy (NCBI): domain Bacteria; kingdom Bacillati; phylum Actinomycetota; class Actinomycetes; order Mycobacteriales; family Mycobacteriaceae; genus Mycobacterium; species Mycobacterium branderi. The sequence continues at coordinate 4,534,296 of NZ_AP022606.1, forward strand.
CGGTTGTTCAGCGGGCAGGTCGGCACCGGGTGCGGGTCGGCCACCAGCGAGGTGGGGCCGTTCTACTGCCCGGTCGACCAGACCGCCTACTTCGACACCGACTTCTTCCAGGTGCTCGTCGACCAATTCGGTTCCAGCGGTGGGCCGTTGGCGCAGGAGTACGTGGTGGCACACGAGTTCGGCCACCATGTCCAGAATCTGCAGGGCAACCTCGGCCGCGCCCAGCAGGGCGCCCAGGGCGCCAGCGGCAATGGCGTCCGGACCGAACTGCAGGCCGACTGCTATGCCGGCGTGTGGGCGCACTACGCGTCGATCACCAAGCAGGAGAGCACCGGTGTTCCGTACCTGGAACCGTTGAGCGACAAGGATATTGCCGACGCGTTGTCGGCGGCGGCGTCGGTGGGCGACGACCGCATCCAGCGACGGGCCACCGGGCGCACCAACCCCGAGTCGTGGACACATGGGTCCTCCGAGCAGCGGCAGCACTGGTTCACCGTCGGCTACCAGACCGGCGACCCCAACCAGTGCGACACCTTCCGCGCCGCCCAGCTCGGGTAGCGCCCGCTAGAACAGCGTCGGCTGCAGCGGAGCGGCGGCGGGCGCCGGAGCCGGCTCGCTGAACCTCAGCCGATCACCGCCGAGCCGGTGCTTCGCCAGAAGCGGTGCCGCGCGGGCCTTGAGCTCGTCGCGGTAATGCGGCGGCAAATAGGCGCCGCGGCGATACAACTCGCGATACCGGGCGACCAGATCCGGGTGAGAGCGCGCCAGCCACGACATGAACCAGCCGCGCGTCGAACCGCGCAGATGCAGCCCCATCACCGTCGCCCCGGTGGCCCCGGCGGCGGCGATCTGACCCAGCAGGTCGTCGAGCTGCTCGACGGAATCGGTCAGGTGCGGCAGCACCGGCGCCACCATCACGTGACAATCCAGGCCGGCGTCGCGGATGGCCGTGATCAGTGCGAGCCGGGCTTGCGGGCTTGGGGTTCCGGGTTCGACGTCGCGGTGCAACTCGGGGTCGCCGACGGCCAGCGAGACGGCGACCCGGACGGGCACCCGCGCGGCGGCGTCGGCGATCAGCGGCAGGTCGCGGCGCAGCAGCGTGCCCTTGGTCAGGATCGACAGCGGTGTAGCCGAATCGGCCAGCGCCCCGACGATGCCGGGCATCAACGCATACCGCCCCTCGGCGCGTTGGTAGGGGTCGGTGTTGGTGCCCAGCGCGACGGTGTCGCGGCGCCACGATTTGCGGTGCAGCTCACGGCGCAGCACGTCGACGACGTTGGTCTTGACGACGATCTGGGTGTCGAAGTCGTTGCCGCAGTTGAGTTCCAGGTACTCGTGGCTGGGGCGAGCGAAGCAATACCGGCACGCGTGCGAGCAGCCCCGGTACGCGTTGACCGTGTAGTGAAACGGCAATGCCGAAGCGTCCGGGACCTTGTTCAGCGCCGACTTGCAGAGCACCTCATGGAACGTGATCCCGTCGAAGTGGGGTGTGCGCACGCTGCGGACAAACCCGATGCGCTCCAAGCCGGGCAGCGCACCGTCGTCGACGGCGATCCCCTGCTGGTCCCACCGCATACCCTATTCGAACTGATGTTCGGAAATTAGTCAAGCGTCGACGAGTAACTCCCGCAACCTGGCCCGGCCCTCGTCGTCGAGCGGCAGCAACGGCCGCCGAGGATCTCCCACCCCGACGCCCAGCAGTTCCAGGCCCGCCTTGACGGTGGTGGGCAGCCCGCCCGCAACGATGAACTCCAGCAGCGGCTTGAGCTCGTCGTAGACCTTCTGCGCCTTGTCCAGGTCGCCCGCGCGCACCGCGTCGTACAGGTCGATGCAGGGCTGCGGACGCAAACACGGTGCGGCCGTGCACCATCCGGCCGCGCCGGCCTTTAATGCCTCGAGCACCAACGGGTTGCTGCCGTTGTAGAACGGCAGCGCTCCCCCGCTGAGCTTGTCGATCCGTTGCATGCGCGACAGGTCGCCGGTGGATTCCTTGACCATGGTCAGGTTCTCGATCGTCTCGAACATCCGCACCAGCAGCTCGGGGCTCATGTCGATGCCGCTGGTGGCCGGGTTGTTGTAGGCCATGATCGGAATCCCGATCGCGTCGCCGATGCTGGTGTAGTGCTGGGCGATCTCGCGTTCGGTGAGCTTCCAGTAGGACACCGGCAGGATCATCACCGCGTCGGCGCCGGCCTTCTCGGCGTACTGCGCGCGCCGAATTGTCTTGGCGGTGGTCAGATCCGACGCACCGACCACGACGGGCACCCGGCCGTTGACGGCCGCGACCGTGGTGTCGACGACGGTGTCGAACTCGTTTTCGTCGAGGTAGGCCAGCTCCCCTGTGCTCCCGAGCGGAGCGATCGCGTGAACTCCCGAACCCACCAATCGATCGACCAGCGTGGCCAGCGCGGCGGTGTCGATGGCGTCGCTGGCATCGAACGGGGTCACCGGGTAGGCGATGATGCCGTGAATGTCGGGCACTGCGGACTCCTCAGCTGGTCAGGACGTCGGGGTGGCGGGCCAGCGCGCGGCGGGCATAGTAGGCGAAATTCGCCCGGCTGCGTTCGGGTCGGAGCGTCCAGTCGTGTGCCTCGCGGGCCAGCTTCTCCGGAAGCTCTTTGATGGTGCCGGCTGCCATGGCGGCCAGTTGCAGTTTGGCCGCCCGCTCGATGAGCACCGCCAGCGAGCATGCCTCCTCGATGCTGGCGCCGGCCACCACCTGACCGTGGTGTGCCAGCAGAATCGCCTTCTTGTCACCGAGGGCGGCGCTGATGATCTCGCCCTCCTCGTTGCCGACCGGAACGCCCGGCCAGTCGGCCAGGAACGCGCAGTCATCGTAGAGCGGAGTGGTGTCCATCTGCGACACCACCAGCGGCACCTCGAGCATCGCCAGCGCCGCGCAGTGGAAGGCGTGGGTGTGCACGATGCACGCAACGTCGGGCCGAGCCCGGTAGATCCAGCTGTGAAAACGGTTGGCGGGGTTGGCCATTCCGTCCCCGTCCAGCACGCAAAGGTCCTCGTCGACCAGCAGCAGGTTGGCGTCGGTGATCTCGTCGAACCCCAGGCCCAGGCGCTGGGTGTAATACGTCCCGGGCTCTTCGGCTCGCGCGGTGATCTGGCCGGCCAGGCCCGAATCGTGTCCGGCGTCGAACAGTGCCCGGCACGTCAATGCCAGCTTTTGGCGGGTGGTCAATTCCGACTCGCCGACGTTGGCCGCAAGAGCGTCCTGCGCGCGTCGCATCAAGTCGGCCTTGGAATCAGTGAACGTGGTGGCCATGTCTGCCAGGCTACTCAGGCCCACAGTCGGCGACGATCCGGTAAGAAACAGGAGTGAGCGAAGAACCCGGCGGCATCAGCCGGCGAGCGGTGTTGACGACGGGCACGGCGGCGATCCTCGGCGTGGGAGTGGGCGGCGCCGCGGCCACCCTGCTGCAGTCGCGGGGCCCCGCACTGTGGTCGCAACCGGATCGCAGCGGCGCGCCGCCGGTGGGCGGTTTGCACCTGCAATTCGGCAAGCATGCCGCCAGCGAGGTGGTGGTGTCGTGGCACACCACCGATCCGGTGCACAACCCGCGGGTGATGGTGGGCACTCCGACGTCGGGCTTCGGCCGCACCGTAGCAGCCGAGACCCGCACCTATCGGGATGCCAAGTCGGGCACCGAGATTCGCGTCAACCACGCGGTGCTGGACAACCTGGTACCCGACACCGACTACGTCTACGCGGCCGTGCACGACGGCACCAGTCCGGAGCTCGGAACGGTGCGCACGGCCCCGTCGGGACGTAAACCGTTGTCCTTCACCAGCTTCGGCGACCAGGCCACCCCGACGCTCGGCCGGCGGACGGGCAACACCTATACCAGCGACAACCTCGGCTCGCCGGCCGCCGGCGACACCACCGCCACGATCGAGCGCATCGGTCCGCTGTTCCACCTGGTCAACGGCGACCTGTGTTACGCCAACCTGGCCACCGACCGGGTCCGCACCTGGTCGGACTGGTTCGAGAACAACAGCCGCTCGGCGCGTTACCGGCCGTGGATGCCGGCGGTCGGCAACCACGAAAACGAGCTCGGCAACGGGCCGGTGGGCTTCGCGGCCTACCAGGCATTCTTCGGGTTGCCCGACTCCGGAGCGGACGCCGAGCTGCGCGGGCTGTGGTATTCGTTCACCGCCGGCTCCGTGCGGGTGATCAGCCTGTCCAACGACGACGTGTGCTTTCAGGACGGCGGCAACTTCTACGTACACGGCTATTCCGGTGGGGCGCAACGTCGTTGGCTGGAAAACGAACTCGCCGACGCGTGGCGCGATCCGGACGTCGACTGGGTGGTGGTATGCATGCACCAGACGGCGATCTCGACCGCCGACCGGACCAACGGCGCGGACCTCGGAATCCGCCAGCAATGGCTGCCCTTGTTCGATCGCTACGGCGTCGATTTGGTGGTGTGCGGTCACGAACACCACTACGAACGCTCGCATCCGGTGCGCGGCACCGTCGACAACGAGACTCGCACACCGATTCCCGTCGACACCCGCCCCGACGTGATCGACACCAGCAAAGGAACCGTGCACGTGGTCATCGGCGGCGGCGGCACGTCGGCGCCGTCGAACACGATGTTCTTCCCGCAACCGCGATGCCGGGTGCTGACCGGCGTCGGCGGATTCGACCCGGCCCGTGGCCGCAAGGCGCCGATCTATGTGACCGAAGACGCGCCGTGGTCGGCGTTTCGCGACCGCGACAACCCGTACGGCTTCGTGGCATTCGACGTCGATCCGGGGTCGCCGGGCGGGAACACCGCGATCACGGCGACGCACTACGCGGTGACCGGGCCATTGGGCGCGATGACCGTGGTCGAGAAGTTCGTCCTCACCAAGCCCCGTGCCTGACCAGCGGTGGTAATGTCATTTTCGCTTTAGACGAATGACACTCTCGAGAGGCGTCGCATGGCTGGAGAATCGGTGGCGCAGTTCGCCGGGCGCGCCCGCGCCTGGCTGGCCGACAACATGCCGCGCATCGACCCGGCCAATCCGCCGTTCGCCGACCGCGGCCAGGAAGCGTCGTGGCAGCGGGCCCGCGAACTGCAGCGCCGGCTCTACGACGGCGGGTTCGCCGGGATCTGCTTCCCGCGCGAATACGGCGGGCTGGGGCTGGACATCGCCTATCAGAAAGCGTTCGACGTCGAAAGCCTCGACTATGAAATGCCGCTGATCCTCAACACGCCGACCTTCACGATCTGCTGCGCGACCATTCTCGACACGGCCAGCGAAGAGCAGAAGCGCCAACACATTTCGGCGGCGCTGCGCGGCGACGAGGTGCTCGTGCAACTGCTCTCCGAGCCCAGCGGCGGGTCGGATCTGGCCGGGGTGATCACCCGTGCCGAGCGCCGCGACGGCAAGTGGGTGGTCAACGGCGCCAAGACCTGGAGCACCGGCGCGTTCGCCGCCGACTACGGGCTGCTGCTGGCGCGAACCAACTGGGAGGTGCCCAAACACGACGGGTTGACGATGTTTCTGGTCCGCATCGACAGCCCCGGGATCACGTTGCGCCGCATCACGCAGGTGAACGGGTCCACGGAGTTCTGCGAGGAGTTCTTCGACAACCTGGAACTCAGCGACGACGACGTGGTCGGCCAAGTGGACCGGGGCTGGGATGTGGCGTCACGCCAGCTCTACCACGAGCGGCGCGCAGTCGGCGGCGGCTCGGAGTTCGCCAGCGGGACCGGCAGCGAAAACGCCCAGGACCACCCACCCGACTACGTCGCGCTGGCGCGGGCGATCGGGCACGACTCCGACCGTGTCCGCGATGCGGCGGGCCGGGCGCTGGTTCACCGCGCGGTGCGCGATCAGCTGATCGACCACGTCTACCGCGGCGTGCTGGACGGTTCGCTGCCCGCGGCGGCCGGTTCGCTGATCCGGCTCTTCCACGCCGAGGCCATCGAACTCGAGGTCGACACCGCGCTGGAGATCGCCGGCACGGCCGGCGTCGTCGGGGACCTGCTCAGTGTGGGCCGGCGCTATCTGTCCCGGCAGACCGCGGCGCTGGGCGGCGGCAGTACGGAGATGGCCCGCAACGTGATCGGTGAACGGGTGCTGGGCTTTCCACGCGAATACGCCGCCGACCGCGGGGTGCCGTTCAACCAGGTCAAGCACTGATCCCTTCTTGGCGCGAGCGTGCGCAGTTGGACATACGCGCTATGAGGTCAGCCGCGAAAGCACTTCGGCGACAACGTCGTCTGCCGCCACGTCGACCTGCTCGCCCGACGTGAGGTCCTTCACCCCGACGGTGCCGGCCTCGATGTCGCGCTCCCCCGCGACCAGCGCGATGCGGGCGCCGGAACGATCCGCCGCCCGCATCGCGCCTTTCAAACCCCGGTCGCCGTAAGCCAAGTCGACGCGCACACCGGCGGCCCGCAGCCGACTAGCCAGCACCGCCAGCCGCAGCTTGGCCTGCTCCCCCAACGGCACCGCGAACACGTCGCAGCGCGCGGTGACACCGACGCTTTTGCCCTCGGCCTTCAGCGCCAAGAGGGTACGGTCCACACCCAGTCCAAACCCGATACCTGAAAGATCTTGTCCGCCAAGCTCTTTCATGAGTCCGTCGTAGCGACCGCCGCCGCCGATGCCGGACTGCGCGCCCAGGCCGTCGTGCACGAACTCGAACGTGGTCTTGGTGTAGTAGTCCAGCCCGCGCACCATCCGCGGGTTGATGACATACGGCACGCCGAGCGCGTCGAGATGGGCCAGCACCGTCTCGAAGTGCTGCTTGGCCACGTCGGAGAGGTGGTCGAGCATCACCGGGGCGTCGGCGGTCATCGCCTTGACGTCCGGGCGCTTGTCGTCGAGCACCCGCATCGGGTTGATCTCGGCGCGCCGACGAGTCTCCGGATCCAGGTCGAGTGCAAACAGGAACTCCTGCAACAGTTCGCGATACTGGGGCCGGCAGGAGTCGTCGCCCAGTGACGTGATCTCCAGCCGGAAGCCGTCGAGCCCCAGCGACCGAAAACCGGCGTCGGCTACCGCGATCACCTCGGCGTCCAGCGCGGGATCGTCGACGCCGATCGCCTCGACACCCACCTGCTGCAGCTGGCGATAGCGGCCGGCCTGCGGGCGTTCGTAGCGGAAGAACGGACCCGCGTAGCACAGCTTCACCGGCAGCGCGCCGCGGTCCAGCCCGTGCTCGATGACCGCGCGCACCACCCCGGCCGTACCCTCGGGCCGCAGCGTCACCGACCGGTCGCCGCGGTCGGCGAAGGTGTACATCTCCTTACTCACCACGTCGGTGGACTCGCCCACCCCGCGGGCGAACAGCGCGGTGTCCTCGAAGATCGGCAGCTCGATGTCGGCATAGCCGGCCCGGCGGGCGGCGTCGAGCAAGCCAGAGCGCACCGCGACAAACGCCGCCGACTCCGGCGGGACGTAGTCGGGTACGCCCTTGGGAGCAGAGAATTGGCTCACGCGGTCAGGCCTTCGAGGAACGGGTTGTGCCGGCGTTCGGCGCCGATCGTGGTCTTGGGGCCGTGACCCGGCAGCACCACGGTCTTGTCGTCGAGCACCAACAGTTTGTCGACGATCGACGTGATCAGGTCGCGGCCACTGCCGCCGAACAGGTCGGTGCGGCCCACCGAGCCCTGGAACAGGGTGTCTCCGGTAAAGACGATGTCGGTTTCATCGCTCACCTTGAACACCACCGAGCCGCGCGTGTGCCCCGGGGTGTGGTCGACGGTGACGGTGATGTCGGCCAGGTCGATCTTGTCGCCGTCGCGGTCGAGTTCGACGACCTGCTTGGGCTCGCGGAACATCGCGGCCATGAACAGCTGCCCGATCCGAGGGCCGAAGCCCTTGATCGGGTCGGTCAGCATGAACCGGTCCTCGGGATGGATGTAGGCAGGACAGCCGAACGTGTCGGACACCTTCTGCGCCGACCAGATGTGGTCGATGTGGCCGTGGGTGAGCAGAACCGCCGCCGGGGTCAGCCGATTTTCGTCGAGAATGCGCCGCAGCGGACCCATCGCACGCTGGCCGGGGTCGACGATGATGGCGTCCGAGCCGGGCCGTTGGGCCAGCACGTAGCAGTTGCAGGCCAGCAACCCGGCGGGAAATCCGGAGATCAACACGGTCCCCAGTTTCCCACGTCAGGGTGCGGGACAGTCATTCACCACGAACTGGCACACTGTAGTGCCGTGCCGACCAACGAACAGCGACGTGCCGCAGCCAAACGCAAACTCGAACGGCAGCTGGAGCGCCAGGCCGAACAAGCCCGCCGGCGTCGGCTTCTGGCGATCATCGGCTTGGCGGTTGCGGTGGTGGTCGTCATCGCAGCGGCGGTGACGACCGTGCTGCTCACCAACCGCGAGCACAAGCACAACACCGCGTCGCCCACCAGCAGCGCATCGCCGACGACGTCGGCTCCCGGCGCGGCGCCGGCAGTGCCGCCGTTGCCGTCGTTCAAGCCGCCGGCCGACCTGGGCGCCAACTGCCAGTACCCGCCGTCGCCGGAACCGGCCAGCAAGCCGGCCAAGCCGCCGCGGACCGGCAAGGTGCCCACCGACCCGGCCACCGTCAGCGCCAGCATGGTCACCGATCAGGGCAAGGTCGGGTTGATGTTGGACAACGGCAAATCGCCGTGCACCGTCAACAGTTTCGCCAGCCTGGCGCAGCAGGGCTTCTTCAACGACACCCAATGCCACCGGCTGACAACGTCGCCGACGCTGTCCGTCCTGCAGTGCGGCGACCCGAAGGGCGACGGCACCGGCGGGCCGGGTTACCAGTTCGCCAACGAATATCCGACCGACCAATACCCGCCGAACGACCCCGCCCTGCACCAGCCCGTCGTCTACCCGCGCGGCACGCTGGCGATGGCCAACGCCGGTCCGGGCACCAACAGCAGCCAGTTCTTCATGGTCTACAAGGACTCGCAATTGCCGCCCGAGTACACGGTGTTCGGCACTATCCAAGACGATGGACTGGCCACCCTGGACAAGATCGCCAAAGCCGGCGTCGCCGGCGGCGGCGAGGACGGCGCACCTGCCACCCCGGTGACGATCAAGTCGCTGATGCTCGACTAGCCAGGCTGGCAACCGCAATCAAGTCGCGGACCCGCCGTGGGGCAGGTTGTTGCCCGGGGTGAACCAGGCCACTTTGGCATTCCAGGAGCGCGCCGATCCGTACGCGAAACCGATGGCGCCCAGGCATGCGCACAACCACACGGGCAGCGTGATATCCGCCCCGAGCTCCGCCGTGACCACCTGGATGGCCGTCGCGGCCACACCGAAGCCGGCCGAGATCAGATACAGGTTGACCGTCGCCGTCGAGCGGGGATCCTTACGCAAGATGAGCAGGACCCTGCCCGCGTAGCCGAACAAGTAGATCAGCAAGGCGCCCAACACCAGCCAATAGGCACCGAACCAGACCGTGCTGACGTGCGCCGGGAACAAGTCAGGGTGATAGCCCTCGTCGGCGACGATGAACACCGCCACCAGTAGCGGAATGCCAAGCCGCAGCGGGGTTTCGATGTGGCGGCGAAACAGGATGCGCAGCGCCCGCGTGTCACCCAGGCGGGCCAGCCCGTGAAGAATGATGGCCGTCACCGCGGCGATCAGGCAGATGTGGCCCAGCAGATCCTCCACATTCCATCGGCCGGTGATGCGGTGCAGCGGCGGACCCAGCGTCGCCGACGCCCACGGCGACATCAGCAGCACCGCACAACCCTGCAGGGCGATATTGAGGCTCGCGCCAGCTTCCCAGCGGGACCGCCAGGTGTGGCGGCGGATCCACAGACTGCAGAAGATGGCGGCCAGCGTGGCGAGGATGAGTGCGGACATCATTGTCATCACCCAACTTACCCGCAATTCGGTCAGACCGGCGGGGTGCTGGAATCGGGTTGAAGGTCGCGCAATCTGGTGCGATGGGGCGCTGACTCCACGTATTCGATGACCGCCTCCGGCGGGATCAACCCGTAGCGCACCTGCAGGTCGACCGGATTGAGCCCGAAGTACTCGGCGGCTCTGATCAGGTTGTCGGCCGTGACGAGCCTGCCCTCGCGAGCCGCCTTGTAGTAGGCCGACTTTCGGTAACCGAACGCCTCGTATACCTCGGTGGCGGCAAGGGGCCTGCCGACCAGGTAGGGCAGCACCACCGCAGGGTCTTTATCGCGGTCGTCCATGGCCACAAATGATGCTCTCGATGGACAAGGGACCGATTACGTGGACGTAAAAACTGTATTAACTACCTAAGTTCACTTTTGCAGACTACTGTTCTTTTATATAGCCCAGGCGGGAGAACACCATGTCTGCATGCCAGCGCAGCAAGGCCCGGCGACTCGCGCAACGGGCAGTGGTCACCGCCGCCGGCGTGCTGGTGATGCTCAGCGGCGCTGGTGTCACCGGCCTACCCGGACAGGCCCGCGCGGATAATCCGCAGTGCGTCGCGGACCAGACGGATCCGTGTCCGGCACCGGTGGAGGGTTCGGCCGATACGGCAAGCCAATCCCGTATGCAGCCGACGAGTCGACCCCACATACGCAGGCTCTGCCAGCCCGCGAGGATTGGGGCGTTCTGCTACCAGATCCGAGTGCGCTGAGCGTTACGCCGCTGACGTCACCCGGTAGACGTCGTAGACGCCTTCGACGTTGCGGACGACGTCGAGCAGATGTCCCAGGTGCTTGGGGTCACCCATTTCGAAGGTGAACCTGCTGACCGCCACCCGGTCGTTCGACGTCGTCACCGAGGCCGACAGGATGTTCACCTTCTCGTCGGCCAGCACCCGGGTCACGTCGGAGAGCAGCCGATGCCGGTCGAGCGCCTCGACCTGGATCGCCACCAGGAACACCGACGACGGCGACGGCGCCCAGTGCACCTCGATGATGCGCTCCGACTGCTGTTGCAGCGACGCGGCATTGGTGCAGTCGGTGCGGTGCACGCTGACCCCGCCGCCCCGGGTGACGAACCCCATGATCGCGTCGCCCGGTACCGGCGTGCAGCATTTGGCCAGCTTGGTCAGCACCCCGGGGGCGCCCGGTACCGCGACGCCCGTGTCGTCGGTGCTGCGCGGGCGTCGCAGCATGGTCGCCGGGGTGGACCGCTCGGCGAGGTCCTCCTCGGCCTGGTCGATGCCGCCCAGTTCGGCCACCAGCCGCTGCACCACATGCTTGGCCGAGACGTGCCCTTCGCCGATCGCGGTGTAGAGGGCCGACACGTCGGCGTAGTGCAGCTCGTTGGCTACCGCGGCCATCGACCCGCCATTGACCAAGCGCTGCAACGGAAGTCCGCCACGGCGAACCTCGCGGGCCATCGCCTCCTTGCCGGCCTCCAGCGCTTCCTCGCGGCGTTCTTTGGCGAACCACTGGCGGATCTTGGTCTTGGCGCGCGGCGACACCACGAACTGCTGCCAGTCCCGCGACGGCCCGGCGTTGGGCGCCTTGGACGTGAAAACCTCGACGACTTCCCCGTTTTCGAGCTTGCGCTCCAGCGCTACCAGCCGGCCGTTGACGCGGGCGCCGATGCAGCGGTGGCCGACCTCGGTGTGCACGGCATAGGCGAAGTCCACCGGTGTTGACCCGGTGGGCAGCGTGATCACGTCGCCCTTCGGGGTGAACACGAAAATCTCTTGCACCGCAAGGTCGTAACGCAGCGATTCCAGGAATTCGCCTGGGTCGGCGGCCTCACGTTGCCAGTCGAGCAACTGCCGCATCCATGCCATGTCGTCGATCTCGGCGGCGGCGTGCGGGTGCGGAACACCGTTGCGGCCCTTGGCTTCCTTGTAGCGCCAGTGCGCGGCGATGCCGTATTCGGCGGTGCGGTGCATGTCGCGGGTGCGGATCTGCACCTCCAGCGGCTTGCCCTCCGGGCCGACGACGGTGGTGTGCAACGACTGGTACACCCCGTAGCGTGGCTGGGCGATGTAGTCCTTGAATCGGCCCGCCATCGGCTGCCACAGCGAATGCACCACGCCCACAGCGGCGTAACAGTCGCGGATCTCGTCGCAGAGGATCCGGATGCCGACCAGGTCGTGGATGTCGTCGAAGTCGCGGCCCTTGACGATCATCTTCTGATAGATCGACCAGTAGTGCTTGGGCCGGCCCTCGACCACCGCGTTGATCTTGGATGCGCTTAGCGTGGCGACGATCTCGTCGCGCACCTTGGCCAGGTAGGTGTCCCGCGACGGGGCCCGGTCGGCCACCAGTCGCACGATCTCCTCGTACTTCTTGGGGTGCAGGATCGCGAACGCCAGATCCTCCAGCTCCCACTTGACGGTCGCCATTCCCAGCCGATGTGCCAGCGGCGCAATGACTTCCAGCGTTTCACGGGCCTTGCGGGCCTGCTTCTCCGGCGGCAGGAACCGCATCGTGCGCATGTTGTGCAGCCGGTCGGCGACCTTGATCACCAGCACCCGCGGGTCGCGCGCCATCGCGGTGATCATCTTGCGGATGGTCTCGCCCTCGGCGGCGCTGCCCAACACCACCCGGTCCAGCTTGGTCACGCCGTCGACCAGATGGCCGACCTCTTCGCCGAATTCCTCGGACAGCTGCGCCAAGGTGTAGCCGGTGTCCTCGACGGTGTCGTGCAGCAGGGCGGCCACCAGCGTGGTGGTGTCCATCCCCAGCTCGGCCAGGATGTTGGCGACGGCCAGCGGGTGGGTGATGTACGGGTCGCCGGAATGGCGCATCTGGTCGGCGTGTCGCTGCTCGGCGACCTCGTAGGCGCGCTGCAGGATCGACAGGTCGGCCTTGGGGTGAATCTCGCGGTGCACCGCCACCAGCGGCTCGAGCACCGGGCTGACCGTGCTGCGCTGGGCGGTCATTCGCCGCGCCAACCGTGCCCGCACCCGTCGCGACGCGCTGGTGGAGGTCTTCAGCCCGATCCGGGGCTCCGCCGGCAGGGCATCGGGGACCTGCAGCGGCTCGGTGGGCGGCTGGGTAGCCGTGCGCTGGTCGTCCGCCACGTTTGTCACCTCCGGCCTCCCAGGATATCGCTCGGACGGAGTCGTCATCATTTGATGACGGCTGCGAAAGCGGTGGTCCGGGGGTTGGCCGGCTCAAACAGTGCGCAGGCTGTGGACCGGCAACGGTGCGACCAGCTCCCGACCGCCCAGCCCGGCCAGCTCCAGCACCACGGCGGCGAGCGTCACGTGCGCGCCGCTGTGTTCGAGCAGCCGGCGCGCCGCCGCCAGCGTCCCGCCGGTGGCCAGCACGTCGTCGACGATGACGACGCTGCGTCCGGCCAGCTCGATGCCGTCGGCCGGGATTTCCAGGGTGGCGGTGCCGTATTCGAGGTCGTAGTGCTCGGCACGCACCGGGGGCGGCAGCTTGCCGCCCTTGCGGATGGCCAGCATGCCGGTGCCCAGCCGGGCCGCGACGGCGCCGCCCACCACGAAACCGCGGGCGTCGATACCGGCGATCAGGTCGGCGCCGGCCGCCACGTCGGCCAACGCCCCGGTCACCGCGGTGAAGCCGCGACGGTCGGCGAACAGCGGGGTGAGGTCCTTGAATTGGATTCCGGCCGTGGGGAAGTCGGGAACCTCCCGGGTCAAGGATGCGATGAGCTCCGCTATCACCGGACCAGCACCCAGCGGTCCATGTTCCAGCCGGCGCCCCAGCGGGTCGGGTTGGCCGTGACGGCGTACATCTTCTTCGACGCCATCAGGGTGCGCTGCTGGCGATACAGCGGCAGTGTGGGCATGTCGGCCCACAGCACCGGCGCGCTTTCGGCCAGCAGCCGCACCAGCTCGGCCGGGTCGGCCGACACCGCCAGCGCGCTGATGATCCCGTCGATCTGGCCGTTGCTGTAGCCGGGCAGATTGTTGCCGTTGCCGGTGTGCAGCGTGTAGGCATCCATCGCCGGCGACCCGGTCGACCCGCTGCCGCTGGCGCCGCCGGTGCTGGCCAACAGCACGTCGATCTTTCCGTCCCGCAGGGTCTGCGGGCCGGTGGTGTCGGAGGTGACGTCGGAGACCGTGATACCCGCCGGTGCGCAGGCCTTGGCGATCGCGCCGACGGTGGCGGCCAGCCGCGCGTTGGGCGCCCGGTAGCCGATGCGCACGGTCAGCGGCGCCCCACCCAGTGCGCTGCGGGCCGCGTCGGGATTCGCCTTGACGAATTTCGCGGCCTCGGGGACGTTTTCGGCCTGGGCGATGGCGTCCTCGGCGGCGGTGTGCAGCCGAGAGTTGGCGATCGGCACCCCGGCGTCGCGCGCGATCACGTCCCGCGGTGTGCACGACGCGACGGCGCGACGCACCAGCGTGTCGGCGAACCGGCCGTTCGGCGCGAAGATCAGCTGCTGGATCCCGTCCGACGGCGCATCGGTGCGCTGGTAGTTGTCCGGGGTGATCACCGATCCCGACGAACCGGCCGCGACGTCGGCGACGTCGATGCTGCCGTTGTTGAGCCGGTCCTGGATGTCGGCCTTCTGCGGCCACACCGTGATCCGCTTGGTCATCGGCTTGGGGCCCCACCAGCGGTCGTTGGCGACCAGCACCACCCCGCCGTCGTTTAGCACCGATTCGATCTTGTACGGCCCCGACGACGGGAACCGCTTGATGTCCAGGCCCGGCTTGAGGTCCCAGATCGTGTTCCACCGCTGGGCGATGCGCTCGACGGCCTGCATGTTCTTGCCCAGCACCGACGCGGTGACGTCGACACCCAGGTCGTCGGCGATGACGTGGGACGGCATCAGCGACGTTGCGGTGAACAGCTCGTCGTAGTCGATGACGCTGCGGTCCGGCGCGAACGACACCCGCGCCTTCTTCTGCCCGGGCTGGCAGTCGATGCCGGCGATGTCGATATAGCCGGCCTGGGTGGCGGCGTCGAACCCCGGGAACTTCCCGGAATGAGCGGCCCACGTCAGCACCATGTCGTCGCAGGTGACCGGCTTGCCGTCGGAATAGACGGCATTGTCGGCGATCTGGTAGTCGAGCACCAGCGGCGCGCCGCCGACCACCGAGACGGTGCCGAAGTCATGGTCGGCCACCACTTGCCCGTCGGGTCCGTGGTAGCCGAACCCGGTCAGGGTGCGGGCGAATGCCTGCGCCCCGGCAGTGGCGGCGCCGGTGACGGTGTTGGTGTTGTAGGTGACCAGCGCGCCGTCGACGGCGTAGTCGATTTGACCGGCTGCGCTGCCCGAACACGCGGTCAGCGGCGAGGTGGCCACGAGCGTCGCCGCCGAGACGGCCGCAGCGCGCCGACGCCAGGCAGCCATCGGGTTACCGCTTGTTTCGCTTGCCGGTCGGCCGTACCGGCCGCGCGCCCGGCGCCGGCTTGCTCGGCGCTGGCTTCTTCGGGGCGGCCGCGGTGGGCTGCCGCTTCGGCTCGTCCTCGACCGATTCCACTGGCTCCGAAGGCTTTTCGGGAGCGCCGTTGCGGCGCCGCAGCACCCGGCGGGTGTGGCCGCGCACCAGCTCGGTGCGCTCGCGCAGGGTGACCAGCAGCGGAGTGGCGAAGAAGATCGACGAATACGTGCCGACGATGATGCCGACCAGCTGCACCAGCGCCAGGTCCTTGAGCGTGCCGACGCCCAGCAGCCACACGGCCACCACCAGCAGCGCGATCACCGGCAGCACCGAGATCAGGCTGGTGTTGATCGAGCGCATGAACGTTTGGTTGACCGCCAGGTTGGCCTGTTCGGCGAAGGTGCGCCGCGTGGTGTGCTGGAAGCCGTGGGTGTTCTCCTCGACCTTGTCGAACACGATCACGGTGTCGTAGATGGAGAACCCGAGGATGGTCAGCAGCCCGATGACGGTGGCCGGTGTGACCTCGAAGCCCACCAGTGAGTAGATCCCGGCGGTGACAGTCACGTCGAAGAACATTGCGGTCAGCGCGGAAATCGCCATGTAGCGCTCGTAGCGTACGGTGATGTAGAGGGCGACCAGCACCAGGAACACCACTAGCGCGATCACCGCCTTCTTGGTGATCTGACCGCCCCAGGTCGAGGACACCGCCGAGTCGCTGATGGCCTGCTTGCTGGGTTTGCCGTCGGCGCCTTTCGGCTTGAACCGGTCGAACAGCGCGGTTTTCAGCTTGTTGGTCTGGTCGTTGGACAGCGTCTCGGAGCGGATCTGCACGGTCGCCGACGCGCCTTTGCCGACGATCACCACCGACTCGGCGTCCTTGCCCAGCGCCTGGCGGAATACGTCTTCCACCTGGCTGACCTTTACTGTGCCCGTCGCACCCGCCACGGGCATCGACACCTTGGTGCCGCCCTGGAAATCAATGCCAAAAGTGAAGCCGCGCAACACAATGCTGGCGATCGCGATCGCCACGATAGTCCCGCTGATCGCGTACCACATCCGGCGGCGCCCGACCACCTCGAACGCGCCGGTACCGGTGTAGAGCCGGGACAGGAAACTGTGATGCGGCAGCTGCGCGCCGTTGACGTCGTCGACGATGGCGGCGTCGGACTCGGTGAGTTCGGTCATCTCGCTACCCCCGTATGCGCTGCGGCCCGGCGTTCGCGCGCAACCTGCTGAACCGCACCCAGGCCGTTGTAGGCCGGTTTGCCCAGCGTCGGCGACTTGGACGCGAGGTACACCAGCGGCCAGGTCACCAGGAACACCACGACGAGGTCGAGGATCGTGGTGAGGCCCAGGGTGAACGCGAAGCCCTTCACCTGTCCGATCGCGAGGAAGTACAGCACCGCGGCGGCCAGGAACGTCACCGCGTTACCGGACACAATGGTCTTGCGGGCCCGCGCCCAACCGCGAGGCACCGCCGAGCGGAACGAACGGCCTTCGCGGATCTCGTCTTTGATGCGTTCGAAGAACACCACGAACGAGTCGGCGGTGGTGCCGATCCCGATGATCAGACCGGCGATGCCGGCCAAGTCCAGTGTGTAGTTGATGTAGCGGCCCAACAGCACCAGGATCGCGAAAACCATTGCGCCGGAAGCCACTAGCGACAGCGCGGTGAGCAAGCCCAGTACCCGGTAGTACAGCAGCGAGTACACCAGCACCAGCGCCAGACCGATCGCACCGGCGATCAGGCCCGCCCGCAGCGACGTCAAACCCAATGTGGCCGAGACGGTTTCGGCCTCCGACGATTCGAACGACAGCGGCAGCGAGCCGTATTTGAGGACGTTGGCCAGCTGGCGTGCGGTGTTGGCGGTGAACGGCGGATCACCACCGGTGATCTGGGTTCGGCCGCCGGGGATCGCTTCGCGGATCTGCGGGGCGCTCACCACCTGCGAGTCCAGGGTGAAGGCGGTCTGGGTGCCGACGTGCGCGGCGGTGAAGTCGGCCCAGGTGTTGGCAGCGGCGCTCTTGAACTGCAGGTCGACCACGTAGCCGCCGCTGCGCTGGTCCAGGCCGGAGCTGGCGTTTTGGATCTGGTCGCCGCTGATGATCGACGGCCCCAGCAGATAGGCCATCTTGTGGTCTTTGTCGCAGGTGATCAACGGCAGCTTGGGGTCGTCGTTGCCGGCCAGGATGTCGTCTTTGCCGCACTGGGTGGCCTGGAATTGCAGGCCGTAGAACTGGATGGCCTTGTTGTCGCTCTGGCGCCACTTCTTCTCTTTGGCGATGCGCTCGGCGAGATCCTTGCGCGGGTCCGGCGGGCCGGGCTGCACGGGCGGCTCCTGCGGGTAGGGCCGCCGCTGCGCGGGCGGTGCCTGCCCGGGGGCGGGCTGACCGCCCGGCGACTCGCCTGGCCCGGGCGGCGCCTCCCCCGGCGCCGGGCCCGGCTCTCCGGCCGGGGGCGCCGGCTTGCCCGACGGCGCCGGCTGTTCCGGCGGCGGAGCCGTCTCCACCGGCAGCGCATTGATCACCGGGCGGATGTACAGCCGCGCGGTCTGGCCCAGGTTGCGGGCCTCGTTGCCGTCGTTGCCGGGGACCGTGATCACCAGGTTGTCACCGTCGACAACGACCTCGGAACCAGAGACGCCCAGCCCGTTGACCCGGGCGCTGATGATTTGCTGCGCCTGAGCGAGCGCGTCGCGCGTCGGCCTCGAGCCGTCCGGGGTGCGTGCGGTCAACGTGACCCGGGTGCCGCCCTGCAGGTCGATGCCCAGCTTCGGCTCGGCGCGCTTGTCCCCGGTCAGGAAGACCAACAGGTAGACGCCGATGAGCAGGGCCAAAAACACCGTCAGGTAGCGGGCAGGGTGCACCGGCGCCGAAGGCGATGCCACGTTGTTCTAGTCTCCTCGTTGATTTACGACTGCACCCGCAAAGGTTACGTGCCGCTCGGCCGACCTCAGTCTTTGGGCAGTCGGTCCGCGTCGGCGGTGAGCTCGACCGCGTCGGTCTCGTCGACCTCCACGGCCTCGGGCACCTCCGGCTCGATGCGGTCGCGGATCGCGAGCTTCATCCACGTGGTGACCACGCCCGGGGCGATCTCGAGATCCACGGTGTCGTCGGTGATGTCGGTGACGGTTCCCTGCAGTCCGGAGGTGGTGTGCACCCGGTCGCCGACCTGCAGCGACTCGTGCAGGTCGATCGTGGCCTGCATCGCGCGCCGCTGACGCCGCGACGCGAAGAACATGAACACCCCCAGGATGACCAGCAGCGGCAAGAAAACAACCAGTTGTTCCATGCCCGCCAGTGTGCCCTACCCGCCCGCATATTCGACCATCGGTTCGGTGTCGGCGACCTGTCCGTTCACCCTGATCGTCAACCCTTCGCGGCGCATCTCATACCGCGTGCCGTCGTCGGGGTTCACCGCGTCGAAGCCGTCGCCGGCCGGAGTCGCCCCGGGCAACTCGATGGCCGCCCCATCCGAGAGCCGCAAGCCGCGGTAGTAGTAGGTACCGGTGCCCGCCGACTTGCAGACGACCAGCGCGGACTTCGTGGTCCGTGCGGCCAGCGCCGCCACGTCGGCGCCGTGGCATCGCGCGTCGGGGTAGCCCAAAAAGCCGTGCGCGTCGGCGTCCGGCAGCGAGATCCCCGAGGTGGTCGGGGCCAGCGCGGACGCCGTGGTGGGCTTGGGCGTGGCCCGGGCCGGCTCGGTGCGCGACGACGAGGGGGGTGCGGCCGGCGACGACCGGTGCTCGGGCCGGACGAGGACGACGACGGCCGCGACAGCAGCTGCGACGACGACCGCGGCCGCGATCGCCCCGACCACAACCCGGCCCGACCGCTTGGCCGGCTGCTGGCGCAGGTGCGGTGTCAGCTGCGGGGCGGCGGCGTCGAGCGCCGCCCTGGCCAGCTCACCGGCCGAGGCGAACCGCTCGTCGGCGCGTTTGGCCATGCCCTTGGCGACCACCGCGTCGAACGCCGGGCTGAGGCCCGGGCGGACCTGGGAGGGTCGCGGCGGCGCCGAGAACAGGTGGGCGGCGATCAACTGGCTGATATCGGCGCCGTGAAACGGTGGGGTCCCGGTCAGGCATTGATACAGCAGGCAGGCCAGCGAATAGATGTCGGCGGCCGGCCCTAACGGCTCGCTTGTGAAGCGTTCCGGCGCCATGTACGACTTGGAGCCCACCAGGTGGCCGGCGGTGGTCAGCCCCGGATCCACGCCCGAATAGGCAATACCGAAGTCCACCAGATAGACGAAGCCGTCCGGTGTGATCAGCACGTTCTCTGGTTTGACGTCGCGGTGGACCAGCCCGTCGCGGTGGGCGGCGTCCAGCGCACTGGCCAGTTGGCTGATCACCGAGCCTGCGGCCTCCGGGCTGAGCGGGCCGTCCTCGGTCAGCACGGTTTTCAGGTTGCGGCCCTCGACCAACCGCATGTCGATGTAGAGCACGCCGTCGATTTCGCCCCAGTCGTGCACCGGAATGACGTGCGGTTCGGCCAGCCGCGCCGCCACCCGGGACTCGCGCTGGAATCGGCGACGGTAGTCCTCGTCGGCGGCCAGGTCGTCGAGCAGCAACTTCAGCGCGACCGTGCGGCCCTTGGCCGTGTCGTACGCGCGGTACACCTCACCCATGCCGCCGGCGCCCAGCAGCGCCTGCAACTCGTACGGCCCGAACATGCTGCCGACACGTGACCCCTGCCGCGGTGAGGGCATGACGGCATCCTCTCAGACATCGAGCCCTTGACGCGGCAAAGCGAGAGTGAGACAACGGGCTTGTGACCGGCTCCGCGACTGGCATCGTCGACTCCGACCAACACCTCTACGAAAGCCGGTCCATGTGGGCCGACCACATCGACCCGGCCGCCCGCGACGACGCGCTCAGCCTCGTCGACGACGGGCTGGGCTACACCTGGCTGAGCTGGCGCGGCGCTCGCCTTGCCCTGGCCGACGTCCACCTGCCGGGCGACACCGCGTCCTGCGGCGAGCACCGCAACCGGCAGCGGGCCGGCCAGCCGCCCTCCTACCGCTACGACGAAGCGCTGCCGGAGGCGTATTGGCAACCGGCGGCGCGCCTCGGCTGGCTCGACGAGGCCGGGCTGGGTCAGGCGGTGCTGTTTCCCAATTACGGTCTGCTGTGGGAGCGCCGGTTGTCGTCGTCGCTGCCCGCGCTGACCGCGAACATGACGGCCTGGAACCGCTGGTGCGCGGCGGTGCAAGACGAGGGCCGCGGACGGCTGCACCCGGTCGCGCATCTGACGCTGCGCGACCCGCGGTGGCTGCAGGCCGAGCTGAAAACCATTGCCGCGGCGGGCATCCGGCTGGCCATGATCGCCGCCGGGCCGGTCGACGGCCGGGCGCTATCGCATCCCGACCACGACCGGATCTGGTCCGCGTTCGTCGATCACGCCGTGACACCGGTGTTCCACGTCGCCGATCAGGTGCGGGTCTTCGACGACTGCTGGTATCCCGACGACTCCGAGGATCTGGTGCCGGCCACCGAAGCGGTGTTCCTGTGGGTGCCGCCGGCGCTGGCGCTGACCGACCTGATTTTGCACGGCGTGCTGGACCGCCATCCCGGCCTGCACTTCGGCGTCGTCGAGCTCAGCTCGGCGTGGGTGCCGCAGTTCCTGCTGATGCTCGACGGCGCATCGGACTTCACCGCGCGGCTCAACGGCAAGCCAGTGGCGCCACTGTCGCGCCGGCCCAGCGAGTACTTCCTGGAGGCTGTGCGGGTCTCGTCGTTCTCCTACGAGGACCCCAAAGCGCTGACCAAGAACAGCGGCGACGTGTTCATGTTCTGCAGCGACTACCCGCACTCGGAGGGCACCGCGACCCCGCTCGACGACTACCACCGGATGGACTGCCACGAGCACCAGATGCCCGGCCTGTTCCACGGCAACGTCGACGCGCTGCTTGGACGGTAGCCATGGAACTCACCGAGGCGCTGCGCACCACCGGCGCGGTCCGCGACTTCACCGATCAGCCGGTCGACGACGCCACCGTGGCCCGCATCCTCGACACCGCCCGGTTCGCGCCCAGCGGCGCCAACGCGCAAGCGTGGCGGGTGGTGGTGCACAAGGATTCCGAGCGGCGACGACGGCTGCGCGAGTCGTATCTGCAGGGTTCGCGCGACTACATGGCCCTGAGCGCCGCCGGCCTGCGGCCGTGGGCGCCGACCAACGACCGCGACGCCGAGGCCCGTGCCCTGGCTGCCGAAAACCCCGCCGCACCAGGCGGATTCGCCGAACGCTTCGACCAGGCCCCGGTCCTGCTGGCATTGTTCGCCAACCTGTCGCTGCTGGCCGCGGTGGACCGCGACGCCGACCGATACACGTTTGCCGGCGGCGCGTCGGTCTACCCGTTCGCGTGGAGCATCCTGCTGGCGGCCCGCGAGGAGGGGCTCGGCGGCGTCATCACCACGATCGCGATACGCGAAGAGCCGCAGGTGAAGTCGCTGCTCGGTGCACCCGACCACTTTGCGTTGGCTGCGGTGATCGCCTTGGGCCATCCGGTCCGGGCGGCCCGGCGGCTACGCCGCGCACCGGTCTCCTCGTTCGCCACCGTCGATTCGATCGACGGCCCCGCGTTCGGTGGATGACGGTGCCGTCAAATAGGCTTTGCACGACGTTCGCACGCGCTCTCCCGAAAGGTCTGCGATGAAAAATCTTGTCGGCCGGTTGGTAGCCACGACGATGCTGGCGGTAGGGGCGATGGCGGTGATCGCGGTGCCGGCCGTGAGTTCGGCGGATCCCCTGAACTGCCCAGAAGGCCAGTGGTGGGACCCGACGGCCAACGTGTGCCGGCCACTGGGCGAAGGGCCGCAGCCGCTCAACTGCCCGGAAGGCCAGTACTGGAAGCCGGGCGACAACGTGTGCAGGCCGCTCGGCCAACTCTGAACCAGCCGGGTAACGCGTCGCCCGGTTAGGCTGCTGAGGTGTCCACGCTCGAACAGAGTCGCCGCCTCGTCACCGAAATCCCCGGGCCCGCATCGCTGGAACTGACCAAGCGTCGCGCGGCGGCGGTCGCCCGCGGGGTGCGCAGCACCATGCCGGTGTACGCCGTGCGTGCCGGCGGCGGCATCGTCGAGGACGTCGACGGCAACCGGCTGATCGACCTGAGCTCGGGCATCGCGGTCACCACGATCGGCAACTCCTCTCCGCGGGTCGTGGACGCCGTGCGCGCTCAGGTCGCCGACTTCACCCACACCTGCTTCATGGTGACGCCGTATGAGAACTACATCGCCGTCGCCGAGCAGCTCAACCGCCTGACTCCGGGTTCCGGCGAGAAGCGGTCGGTGCTGTTCAACTCCGGGGCCGAGGCCGTGGAGAACGCCATCAAGATCGCGCGCGTCCACACGCGCAAACCCGCGGTGGTGGCGTTCGACCACGCATACCACGGCCGCACCAACCTCGCGATGGCCCTGACTGCACAGTCCATGCCCTACAAGAGCGGCTTCGGGCCGTTCGCGCCGGAGATCTACCGGGCGCCGCTCTCCTATCCGTACCGTGACGGGCTGGCCGGCGAACAGGCCGCCGAGCGCGCAATCCGCGCGATCCGCAGACTGGTGGGCGCGGACAACCTGGCCGCCTTGGTGATCGAGCCGATCCAGGGCGAGGGCGGCTTCATCGTCCCGGCCGACGGATTCCTGCCAACCCTGCTCGAGTGGTGCCGCCAGAACAACGTCGTGTTCATCGCTGACGAGGTGCAGACCGGCTTCGCACGCACCGGCGCGTTGTTCGCCTGCGAGCACGAGGGCATCGAACCGGACCTGATCTGCACGGCCAAGGGCATCGCCGGCGGGCTGCCGCTGTCGGCGGTCACCGGCCGCGCCGAGATCATGGACGCCTCTCACCCCGGCGGGCTCGGCGGCACATTCGGCGGCAACCCGATCGCGTGCGCGGCGGCGCTGGCCGCCATCACAACCATCGAGAGCGACGGGCTGGTCGAGCGCGCGCGCCAGATCGGGCAGTTGATGACCGACCGGCTGTCGCGGCTGCAGGCCGACGACGACCGGATCGGCGACGTCCGCGGCCGCGGGGCGATGATCGCGGCCGAGCTGGTGAAGTCCGGCAGTACCGACCCCGACCCGGAGCTCACCGGCAAGCTGGCGGCCGCCGCCCACGCCGCCGGCGTGATCGTCTTGACCGCAGGCACTTTCGGCAATGTGCTGCGGTTCCTGCCGCCGCTGACCATCAGCGACGACCTGCTCTCCGAAGCTCTCGAGGTGCTGGCCGGGCTGTTGGGCGAGCTCTAAACCAGGTGGCCGATCTCACTTTCCGGCCCGCTTCCGGAATAATATTAGCTTTGCTAACGTAGTTTTTTGTCGGGCGCAGCGTGGCGCCGGCCAAACTTCCCAGTGATTTGTCTTAGAGGTCCGTTATGTCGATTGAAACCAGTGAAGAGCGGCTGGAGCGCCGCA
This sequence comes from Mycobacterium branderi, assembly GCF_010728725.1. Classification (NCBI taxonomy): domain Bacteria; kingdom Bacillati; phylum Actinomycetota; class Actinomycetes; order Mycobacteriales; family Mycobacteriaceae; genus Mycobacterium; species Mycobacterium branderi. Next base: position 4,557,926 of record NZ_AP022606.1, read on the forward strand.
TCGCCGACCTGACCGCCACCGACCCGCAGTTCGCCGCCGCCCGGCCGAGCGAGACCGTCGTGGCCGCCGTCGAGCAGCCCGGGCTCACGCTGCCGCAGGTCATCCAGACCATCCTCGAGGGCTACGCCGAGCGGCCGGCTCTCGGTCAGCGCGCCGTCGAATTCGTCAAAGACCCCGCGACCGGACGCACGTCGGCGCAACTGTTGCCCCGGTTCGACACCATCACCTACCGCGAGTTGGGCGAGCGCGTCGGCGCTCTCGCCGCCGCCTGGGCCGACGGCGTCGTCTCCCCCGGCGACCGCGTCGCCGTGTTGGGCTTCACCAGCCTCGACTACACGACTATCGACGTGGCGCTCGCACAGCTTGGCGCGGTGTCGGTTCCATTGCAGACCAGCGCCGCGCTCACCCAGCTGCAGCCGATCGTCGCCGAGACCGAGCCGGCAGTGCTCGCGGCGAGCGTCGACTACCTGTCCGATGCCGTCGAGCTGATCCGGGCCGGCCACCAACCGGCGCGGCTGGTGGTGTTCGACTACCACCCCGAGGTCGACGACCATCGCGAGGCCATCGAAAACGCGAAAGCCCGGCTGGACATCCCGGTCGAGGCGCTGGCCGACGTGCTGAACCGCGGCAAGTCACTGCCACCCGCGCCGGCGGTGGACGCCGAGCATGACGCGCTGGCGCTGCTCATCTACACCTCCGGGTCCACCGGTGCCCCCAAGGGCGCGATGTACCCGCAGCGCAACGTCGCCAAGATGTGGCGGCGGTCCGCCCGCAACTGGTTCGGGCCCAGCGCCGCCTCGATCACGCTGAACTTCATGCCGATGAGCCACGTCATGGGCCGCGGCATCCTCTACGGCACGCTCGGCAACGGCGGCACCGCCTATTTCGGCGCCAAGAGCGATCTGTCCACCCTGCTGGAGGACCTCGCGCTGGTGCGGCCCACGGAGCTGAACTTCGTGCCGCGCATCTGGGAGACCCTGTACCAGGAGTTCCAGCGCGAACTCGACCGCGGCCGCGGAGCAGCCGAGGTGCTGGCCGACATGCGGCAGAACCTCCTCGGGGGGCGGTTCATCTTCGCGATGACGGGCTCCGCGCCGATCTCCCCGGAGCTGAAGAGCTGGGTGGAGTCGCTGCTCGAGATGCACCTGATGGACGGCTACGGCTCCACCGAGGCCGGCATGGTCTTGTTCGACGGCCAGGTGCAACGGCCACCGGTGATCGACTACAAGCTGGCCGACGTCCCCGATCTGGGCTACTTCGCCACCGACAAGCCTTATCCCCGTGGGGAATTGCTACTCAAGACCGAGAACATGTTCCCCGGCTACTACAAGCGCCCGGAGATCACCGCCGACGTGTTGGACGCCGACGGCTACTACCACACCGGTGACGTCGTCGCCGAGATCGCGCCAGACCGGCTGGTGTACGTCGACCGGCGCAACAACGTCCTGAAACTCGCGCAGGGCGAGTTCGTCACCCTCGCCAAGCTGGAGGCGGTTTTCGGCACCAGTCCGCTGGTCCGCCAGATCTACATCTACGGCAACAGCGCGCATCCGTACCTGTTGGCGGTCGTGGTGCCGACGGACCCGAACGCGTCGAAGTCGGCGATCGCCGAGTCGCTGCAGGCCGTCGCCAGGGAAGCCGGGCTGCAATCCTACGAGGTTCCCCGCGACTTCCTCATCGAGACAACACCTTTCACGCTGGAGAACGGCCTGCTGACCGGTATCCGCAAGCTGGCGTGGCCCAAGCTCAAGCAGCACTACGGCGAGCGGCTCGAACAGCTTTACGCCGAGCTGGAAGAAAGCCAGGCCAACGAGCTTCGGATGTTGCGCCAGAACGGCGCCGACAAGCCGGTGCTCGAGACGGTGAGCCGGGCCGCGGCTGCGCTGCTGGGCGCATCGACCAGCGACGTCGCACCCGACGCGCATTTCACCGATCTGGGTGGAGACTCGTTGTCGGCGTTGACGTTCGGCAACCTGCTGCGCGAGATCTTCGATGTCGACGTGCCGGTGGGCGTGATCGTCAGCCCGGCCAGCGACCTGCAGTCCATCGCCGGCTACATCGAGAACGAGCGGAAGGGCAGCAAGCGGCCGACGTTCGCCGGCGTTCACGGTCGTGACGCCGTCGAGGTGCACGCCAAAGACCTGACACTGGACAAGTTCCTCGACGCCGCCACCCTGGCCGCGGCGCCGAGCCTGCCACGTGCCAACCACGAGGTGCGCACGGTATTGCTCACGGGCGCAACGGGATTCCTGGGCCGCTACCTGGCGCTGGAATGGCTGGAGCGGATGGACCTGGTCGACGGCAAGGTGATCGCCCTGGTGCGCGCGAAGGACGACGCGGCGGCGCGAGAGCGTCTGGACAACACGTTCGACAGCGGTGACCCCAAGCTGCTACAGCACTACCACGAGCTGGCCGCCGATCACCTGGAGGTTATCGCCGGAGATAAGGGCGAAGCGAATCTGGGCCTGCGCCAAGATGTTTGGCAGCGACTGGCCGACACCGTCGACCTGATCGTCGACCCGGCCGCGTTGGTCAACCACGTGCTGCCCTACAGCGAGCTGTTCGGCCCCAACGCGCTGGGCACCGCCGAGCTGATCCGGATCGCGCTGACCACCAAGATCAAGCCGTACACCTACGTGTCGACGATCGGCGTGGGCGACCAGATCCAGCCAGGCACGTTCACCGAGGACGCCGACGTCCGGGTGATGAGCCCGACCCGCGCCTGTGGCGACGGCTACGCCAACGGCTACGGCAACAGCAAGTGGGCCGGTGAGGTGCTGCTGCGCGAGGCCAACGACCTGGCCGGTCTGCCGGTCGCGGTGTTCCGCTGCGACATGATCCTCGCCGACACCACGTATGCGGGCCAGCTCAACCTGCCGGACATGTTCACGCGGATGATGCTGAGCCTGGTGGCCACGGGTATCGCGCCCCGCTCGTTCTACGAGCTGGACGCCGACGGCAACCGGCAGCGGGCCCACTACGACGGCCTGCCGGTCGAGTTCATCGCCGAGGCCATCTCGACTCTGGGGGCGCAGAACGTGGAGGGTTTCCAGACGTACCACGTGATGAACCCCTACGACGACGGCATCGGGATGGATGAGTACGTCGACTGGCTCATCGAGGCCGGTTATCCGATCCAGCGCATCGACGACTACCGCGAATGGGTGCAACGGTTCGAAACCAGTCTGCGGGCTCTGCCGGAGAGGCAGCGACAGGCCTCGCTACTGCCGCTGTTGCACAACTACCAGAAGCCGGAAACGCCGATCCGCGGGTCGATCGCGCCGACCGATCGATTCCGCGCCGCCGTGCAGGAGGCGAAAATCGGTCCGGACAAAGACATTCCACATGTCACGGCGCCGGTCATCGTCAAGTACATCACCGACCTGCAGCTGCTCGGCCTCCTCTGACGAGAAGACGCGGAATCGCACCCGGGCAAAGCCCGCGGTGCAATTCCGCGTCTCGTCGCGCTAGCGGTGCGCGCCGACGCGTCGCCGCCGGAAGAAGCTTCTCTTCGCCTCCGGCTCGACGACGGGGAACTGATCGGCGCGGGCCTGGGTGACCGCGTCCGGTGACACCTCGGGAGCGGGCGTGTACTCCGGCGCCGCCGGCACATCGGGGGCGGGAGCCACGGCCGCCGCCGCTTCCACATCACGCGCCGTGCGAACCGCCAAGCGCGCCAGAATCGCGCCGGCCAGGAACACGATCAAGGCGCCCAGCCCGGAGAAGTAGCTGATCTCCAGCAGGGCGCGTTTGGTGTCCGTCGACGCCACCGGCTGGCCCACGTCGCCGAGCCGCAGCGGCGAGGCAAACGAGCGGCCGACAACAAACCAGGCCCCGGCGAATGCCGCCAGCCAGCCGCCGAACATCGCGGTGGCGCGGTTACCCGAAACCAACAGCAGCAGGCCCCCCACCGCGGCCGCGGCCCCGGGGAACACCTCCAGCCAGCCTCGGGCCGCCGTCCACGTCCATTCCTTGTCCGGCGTGTAGGCCCAGTGGAAATACGGCCCGATAAACGGAATCACTGCGCCCCACGCGCCGAGGATGATCAGGAGCAATCCGCTGACTGCGCCACGGCTGCGTGGCATATGCAGAGCGCCTATCCGCGAGTCGTTCATTTCAGAATCTCCTCACACCACACCGACACCGGCGGTGCCGAATCCGTGATGAGTACCCCACCGGTTCACGGCGCTAAACCGGCGCCCTAGCCCGCCAGCGCGATCGCGAGCAAAACGATCGCCACCACGGGAAACGTGCCCTGGATGGCGGCGGCACGCACCTTGTCCGGCGCTGACGCCGCCAAAACAGCCGCCGCGGCCGCCATCGAGCCCACGCCGGCGAACATCAACGCCGAACCCGCCGCGGTACGGCCCAGCGCCAGCGCGACGATGCCGGCGCCCGTCACGACCGCGAGAAACAGGTTGTAGAAACCTTGGTTGAACGCAAGCAGCTTGGTGGTCTCGGCCTCTTCGGGTGTGGTTCCGAACACCGCACGCGTCCGCGGCGCGGTCCACCGCAGCGACTCCATGACAAAGATGTAGACGTGCAGCACCGCCGCCAGTGCGGCGAAAACCATTGCGGCAGCGATCAATCCATCTCCTCGTCGAACAACCCCGGCTGGCCCATCACCCCGACCGGCGGCGCCATACCCAGATGCGTCCAGGCCTGCGCGGTGGCCACTCGGCCACGCGGAGTGCGCGCAATCATGCCCGCGCGCACCAGAAACGGCTCGCAGACCTCCTCCACAGTGGCGGCCTCCTCCCCGACCGCCACCGCCAGCGTCGACACCCCGACCGGGCCGCCGCCGAAGCTGCGGGTCAGCGCGGAGAGCACCGCGCGGTCCAGCCGGTCCAGGCCGAGTTCGTCGACGTCGTAGACCTCCAACGCCTGCTTGGCGACGTCGCGGGTGATCACGCCGTCGGCGCGGACCTCCGCATAGTCGCGCACCCGCCGCAGCAGTCGGTTGGCGATCCGTGGCGTGCCCCGCGAGCGGCGCGCGATCTCCCCGGCCGCCTCCCCGCCCAGCTCGATGCCCAGGATTCCGGCCGACCGCGCCAGCACCCGCTCCAACTCGGCCGGCTCGTAGAAATCCATGTGCGCGGTGAACCCGAACCGGTCGCGCAGCGGGCCGGTCAGCGCACCCGATCGAGTAGTGGCGCCCACCAACGTGAACGGGGCCACCTCCAACGGGATCGACGTCGCCCCAGGGCCTTTCCCGACGACGACGTCGACGCGGAAGTCCTCCATCGCCAGATACAGCATCTCCTCGGCCGGCCGGGCGATGCGGTGGATCTCGTCGATGAACAACACGTCGTGTTCGACGAGGTTGGACAGCATCGCGGCCAGGTCGCCGGCGCGTTCCAGCGCCGGCCCGGACGTCACCCGCAGCGACGAGCCGAGCTCGGCGGCAATGATCATCGCCAGCGACGTCTTGCCCAGCCCCGGCGGGCCAGACAAAAGAATGTGATCCGGTGTGCCGCCGCGGTTCTTGGCGCCCTCGATCACCAGTTGCAACTGTTCGCGCACGCGCGGCTGGCCGATGAACTCCCGCAGCGAGCGCGGCCGCAGGCTGGCGTCGACGTCGCCCTCGCCGACCGTGAGCGCCGGCGACACCTCGCGGTCCTCGTCGCTCATTTCTTACCCAACATCGATAGTGCCGCCCGCAGCGCATTCGACGTGGTGGCCTCCGGTTCGCCCGCCAACACCTTGTCGGTGGCCTCTTCGGCCTGCTTTACGGCAAAGCCAAGTCCGACAAGGGCTTCCACCACCGGCCCGCGAACCGAATGACCGTTGACCGGAGCAGTCGGTATCGCACCCATCTTGTCGCGCAGCTCGAGCACCATCCGCTCGGCGCCGCGCTTACCGATGCCTGGCACCCGGGTCAGCGCCGTGACGTCGCCGTCGGCGAGAGCCTGCCGCAGCGCCGGCGCGTCGTAGACCGCGAGCGTGGCGAGCGCGATCTTGGGCCCCACGCCGGAGACCCCCAGCAACGTCAGGAACAGGTCGCGGGTGTCGGCGTCGGGAAAGCCGTAGAGCGTCATCGAGTCTTCGCGCACGATCATCGCGGTGATCAGCCGGGCCTCGCTGCCCACCCGCAGCGTCGCCAGCGTCGACGGCGCCGCCATCAGCTTGTAGCCGACGCCGGCGGCCTCGATGACGACGTGGTCCAGCGCCACGTCGACCACCTCGCCGCGCACCGAGGCGATCATGTCGCGGCCTTGACTTTCGCGGCGAATCTCTTGCGCTGCTCGGCCGCCTTGGCCTCGGCGGCGGCCATCCGGGCGATCATCGGCGCGCGCCAGCAGTGACAGATGGCCAGCGCCAGCGCATCGGCGGCATCGGCCGGTGTCGGTTTGGCTTGCAGCCCAAGGATTCTGGTGACCATCGCGGTGACTTGCGCCTTCCCTGCGCCGCCGTTGCCGGTGACGGCGGCCTTCACCTCGCTCGGAGTGTGGAAGTGCACGGCGATGCCGCGTTTGGCGGCGGCCAGCGCGATCACCCCGCCGGCCTGCGCGGTGCCCATCACCGTCGACACGTTCTGCTGGGAGAACACCCGCTCGACGGCGATCACGTCGGGATGATGGGTGTCCAGCCAGTGCTCGACGTGCTCGCTGATGGTCAGCAGCCGTTGCGGCAGCGACTGGTCGGCCGGTGTGCGCACGACGTCGACATCCAGGGCGGTGATCTGCGGGCCCCGCCCGCTTTCGACCACCGAGAGCCCGCAGCGGGTCAGTCCCGGGTCGACGCCCATCACGCGCACGCCACGCTCCCTCGATGCCGAACGGTTGTTCGATACCCTACTGGCCGGGGCCGACAGCGGCCGGTAGGACACGCGGGAAGAGCGCGCCCGTCATTCCTCGATCTGGGCCAGGATTTCGTCGGGGATGTCGGCGTTGGTGTAGACGTCCTGCACGTCGTCGCTTTCCTCGAGCGCGTCGACCAGTTTCATCACCTTGCGCGCGCCTTCGGCGTCGAGCGGGACGGTGACCGACGGCTGGAATCCCGCCTCGGCCGAGTCGTAGTCGATGCCGGCGTCCTGCAGTGCGGTCCGCACCGCGACCAGATCGCCCGGCTCGCTGATGATCTCGAAGCTGTCGCCGAGGTCGTTGACGTCCTCGGCCCCGGCGTCCAGCACCGCCGCCAGCACGTCGTCCTCGGTCAGCCCGTCCTTCTCCAGCGTGACCACGCCCTTGCGGGCGAACAGGTAGGACACCGAGCCGGGGTCGGCCATGTTGCCGCCGTTGCGGGTCATCGCCACGCGCACCTCGCTGGCGGCCCGGTTGCGGTTGTCGGTCAGGCACTCGATCAGCACCGCCACCCCGTTGGGCCCGTAGCCCTCGTAGGTGATGGTCTGGTAGTCGGCGCCACCGGCCTCCTCGCCGGCGCCGCGTTTGCGGGCCCGTTCGATGTTGTCGTTGGGCACCGAGTTCTTCTTCGCCTTCTGGATGGCGTCATACAGCGTCGGGTTGCCCGCCGGATCACCGCCGCCGACCCGGGCCGCGACCTCGATGTTTTTGATCAGCCGGGCGAAGTTCTTGCCGCGGCGCGCGTCGATGACGGCCTTCTTGTGCTTGGTGGTGGCCCATTTGGAATGGCCGCTCATCGATTACTACCTCTTGTCGTCGCTGGGCAAAGTTCGCCAGACGAGTCTACGTGGGGCGGCCTCCGGGCTCGAAGAATCCCGGTACCCACCGCTCGACCAGCGTGGCGTACGCCACGTGCGCGTCGAGCTGCACGGCCACCCCAAGCAGGCCCCCGAGCGTGCGGAGCAACATGACCCAGCCGGGTGGGATGGTCAGCTGGCGGGCGAGCTTGAACCGGTCGGCGAACCCTTCCCGCATGGGATCGGTCGTGACCAACGCCGTCTTCTGGAACCATTTCCGGGTGAAATGGAACTCGCCGGCACGCAGCGGGTCGATGTAGGCCCACAGCGGATCGATGTACTCCACCACCTGCTCGGCGGTCAGCTCGTAGTCCGCGGGCATGAACCCGAGCTTCTTGAGCAGCCGGATCACGTCGTCCCACTGTTCGTCGCGCGCCCAGCACAGCAGCTCGCCGAACTCCGGAGGCAGGCCGCCGGGATGTTCGGCGACGGCGCCGAAATCGATAACGCCGAGGCGGCCGTCCGCCAGCACCATGAAATTGCCCGGATGCGGGTCGGCGTGCACCAGCTCGACACGGGCGGGTGAGCTCAAGATGAATTCGAAAAGCAAGGCGCACACGGAGTCTCGTTCATCCCGAGTGCCCTCGGCGATGATCGTGGAAAGACGCCGGCCTTCCATCCACTCCGAGATGATGACTTTCGGCGCGCTGGCGACCACCGGCGGTACGAAGAACTTCTCGTCGCCCGCAAAGGCTTTCGCGAAGGCACGCTGATAGTTGGCTTCGAGCCGATAGTCCAGCTCTGCTTCGATGCGCTCGCTGACCTCTGCGACGATTCGGTCCACATCCGCGCGCGGGGCAATCTGCTTGACCACCCAGGAGAACCGCTTGATCAGCTTGAGGTCGGCGCGCAGCGCCTCGTCGGCGCCGGGGTACTGGACCTTGACGGCGACCTCGCGACCCTCCTTCCAGACGCCCTTGTGCACCTGCCCGATGCTCGCCGAGGCGACGGGCGTGTCGTCGAAGGATTGGAAGCGGTCGCGCCATTTGGTGCCGAGCTGGGCGTCGAGCACCCGGTGCACCTTGGCGGCCGGCAGCGGCGGGGCTTCGCTTTGCAGCTTGACCAACGCTTCGCGAAACGGGTCGGCGAATTGGGGAGGGATCGCGGCCTCCATCACCGACAGCGCCTGACCGACTTTCATGGCCCCGCCCTTGAGCTCGCCCAGCACCTGGAACAGCTCGTCGGCGGCCTTCTCCAGAAGTTCGGCGTTGACCTCGTCTCTGGACTTGCCGGTCATCCGCTTCCCGACGCCCAGTGCTGCGCGCCCAGCCGCCCCTGCCGGGAGGCTCGCCAGCTTTGCGACACGTCCAAATCGGCCCCGCACAATGTCGGCCATGACCACATCATGCCTTGGCGGGCACTGCGACGTGCGGCTACGCCGCGCCGGTGACGATGTCGACGAACAGCCGGTGGATGCGGCGATCACCGGTCATCTCCGGGTGAAACGCCGTCGCGAGCACCGGACCTTGGCGCACGGCGACGACATGCCCGGCCGCGCGGGCCAGCACCTGCACGTCGGATCCGCAGCGCTCCACCCATGGCGCGCGGATGAACACCGCATGCACCGGAGCGTCGAGACCCGCGAACTCCAGATCGCCTTCGAACGAATCGACTTGTCGCCCGAAAGCGTTGCGCCGCACCGTCATATCGATCCCGCCCAACGGCAGCGCCTCACGGCCGTTGGCCCCGGCGTCCAGGATCTCGCTGGCCAAAAGGATCATCCCGGCACACGCCCCGTAGGCCGGCAATCCGTCGGCCAGCCGCTTGCGCAGCGGTTCGAGCAGGTCGAGGTCGGCCAGCAGGTGGCTCATCGTGGTGGACTCCCCGCCCGGGATCACCAGTGCGTCGACGGCGTCGAGCTCGTCGCGGCGGCGCACCGGCACCGGAGACGCCCCGGCTTCGCGCAGCGCGGCAATGTGCTCGCGAGTGTCGCCCTGCAGCGCCAAGACGCCGACGCGGGGAGCTACTGCGCCGCTCCTCCTCATCGCTTCGCTCTGCATCGTCGCCGGCGCGGACTGCTCACGTGGGCCGGAAGTCGCGCTTGTAGCGGGTCAGACCCTCCTGCATCACCGCCGCGACCATCTCGCCGTACTGGTTGAAGATCTTGCCCTGAGTCAGCGACCGCCCGCCGCACGCCGACGGCGACGACTGGTCGTAGAGCAGCCACTCGTCGGCCCGGAACGGCCGCATGAACCACATCGCGTGGTCCAGCGAGGCGACCTGCAGGTGGTCGCGCTCGTCGAGGTGGATCACCTGCGCCGAGCCGAGCAGGGTCAGGTCGCTCATGTAGGCCAGCGCGCAGATGTGCAGCACATGGTCGTCGGGCAGCGGGTCGCGGTGGCGAAACCACACCTGCTGTTGCGACGCCAGTCCGGGCAGCCTCACCAGTTTCTCCTGCGGGACGATCCGCACGTCCCACTCCTCGAACTGGCGGAACCCGGCGTCGTCGAACACCCTCATCGACTGCAGCCCCGGCAGGTCGTCCGGCGGCGGCGCCGACGGCATTGCGTCCTGGTGTTCGATGCCGCTCTGGTCGGTCTGAAACGACGCCGACATGGCGAAAATGGTCTCGCCGTGCTGGATCGCGTTGACCCGCCTGGTGCAAAACGAGCCGCCGTCACGGATGCGTTCGACGATGAAAATGGTGGGCGCCTTGGCATCTCCCGGCCGCAGGAAGTACCCGTGCAGGGAGTGCACCAGAAAACGCGGGTCGACCGTGCGCACCGCCGACACCAGGGTCTGGCCGGCGACGTGACCGCCGAAGGTGCGCTGCCACGCGGCGGACTCAGCCGAAAACACGCTGCCGCGGTAGATGTTGACCTCGAGTTGCTCGAGATCGAGGATCTCTTCGATCGCCACGAACTGTTTTTACCAGCCGCGTTCGGCCAGCCGGTGCGGCTGCGCGATCTCTTCGACGTTGATGCCGACCATCGGCTCGCCGAGCCCCCGCGACACCTTGGCCAGCACGTCGGGGTCGTCGTAGAAGGTGGTGGCCTTGACAATCGCGGCGGCACGGGCCGCAGGGTCGCCGGACTTGAAGATGCCGGAGCCGACGAACACGCCCTCGGCGCCGAGCTGCATCATCATCGCGGCGTCGGCCGGGGTGGCGATCCCGCCGGCGGTGAACAGCGTGACCGGCAGCTTGCCGGCCCGTGCCACCTCGACCACCAGCTCATACGGTGCCTGCAATTCCTTTGCGGCAACGTACAATTCGTCGTCGGACAGCGACGTGAGCCGGCGGATCTCGCCGGTGATGGCCCGCATGTGGGTGGTGGCGTTGGACACGTCGCCGGTGCCTGCTTCGCCCTTGGAGCGGATCATCGCCGCACCCTCGTTGATGCGCCTCAGCGCCTCGCCGAGATTGGTGGCGCCGCACACGAACGGCACGGTGAACTTCCACTTGTCGATGTGGTGGGTGTAGTCGGCGGGGGTGAGTACCTCGGACTCGTCGACGTAGTCCACGCCCAGGGTCTGCAGGATCTGCGCCTCGACGAAATGCCCGATGCGCGCCTTGGCCATCACCGGGATGGTGACCGCGGAGATGATGCCCTCGATCATGTCGGGGTCACTCATCCGCGACACGCCGCCCTGTGCGCGGATGTCGGCGGGCACCCGTTCCAGCGCCATCACCGCGACGGCGCCGGCCCCCTCGGCGATGCGCGCCTGTTCGGGAGTGACGACGTCCATGATGACGCCGCCCTTGAGCATCTCGGCCATGCCGCGCTTGACCCGCGCGGTGCCGGTCTGCCCGTTAGAAGTCACGGCTACCAGTCTAAATGGTGGCTCCCAAAGCGCCGAACGTGAAGCTAGCCGCACGCTCGGCAAAAGCCACCTAGCGGATCGACTGCAGCTGGCGGGGGGCGCGGGTCTGTGCCAGCGCATTCGCGTCGGCCAGCAGCTCGGAGAGCTGCAGCGGGTAGACCGTCTCGCCGGCGGCCACCAGCTCGGCGATGTCGCCGGCGTCACACCAGCGGTGGCAGTGGATGTAGCGGCGTTCCAGCTCGGTCCGCCCGGCGATCGACGGCTCGAACCGGTGGGTGCGGTACACGAAGAAGTACTCCTCGCTGTCGAGCACCGAGCCGTTGAAGTCGAAGACCGCGTCGCGCCGCCAGATCGGTCCGATCATCTCGCCGGGGTTGACCCGCAGGCCGGTCTCCTCGGCCAGCTCGCGCGCGGCGGTCGCGGCCAGATCCTCGCCGTCGCGGGTCTGGCCGCCGACGGTGAACCACCATCGCGGCGCGCTTCCCGGAGGCAGCGCTGGGTCCGATCCGCACAGCAGCAGCACCGCGCCGGCGTCGTCGAGCAGGACCACTCGCGCCGACGTGCGCTTGCTCGACCTGTGCCCCGCCGAATGCGAGCGTTCGGCGATCTCGAAATAGCTTGGCAGCGCAGCGGTTCCACCGAGTCGCAGCAGCCGTACCAGTGGCCGCTCGCGCAGCGCCAGCGTGTCGCGGACCGCGTCGTTGTGGAAGCGACGGGCCAACAGCACGCGGGCTTCGGCGTCGGCCAGCTCGGCCACCAGCGCCGACGGCAGCGACGCCGGGTCGACCATCGCCAGCGCCGCGGACAACTCGTTCTCACACGCCTCGCGGGTTTGCCGGGGCGCGCGTTCGGCCGCGTCGGCCAGCGCCGCCAACCGCTTGCCCTCCGACGCGCCGTGGAAGGCGTCGACTGCCACCGCGCGGGCCACCACGGCGCGACGGGCCAGCGCCCCGTCCAGCGCCTGCCAGGACAGGTCGTAGCGCACGTGCAGCCGGTCCAGGCGGTTCGCGGTGTGATACACCCAGCTGCCGAACACCACCAGCAGCACGACCAGCACCGCGATGGCCACCACCAGCCACACCATCAGCTGGCCACCTGCACCTTGGTGCCGGAGCCGGCGACCGTCTCGTAGACCCGCATGATCTGGTTGGCCACCACCGACCAGTCATAGCGGCGCACCACCTCGGCGCCGGCCGCCACATACCTTTCCCGCAATACGTCGTTCTCCAGCACCGCGACCAGCGCCGCACCCAGCGCAGCGCCGTCTTCGACCGGCACCAGGCGCCCGGCCTGGCCGTCGCGCAGCACCCGCCGGAACGCGTGCAGATCGCTGGCCACCACCGCGGTCCCGGCGGCCATCGCCTCCACCAGCACGATGCCGAAACTCTCACCGCCGGTGTTGGGTGCGCAGTAGACGTCGGCGCTGCGCAGCGCCGACGCCTTGCCGGCGTCGTCCACCTGGCCCAGAAAACGCAAATGCTTCGCCAAAGACCCTGCGCTGCTTCGCAATTCGTCCTCGTCGCCTCGGCCGACGATCAGCAGCTGGACGTCGGGAAAGCGTTGCACCACATGTGGAAGCGCGTCCATCAGCACCGCCATGCCCTTGCGAGGCTCGTCGTAGCGGCCCAAGAACAACACCGTCTTGCCGGGCCGCGGGTATCCGGCCAACAGCGGCGCAGCGGAAAACGCCCCGACGTCAACACCGTTGGGGATCTCGACCGCGTCGGAGCCCAGCGCCTCCATCTGCCAGCGCCGGGCCAGGTCGGACACCGCGATGCGGCCTACGATCTTCTCATGCCAGGGCCGCAGCACGCCGGCGAACACCGACAGCGTCAGCGATTTGGTGGTCGACGTGTGAAAGGTCGCCACGATCGGCCCCTCGGCCACCCGCAACGCCCACATCGACAGGCTGGGCGCATTGGGCTCGTGCAGGTGCAGCACGTCGAAATCGCCCTCGGCCAGCCAGCGCCGCACCCGGCCGTGCACCGCCGGGCTGAACTGCAGCCGCGCCACCGAGCCGTTGTACGGGATCGGTACGGCCTTGCCGGCCGAGACGACGTAGTCGGGGAGCTTGACATGCGGTGACGAGGGGGCCAGCACGCTGACGCAGTGCCCGCGGGCACGCATCACCTCGGCGAGCTGGAGCACGTGCGACTGCACCCCGCCCGGCACGTCGAACGAGTACGGGCACACCATGCCGATGCGCATCAGCCGTCTCCCAATTTGGCCCGTCGCTCCTCGGACAGATCGGCCAGCCACTGCGGCTGCAGCATATGCCAGTCGGCGGGGTGCGCGGCGATGTTGAGGGCAAACTTCTCGGCCAGCGCCTGGGTGATCGCGACGACGTCGCCGCCGGTGCAGTCCAGTGCCGGGTAGATTTCGGCGCCCCAACCGTCATCTTCGAACCAGCAGTGCACCGGCAGCAGCGCCGCGCCGGTTTCGATCGCCAGCTTGGCCGGCCCGGCCGGCAGCCGGGTGGGTTCGGCGAAGAAGTCGACCTGTACCCCGGTGCGGGTGAGGTCGCGCTCGGCCATCAGGCACACGATCTTGTTGTCACGCAGCCGTTCGCAGAGCACGTCGAAGGGCGGGCGGTCGCCGCCGGACAGCGGAAGCACCTCGAAGCCAAGGCTTTCCCGGTAGGCGATGAATCGCCGATACAGCGACTCGGGTTTGAGCCGCTCGGCGACCGTGGTGAAAGTGCCGTGGGTCTGCGCCAGCCACACCCCGGCCATGTCCCAGTTGCCGCTGTGCGGCAACGCCAGCACCGCCCCGCGGCCGGCCGCCAGCGCGGAGTTCAGATGTTCTTGGCCCTGAATCGATTCGTGCAGCTGCCGGGCAAGCTCGGCGTGGTTCATCGTCGGCAGCCGGAACGCTTCGCGCCAGTAGCGGGCATAAGAGGCCAGCGAGGCCCGCATCAGCGAACCGGGCACCTGCGCCGGCGCTACGCCGATGACACGGGCCAGGTTCTTGCGCAGCTGGACAGGTCCGCCGCCCAGCGACGCATACAACGCGCCGGCGTCGAACACGTTGCGCGCGGCGAACTCCGGCATGGCCCGCACCATCATCCATCCGGCCGCATACCCCAGATCGCTCACCCGGCCACCCAGCGAGAAGCGACTGCCCCCCGGCACTTTCAGACCGGCCGGGACGCCGATCATGGCTCGCTCTTCCCCGGTGCGTGCATCGGCTCCGCCGCGCCGGGCGAGTGCCGCACGGTGTGCAGCCGCTGGGCGCAGGTGATCATGCTGGCCAGCGCCAGCAGCCACATCGCCACGTGCAGCGCCCACGGCAGCGGAAAGACCGGCAGGTCCGACAGTCCGGCGCCGACCAGGACGATAATCAAGCGCTCCGGGCGTTCGATGAATCCGCCGTCGCCGCGCAGCCCGCTGGCCTCGGCGCGGGCCTTGATGTAGGAGATCACCTGCGAAGTGACCAGGCAGATCAACGTCGCCACCACCAGCGACGGGCTGCGCAGGCCGAACGCCGCCCACCACAACAGCCCGCAGAACACCGCGCCGTCGCTGATCCGGTCGCAGGTGGCGTCCAGCACCGCGCCGAACCGGCTGCCGCCGCCGCTCTCCCGGGCCATCGCCCCGTCGACCATGTCGAACATCACGAAGAACCAGATGACGAATGTTCCGGCGAACAGCTGACCGGTCGGAAACAGCGTCAGCGAGGCCAGCACCGACGCCGCGGTGGCGATGATCGTGACGGCGTCGGCGGTCAGACCGAGCCGCAGCAAGGCCCTCGCCACCGGTGTGGTGACCCGTGCCACCCCTTCGCGGGACAGAAGTTTGCTCACGGCTGCTTCGCCCACTCGGTGGCCAGCAGTTGCCGGGTGTCGCGCAGCAACTGCGGGATGACCTTGGAGTCGCCGACGATCGTGATGAAGTTGGCGTCGCCGCCCCACCGCGGAACGACGTGCACGTGCAGGTGTTCGGCCAGCGAGCCGCCTGCCGACGTCCCCAGGTTCAGGCCGACGTTGAAGCCGTGCGGCCGGGACACCGCCTTGATTACGCGGATCGCCTTCTGGGTGAACGCCATCAACTCCGCACTCTCCTTGTCGGTGAGGTCCTCCAGTTCGGATACCCGCCGATAGGGCACCACCATCAGGTGGCCGGGGTTGTACGGATACAGGTTGAGCACGGCGTACACCAGTTCGCCGCGGGCGACCACCAGGCCGTCTTCGTCGGACAGCTGCGGGATGTCGGTGAACAGTTGCGCCGGATCGGAGTTCTCCCGCCGCAGCGGCGCCTCGGCCAGATAACTCATCCGGTAGGGCGTCCACAACCGCTGCAGGTGGTCGGCCTCACCCACGCCCCGGTCGACGATGGCGTCGTCGTCAGCCACGGCCGCTCACTTTCACCAATTCGGCAGTGGGCACGGCGTTTTCGCGGTCGGCAATCCATGCCACGATGGCGGCGACGGCGTCGTCGCGCGGCACCCCGTTGATCTGGGTGCGGTCACCGAAGCGGAAGCTCACCGCGTCGGCGGCGACGTCGCGGTCGCCGGCCAGCAGCATGAACGGCACCTTGTGGTTGGTGTGGTTGACGATTTTTTTGGCCATCCTGTCGTCGCTGGCGTCCACCTCGACCCGCACACCGTGTGACTTCAATTGCGCCGCAACGTCCTCCAGGTAGGACACGTGGTCGTCGGCAACCGGGATGCCGACCGCTTGCACCGGCGCGAGCCACGCCGGGAACGCGCCGGCGTAATGCTCGGTGAGGATGGCGAAAAACCGCTCGATCGAACCGAACAACGCGCGGTGGATCAGCACCGGGCGTTGCCGGCTGCCGTCGGCGGCGGTGTACTCGAGGTCGAACCGCTCGGGCATGTACAGGTCCAGCTGGATGGTCGACACCTGCCAGGTGCGGCCCAGCGCGTCACGGGTCTGCACCGAAATCTTCGGCCCGTAAAACGCCGCGCCGCCCGGATCGGGCCGAAGTTCCAGCCCGGATGCCTCGGCCACCTCGGCCAGCGTCGCGGTCGCCGCCTCCCAGACCTCTTCGGAGCCGACGAACTTGTCCTCGTCGCGAGTCGATAGCTCCAGATAGAAGTCAGTCAGACCGTAATCGCTGAGCAGATCGAGCACGAACCGCAGCAGCGATGCGAGCTCGTCGGCCAGCTGCTCGCGGGTGCAGTAGATATGCGAGTCGTCTTGGGTAAAGCCCCGCGCGCGGGTCAACCCGTGCACGACGCCAGATTTTTCGTAGCGGTAGACGGTACCGAACTCGAAGAGCCGCAACGGAAGTTCTCGATACGACCGGCCCCGTGACCGATAGATCAGGTGGTGCATCGGGCAGTTCATCGGCTTGAGGTAGTAGTCCTGCCCCGGCTTGCGCACCGCGCCGTCGTCGTCGTATTCGGCGTCCAGGTGCATCGACGGGTACATGTCATCGGCGTACCAGTCCAGGTGACCGGACGTGTGGAACAGCTCGGCCTTGGTGATGTGCGGGGTGGTGACGAACTCGTAGCCGGCCTCGATGTGCTTGCGCCGCGAGTACTCCTCCAGCTCGCGGCGCACGATGCCACCCTTCGGGTGGAAAACCGGTAGCCCCGAACCGATTTCGTCGGGGAAACTGAACAGGTCCAGCTCGGCGCCCAGCTTGCGGTGGTCGCGGCGCTGGGCTTCCTCCAGCAGCGTCAGGTGACGCTCCAAGGCCTCCTGCGACTCCCAGGCCGTGCCGTAGATGCGTTGCAGGCTGGCGTTGTTCTGGTCGCCGCGCCAGTACGCCGCCGAACTGCGGGTCAGCTTGAACGCCGGAATGTGGCGGGTCGTCGGAATGTGGGGGCCGCGGCACAGGTCGTACCAAACACGGTCTCGGGTACGGGGATTCAGGTTGTCGTAGGCGGTGAGCTCGTCGCCGCCCACCTCCATCACCGCCGGGTCGCCGGACTTGTCGTCGACCAGCTCCAGCTTGTAGGGCTCGCCGGCCAGCTCCGCACGGGCATGTTCCTTGGATTCGTAGACCCGCCGGGAGAACAGCTGGCCCTCCTTGACGATCTGGCGCATCCGCTTTTCCAGCGCCTCCAGATCCTCCGGCGTGAACGGCGCCGGCACGTCGAAGTCGTAGTAGAAGCCGTCGGTGATCGGCGGGCCGATGCCGAGCTTGGCATCCGGGAACAATTCCTGCACGGCCTGGGCCAGCACGTGGGCACACGAATGCCGGATCACGCTGCGACCGTCCTCGGTGTTGGCCGCCACCGGGACAACCTCGGCGTCGGCCTCCGGAACCCAGCTCAAGTCGCGCAGTTTGCCTTCGGCGTCGCGCACCACCACAACCGCGTCGGGCGCGCCGCGGCCGGGCAGTCCCGCCTCGCGTACCGCCGCCGCAGCGCTCGTTCCGGCTGGTACCCGGATCAGGGCTGCGGTCATCGGGGCGGTCTCCAAGGTTCGGTGGGTAGACGACCATGCTATCGGGGCGGCCCGCAGCCAAGCAGGGCCGCCGACAGGCCACCCGAAACGGCAGAATGAGGCCGTGTTGGTGCAGACGGGTTTGGGATTGCTGCTCGTCGCCGTCGCCGTCATCGTGGTGGTGAACTGGGTCAGTGACCGCACCGACCTGCCCAGCGCGGCGCTTCTCACCCTCGTCGGGATCGGCTATGCGCTGCTGCCCGGCCCGAACATCGGCCTCGATCCCGACGTCGTAATGACCGGGATATTGCCGCCATTGCTCTACAACGCGGCGCTGGAATCGTCGCTCGTCGGGATACGCCGCAACCTGCGCACGATCATCAGCCTGTCGGTGGTTCTGGTTCTGGTGACCGCGGCGTCGGTCGGTGTCGCGTTCGCGCTGCTGGTCGGCGGTGCAACGGTTACGGCGGGGATGGTGTTGGGGGCAGCGGTGGCACCCACAGATCCGGTGGCCGCGCTCGCCGTCGCGCGCAAGGTCGGTCTGCCGCTGGGCATTGTCACCCTGATCGAGGGCGAAGGGCTGCTCAACGACGCGACAGCGCTCACCACGCTGTCGGTGGCCATCGCAGCGGCGACCGGTGCGGGATTCTCGCTACCGTCGGCGATCGGGCGGTTCGTCCTCGCCGCGGTAGGTGGCCTGCTGGTGGGCGTGGCACTGGCCTACTGCCGACGGGCGCTGCGAGCGTGGACCCACGATGTGCTGACCGCCAACGCGATTTCGCTCGCCACACCGTTCGTGACCTACCTGGCCGCCGAGAAGGTCCACGCCTCCGGTGTGCTGGCGGTCGTGGTGTGCGGGCTGATCGTCGGGCACGACTCGCCCCGATCCGAAACGGGCGCAACCCGGTTGCAGACCCGAGCCGTCTGGCGACTGGTCAACTTTCTGCTCGAAGGTCTGGTCTTCTTGCTGATCGGTCAGCAGTTGCCGACCATCCTTGAGGGTCTGCGCGGCTACTCGACCTCAACGATCATCGTGGCGGTCAGCGTGACCGTCGCCGTGGTCCTGTTGATGCGGCCGCTGTGGTTGGTGCTCACCCAGACACTTCCGCGCCCGCTGCACACCCGGCTGGGCAACGCCGACTCCAGAGCCGAAAAGCTCAGTGGCCGTGAGATTTTGGTGTTGAGCTGGGCCGGCACCCGCGGTGTGGTGAGCCTCGCCGCGATTTTCGCGGTGCCGTTCGTGACGCAGCGCGGCTCAGCGTTTCCCGACCGAAACCTGTTGCTGTTCTGCACGTTTGTCGTGGTGCTGGTGACGCTGATCGGACAGGGCAGCACATTCGGCCGGGTGGTGCGGGCGTTGGGGCTGCACGCGGACGCCGTCGACGAGCTGCGGCTGCGCCATCGAGCGCGGACGGCGGCTATTCAGGCTGCCCTCGACAGGCTCGACGAGCTGGACCAGCAGGGCGACGACGAGCTCGACGCCCGGGCGCTGGCGAGCGTGCGCGAGCAGTTGACGGCCCGGCTCGAGCGGTATCGACGTCAACTCGATCTGCTGGAGTCGTCGGACCTCGGCGAGGCGCCCCTGTCCGGCTACGAAGCCGCCGCCGCGATACGCCGGGCGGCCATCGACGCCGAACGCGACGAGCTCGTGCGCTGGCGCGACGCCGGCATGCTGCCCGACAAGAGCCTTCGCGTGCTCCAACGCGAACTCGACCACGAGGAGGGCATGCTGCCGATCGGCACGCGGTCCCGCGGACGCAACCGCTGAATCGGCTACAGCTGGCCCGGTTTGAGCATCACGAACAGCGCTTGGCCTTCGGTCAGCAGGGTGCCGCCGTCGCTCAGCCGCCCCGAGACGAAGATCTTGCGGCCCTCGACCCTGCTGATTCCGGCCTCCACCTGCAGCTGTTTTTCGATCGGCACGATGTGCCGGTAGTCCAGATGCAGGTAGGCGGTGCGCTGGTAGGGGCCGCCGGTGAGCACCGCTGACGTCAGCCCCAGCACCGAATCGAAGAGCTGCGCCACCATGCCGCCGTGGACGGCGCCGTTGCGTCCCAGATGGAACCGGCGGAACCGGGCCCAGCCCCGGATCCTGCCGTCGTCGGTCTTGCTCATCTTCATCGGCACCGACGAGATGTTGCCGCGCATCGGCAGGTCCATCCGGCGGCCCGACGGGGAGCGCCATTCGCCGGTGTCGAACGGCGCCAACAGGTCAGACACCTTCTCCAGCAGGTCGGCCGCCTCGCTGATCACCTCGTCGGGGGCGTCGACGGCACGGGCATGGTCCTGCAGCACGCGTACCGCCTCGATGAACCTGCCGTAGTCGGGGCCGCCCTTGGTGGTCGGTTCGGGCGGGTTGAATCCGCCGCCGGGCTGTCGCGTGTTCTTCGGTGCCACCAGGACACCGTATTGGGTCCTACGAGGCGTTCTGTTCGCCGATGGCGCCCAGCAACTCGAATTCGTCGTCGGACAGCGTGATCTCCGCGGCGGCGACGTTCTCTTCGAGGTGCGCCACGCTGGAGGTCCCCGGGATCGGCAACATCACCGGCGAGCGTTTGAGCAGCCAAGCCAACGCCATTTGCGAGGGCGTGGCGTCATGCTCACCGGCCATCCGCTGCAGCGGGCCGTCGGGCGCGGCCAGGGGTCCGGCGGCCAGCGGAAACCACGGGATGAACCCGATGTCCTGTTTGGCGCACGCGTCCAGCAGCGGCTCGGCGGCCCGCGCGGTCAGGTTGTACATGTTCTGCACCGAGACGATCGGCGTGATCTGTTGGGCCGCCTTCAGCTGGTCGACGTCGACCTCGGACAGGCCGATGTGGCGGATCTTGCCCTCGTCTTTGAGCTTGGCGAGCTCGCCGACCTGGTCGGCCAGCGGGAAGTTGCGGTCGATGCGGTGCAGTTGGAACAGGTCGATCGTGTCGACTCCGAGCCGCCGCAGGCTCATCTCGCATTCCTGGCGCAGGTAACTCGGGTTGCCTAGCGGAATCCACACGTCGGGGCCGGTGCGCAGCAGGCCGGCCTTGGTCGCGATCACCAGGCCGTCGTAGGGATGCAGCGCCTCGCGGATGATTTCTTCGGAGATGTAGGGGCCGTACGAGTCGGCGGTGTCGATGAAGTTGACCCCGAGTTCCACCGCCCGACGCAGCACCCGCACGGCTTCCGCGCGGTCGGCGGGCGGGCCCCACACGCCCTTGCCGGTCAGGCGCATGGCGCCGAAACCGAGCCGGTTGACCGTCATGTCGCCGAGAGTGAACGTTCCAGAACTTTGTGCAGTCACGTTCACGACCGTACGCGTGGCAAGCTGAATCGCGTGGACTTGCACACGCTGACCGATCTGCCGCTGAGCTATCCGGAAGTGGGCGCCACCGCCGGTCCGCCGCCGCCGGGCTATCACCATCTCGGGTTTGCCACCCAAATCGGCGCGGGCCAAAAGCGTTTCGAGGACGCCGCCGACGCCGTCATGCACTGGGGCATGCAGCGCGGCGCCGGCTTGCGGGTCAAGGCCAGCAGCGAAGTGGTGGCGGTCGGCGCCGACGTGCTCGTCGGCCTCGGGTTCCTGTGGGCGCCGTGCCGGGTCGTGTACGTGGTCGACGAGCCGGAGGCCAAGGGATTTGCCTATGGCACGCTGCCCGGCCACCCGGAGTCCGGCGAGGAGCGGTTCGTGGTGCGCCACGACCCGGTGACCGCCGCCGTGTTCGCGGAGGTGTTTGCGTTCTCCCGGCCGGCAACGTGGTGGAGCAAGGCCGGCGGGCCGCTGCTAACGCTGGGCCAGCGGATCATCGCCAAGCGCTACGTGCGCGCGGTGTGATTGCGATCGCCGCGGGCTAACAGGCCCAGCGCGACCGCTCCGACCAGCAGACCGAAGTCGCGCAGCGCGATGTCGTAGTAGCCGGACAGTGTCAGCAGGTCGACGATGATGCCGGCCAGCCAGGCCGCGACCACCCACGCCCCGATGCGCGGCGCGACCGCCACCAGAACACCGGCGACGATCTCGATCACGCCCACCAGATACATGCACTGATCGGCGCTGCCGGGCACGATGTCGTCGATCCAGGGGGCCAGATACATGCTCCAGTGATGCGGGTGCGTGAGCAGGTTGAAGAACTTGTCCAGCCCGAACACCACAGGCGCGACGGTGAACACGACACGCAGGAGCAGGTAAGCCGAGTGCGTCGGATCCTTCAGCGTGCGCGCGGCTGTTACTTGATCGGTGGCCATGACTGCCTCCTAGTACTAACAGATAATAATTCGAACGTTAGAACTTGTACTATGTAACGTCAAGTGTTTTGTTAGTTAGAAGAGGGCTCGATGGACGACCTGCAGCGTGACGCCGCCGGGATCGGCGCCCTCGCCGATCCGGTACGCCGCCAGCTCTACCGATTCGTGTGCTCACAAGCCGAAGCGGTCAGCCGCGACCAAGCCGCCGAGGCCGTCGGCATCCCCCGCCATCAGGCGAAATTTCATCTGGACCGGCTGGCCGCCGAGGGCCTGCTGGACTGCGACTATGCCCGGCTGACCGGGCGCTCGGGCCCGGGCGCGGGCCGTCCCTCGAAGCTGTATCGCCGGGCCGGGCGCGACATCGCGGTCAGCCTGCCGCAGCGCGAGTACGAGCTGGCCGGCCGGCTGATGGCCGACGCCCTTGCGGAGTCCGCCGCGACAGGTGTGCCCGCCGTCGAAGTGCTGCACCGGATCGCCCGCGATTACGGCCGCGCTATCGCACAGGACGCCGAGCGGCGACCGCGCGATGCCGAGTCGGCGCTGCAGCTCGCGGCGGCTGTGCTGACCGAGCACGGCTACGAGCCCCGGCGCGTCGGCGCAGAGATCTGCCTGGCCAACTGCCCGTTCCACACGCTGGCCCGCCGGCAGACCGAATTGGCCTGCGGCATGAACCACGCGCTGATCGCGGGCGTGGCCGAGGCGCTGGCGCCGCACAGCCCGCACACCCGGCTCGATCCGCACCCGGACCGCTGTTGTGTGGTGCTGACCGCGGGGCCATGACGTCAACCGAATGGCCACTTATCGCACAAGATCCCGAAAAAACCGTGACATAACTTCCCACTCGGCAGAGTCGGCTACCAGCGAGCCAGCAACCGTTCCGCGCCCGCGCAAAGCCGCTCGATGACGTCGGCGACGGGCTCCACCCCGGTGATCATTGCCACGCCCTGCCCGGCGTCGACGGGAGCCACCCCGTAGTCCTCGGCGGCGATCGCCTCGGCAAGTTCGGCCCGCGCGCCGGCATCGCCGGCCAATTCTTCTTCGCGGCCGTCCCATCGCGCGACGAAGTCGTTGCGCAGTACCCGCGACGGAAACCGCTGCGGCCATGGGTAATCCCGGCCGACGTCGAACACCCGGGTCGCGGTGGTGTCGGTCTCGCGGGCGGCGATCAATGCCTTGCGGGCGGCATCGGTGGTCAGCGCCTCCGAACAGGCCGACAGGCAGGTGCCCAGCCAGGCGCCGGCGGCGCCGGCCGCCAGCACGGCGGCCAGGCTTCGCGGCGAGGCGATTCCGCCGGCGGCCAGCACCGGCACCGACACCGCGTTCAGAACCGCGTCGAGCAGCGGCAGCGTCGCGACCGTGGCCTCTCCGTGGCCGCCGCCTTCCCCGCCGCGCGCCACCAGCACGTCGATCCCGGCGTCGGCAGCCCGCCGGGCGCCGTCGGCGTCGTAAACCTGTGTGGCCGTGGCGATTCCAGCCTCATGAGCGAGCGCAACCCAGGACAGGTCGGTGCCGAAGCTGACCGACAACAAGGCGGGCCTCGCTTGCAAGGCGGTGTCCAGCAGCTCCGGCTCCTGGCGAATCACCCAGTCCACCAAGCCGATTCCGAATGTTCCGGCCACCTGCTGCAGCTCGGCGGCCAGCGACGACGCCGACCCGGCGCTGCCCATGCCGACCATGCCCAGCCCGCCCGCCGCGCTGACCGCCGCGGCCAGCTGCCCACCGGCCACCCCGCCCATCGGCGCGTTGACGATCGGGACCCGCAGCCCCGCACGGCGCGACCAGGGCGTCGACAGCAACGGCTAGAGGCTCTTGAACACGGTCAGCATGACCACCGAATCGTCGACCGCCTGCAGAGAGTGCCGTTGCGGCGGAATCACGACGTAGTCGCCGGCCTTGCCGTCCCACGAGTCGTCGCCGGCGCTGATCCGCACGTGTCCCTTCAGCACCTGCAGCGACGCCTGTCCCGGGCTGTCGTGTTCGGAAAGCTCACGTCCGGCCAGCAGCGCCATCACCGTCTGCCGCAATTCGTGGGTGTGCCCGCCGTGCAGGGTGTGGGCGGCCCGCCCGCTGCGCGTCTCGCGGGCCTCGGCCAGCTTTTCGTCGGCCAAGCTTGTCAACGAAATGGTTTCCATCAAAGGGATAGTAGAAGAATCCCGGCGCCGGCCAAGGCGATCACCTTGATCAGCTCCAAGCCGACATAGGCGTAATGGCCACGCGAGCGCGGCGCGTTGAGGCCGGCGAGCACCTTGTCCGAGCGGCGGTTCAACCACGGCCGCACCGCCACCAACTGCAGGGTCAGTGCGGCGAACGCGATCACGAAAGCCGCGATCACGGCAGGCGCGGGCGGCTCGGCGACAAGGACCGCCAAGACGACGAGCGCCAAGACGACCTCGACCGTGTTGAGCGCGCGAAAGACCAGCCGCCCGATGCCGAGCCCGATCTGCAGCGTGACATTCGGTGCGCGGAATTTCAGCGGTGCTTCCAGGAACGAGATCGCCAGCACCATGCCCAGCCACACGAATGTGACCGCGACGGCGATCGCCGGTGCGGCGTTCACCGGGCGACGCCCAGGTGCGCCATGCAGAGGTCGGGTTCGGCGAATGCATCCAGCCGTTTGACGGTCACAGGCGCCGACCAGTTTTCCAATGCGCCCTGCATGAGCCCCAAGTGAATGGGACAGACAACGCTTTCGCGCGCTTCGGCCAGTTCGAGGAACGGACAGTGCCGCAGCCCGATCTGCGTGCGCCCGCGCCGCTCGGGGGCAAACCCGAGCTCGTCGAGCACGTCGACGAGGTGGTCGACCGATTCCCGGGCACGCCCACGCGGTGCCAGTTGCTGCCCCCACGCGCGGCCGGCGGCCAGCGCCTTACCGGCCGCATCCCCGTCGGCGGTGAGCCCTATTGCCAGGATTTCGGCCAGCAGCCGGTAGCGCCGCGGCCCGCCGCGATCCATCTGACGGGTGGCGCGGAACATCAGCGCCGGGCGGCCCGGCCCCTTGCGCTCGGCCATCACCTGTTCCACCTGGCCGTCGCCGAGCAGCGAATCGAGATGGAACCGCACGGTATTGGGATGCACGTCCAGCTCGCCGGCAATGGCGACGATGCTCATCGGAGCCCCCGCCGCCTTCAACACTCGCAACACATCACGGCGGCGGCCACCGACCGGTTCCTTGATTGCGCTCATCCTTTCGGCAGGTTAGCCACCAGCGGCGTGTCGACCCCCAGCGGCCCGATCTTGGCCGCTCCGCCCGGCGAGCCCAACGGCTCGTCGCGGCCCGGTAGCGTCTGGCTGAAGAACGCGGCATTGTCGGCCAGATAAGGCTGCAGATCCTCGGGAAGGTCGTCTTCGTAGTAGATCGCCTCGACCGGGCAGACCGGCTCACAGGCGCCGCAATCCACGCATTCGTCGGGGTGGATGTAAAGGGCGCGTCCGCCCTCGTAGATGCAGTCGACCGGGCACTCGTCCACGCAGGCCCGGTCCATCACATCCACACATGGCTTCCCGATCACGTACGTCATGCGCTAGAGTTTACACAAACTACATTGTAAAAACTAGAGAGGGATTGAAAATCCATGGCCGAGAACGAACTTGACGTCCGAGAGTTGCCTAAGCCGCAGAAGCATCCGACGATCTTCGCCACCTACGGCGCACTGGCGGTCGGCGAATCGTTCGTGCTCGTCAACAACCACGACCCCAAGCATCTGCGCGACGAGTTCGAAACCGACTACCCCGGCAGCTACGGCTGGGAGTACGTGGAAAAGGGGCCGAAGGTCTGGCGGATCCGGATCACCAAACTCACCACCACCCCGCTCCCCCGAATCCTCGCCAACACTGCGGATGTCGCCGCCGAGCCGGACGTGACGGGCGCGGTTTGGAAGCTGGAAGTCCGCGAGCGCGACCTGGATTCCAACGTCATTGCTCTGGCGCCGGGCGGCGGGATCGACGCGCACGCCGGCGCCGACGTCGACGTGCTGATCCACGTGCTGTCCGGCAGCGGGCGGCTGGTCACCGAGCAGGGCGATGTCGAGTTGGTCCCGGGCGCGCTTCTGTGGCTGCCGAAGCGGTCACAACGCCAGTTCAGCGCCGGCCCCGACGGGTTGCGGTACCTGACCGTCCACCAGAAGCGCGAGATCCTGCCGCTGACTCCGACTGTGCGACAGGCAGTCTGACGTTCACGGCGAGTCGAGCTCGTCGAAGACGGCCTGCGCGATCCGGAACGCGCTGTTGGCGTCGGGCACGCTGCAGTAGATCGCCGTTTGCAGCAACACCTCTTTGATCTCGTCGCGGGACAGCCCGTTGCGCAGCGCGGCCCGGATATGCGCTGTCAGTTCGTCGTCGCGACCGCGGGCGATCAGCGCGGTCAGCGCGATCATCGAGCGGCTGCGCCGGTCGAGGCCGGGACGCGTCCAGATCGCGCCCCAGGCGTATTCGGTGATGAGAGTTTGGAAGTCGCGGGTGAACTCGGTGGTGCGGGCCTCGGCGCCCTCGACATGCCCGTCGCCGAGCACCTCGCGCCGCACGGCCATGCCGCGGTCGTACAAACTATCGGTCAATTCATCTCCACTTCTTCAGCGTGGCAAGCACATTGGCGATGCGATCGGGCTGCTCGGCGGGCGCCAGGTGCGCGGCGTTGGGCACCTGGACGAACCGGCCGCGGCTCACGTTGGTGGCAATGAACCGTACCGCGTCCGGCGGGGTCGCGATGTCGTGCGCTCCAGCGACGGCGACGATCGGCGTGTCGATCTCAGAAAGACGCTCGCGGGCATCGAATTCGGCCAGCGCCTCACACGTCCGGGCATAACCGTCGTCGTCCACCCTGCGCAACGCGTCCAGCAGCGCTCGCGCCGATTCCGGGTCGCGCTCGAAGAACCCTGGGGCGAACCATCGCTGGACAGACCGGGACACGACTTCCCCGGTACCGGCGCTGCGAACGACCTGCGCCCGCGAATGCCAGTCATCCGGATCGCCGATCCTGGCCGCGGTGCAGATCAGTGCCGCGGCCAGCACCCGCTCCGGGTGAGCCAGCAGCAGCTGAATTCCGACTGCACCGGCGACCGACACACCAGCGTAGGTGAACCGCCGGCTGCCCAGCGTGCGATCCACCAGTTTGACGACACCGGCGGCCAAATCCGCGATCGTGAAGGCGTCACGCGGCGGCGGGCTGGCGCCGTGACCGGGCAGGTCCCAGCCGACCACGTGATAGCTCTCGGCCAAACGCCGTGCCGCGGCGGACCATAACGTGCCGACCGGTGTACCCAGTGACGGGCCGACGACCAGCAGCGGCAGGTCCGGCGCGCCGGCCAGTTCTGCTCCGCGGATGGTGGGGACACTCATCGGCGTTCCTTCACGATCCGTTGCGCGCGATCGACGCTCTCGTCGATCAGCACGTCGACGGCACCGAAATACGTTGGCGACGGCTCATTCCCGACGAGTTCGGCGACCGCGCGCTGTTCGCCACCGACGTCGGCGCTGTGCAGGTTGGCCGCCATCCGTTCGGCGTGGATTTCCAGCCCGGCGAGCAGTTCGCTGCATTGCGATCCGGCAACGACGGTCCGGCGGGCCAGTGTGCGCAGCGTGTCCCACTCAGCGTGCCAGGCGCCGTCGGGGCGTTCGTCGTGGGCCAGCGCCGCGGCGGTGTGCAGCGTCCCGGCCAGCGGCGGCGCCGCCATCGCTGTGCGGCGAATCAGGATGGACAGCACCGGATTTCGCTTGCCCGGCATCGCCGACGAGCCGCCGCGGTTCCCGCCGGCCGGTTCGCTCAGCTCGCCGATCTCCGGATACGCCAGCGTGACGACGTCCGAGGCGATGCGGCCCCAAGCATCGGTGCAGCCGACCAGAGCGTCACCGATCGCGACGACCGGCGCCCGGGTGGTGTGCCAGGGCAACCGGTTGTCCAAACCCAACGCGGCCGCGGCAGTGTGCGCCATCTGGACGGCGACGCCTGCCGGACTGTCGCGACCGGCAAGCTTGGCCAATTCGGTGGTGGCAGCCAGTGTCCCACCGGCGCCGCCGAATTGGGCCGGAAAGCTCAGCGCCTCGAGTTGCCGGTAGGCGTCGACGACACCGTTCAGCCACGCTGCCGCCTTGGCGCCGAACGTGGTGGGCACCGCGTGCTGGGTCAGTGTCCTGGCCACCATCGGTGTCGCACGGTGGGTTGTCGCAAGAGCACAAAGCGTCGAAATCTGTTCGGCGAGTTGGTCTGCCAACGTGTCGGCGACAGAGCGGGTAGCCAGCATCAGCGCGGTGTCGAGGACGTCCTGGCTGGTGAGTCCACGGTGAATCCAGCGGCCGGCGGGCGCGCCGGCCCGTTCGCGCAACAGGGCCACCAGGCCGATGACCGGGTTGCCGCCATCCTCGGCGCCGAGCGCCAGTACTTCGCAGTCCTGCGGATCCACCAGCCCGCGAAGGTCCACCGCATCGACCGGCGCGAGGCCCGCGTCAACCAGCGTGCTCAGCCACGCCGATTCCACCGCGACCATCGCCGCGAGCAGCGCCTGGTCGGTCATCACGTCCCCGGCACGATGATCGCCGGGCCACAACAGGTTCGTCATCGCGGATCACCGTGATACATCAGGAAAACCGTCTCATGCTCGCCTTGCAGATGGATGTCGAAACGGTACCCGGTCGGCTCGGCGACACAGACCATGGTGTCTCGCCGCGCGGGGTCGATTCCGGACAGCAGGCGGTCCAGATCAGCGCCCGGCAGATAGGCGCGGGTGAACAACCGGTTCAGCAGTCCGCGGGCGAAGACCACGATCGCGAAAAACGAGGGCGGCCCGGGTGTCAGGGTGGTGAAGCGGTAGTCGCCCGCCGCGTCGGTCGCGCATCGGCCCCACCCGGTGAATCCGGCGCCGCGCCGTAACGAACCGGGGTGCGCGACGACGTCGCCGTCGGGATCGGCCTGCCAGAGTTCCACCAGCGCGTCCGGGATACCGTCGCCGGCGCCGTCGTACACCCTGCCGTACAACCGGATGGCATCGGGGTGATCGTCGCCGACCAATCGGTTGTCACCGGGATACGGTAACGCGCAGTGGAAGAATGGGCCGACGGTTTGCGCCGGAGTGCAAGCGAATTCACGCATGTGCGCCGTCCAGTACGACGTCCCACCGGTAGCCCGTCGCGTACTCGGGCTCGGTGAGGTCGTGGTCGTATCTGGCGATCAGCCGTTGGCGCGCAACGGGATCCACCACGGACTGGTAGATCGGGTCGAGCCCGAACAGCGGGTCGCCCGGAAAGTACATCTGGGTGACCAGGCGTTGGGTGAAAGCCGTTCCGAATACCGAGAAGTGGATGTGCGCGGGGCGCCACGCGTTGTGGTGGTTGCGCCACGGGTAGGGGCCCGGCTTGATGGTCAGGAAACAGTAGGTTCCGTCGGCCTGCGTCAGGCAGCGGCCGACGCCGGTGAAGTTCGGATCGAGGGGCGCAGGATGCTGGTCGCGCTGGTGGTGATAACGGCCCGCGGCGTTGGCCTGCCAGATCTCGATGAGCTGGCCGGCAATCGGCCGGCCCGCCGCGTCGAGCACCCGCCCGGCGACGATGATGCGCTCGCCGACTGGCTCACCGGCGTGGCCGGCGGTGAGGTCCGCGTCGCCCGGTTCGACGTCCTGGTCGCCGAAACACGGGCTGCAGCGCTCGAGTTCCTCGGGGTCGACGCGCACGAACGGCGATTGCGGATGGCGCAGCGCGCTGCTGCGGTAGGGCGGATAGTTCAGCCGCGGCTGCGTTTCGGCGTTGCCCTGGTACTGCGCTGCGATGCTCGCGATCTCCGCCGTGATGTCACGTTGGGACGCGACGCGCTCCGCTGCAGCCGCCATGACTGCTGACGGTACCGTTACCCCGTGGCGGGTGGCTATGTCTACGACCAGAGCTTCGCCGAAGAGCGGGCCCGGCTGGCCGGCATCGAAAGCCTGTGGGATCCGGGAAGTCAGGCCCTGCTCGACGACCTCGGCATCAGCGATGGCTGGCGATGCCTGGAGGTCGGCGCCGGCGCTGGCTCGCTGGTTGGCTGGATGGTGAGCCGCGGCGCCGCCGTGACGGCAATCGATATCGACACGCGATTCGTCGAGCCGCTGGCGGGCGACGCGGTCGAGGTGCGGCGCATGGACATCCGCACCGACGAGCTCCCACAAGGCGAATACGACCTCGTCCACGCGCGCCTCGTGCTCGAACACCTCGCCGAGCGCCGGGAGATCATCGACCGCCTGGCGGCGTCGCTGCGCCCCGCCGGCTGGCTGGTGATCGAGGATTACGACTGGACTTGCTTCGGATTCGAAGACGCCGATCCGGGCTTCGAGCGGGTGACCGAGTCGGTGATGGCGTTCATGCAAAAGGCCGGCTTCGACCCGCGCTACGGCCGGCGCGTGGTCGCCGACATGGCCGCCGCCGGGCTGGCCGACGTTCGCGGCGAGGGCCGCGCCCGCGTGATCGACTCCGACTCCCCCGGCTTCGACTTCTTCCGGCTGTCGTTCGAGAGTATCCGCGACGCCGTCGTCGACGCCGGTTTGCTCCCGGCCGCCGACGCGGACGCGGCCGCCGCCCGCTTCGGCGAGCACACACGCTTGCTGACGCCGATGATGGTCGCCGGAATCGGCCGCCGCTGAGCGGAATTCGGAACTACAGCGCCCGCAGCAGCGACTTGCGGCCCTTGACCCGCAGCCGGTGCGCGGTGGATTCGCGCAGCTCCTCGATACGGGCGGCCATCTTGTCTCCCAGCTCGACGAGTTCGGCGTCGCTGATCTTCACCGACGGCGGCACCGGGATCATGTCGCGCTCTTCCTCGTCGGCGTGCGCTTCCAAAACCGTTGCGAACGAATGCCATTCGTCTTCGTATGTCGGCGCGCTCGGCGGGGTGCGCAGCAGCACCGAGAGCTGGTCGATGACCTGCCGATGCTCGGCGTGCGCAATCGCGATCAACGTGCTGGCCGCGGCCAACGCCGGGTAGTAGATGTCGTCCTCGATGCGGAAGTGGATGTCGAGTTCCACGAGCAGATCGTCGAGATAGTCCTGGCGCTCCGGCGCGGTCGCCGGTGTCGAGTAGATCTTCTTGACCAGCCCCTTGAGCGTCTTGTGGTGGTCCTGCAACACGGTGTAGGCGTTCACTCGGCGACTCCGTTTCGCAACTCGATCATCCCGTCGTTGATTCGTGTCTGGTAGCGCGGCAACGGCGCCGCCGAGGGGCCTCGCAGCACCTCTCCGGAGCACACGTCGAACCGCGAGCCATGCCACGGGCACACCAGCCGGCCGCGGTCGACCCAGCCGTCGGCCATCGGGGCGGCAAGGTGCGGGCAGAACTCGCCGAACGCCGCGATGTCTCCGTTGCTGCCGGTCCGGCACAGCACCAGACCCACCCCGTCGACCTCGACGCGCTGCGGCTTGCCGTTCTTCAGCGACTCCACCGGCAACACCGGCGTCCAGTCCGCGGTGCGCAGCCGCCGGCCGGACTGGTCGATGCCGATCCCGGAGTCGAACACCAATGCGCCGCCCATGTAGCTGCTGCCGGCGGTGACGGCGTAACCGACCGCGCTGATCACGATGCCCCGCCCGTGCCGGCCGCGACGCCGCTGCAGCCACGACGCGATATACAGGCCCGTCGCCAGCAGGTTCAGCAGGCCGTGCACCGCGCCGATGCGCCGGTCCTCCTCGTGGGTGTGCTGCCAGTCCGCGACACCGGTGACCGCCGAACCCAGGTTGGCCAGAATCCCCAGCCCCAGCGCACGGGAGGCGAACCGGGACGCGTCGATGAGTTCCGATTTGGGTCGGCCCGGCAGCAGGCTGAGCGCGTCCAGCCCCACCGTCGTGCCGATCGCGCCGCTGGTCAGCGACGCCAGCGGCGGGTGAACCGGATGCCCGAGCCAAACGCCGTTCAGCGCGTTGGAAACTCGGTCGCGCGCCCCGCCCAGCGCGTTGAAGGCATAGCTGAGCAGGTGCTCGAACCGGTAGCTGGGCCGATCCAGCCACTCCTGACGCCCGATGAAGGACAGCAGCCGCGCCCCCCGCTTCTGCAACCGACTTTCGGGAGTGGTCTCGACCACGACATTCAGTCCTTCCTCAAGTGCGGAGACATACGGGCATAATGCACGCACGTTCTAACAAAACCCCAAGTAAACCGCTCACACCATACGCATATGCGGTGCAGCGCCGTGACCAAGGTACCGGAATCGGCCGGCGCAGCGCCATCGGGGTGACGGTTCCGCAGCGAACTCACAGGAGCTGTTAACTCGACGGAAGTCCTTGGGGCAGAAGGCATTTCATCAACGGTAACGCAACCGCCATACCGCTCGGAGCAGTTGTTCTGTATAGTGGAGTAGCTCTCTGCATAGCAGACCACGTGAGGATGCCATGACTCGACACCGCAGCATCTTCGACGACGTCCGGCGCGGGTTGATCCCCGCGCACATCTACAACGACAGAGCAATCTTCGAGCTCGAAAAGGAACGCCTGTTCAACAGGGCGTGGATGTTCGTGGCCCACGAGTCGG
The DNA here is from genome assembly GCF_010728725.1 of Mycobacterium branderi. NCBI lineage: Bacteria > Bacillati > Actinomycetota > Actinomycetes > Mycobacteriales > Mycobacteriaceae > Mycobacterium > Mycobacterium branderi. The sequence continues at coordinate 4,590,398 of NZ_AP022606.1, forward strand.
AGATCCCGCAGGACGGCGACTACGTGGTGCGCCGTGTACTGGCCGACTCGTTCATCATCACCCGTGATTCGCAGGGCGCCCTGCACGCTCTGTTCAATATGTGCCTGCACCGCGGCATGCAGGTGTGCCGCGCGGAAATGGGCAACGCGTCGAACTTTCGCTGCCCGTACCACGGCTGGACCTACCGCAACGACGGACGGCTCACCGGGCTGCCGTTCCACCGGGAAGCCTACGGCGGCGAGGACGGCTTCCGGAAAAACGGCCAAACACTCTTGCCCGCACCGAATCTGGCAACCTACAACGGCCTGATCTTCATCAGCATGGATCCTCACGCCGAGCCGCTCGAGGACTACCTTGGCGACTTCCGGTTCTACCTGGACTACTACACCAAGCAGAGCAAGCACGGCCTGGAAGTACGCGGGCCGCAACGCTGGCGGATCAAAGCCAACTGGAAGATCGGCGCGGAGAATTTCGCCGGCGACATGTACCACACCCCGCACACCCACACGTCGATCGTGGAGATCGGGCTCTTTCGCGAACCCAAGGCGCAAAAGCGCAAGGACGGCGCCACTTACTGGGCCGGCCGGGGCGGCGGCACCACCTACAAACTGCCGCCGGGTGGTTTCGACGACCGCATGCGCTACGTCGGCTACCCCGACGCCATGATCGAGCGGGTCAAGGAAGTCTGGTCACCGCGCCACCGTCAGGTCGTCGGCGAGGACGGCTTCATGATCTCGGCCGCGTCGTGCTTTCCCAACCTGAGCTTCGTGCACAACTGGCCGAAAGTGCAGGAAGGCCAAAACGTGTTGCCGTTCATCTCGATTCGGCTCTGGCAGCCGATCAGCGAAAACGAGACCGAGGTGTGCTCGTGGTTCGCGGTGGACTCCGCGGCGCCGCCCGAATACAAGGCGGACTCGTACAAGGCGTACCTGATGTGCTTCGGCTCGACAGGCATGTTCGAACAGGACGACGTGGAGAACTGGGTGTCGTTGACCACCACCGCCGGAGGCTCGATGGCCCGCCGGCTGCTACTCAACAGCCGGATGGGCCTGCTCGGCGACGACCGCCCCGTCGTCGATACCCTGCCCGTCGCGGCATTTCACGGACCCGGACGTGCCCAGGTGGGCTACAACGAAAACAACCAGCGCGAACTGCTCAAGCTGTGGGCCGATTATCTGGAGAGGGCATGAAACCCCTGCCGTTCAACGACAATCGGCACCTGGCGGCCCACCAGTTTCTGGTCGACGAGGCCTATCTGCTCGACGCCCAGCAGTACGAGGCGTGGCTGGACATCCTGACCGACGACATCCACTACCTGATGCCGGTACGCGTCACCACCGCACTGGGCGCCGGCTTCGACACCTCCCCGGGGATGGCGCACTTCGACGAGAACAAGTACTCGCTGTCGCGGCGGGTCGCCCGGTTCCGCACCGAGCATGCCTGGACCGAAGACCCGCCGTCGCGGCTGCGGCACTACATCACCAATGTGCGCACCTTCGCCTGCGAGGATGATGCCCATGTGGTGGTGGAATCCGCAGAGCTGCTCTTCCGCAGCCGCGGCGACGTCAACGAGCCCGCGCTGGTGTCGTGTGGTCGCCGCGACGTGCTGCGTAACGAAGGCGGCGAATGGAAACTCGCGCGCCGCACCATCACGCTCGACGAATCGGTGTTGCGGATGCAGAACCTGGCGGTGTTCCTGTGAACGATGAACCACTCACCATCGCCAACGAATTCACCGAAGTCCACGTGCGCCGAGTCGAGACCCGCAACGGGGCGCGGCTGCTGATCACCGCACCGAAATCGGGCCGGTCGATCAGCCTGGACGCCCTCGAGCTGGAGGCGCTGACCCGCCAGAACCCCCGCACACTGGAGGCAATGGTGGGCAATACCGACGGGCCGCTGCTCCCATGACTGGCTGGCTCGACGGAAAACGCGCGCTGGTGGTCGGCGCCGGGTCCGGGATCGGCCGGGCCGTCGTCGACGCCTTCCGCTCCGAGGGCGCCAAAGTCGCGGTACTGGAACGGGATCCCGGCAAGTGCGACGCGCTGCGCCAGCAGTGCCCCGACGTGCCGGTGGTCGACGGCGACGCGGTCGGCCGCGAGGCCAACGAGCGGGCGGTGGCCACTGCTGTGGAGTCGTTCGGCGGCCTGGACACACTGGTCAATTGCGTGGGAATCTTCGACTTCTACAAGGGAATCCGCGACATCGAGGCCGACGACGTCGAACCCGCATTCGACGAAATGTTCCGCACCAACGTGCTGAGCCATCTGCAATCGGTGAAGGCGGCGCTGCCGGCGCTGCAAGCCGGGGATGGCTCGTCGATCGTGCTGGCGGAATCGGCCTCCTCGTTCTATCCCGGCCGCGGCGGGGTGCTGTACGTGGCGTCGAAATTCGCGGTGCGCGGACTGGTGACCACGCTCGCACACGAGCTGGCGCCGCGGATCCGGGTCAACGGCGTGGCACCGGGCGGCACGTTGAACACCGATCTGCGCGGCCTGAAAAGCCTTGGTCTGCAAGATGTCCGCCTCGACGACACACCAGATCGCGAGCGTGACCTTGCCGCGCGCACGCCGTTGCACGTCGCGCTCACCGGTCACGACCATGCATGGAGCTTCGTGTTCCTCGCCTCCGACCGGTCGCGCGGGATCACCGGCGACACCGTCCATCCCGACGGCGGGTTCGGGCTATGAGCCTCGACGAACAGCGCGCCCTGGTGGCGTTGGCATGCCGGGTCGCCGCTGCGCGCAGACTTGTCGACGGCATCCTCGGTCACCTGTCCCTGCGAGTCGACGACGAACGGCTGCTGATCCGTTGCCGCAGCGACACCGACACCGGGGTAGCGTTCACCCGGCCCGCCGACATCCGGCTCATCCGCTTCGACGGAAGCGCCGGTGCCGCAGGCGAACTCGACGGCTACCGGGTTCCCAATGAACTGCCGATCCACGCCGAAACCCTGCTCGCCAACCCCGAATACCGGGCGGTCGCGCATCTGCACCCGCCCGCCGTCGTCGCCGCCGACCTGACCGGCATCACCATCCGGCCGATCTACGGCGCCTACGACATTCCCGGTGCCTGGCTGGCCCGCGGCGGCGTGCCGGTCTACGAACGTGCGGTGCTGATCCGAAACAGCCGACTGGGCAAGGAAATGGTGGCCGCCATGCGCGGCCGCCCCGTGGTGATCCTCCGTGGCCACGGGATCACCAGTGCCGCAGCCAGTGTGCAGCAGGCGGTGTTGCAGGCCATCAGCGTCGACGCGCTGGCCCGGATGGCTTTGACGATCGTTTCCGCCGACGGCGCCCTGCGCGACATCGCCGACCGGGACTGGGACGACCTCCCCGACTTGGGGTCCGGCTTCACAGAGGCCGCATGGCGCCATGAAGTTGCCCGCGTTCAACCGCCCGGCGACGATGCAGAGCGCGTAGCGCGATGAGGAGGAGCCGGGCAATTCAACCGCCCGGCGACGATGCAGAGCGCGTAGCGCGATGAGGAGAAGCCGGGCAATTCAACCGAGCCGATCGCCAATCTCCTTGGCGGCCTCCATAAGTGCGGCAGCCACCGACGAATACTGCGACTTGGGTAGCCGCTGCTGCGGTGCCGCGGCATTGAGCGCCAGCCGCAGTCCCGGCGCCCGGGCCGGTATCACCACCGCCACCGACGCGACGCCCTCCTCGCTTTCCTCGCGGTTGACGGCGTAACCCTGCTCGCGGACCCGGAACAGCTCGGCCTCCAACGCGGTGCGGGTCCCGATCGATCGCGGCGTGATGCGCTCCAGGTTCTCCTCGGGCAGCAGCTGGTGCAATTCCGGTTGCGGCAGCTGCGCCAGCATCACCTTGCCCGTCGACGTGCAATGCGCGGGCATGGTGCGACCCAACCGGGACGCCACCCGCACCGCAGTAGGACCCTCCACCGCGGCGATGAACCGGACGGCGGCACCGTCGAGCATCCCGACATGCACTGTCTCACGCAGCCGTTCGCTCAAGCCGCGCATGACCGGCGTCGCGGTACCGGCAATGTCGATGCGGCCGAAGATCGCGAACGCCACCCCCGTCAGCGCGGGCCCGGGCAGATACGCCTTCGACACCGGGTCTTGGCGCACAAACCCGCGGTAGGCCAACATCGCCAGCAGCCGGTGCGCGGTCGACGACGCCACTCCCAGATATCGGGTCGCCTCGCTCAACCGGATCGAGGGTTGTTCGCCCAACAGCAGCAACAGCTTCAGCGCCTTGTCGACCGACTCGATCGGGTACTGCGGCGCATCCGGTTTCTGCATGTCAGAGACGGTACCTGCCGTAGCTTACGAAGATGGCCGCGAAATTCTGGGCAGCCGGCGTCGCACTGTTACTAGCGGCCTGCACGACGTTGGTGCCCGGACATCCGACGACGGTGCCGGGTCCACCGCCCGCACCCCACAAGCCGATGCCGTCGGCGCGTGACCTGCTGTTGCACGACGGCGACCGCACGCCGATGGGTCCCGCGACGGCCGCGTCACGCGATGACGAGCTCTTCACCGGCGCGCGCCCGCCGGAATGCGCGGCGGCCTTGGCGTTCAAGGACTCTCCGCTGTTACCCGTCAACGCCTCCGATCACGCCGACTCGTCATACCGCGTCGGCAGCTCGGCGTTGTACGCCGAGTCGGTCGACGTGTACGGCAGACCGTTGGACCCGCATGACGTGGTGTGGAACAGCTTCAGTGCGGTGTCCGCCTGCAGCGGCGAAGCCGTCGGCGTGACAGCCGCCGGTGACTCCGCACCGATGCGCCTGCGCAGGTTCGCCGTGGCCGACGACGGCGTGCTGGTCTGGGCGATGAACGCGCCGGGACGCACCTGCGATTACGGCCTCGCGGTGGTGCCCCGGGCGGCTCTGCTGATGACGGCGTGCGACATCGAGAGCGGAATCGACATCGACGACTGGGCGTCCACGCGCCGCCAGCAGCTGTTGTCCCGGGTCGCCTGACTACCATCGGTCGGGTGGTAACCGAAGCGACGCGCATATGAGTGTCGACGCCCTGCTGCAGTCGATCCCGCCGCTGACGGTGTACCTGATCGTCGCCGGCGTGGTCGGGATTGAGAGCCTGGGGATCCCACTGCCCGGCGAAATCGTTCTGGTCACCGCGGCGCTGCTGTCGTCACGCCATGAGCTGGCGGTCAACCCGCTCGGCGTGGGCGCGGCCGGCGTGATCGGCGCAGCGGTCGGTGACTCGATCGGCTACACGATCGGCCGACGGTTCGGCATGCCCCTGTTTGATTGGCTGGGCCGCCGGTTTCCGCGGCACTTCGGTCCTGGGCACGTCGGTCTCGCCGAGCGGATATTCAACCGATGGGGCTCGCATGCCGTGTTTTTCGGCCGATTCATCGCGCTGTTGCGGATCTTCGCGGGGCCGCTGGCCGGCGCGCTGAAAATGCCGTACCCGCGGTTCCTGCTCGCCAACGTTTCCGGTGCGGTGTGCTGGGCGGGCGGCACCACGGCGGTGATCTACTACGCGGGTATCGCGGCCGAACGCTGGCTCGAGCGATTTTCCTGGGTTGCGCTGGTGGTCGCCCTGGTGGGCGGCACGACTGCCGCGATCCTGCTTCGAAAACGCACCGCCCGGGCGATCGCCGAATTCGAGGCCGAGCACAGTGAGGAATCGGACCCGACCTCCGCCTGAACAGCTGCCCGCTTAGCTCAATTCTTAAGAAACTGGCCATGGACAGGGCCATTGAACTGGTGTTATATAAATGTGATCCAAATAGTGCGACGTCTGTCTTCAGGCACGTAGGGCGGGCATCCTTCGCGGCGCGCAGCGCCGATCAAAGGAGTTCACCATGGGCTTTGCTACCGCCGAAGCATCATCGAGCCACATGATGTTGAGCAGTCGGTTGGTCTCCGAATTGGCCGATGCGCACAGCACACTGCGGACCACCGTCGAGCGCACCGGCCCGGCCGTCGTCGTCCACGCTGGAGGCGAAGTGGACGCGTCGAACGAGGCCACCTGGCGTCACCTGCTCAGCGAAGCCGCCGCCGCCGCGTTCCCGCCCGGCGCGCTGGTGATCGACACCAACGGCCTGGACTTCATGGGCTGCTGCGCGTTTGCGGTCCTGGCCGACGAAGCTGAGCGCTGCCGGAGGCGCGGCGTCGAACTGCGGCTGGTAAGCAGTCAGCCGGGCGTCGCCAGGTTTGTCGGTGCATGCGGGCTGAACGAACTATTGCCTGTCGACGACACCGTGGACGCGGCACTGTCGACATCGGCCGACTGGTAAAGCCTTTGCGCCTAACGGTTAATGCGTTGGGCGAGAATCTCTTTCCCTGCTCCGCTGAGCTGGTTGAGCGCGTCCGGCCGGGCTGCCATCGCCATCAGTAACGCCTCCCCCGGACCGCTGACTTCTTCTCCGCGGCCATGAGACCAATCCACGTCGGTGGCAACCAGACGCAAACCTCGGGCCCGCCACGCGCCCCGCACCGCGGGAGCTCGCAACGCGAAGTCCAACACCCGTTGCAGGCGCTTGGGCGGGATGGCGCGCGGGATACCCAGCGGTCGTCGGATGTCCTGCTGGTGGATCGTGCCGTCGACGAGTGCGGGCATGCCGCCGAATGCCGACATGAGGCCCCGGGGCGGGATGCAGGCACGCATCAGTTCGGTGAGTTGTTCGGGCGAACGAGCGGCGTACTCGGCGACTCCGATTGCGTTGATGCGGTCGGGCACCAGTCCGCCTTTGAGGAAGCGCCGCACCAGTTCCCAGCGGCTGAGCTCGTCGTAGCTGAGCACATGAGCGACGACGTCGCGCACTCGCCAGCGCTCGCAAAGACTGGGATGCTCCCATTGCGGCGGCGACAGGCCGGCGAGCAGGTTGGCGAAGTCCTCGCGTTCCGCGCAGGCAAGCCGCATCGTGTCGGTCATCGCACTGCGCCGGTGACGAGGTCGGCGAAATTCGCCAAAGTGCCGGCCCACCCGGCGGGATCGTCGAAGATCGCCCGCATCTGCTCGGTGTGCTCGCCGTAGCGTTGCAGGTTGCGGTGGCGCAGATCGAGTCGAGTGCGGTCCGCGCCTTCCGGGGTGAACGTCACCTCGACCTCGGTTTCGAAGTCGGGATCGAATTGCCAATCGGCACCAATTTGCCAGAGCAGCACGATTTTTCGGGGAGGCTCCCAGAAAGCGACACGGCCCCAACAGCATTCGCTGCCGTCGACTCCGCGCTCGAACCAGCGCCCACCGCTGTAGGGTTCGACGACCACTTCGGCGATCTCGGAGTTGCCGATCGAATGTTCCCTGGGCCAAAAGTCGGTCATTCGCGCGGTGAACAACTCGAACGCACGGGCCTGCGTCAGCGGCACACTCACCGATCGGACAACCTCGACGGCGGCGGTGGATTCAGCGCTCATGCTTGCTCCTTTCGGCCAGGATCGCGAAGTTGTCCAGTGTGGTTTCCCAGAACCGGTCGAAATAGTCACGCACCACCCGAAGCCCCGACTGGTTGATGCGGTACAACCGCCGGGTGCCCGCGACCGATTCGACCACGAGCTCAGCGCTTTTCAGTACTCGTAGGTGCTGCGATACCGCGGGGCGCGAAACCGGCAACTGGTCGGCCAGCACGCCGACGGAAATCGGGCCCGATGCCAGCGTTTCCAGGATTGCGCGACGGGTGCGATCCCCCAACGCATCCAGCACGGCATCTGCCGACGCGGCCATATCGGTAAGTGTGCACGAACGGTAAGTCGCTGTCAACGGTTCGTGGTGACTAACGTTTACTCGTTGCGGGATGGGGACACCGTAAAGCCATGGGAAATTCACAAGTCGTCGTCGTCACCGGCGCGAGCGCCGGGATCGGTCGCGCCACCGCGCAGCTGCTCGGTCGGCGGGGCGCCAGGGTCGGCTTGCTGGCGCGCGGCGAGACCGGCTTGGACGGGGCGGCCGCGGATGTGCGCGCGGCCGGCGGTGAGGCGCTGGCGATCGCCACCGACGTGTCGGACTACGACGCCGTAGAACGGGCCGCGCAGCGCGTCGAGGAGCGGTTCGGGCGTATCGACGCCTGGATCAATGTCGCGTTCAGCTCGGTGTTCGCGCCGTTCGCCGAAATCAAGCCGGAGGAATTCCGCCGGGTGACCGAGGTCAGCTACCTCGGCTTCGTGTACGGAACGATGGTTGCGCTCAAGCGGTTTCGGCAGCGGAACTCCGGAGTCATCGTGCAAGTCGGATCGGCGTTGGGCGAGCGATCGATTCCACTGCAGTCGGCGTACTGCGGCGCCAAGCACGCCATCAACGGCTTCACCGAGTCGCTGCGGACCGAGTTGATGCACGAGAAGAGCAAGGTGCGGGTCACCGTCGTGCAGATGCCGGCGGTCAACACACCGCAGTTCTCCTGGGTCCTTTCGCGTCTGGACAAGCACCCGCAGCCGGTGCCGCCGATCTATCAGCCGGAGCTCGCGGCGCGCGGGGTCCTGCATGCGCTTGACCATCCCCGGCGCAAGCAGTACTGGGTCGGGGCCAGCACTGTGGGCACGATCTTGGGACAGCGGGTGGCCCCGGCGCTGCTTGACCGATACCTCGCGCGAACCGGATACGACTCGCAGCAAACCGACCAGAAGGTCGAGCCGAATCGCGCGGGGAATCTGTGGGAGCCGCAAGACGGCCCGGGCGGACGCGACTACGGGCCCCACGGCGTGTTCGACGACCGATCACATCGCCACAGCGCGCAGTTCTGGCTGACGCGGCATCGGCGGTCGTTAGTCGGTGCCGGTCTTGTGGGCAGCATGTTTGCCGCGTCGAGTTGGGCCCAGCGCCGGCGGTAAGCAGCTGCTGTCCCAACAGCCTCCCTAATCACTTGCGCCACTGTGGAACTTAGTGGCGCTCGTCCGGCGGGCGTGATAGCATTCGAACATGCGTTCGAGTAGCCGTGAGGAGATCGTCGAAGCCTTCGACGCGCTCGAAGCCGACCTCAAGCGCGCCCTGGACCTGTCCTTCGAGGTGTTGACCACTCCGGAATGCCTGGCCATGCTGGAGCGCTGCGAAACCATCCGCCGGCGGTTGCCGGCGGTGGAGCATCCGCTGATCAACCAGCTGGCCGAACAGGCCAGCGACACCGAGTTGGGCGGCACGCTGCGCTTCGCGCTGGCCGAACGGCTACGCATCACCCCGGCCGAAGCCAGCCGGCGCATCCACGAGGCCGCCGATCTGGGCGACCGACAGGCGCTCACCGGCGAACCGTTGGCGCCGCGGTTGCCCGCCACCGCCGCCGCCCAGCGCGCCGGGCAGATCGGCACCGCTCATGTGGCGGTGATCCGTGGGTTCATGCACCGACTGCCCGGCTTCGTCGACGCCGAAACCCGCGCACACGCCGAGGCCCACCTGGCCGAGTTGGGGGCGCAGCATCGCCCCGACGACCTAGCCATGTTGGCCCAGCGGCTCACCGACTGCCTCAACCCCGACGGCGACTTTTCCGACGACGAGCGGGCGCGCCGACGCGGCCTGACCCTGGGCAAACAAGGCCCCGATCTCATGTCGCACCTAAGCGGCTGGATCACCCCGGAACTGCGCGCCACCCTCGAAGCCGTGTGGGCCAAACTCGCCGCCCCCGGCATGTGCAACCCCGACGACACGACACCCGTCGTCGACGGACCACCCCCCGAGGAGACAGCCCAACGCGACACCCGCAGCACCGCTCAACGCCAGCACGACGCCCTGCTGGCCGGACTGCGCGCACTGATCGCCTCCGGAAACCTCGGCCAGCACAACGGGCTACCGGCCAGCATCATCGTCACCACCAACCTGCAAGACCTCGAAGCCGGCACCGGACACGGCCTCACCGGCGGCGGAACACTACTGCCGATGTCCGATGTGATCCGGCTGGCCTCCCACGCCCACCACTACCTAGCCATCTTCGACAAAGGCAAAGCGCTAGCGCTGTATCACACCAAACGTTTAGCCTCCCCCGCGCAACGAATCGTGCTCTACGCCAAGGATCGCGGGTGCAGCTTCCCCAACTGCCCCGTACCCGGCTATCACTGCGAAGCCCACCACTGCACCCCCTACGCCCAATGCCACACCACCGACGTCAACGACCTCACCCTAGGCTGCGGCGGCCACCACCCCATCACCGAAGACGGCTGGACCACCCGCAAAAACACCCACGGCGACACCGAATGGATCCCACCCCCACACCTCGACCACGGCCAACCCCGCACCAACCGATACCACCACCCCGACAAACTGCTAAGGGATGAAGACGACGAAGGCGACGAAGATCCGTAGTGGCTCAACGTCTTTGCGTCAAGCAGCCGCTATACCACTGCGTGCGCTGCGCAGGTCGTCGACGAAGGACGCGTAGTTCTCCTTCCGGCGCTCACTGCGGTCACGCACGATCGCCGACGGGTGAACGGTCGCCACCACGCGCGGCTCCGGCTCCACGCGCATGTCGAGATCGGCGGGCAGGTGAAGCACTTCACCACGATGCGCGGTGAGCCGGAACGCGCTGCCCAGCAACGACTGTGCCGCGGTTGCGCCGAGGCACACGATCACTTCGGGTTGCACCGCCTCGATCTCGCAGAGAAGCCACGGCTGGCACGCGACGACTTCGGTGCGGCTGGGCTTTTGGTGAATCCGCCGCTTGCCTTGCTTCCTGGTGAACTTGAAGTGCTTGACGGCGTTGGTTTGATAGGTCAGCTCCGGATCGATGCCCGCGTCTTCGAGCGCACGCGCAAGCAGCCGCCCGGCCGGTCCGACGAACGGCAACCCCTCGACGTCCTCCCGGTCCCCCGGTTGCTCACCGACCAGCATGATCGGCGCGTCCGGTCGCCCGTGCCCGAAGACAGTCTGGGATGCGTTCTTGTACAGCGTGCAGCCGTGGCAACTGCTTGCCGCGGCTTCAAGCGAATCCAGGCTGCGGTCGTCGGGCAGATACCGTGCCGCCCCGGCTGCCGTAGCCATCAGGCCGCGAGTTCGGGCGCGATCTCCGACTCCCAGAAGTCGAAGAAGCGGTCTTGGTCGGGACCGATCTGCTGGACGTACACCTCGTCGAAGCCGGCGTCGGCGAATTCCCGGATCCGGTCGACGAAGGCCTTGGCGTCCGGCCCGCACGGCACGGCCTGCTCCACCGCAGACTCCGGCACCAGGCTGGCCGCCTGCTCGAAATCCCTTGGCGTCGGCAGGATCTGGCCTAGCTGTCCGGGCAGCTGCTCGTTGGCCCACAAGCTGTGCGCAGTGCGCAGACCGTCTTGTCTGGTCGACGCATGGCACACTTTGAACCCGGCCTGGGTCGGCTTGCCCGCGCCGCCCGCCTGCCGGAACTGCGAGACCAGCTCGGCCGACGGCATGGTGCACTGGAAGCCGTCGCCGATCCGCCCCGCCAGCCCCGCCGCACGTGCCCCATAACCGGAGATGTAGATCGGTGCCGGCTGCGACGGCAACGTGTACAGGCGGGCGTTCTCGACGGTGAAGTATCGCCCGTGGTGGCTGATCTCCTTGCCGGAGAACAACTTACGGATTACCGACACCGCCTCCTCGAGCATGTCCCGCCGGACGGCAGTGGTGGGCCAGCGCTGACCGGTGATGTGCTCGTTCAGCGCTTCGCCGGTCCCCACGCCGAGCACGAACCGGCCGTCGAGCTGAGCTGCAGCTGTCGCGGCCGCCTGGGCGATCACCGCCGGGTGGATCCGCATGATCGGACATGTGACGGCCATGGTCACCGGCAGCGAGCAGGCCTGCGACAGTGCGCCGATGACCGACCAGACGAACGGGCTGTGGCCTTGTTGCTCGCTCCACGGGTGGAAGTGATCGGAGATCCACAGCCTTTCGAAGCCGGCGGCCTCGGCGCGAACTGCCTGGCGTACCAACTCGTTTGGATGGAACTCCTCGCTGGTGAGGAGGTAACCGAGCGTCGTCATCGGCTAGCGCTTACCGGTGATGGCGTCGCGCGCCCGGTCCAGCATCGCGGCGAACGGCCCGGCCATCAGGTTGGCCACTTGCGATTCCACCCCTGCGTGCGGCCGCGTCGGCGCGATCGCCTGGGCCAGCTTCGCGGCGCGTCCCATTCTCTCGCGCTCCTCGCTGCTCAATTCCTTCTGGAGATTGGCGAATTCCTGTTTTTCTTCCTGCTCGGCGTGCTTGACGACGGCGTCGCGAAACTTGGCCAGCTCAGTGGCGAATTCCTGGGAGGCGACGTCGAGCTTCTCCAGCTTGGCGAGCACTTTCTTGGCGTCGTGCTCTTCTTCCAGTCGCGCCGCGACGACATCTCTGCCGTTGGACAGCTTGCGCTTGGCCCGCGGGTGCACGATTTCCTCTTCGGCGGTTTCGTGCACAGCCAGCAGTCGACGGAGCTTGACGAACGGCTCCTTGCGGTCCTTGCCGGTGGCGTTGAGCGTCTCGGAGAAGAGTTCCTTGATCTGCTCGTGTTGGCTGACGAGGAACTCGACGACATCGGTGGGTGTCTTGGCGGCAGGCGCTGCCATGATTTCCTCCTGGATTGTCTGGATTTGCGCGCCGGGCTGTTGTGCGCGCGACTACCGGCTACCCGACGGCCGGGCCCGCGAAACGCAGCAGGTGTAGCGGCGCGGTTGCTGGGGTACTGCATCGAACGTGGTCACCGGATTGCGGCGGTGGTGTGCGGCGACGGCTGCCGGCGCCGTCGTCGTGGCGGGCTGTTCGTCGCCCGGCCAACCGGAGAGCGCACCCGAGGTGACGGTGATTCCCGTCGGCGCGGCGCTGCGCAGTCCGGTGTGGTCGTACCGCGCGCACACTCTGCTCGGCCTCACCGACGACCACCGGCTGGCCAAGGTCAGCGGCGCCGAGAACCCGGGCACGGCCCATACCAGCTTGTCGGGACCGTTAGACGCCGGACGCAACCTGCAGATCAGCCAGCGCGACGATCGACACGTCTTCGTGCCCCAGCCCCGGCGCGGCAGCGTCGCCGTCGTCGACATCGCCACCCTGCGGCCCGTCGCCCAGTTCGACGCCGGCCCGGCTCCCGACTATCTCTCCGAAGACGCCGGCATGCGCATCCTGCTCGCGCTGTCGGCGGACGGATCCACGGTGACACCGGTCGAGCAGTACGGCTACCGCAAGTTGCCGGCCGCCAAGGTCGGGCACGCGGATTCGATCGACGGGTCCACCCGAGGACGGGAAATCGACTACCACGTGTACGGACCGTCGGGAATCCGCTACTACAAAGGACCCTCGTCGCCGCCCGAGGAGCGCGGCGCGCTGGCCATGGACGTCGCGGTGTCGGCGGGCAACAACACGAAGGTGACTCGCACGTATGTCGCCGACCACCAGCACAGCGTGCTCTACTCCGTCGACTCCCGGCGCGGCGGCAAGGGATTAGAAGTGGTGGGCCGCGCGCAACTGCCGTCGTCTCCGGTGCGCTATCTCGCAACCGACGACACCAGGATTTACGTAGCGACCGACCGGCACCTGGTGACGCTCGAGGCTGCCAGTTACGGTGGCTACCCGAACGACACCATGCACGTGATCCACATGGTCGACTACCGCGCGAATCTGCCTGCCGGCCAGGCGAAGTCGGCGCCGCTGTCCGGCATGGCGGTCGGACCACACCGGGTGTTCCTCACCCTGCGCAGCTCTGTAATCGGCGTCGCCAAACCACACCTGTGAGGGACTGATGACAACGGCCATCGGCATCGACGACGACTTCGAACTGCTCGACGAGCAGATCGAAGCGCTGAAGAAGCTGGGACAGAAGGAAAAACTCGCCGAGGGTGAGAGCTACGACTTTTCCATCAGGTGGGGCGCGGCGCTGGCCGGTCGGCTGCGACGGCTGGTGTACTACCGCGCGCAAGGCATCCTCAGCAAGACCGACGAACAACGATTTCAGGCATTGTGCGACGAGTTGCGCGAGCTATCGGAACTGATCGACCGCTTCGGCCTGGCACAGCCGGTGTTCACCGATACGTCACCTGCAAAAGCTAACCGGCGTCGGGGAGTTCGACGGTCCAGCTCGCGGCGCGGGCTGCGGTTGCGTCGCGGACGAGGAAATCGTTCTCCCGCAACTTGATTCCAGTTCGCGGCTTGGGGCAGTCCGGGTTGCGGCATGTCAACGCCACCATGTAGGCGTCGTCATCCTCGTCGAGGAACAGGAAACCGAGGTAGAGTGCGTCACCGACGTCGAATTCCGTTGCGCCGCAGGCCTCGCAGTGGCCGCCCTTGGCCGCGACATGCTCGAGCACACTTTCCCGCTCGGCCAGATTGAGGCTGACCAGCTCGGGGCGCCTCATATCTCCACATCCTTGTCGTAATGGATGTTGTCCTCGCGCCAGCCGCCCAATCCCATCCCGATTCCGTGGTAGTCGTCGACTAACTCGATCTGGTTGATCCACTTCGCCATCTTGAACCCGACCTGCGTCTCCACCCGCAGCCGCAGCGGCGCACCGTGTTTGATCGGCAACGGATGGCCGTTCATCTCGTAGGCCAGGATTGTCTGCGGCTTGTAAGCCAGTTCCAGATCCATCACTTCGTAGAAGTGGCCGAGCCCGTCGGAGCTGGGCTCGTCACGGCTGTTGTCCTGCATCGTCAGAAAACAGATGTAGCGCGCCTGCGGCAGCGGCTTGACCTCCGCCAGCAGCCGGCTCAAGTGAATGCCGCTCCATTGGCCGATGCTCGTCCAGCCCTGCACACAGTTGTGCAGCACGCGCTGCGTCTGCGGTTCGGCCAACGCGCGCAAGGCGTCCAGATCCAGGGTCACCGGTTTTTCGACCAGGCCGCCGACCCGTAGCCGCCAGTCGACGAAGTTGTGCACCGCCATCACCTTGTATTCGTCCGAGCACGGCGGTTTGCCGTTGACGCGGTGTTCCCTGGACAACCTGCTCACCGGATAGTTCTGCCGGGAGTCCAAGGGACGCAACAGCATCAACTTGGCGCGGGTGTTGATCGCCCCCAGAACCTTGTGCACCTGCACCGGCCGTTTCAGGCTCCACACCGTCGCGGCGACGTGGACGGCGACGATCGCGCCGATGATCACGAACGACAAGAACGTCGCCCAGTTGATGTTGCGTACCGCGCCGAAGATCATCGCGGCATTCAGCTGGCCCCAGCCCCAGAAGAAGACCATCGACAGATGGATCACGATGAAGACCAGGAAGGCGCACAGCCCGAAGAAATGCAGGCTGCGCGCCCATTGCCGGCCACCCCACATCCGGACATACCACGGGAAGCGCGCCTCGACGGCGGGCGATTGGGCGGCGCCGGTCAGGATCTGGAAGGGCGCGAGCAGGAAGATGACGGCGGCGTATGTCAGCTTCTGGATGGCATCGAGCGGCTCGCTGGGCAACAGCGACGGCAGATTGAACGTCATGTAGGCGACAACGTCATTCCATGCCTCGGGGAAGATCGACCACGAATAGGGCCAGTAGCGGTGCCACTGACCGGTCGCGAACAACAGGATGTAGTACGACAGCCCGACCAGAATCCACCCGATCACCGCGGTGAAGTGCCAGTGTCGGCCCATCCCCAGCTTCTTGTGGCCGGGCAGCGCGACGATCGAGCTGTAGTTCTCCTCCTCGTCGAGGGTGTCGTAGAGCTTGTCGGTCGGCATCTGTTTGGTGGTGAAGCGTGCCCACTCGGTACCGGGCTTGCTGTCGTCGTGCCAATACAGCTTGGGGTGAGTGCCCAGGATCTCGATCCCGCTGCGCAACAGCAACGTCAGGAACAGCACGTTGAGCCAGTGGTCGACCCGTAGCCACACGGGATAGTCAAACGTCATCAGTCGCGCCAATTCTGGCGTTGCGGGTACGCCACGTTGATGCCCAACAGCACCGAGAAGTGCACCGCGACAAAGCCCAGTGCGAACGCGGCCGCAAACGTTGCGGGCGCGACGTCCCAGCGGCCGGACAATGCCATCAACCCCGGCAGGCTTGTGGCCCGGCTGATCAGATACAGACCGAGGTAGACAACCGAAACCAAGTCGCCAAGCAGCCAGCCACCCTGCAGGACACGGGAATTCAGCGCAAGCCACATGACGCCGGCGGCCAGCAGGCAGCCCGCGATCAGCAGCGTGGCATAGACGACGAAGTAGATCGGCAAGCCAGTCTCCCGACTCAAGA
Source organism: Mycobacterium branderi (assembly GCF_010728725.1). NCBI lineage: Bacteria > Bacillati > Actinomycetota > Actinomycetes > Mycobacteriales > Mycobacteriaceae > Mycobacterium > Mycobacterium branderi. The sequence continues at coordinate 4,606,421 of NZ_AP022606.1, forward strand.
CGTAGACATGCGTCGCAACAATGCCCAGCAGCAGTGCTCCGCCCAGCGCGGTCACCGTGCGCGGCAGGTCGAAGGCGACCCAGCCGCCCAGTCGCAGTATCTGAAGCAGCCGGCTGCGTTCCCACAGGCGCGCAACAACACCCACGGCGGCTAGGTACCCCGCGCTACGTCGTGGCAAACCAGCGACCGGTTACCGCGCGGGTTGATAACCTCCCCTGTGCGGGGGCTAGCCGAAGGCTTCGGCAGGAGGGACAGCCAATGCCCGCCGAAATGGACTGGGACAACACCGTCGGCAACGCCGACGATGTTCGGCGCGTGTTCGATAGCGTCCCCACCGTCCTGGTCGGCTTCGAGGGTCCCGACCATCGCTACGTCGCGGTCAACGCGGCCTATCGCAACATGTTTCCGCGGGTCACCGCGGTCGGTAGGCCGCTGCTCGAGGTCGCCCCCGAACTCGAGGGCCAGCAGATCCACGAGATGCTCGACCGGGTGTATCGCACCGGCGAGCCGCAATCGGCGAGCGAGTGGCGCCTGCACCTCGACGTCGACGGCTCCGGCACGATGCAGGAGCGGTTCTTCGACTTCCTCGCCACCCCACGCCGCCGCGCCGACGGGTCGATCGAGGGCGTCCAGTTCGTCATCGACGACGTCACCGCCCGGGTGCGGGACCGGATCGCCGCCGAGGCGCGCGCCCAGGAGATGACCGACCGTTACCGTCATGTGCGCGATTCGGCCACCGTCATGCAGCAGGCGTTGCTGGCGCCGTCGGTGCCGGTGCTGCCCGGGGCCGACATCGCCGCGGAGTACCTGGTCGCCGCTGAAGACACCGCAGCCGGCGGCGACTGGTTCGACGCCATAGCGCTCGGCGACCAACTGGTGCTCATCGTCGGCGACGTCGTCGGCCATGGCGTGGAAGCCGCCGCGGTGATGTCGCAGTTGCGCACCGCGCTGCGGATGCAACTGCTCGACCGCCGCGACATCACCCAGGCGCTCGAGGCCGTCGACCGCTTCCGTGAGGAAGTGCCGGGCTCGAAGTCGTCCACCCTGTGCGTCGGCGCGCTCAGCCTGAGCACCGGTGCGTTCCGGTACTGCACCGCCGGGCACCCGCCGCCTCTGGTCGTGTCGACCGACGCGACACCGCGGTATCTGGAGCCGACGGGCGCGGGCCCGCTGGGCAGCGGGACGCTGGGCAGCGGGACCGGCTTTCCGGTGCGCAGCGAGACCCTCGATATCGGTGACGCCATCCTGATCTACAGCGACGGCCTGATCGAACGGCCCGGCCGACCCCTGGCGGCCAGCACCGCCGAATTCGCCGACCTGGCCGCCAATATCCTCGGCGGCGGCGGGCTTCCGCTCGACGAATCGGCCCGGCCCATCGACCGGCTCTGCTCGCAAACACTTGAACTGCTGCTACGCACCACCGGCTACAGCGACGACGTGACATTGCTTGCCGCACAACGGCGTACGCCACCGGCACCGCTGCGGATGACCGTGGACGCCAACCTCGAGGCCGCCCGTGCGGTGCGGGCGCGGCTGCGCGACTGGTTATCTGGAGTCGGGGCCGATTCCGGGGATGTCTCCGACGTGGTGCACGCAATCTCGGAGTTCGTCGAAAACGCCGCCCAACACGCCTATCCGGTCGAGACCGCCGGCGGCATCGTGGTGCAGGCGGCGCTGGACGGTCACGCCAATCTGCGGGCGTGGGTGACCGACCACGGGCAGTGGAAGCAACACGACGACTCGGCGCGCGACGGCGGACGCGGGCTGGCCGTGGCCCAGGCGCTGGTTTCGGAAATCCGTGTCACACATGGCAACAACGGCACGACGGCCGCGCTGACCCACCCGCTCACCCGGCCGGCCCGGATCGTCACCGACCCCCGAGTCAGTCAGGTCGCCGACGAGCGCGGCGTCGACTACGAATTCCGCACCATGATCGACGACGACGGACGCATCGTCGTCGTCGGTGATGTCGATTCGCTGACCGCGTCGAAGCTGGCGCTGCAGATCTCACTGCACAGCCGCGGCGGCACCAAACCGGTGACGGTCGACCTGAGTTCGGTCACCCACCTCGGGTCGGCCGGAGTCAGCACGCTGGCCGACGCTCAGCATCAAGCCCGCCGCAACACTGCCGAGTGTGTGCTGATCGCGCCGCCGGGCAGCCCGGCACACCATGTCTTGTCGCTGGTCCGGCTGCCGATCGCCGTCGGCGAATCCGTGCGCGGCTGAAAGCTGTTGGCTACCGGGGCTTTCCGGTGCCGGTGCCGACGTTCGGTCGACACGAATCGACGAGCCGATGCGCAGTCTCGAACAGCAACGCATGGACGAAAGCCTGCGGCAGGTTGCCGCGCAACTGCCGCTGCGTCACGTCGAATTCTTCGGTGAAGAGGCCGGGCGGGCCGCAGGCGGTGCGGTTGCGCTCGAACCAGCGGACCGCCGCCAGATCGTTGCCCTGCTGATGATCGGCCAGCGCCATCAGGAATCCGCACAGCAAGAAGGCGCCTTCGGCCTCACCCAGCAGCCGTTCGTCCGGCCGGAACCGATACACGAAGCCGTGCCGGCCCAGATCGGCGCGCACCGCCTCGACCGTGGCGATGGTCCGCGGATCGCTGGCCGGCAGTGCGCCGCGGATCGACGGCGTCAGCAGCGCCGCGTCGATTCGCGAATCATCAGGCGCGCGTTGCCATCTGCCACTTGGATGCAGGCAATCGGAGTCGGCGTCGGTGATCAGCTGGTCGGCCAGCCGCTGCCACCCCGCGCCCTGGCGGGTGGGCGCCACCTCGCCGATGCGCCGCAGCCCGGCCGCGCAAATCAGCCGCGAGTGCGCCCAGCGCCGGTCGTCGACTTCCCAGATCCCGGCGTCGGGCTCGCGCCAGCGCTTCTCGATAGCGTCGACCAGTGTTTCCGCCGCTCGCCAATGCTGGCCGTCGAGGCGATCCAAGCGGGCGGCCGCCGCAAGTAGCAGCAGCGCCTCACCGAACACGTCGAGCTGGAACTGATTGGTCACCCAGTTGCCGGTCTTCACGGCGCCGCCCGGATAGCCGGGCAAGTCGAGGTCGCGCTCGTCGGGCGGGGGATCACCGGTGACGCTGTAAGCCGGCCTCAGCTGCGGCCCGTCGGCAAGGACGCGTTCGCTGACGAATCGCACCGCGTCGTCGACCAACGGGTGGGCGCCCGCGGCGGCGACGGCCTGGCCGGCATAGCACTGGTCGCGAATCCAGCAATAGCGGTAGTCGTAGTTGCGGCCTTGTTCGGCCCGCTCCGGCAGCGACATCGTCGCCGCGGCTACCATTCCCCCGCCGCTGCTGGTCATGCCGCGCAGCACCGCGTAGGCGGTTGTTGCGTCGTCGTCGGCCAGGCTCCCGGAAACCACCGGAACCGCTTGCGCCCAAGCACTTTCGGTGCTGCGCCAGCCGTCGTTGGGGCGCACGATGTCGTTGGGCAACTCGCGGTCGGAAAGCTCCAGCACGAGGTCGTGGTCGCGTCCGGGAACGACGTGCACGATCGCCTGCAATGACCCGTCGTCGCTGCGCTGCGCGGCGGCGGCCCCGGCCCACCGGAATCGGTGCGGGCCGGAGCGCCCGGTCCAGACCCCGTCGTGCAGCGCGAGGTCATGCATGCGTTCGGCGCCGAATTCCGCTCGAATGTCGAGCGTGATCCGCATGCGCATCGGATTATCGAGCGCCCGGATGCGTCGCAGCACCACCGCGGTGTGCGGGTCGCCCGGGAAGGCCAGCGCCTCGCGGCATTCGACGATCCCATCGGTGGTCACCCACCGTGACCGCCAAATCAGCGACCCCTTCTCGTAATAGCCGCCCCAGACGTACCGCGGGTGATCCGGTGCGACGGCGTAGAGGCCGCCACCGCCCAGCAGCGAGGCGAACACTGCGGGACTGTCCCAGCGCGGCAAGCACATCCAGCAGCAGTCGCCGCGCGGTCCGACGACGATGCCGCGCTCGCCGTCGGCGAGCAATGCGTACTCGCGCAGCACATGCGGGGTCTCGTCCATCGGTTTGCGGCATACCCGGTTTGCGTTGCGGGTAGTCACCCGGCATGACCTTGCGTGCCGCCGCCGCGATCCCCGTCGAATCCGTCGACGTCTCGGCCTACTCCATTCCCACCGACGCGCCGGAAGCCGACGGGACGCTGGCGTGGGATTCGACCACGTTCGTGCTGGTAAGCGTGCGGGCGGGCGGCCAGGTAGGCACCGGCTACACCTACGGCGACACCGCCGTCGCGACCGTCGTGCAATCCAAGCTGGCCGACGTCGTCAACGGCGGCGACGCATTGCAGCCACCGGCCCGGTGGGCCGACATGCAGCACGCGGTGCGCAACCTCGGCAAGCCGGGTGTGGTGGCTTGCGCGATCTCGGCCGTCGACATTGCGCTGTGGGACTTGCGGGCACGGCTCTTGGACGAACCACTGGTCGTTGCCCTCGGCGCCGTGCAGGACGCCACCCCGATCTACGGCAGCGGCGGATTCACGTCCTACGACAACGACATGCTGCGCGCGCAGCTGTGCGGTTGGGTCGGCGCCGGGATCCCGCGGGTCAAGATGAAGGTGGGCAGTGATCCGGATGCCGACATGGGCCGGGTTCAGGCTGCCCGCTCGGCCATTGGCGACGACGTCGAGCTCTTCGTCGACGCCAACGGCGCCTATAACCGCAAGCAGGCGCTGCTATGGGCGCAGCGCTTTGCCGAGTGCGATGTGCGGTGGTTCGAAGAGCCGGTGAGCTCCGACGATCTCGACGGCCTGCGGCAGTTGTCCTCGCAGGGACCGCCCGGAATGGACATCGCCGCGGGCGAATATGGCTACCACCTCCCGTATTTCCACCAGATGATCGGGGCCGTCGACTGTTTACAGGCAGATGTCACCCGTGCGCTGGGTATCACCGGTGTGCTCAAGGTCGCCGCGCTGTGCGACGCGCGGGGTATGGATCTGTCGCTGCATTGCGCGCCGCAGATCAGCGGCCACGTGGGCACGGCCATCTGGCATCTGCGCCATCTCGAGTACTTCCACGACCACGTGCGGATCGAAGGGCTGGCGTTCGACGGCGTCATGGAGCCGGAGCCAGGCGGCTTGCTGCGCCCGGATCGAAGCGCACCCGGACACGGCCTGACCGTCAAACACGCTGACCTGGAACAGTTCCGGGTGGCCTGAAATTCACAGCTGGCACAAATGTTGGCGTTGTAACGTCGAATGCTGTTAGACCGACAAACTATGTAGATGGCGGCCGGCGCGGTGCACTCCTCCGCACAGACCGTGGCTCGATGGCAAGAGACCTTGGAGGAGAAGTGGACATCGTACTCGGGGTATCGATGGCTCCCAAGACGATTCGCATGGTGCTGGTCGAGGGCGAGAACGCCGACGGCGTGACGGTCGAGGAAGACAATTTCGACACTGCCCACAGCACTCCGGATCAGGTGATCGCGGCGATCCTGGGCACGCGTGAAGGCGCCACCGAAGGCGGCTACCAGCTGAGGTCGACCGGGGTGACGTGGACCGACCCCGCCGATGCCGCGGCGCTGCGTGATGCGCTGTCGGCCCGCAAGATCGAGAACGTCATGCTGGTCTCGGCGTTTTTGGCCGCGGCGGCGCTGGCCCAAACCGTCGGCCAGGCAATGGGTTACGAGCAGACGGCGATGTTGTTCGTCGAGCCCGAGACTGCGACGCTGGCCGTCGTCGACGCTTCGGACGGATCGGTCACCGACGTGCGTCGCCGCCCGCTGCGCAGCGACGACGTCGCGGGTGAGCTGGCGACAATGGTCGCCGGCCTGGACGGCGTGGAGGGCCTCTTCCTGGTGGGCTCGGGTGTCGATGTGGCACCGATCAAGCCGGCGCTGGAGACGACGACGTGGCTGCCGGTGAGTGCACCGGAGGAGCCGGAGACGGCGCTGGCTCGGGGTGCGGCGCTGGCGTCGGCGAACGCGCCGTTGTTCGCGTCGTCGACGGCGGCGTTGGCGTACGCGCAGGATCCCGGCACCGGTGTCATGAACCCGTACTACTTCGAAACGCTCTCGGATGGCGGTTCGGGCGAGGTGGCGTACAGCGCCGTCGTGGACGACGACGCCGACACCGCAGTGATCTCTGTCGACGAAGTCCGGCAGGGACGCAGGCCGGTGCTGCTGGTCGGCAGCATATTGGCCGTCGTCTTCGTAACCGCCGCGCTGGCGTTGGAGGTCGCGCTGGCGCTCGGGATTCGCCCGACCGTCGCGTTGCTGCCCACGCCGGTGCAAAGGCTGATCGAGCCAACTGAGCAGGCGCCCGCCCCGCCACCGGCAGCTTCGGTTTCCGAGCCGCAGCCACCCGCGGCCCATATGGCCGCCCCGGCCCCGCAGCCCGCGCAGGTCCATGCCGTCGCGCCGCCGGAGCCACTCGCGGTGCCCGCGCCGCCGGCCGCACCTGCACCAGCTCCTGTTCCTGCGGCGCCGGTGCCTGCCCCGGTCCCGGTGCCCGTGCCGATCCACATACCCGTTCCGGCGCCGGTCAATGTGCCGGCTCCCGCGCCGGTCCAGGCGCCGGTTCTCCAGCTGCCGATCAATCTGCCGGCGCCCCAGCCGCCGGTTCGCCAGCCGACGCCACCGGTGCATGTGCCGACCCCGCCCGTGCGGCAACCGACGCCGCCGGTGCAGCACCCGTCGCCGCCCGTGCACATTCCGACCCCGCCGGTGCAGCAGCCGTCGCCGCCAATACATCTGCCGGCGCCGCCGGCGCAGGACCCGACGCCGCCCTGGAAGCTGCCGAGCTCACCAATACACGTGCCCACGCCGCCGGTTCAGGACCCGACGCCGCCGATACACCTTCCGGAGCCTCAGCCGCCGGTGAACATGCCTGCCCCCGAACCGCCCCCGCGCCTGTCGCTTCCACAGCTACCCCAGATGCCTGCGCCGCAGGCGCCTTCCATGCCGGCGATGCCGGCACCGGCGATGCCGCGATTGCCTTCACTGCCACCGCCCGCGGCGCCCGCGATGCCGTCGATGCCGCACTTCAGCATTCCGTCATTCAAGTTCTGACCGAGCGCCAGTGGCCGCTATCAATGCGGTGTATGTTGTGATGTATGAAGCGCAGGAACATCTACCTTGATGAAGCGCAGACGGCAAGCCTCGACAAGCTCGCCGACCAGCAAGGGGTGTCGCGTGCCGAGCTCATCCGCCAACTACTGAACCGGGCCCTCAACAACGCCGACGACGATTTGGCGTCGGACCTCGCAGCAATCAACGATTCGTTCGGAGCGCTTCGGGACTTCGAGAAGCCGGCGCGCGGCCCCAGCGGCCGAGAGGAGCACCTCGACCGGGTGTGGCGCGGCGGATCGTGATCCTCGTCGATACCGACGTACTAGTCGCCCATTTGCGGGGAGTCGCAGCAGCCCACGACTGGCTGATCAAAAGCCGCAAGGATGGAACTCTCGCAATCAGCGTGGTGTCGATCGCCGAATTAATCGGTGGGATGAGAAGTGCCGAGCGCCGCGAAGTGTGGCGCCTGCTCGCGTCCTTTCACGTGGAACCCGCGACCGAAATCATCGCGCGCCGCGCAGGCGATCTGATGCGCCGATACCGCAGAAGCCACAACGCGATCGGACTCGGCGACTATCTGATTGCAGCAACCGCCGACGTGCAGGGCCTCCAGTTGGCGACACTCAACGTGCGGCATTTCCCGATGTTCGAACGCCTGCAGCCACCGTTTGCGCTACCACGTGGGTGAGATCCGGCTCGTGAAGACAGTTTGGTGGTCCCGACTGGGATCGAACCAGCGACCTTCCGCGTGTGAGGCGGACGCTCTCCCGCTGAGCTACAGGACCGGTGCCGAAAGGCGAACGAGGTCGAAGATTAGCACGCTGAGGCGTTTTCCGAGAACGCGCTGCTCCTGTGGACGGCGAGGCGCGCCGGGCTGTACCGAGAAATTTGTGCGGCCCGCTTAGGTGGACTATCGTCGTCCTTCGCGACGGGCGACGATCTCGTCCGTGGCTCGCGGATGTAGCGCAGTTGGTAGCGCATCACCTTGCCAAGGTGAGGGTCGCGGGTTCGAATCCCGTCATCCGCTCGGAAGGTGCAAGTGGCATCAACCCCAGCGGTGGAGTGGCCGAGTGGTGAGGCAACGGCCTGCAAAGCCGTGCACACGGGTTCGATTCCCGTCTCCACCTCCATTTCTTTTGACCCGGGCGCGGTTAGCTCAGCGGGAGAGCGCTTCCCTGACACGGAAGAGGTCGCTGGTTCAATCCCAGTACCGCGCACCACATTTACGCAGCTCATACGTCGTTTTATGGGTTGTGCGCGATGCCCGTGCACAATGCATCCCCTTCGGGGTCTCGCCACTGCGAGCGGTGCTGCCACCGACGCAACGCCTCAAGGGGTCGAACCGATCGCACTGTGGTTGTCGATGACAATAGGTTCGTCGGTCGTCTACACGCGCAGCCTGGCCCATGGCTTGAGGATCACGCGGCATCGTCATCGCCAGCCAACTGGGCAGCCAACGGCGCCTTCTGAAGCCTCCGCTCTATCAGGTCTCGCTGCGCCCTTGTGAGCCCGTAGAGCTCATACACAGCCCCGTCCAGCGCATCCCACGCTGACACCAGCATTCGAGCGATTCGCTGAGCGCCGCTAGACGTTTTCTCCGCTCGCTCTTGCGCCTTAAGAGCGGCGATCCGCTGACCGGCCCTGGCAACCCTTTCAAGCAAGCGGCGGTCCGTCGGCGAGGTTGGATCGTGGACCGCGATGGGAAGATCCAAAAGCTCATTGGTGCCTACGTTGTTGTTGCTACTAGTTAGCCGGAAACGCCACTGCATCAGGTCTGAATTCAAGAGAGCCACTAGATACTCGAGCGATAACGGGGCGTTGTCGACCCCGACTATTGAGTTCGTCGAATCCGCAAACCACATTTTGGCTGTCACGATTGCGCATACCAATCGCTGCCGTTCGTCAACGCCGGTGATCCGCTGGGTAGCTATCCGCGGTGCGATGGGGCCGCCCTTGCGGGGATAATCCTTCCGAATTGCCTTGGCGTCTAACATTTCCCGCTTGCCCTGACTTAGTGACTCCCTTAGCTCAAACGCCCCAACCTCCACGCCCTTGAGCAGGGGTTCGTACTCAGACTTTTCGTCCGCGTCGGCGATATACCCACCGTACGTAGTCTGGTTGATCTCACCTCGCGTCACGACGTAAGAGTCGCCAAGCTCGCTAAGCCGCCTAACGTGCGATTTGCTATGGATATCGCGGCATACCGCCCACTCGTCAGCCGCTACCAGAGGAACCGGGGCGTTCTCTGGGTTAAGAAGCTGCAGATCGCCGAGCGTGAGTACGTTATCAGTTGATATCTCAGTCATGTTATTACCAGGAAATATATGCGTGGTTATCTGGTTTTGCGCCGTGAGCTTCGTAGCGTTCTTCTTACCCACGATGACCATGGTCGACAGCTTCGCCGCCTTAAATATGCGGCGATGTGGATTATCTTTTTGAGGAAAGCAGTCAAGCGTTGTATCAGCGAGATACGTGAAGAGATGCTTCCGAGTGTTGCCGGTACTGATGTCCGCAGCCAAACCCATAGGAACGATCATCCCCAGGTAACCACCGGGACGAAGCAATGCACAAGACTGGACCAAAAAGAAACGGTACAGATTTAACTTCCCACCCAATGCCGCCGCGTAGTCCGTGCGACTCGGGATGTATTCGCGTAGCTTATCGTGCGGCCAGGACGCTTTACCACGATCTTTTTCGATGACATCATACGGCGGGTTTCCGATTACAGCATGGAAGCCTTTTGAGCTCATTATTTCCGGAAAGCCTACCGCCCAATCGAATGGATTCAGATCATACTCCTCCTCAGGCGTCAGCTCGACGACGGAGGTCACCATGCTGTCAACCAAGCTATTCCCGCATAAAATGTTCCTATCCAGGTCTGGCAGTGCCCTTTCGACATGGAACATCTTTAATTGGCTATCCATCGTCTCGCTTGTCTCGCCCTCCAGAACGCGAAGCATGAGGGAGAGTTTTGTAACCTCAACGGCCTGCCGGTCGATGTCTACGCCAAATATGCTCGAAGTAAGGATTCTTCTTCTCTCTGCGAGGGTGAGTTTCAGCTGGCCACTAGCATCTCGATATAGCGCCTGCTTGCTGGCTCCCGAGCCAGACTCCGCATGTGCGTTTGTGAACCAGCGGATCAGATAATCAAATGCGCCAAGCAGGAAAGACCCAGAACCGCAGGCCGGATCTGGAATGCGGAGATTACGTGCAGCTCGTATCGACTTGTCGGCCAATAGCGGACCGAGGGTTTTATCCACAATGTGCTCAACGATATTCGTAGGTGTGTAATAGACACCGCCAGCTCGGCGAACCTCTGGCTTGTCTTCGACTACAACCGAACGCCTGCCTGTCAGTTGAATGACCTTACCAAGGAACTGCTCGTATACCTGCCCTAGAATGTCGGCCGGCATCACCGAGAATTCATATGGGCTGGTTGGGTAGTACATCGATTCAACAATGTCCCGCAAGACTTTATCTTCGATAACCAGACCTGGGGTAAGCTTATCTGGCGGTGTTGATCTGCCTTTCTCAGCCTTGAAATGAAAAAGGCCAGAGTCATACCTCGTGTCTGCCGCGAGAAAGATATTTAGCAAGCGAGTGTAGACTCCGGACCCCTTTAGAGCGTCCTTTAATTCGCCGTAGGGTTCGATACCGCGGTCTTCAGCAATTCTGAGGAACACAATCCTGTCGAGCGTTTGCTGGACCGCTTCATTCAGCTCGTTCACCGACAGTTCTGGGTTCTTCTTCGCAATGCTTTGAGCTAGAGTTTTACGCCACTCTTCCATCTGAAGCAGGAAGAGGCCATCAACTTCCGAAGTCCCCCGTCGCCTACTCGCCTGGTCGAAATACCGTTGTAGCGAGCCCTGATAAACCGAATTTTTGCCCAACAGCTCCTCAACTTCAGCCCACCTGTCGACGAGGTCTTTCCAAGGCACGAGGAGGGTTCTTGCCGCATTCGCCCGATCGGTTTCTGACGGCTGGCGCGTGCAGTCGTAAACGGCAAGGTGTCTGAAGTTGGTAAGGACGCTAATCGGCAACTTAGCGGTCCATCCGTAACGGCGGAGCTGATACGCTGCTGGCGTATCCCTGGATATATCAATGCCGGGCCGCTTCGCCTCGACGAAAAAGACGCGATTGCCGCCTATCCGAAATGCGTAGTCCGGTGCTTTGTGGGATCCGCCGATCTTGAGGCTGTACTCATTGACCACATCTTTGTATGCCTCCGAAAACAAATTCTTGTTGACGACGTCCCAACCCAGGGCCGTGAAGAGCGGTTCAATGAATTCTTTCCGGGTGTCGGCCTCTCCGTATGCCGCCGATTCGAGCACCCTCCGCTCCCGCTCGTACCGCTTGACGAGCTCCTTGACCTCGGTAGGCGGCTCGGCCATGGCTGTTCCTCCGCTTCCATAACGAAACTGCTTGCGGTCCAGTAGAGAGTAAGGCGCCCTACTGACATGTGAGGGAAGTTCACGTGTGGGTGGCGTGGTCTCTTGCGGTGTCCTTGTAACCCGCCGGCAGTCGTCACGGTGTCGAATCAATCGTCGGGTGCGGCGCGATCCGGCCGCGGACGGCCTCGCATAAGCATCTTGTGGTCAACCTCGCCAGCTCAGTGCTTGTTCACCGATTGCCTGCCGAACTGAAGTAGCTCCGTGACATGAAATGGCTCATCCGCCATCGCGAGCGCCTCCTCGACTTCGCGCTGATCCTCACCCGTCGGCCATGGCGACTGCGCCGCCCAGGCCGTCGCCCATGACGCGCCGGAAACGGCTCTCTAGGCGGCGGTGCTCATATTCGAGCGTCGGCGACTTCCGATTCATCGGCGCCGGCGGGCAATTCGGCTAGCACGGTGGCCGCCCCTCCGCCCCTGTGTCGCCACTGCCTTCGAGCTCGGCGTGGAGCTTCGCCAGGGCGATCGCTGGTTTTCGCTAGCCGGTTCCATTTTGGCCGCCCCGCAGCGCGTCGTCGCGCTCCTCCTTACGCCAGCGGGCGTTGTTGTGCTTCCACGTGCTGACCAGCCAGTCATTGGACACGAGCCGATGTATCCGCGGATTCTTCGACAACGTTCCCAGCGCCATGAACACCGCCGCGGTAGCCGCTACGGCGAGGATGACGACCGTGCCCCATCTATGGCCGAGGGCGGCGTTGATCGCCCCTGCAGTGAAAGTCGTTGCGGCGACTAGCGATACGCCGAACCGGAGTTTGTCGGAGCGTGACAGTTGCTTCACCGCGTTAACTCCTACCCATTGCCGAAACGGGAAGTCGGTTTATGACATCGTGCGGCGGCGTCGAGCCCTGAACCAATCGAACGCCAAGGCGACTGGGATGAACGCCAGGATCGCGATGTTTAGGTACCGTGTCCCCGGGGTGGTGATGACGTCGAATATCAGGAATGCCGCGAGCACGGCCAGGATGACGTACTGGATGATGCGCTGCCGGCGCACCGCCTGTTCACGGGTCGCAGCTGTGCGGCGTCCGACGGCCATCGCGCCGGCGCCAATCGCCAGCCCAACCGCTACAGCGGCTAAACCGAGCCACCAGATCGTCGTCATTCGCACTGACTCAACTTTTTGACGGCATCCCCGAGTGCGCTCATGCCGCCGAGGACGATCGCTGTCGAGCCTGCCGCGGTTGGCACTTCGCCGGCGATGCCAGATGCGATACCCGCTGCGCCGCCGGCCGCTTCAGTGATGTCGATCGCGACGTCGTCTGGGCCGCAAGGATGCTTCGACGGGTCATGGTCCGTCGGGTTCATCGCTGTCGGTGGCGCGGTGTTCATCGTGGTCCGTGGCGGCAGCCGCACCGGGTTGCCGGTGACCGGCGGCGCGGGTGGCGGCGGGGGCGCGGGGCCCGGGCCATCTTGTTTCGCCTCAAAACCGGCGAGTTGCACCGGGTTCGGCGCGTCGTTGCCGTGTGTCCAAACGCCGGGAGTTGTCCCGCCATATTGGAATTGCCCGGTGTTTCCGACAGGGGTCGCCATGGCCGGATGAACCTGCCCATTGGGCTGGGCGGCCGGCGCAGATGCTGTACCAGCGGGCGCCCCAGCGGTCCCCATGGCCGGGGCCATCGCCCCGGCTATCGCACCGGCCCGCTCGTCATCCGTCCCCCTGTACTGCGCGCCTGCGGTGTGAATGTTCGTCGAAATTTCGTTGAGTTGCTGGACCTGCGCGCTGGCCGCCTCATGAAACCGCTGAATCGCCGACTGTGCGGCCTTGGCCGCTATGCCTTGCCAATGGCTGTCCATCTCGGTCGCGGTCGACTCGACGCGGGCTAGCACAGTCTTCAGTTCGTCGGCGATCCGCTCGAAATTCGCGGCCTCTTTGGCGAGGACGGGGACATCGGTCTGCAGTGCCATGCGGCGAGTCTACTGCCAGCGCACCTGGTCAGAAGCCGCAAATCGGTGGGTGGCCGCCTCACCGCACCGCAGCGGGACCAACCAACACTAGGCAGCCGTCGCCCAGCGGCGGCGCGTACACCGCATTCACACGTCCACGTCATGTGACCACCACAGCAACATGCCTGGTGACCGACCAGGCAGCGGTTGGGACCGAGGCGGTGCCCTTAGGGCAATGGGTAGGCGGGTGGACCATCCAACGACTGTCGGTGCAGCGGACCAAATCCCAGACTCGCAACATATGGCAAGCGTAGGGTCCAGACGCTATGGATGCCTTCATGATTTCAGCGGCAGGCTCATCGGCTTTGGTGCTGGCATGCGGGCTGCCGTTAGCGTCGGCAGAGTCCAACCACTCCGTCGAATTTGGTGCGACGCCTATGCCTGTGTCGGGTCCCTGCAATATGCCGCCTACCCGTGACCTGATCATCTGGATACGCGAGCCACGCCGCCCGGACAGTGCGCAGAAGGTAGGCGACGCCGACCTGGCGCAGTGCAAGCCCACCCTGGAGACGTGGCGGGACACTGAGCCCACCGGCCCTAACTACTGTTTCAAGATCGCTTGGGCTTCAGACAATCCCGGCTATGACGTCGACCCTCGACCCGCGGCGCCACTAAAGAAGGTCATCGACCAGACGGGCGGCTGCTAGGACCGTCGCGCGGCGGGCGAGCGGCCGAGCAGATCCGCAAACAGGTGGAGGATCAAGCGATGTCGAGCAAGGAGCAGGAAATCCGAGCGGTCGGCATTCCGTCGGCGGCGATGATGGGAGTCGCGAAAATCGGTGTCCGCGACTACTTCACGATGGAGCACCTGTGGAACGCCCGCCACAATGCCGAGCTTTGCGCGGAGCGGGAAGCCGCACTGGTCGCCGACGGCTTCCGTGGGATTGATAGAGCCGTCAGAGCGTTTGCGCTAGCCGGGATTTTAGAGTCCGTAGCCTTCCTTGAGGCCCTGGTCAACAGCGTGTGGCAAGACGCGGTGGACGACGACCCGGAATCTCCTAACCCAAACCCTCACCTCGAAGGATTGTCCGCCCAGTCCATCGCGAGACTACGAGAATTATGGAAAACCGAGCGAGTTGAACGGTCACTGTCGGTACTTGATAAGTACCAGGTGGCACTGACGTGCGCAGATCAGCGGCCGATCAACCTCGGCGAGGCACCTGGTCAGATTGTGGCTGCAATTATCCTGTTCCGTAACGATTTAATGCACTTCAAGCCGAAAGTGCAGTGGACCCATGAAGTCCATCGACTCGAAGATCGTTTGCGGCCGCGCCTCACCGACAACCCACTACTCAACCCGAATCCGTGGTTTCCTCATCACATGCTCTCCGCAAGCGGCGCAAAACTTGCTTACGAAACATCACGCGAGTTTGGAGAGCTTTGGTGGCAGCGGATGGGCTTCGTGTGGGATCACTTCAAGACATTCGACGAAATGACTGCCCAGGTTCCAAGCAACCGTAGTCCCTAATCAAGCGCCGCCGCCCGCTTACCGCCCACCGCCGACGCGGATGATCGGCGGCCGGTCACGCTGCGCGCCTCCAGCAGTGCCAGCCGGCGGTTTACATGTCGCATGCGCCTATCTAATTGGCCGACGCGGAGAATCAGCCGCGAGACCAATGACGGAAGTTTCTGGCGCATCACAGGTCCATGTATTCATCGAACAGGTCGCTGTCGTCGACCGCAGCGCGATCGGGGCGGCGCCCTGGCACACATCGCTGACGCTCGGAAACGAGTTCACCCGAGAGCCCCAGCGGGGACACGGACGATCACCGCTTCCTTACGCCGGGCGCCCAGACCGGCAGCCCGCGCGTCGAGCCGGATCGAGCGGCTACGCAAACATCGGAGCGACGACGTTGGTCAGGTAGTTGATCATCGGGGTGATGTCGTAATCGTAATGATCAGCCGCGGCGCCGGCCCCGAGGAAATTCAATCCGTTGGCGATGGCCTCGGCGTCGGCGATCGGCATGCCGACATCTTCGGCGACCTCTTCAACCGTGCCGAGGCTGGGGTCATACACGGCGTTGTAGACCGTGGTTTCGACGTAGCCGGGCGGGGCTTCCGCGGTCCACGGGTTCGGCCCGACAGGACAGCTGCTGTAAAGCTCTGTCGCCCCGCCATCGGAGCCCAGCCAGACGAAATCAAGCCAATTCGACGGGGTTTGGTCAGGTGTCAGGTCATCTGGTCCCGCGATACCGCCGGTCAGAACACCGTCGACCGGTGCCGGCATGCCCCAGCCGGCGTAGGCGTTGCCGTTCGCGAAACCAGGTGAGCGGCAAGGGTTTCCCCACATCAAGCCCGCAGGCACACGACTAGCCAGGTCGTTGGCCAGAATAAAGTCACGCCACCAGTGGCTGCCGCAAATCGCCCCCTCCGAGTAACCGAGCGGGATGATCAGATTGTCCGTCCACACCTGGGTCGCGAGCCGAACACCCTCGTTGAAGCCGTCATCGACCGACTGACCCAATGGCGGGTTCACTATCGACGCCGGGTAATTGCCGACCGGCTGCCAGTAAAAAACTTGCGGAAACGCTGTCGCTGCGGCCAACCCGACGGCCGCGGGCTGGGGCGGGGTCGTGTCCCACATGCTCACACCGGCGCCCGACCACGTCAGCAGAACGACCGGCAGGGTGCCCGAATATTGCGGCGGGTAATACAGCCCGTCTAGCTTGTCGGCAACGTCCGACCATGTTGTGGCCACGTCAGCCAGCGGCCTTCTTCTGCGCCAGCACCCACTCGAGGATCGTCATCAAAGCGTCGAACTCGTTGTAGGTGTTGCCGTCCGACGCCTGATAAGTGGCCGTGTGGATCTTGCCGAGCGTCGTTGTGATGTCGAGAACAGATGTGGTGGTTTGCTTCGGCGCTTCGGGATAGGGCGCGCTAGTGGCTAGCCCGAAGATCGCCATCGGGGCGAGTTGATCCACTTCGCGGTAGCTCAGCGGGCCTGATGGCCCGATGCCGTCGAGCTTGTCGGAGACGGATTGCGCGGTGGCACCTACGTTAGGGCTTGTCATGAGTTTTCATACCTCCCTGAGTTGGTGTTTTGATCTGAAGTACCAATGCTCAACCTCGGCAGCCGATGACCTGATGCAGTATGGAGGCGCTGTTGAGGATTCTTTCGCGTCGCACTTAAAACCTTACCCCCCTTTTACACTCAGCCTCCGGTTTAGCTTGCCAATGGCGTGTCCCGCGTGTGGGAGATCCGCCGTTGTGGGGGTGGGACTCACCCAACGGGGCGGGCGGCAAAGGACGCGGCTAGAAACCGAAAACACTTGTGGTGCAGCCACTTTCGCAAAACAGGTGTCGTCGACGCCAGCGGGCGGATCGTTCGTTGCATCACCACGGCGCACCGAAGTGACCCGAGGTTTCGGCGTTCCGGACGCCCATCCGTGCGCCTGAAACATGTTGGCTTCACGTGGCGTAACCGCACAACCCCCGTCGCCGGCTACGCGGTGTTGCCGGACTTCGGGATGTTGAGTGACGGCTGCGACTGGATCAGGCCCGACAGCAGGCCCAGAATCCCCGTCCCACCCGCGGCGGTGACTTCGCGCAGGATGCCGGTGGTGTCCGGGTTGGGCGCGCCGATCGCCTTCTGCAGCGCCGCGACGGTCGAGCCCAGCGAACTCTGGTTGCCCGTCTCGGTGACGCTCAGGGCGTCCACCTGAGTGAGGTTCTGGCCCTGGCTGTTCTGCCCGAGCTGCGCCCACCCGCTGCCCACCGACGTCGACGAGCCGGGCAGCAGCGGCATCGGCGGCTCCAGCAGACCGAGGAGCTGCTGCGCGCAGAGCACGACCAGGTTGTAGATGTCTTCCTGCTGTGCTTGGGTCAAACCGCTCAAGAAACCATCCTCCTCTGGTGATGGGGTGGGGGCGAGGCCGAACGCCGCCGCCAAGTCGGTGCCCTTGAAGGCGTTGCAGTCGATGCCGGTGAACGGCGGGATGTAGGCGCGGTCGGTGAACTGCCAGATCGTCGGGGTGGCATCCCCGTAGGAGTTCCAGCCCTCGCCCGAATCGCCGCCGGCGGCGGCGTAGACCACGCTGGCGTAACCCGACCCGTCCGGGTAGGCCGACGAAATCAGCGTCGGAATACCCGACAGGTCACCCCCTCCGACCTCCGACCAGTACCACTGCGGGCAATACCCGACATGCACGGTCACCCCGGCAGCCTCGAACGCAGCCACTACCGCCTGGTAATTCGAGAAATCGCCGCTGTTGGCTTCCCAGTCCGCCATAGCAACGGATCCGCCGTTGTTACCAAGCCATGTTTGCGCTTGGCTCGCCGGATCGTCTTCAGTCACGTAGTGGTATCCGAGGCAAACGACGTTGTTCTGCTGGCACCACTGCAGAACGACGGGCCAGTAAGGATCTTCGTAATAAGACCCTTCGGAAACTTTATGGACGACACCGGCGAAACCTTGTGGGACAAGTTGTTCCAGGAAGTTGATCGCGTCTTGGTCGCTGGACCAGTTGTTATTGCTGACATCTGGATAGAAGAGCGTCACGCCGCGAACCTCTCCACGTCAGCCATTCGCGGCTTTCCAGTGGCTGACCTGCGCCAGCTTGCGGGTGGTGCGTACCAGCCCATCGCTGTGCCGCGTCACCTCCCAGATCAGGTTGCCGTGCTCGCCGTGCACGGCGGTTGCGGTCGCGCCGGCCTGGTACCGGACTTCGCCGAGTCGTTCCGGTTCGCCGGTGTCCTTCATCTCGCCGCTCCTGCCGGCACGTGGGCGCGGATGCGTGCCTCGTTCGCCTCGACCGGAGGGTAGCGGAGGGTGGGCTCGCCATCGTGGAACTGCTCGGCCGCGTCGCTCGCCGAGCGACAATCACGCCGCGGTGCGACAATGAGCAACCGATGAGACGACTACTCACGCTGACCACTGTTGCCGCGGCGATCGGCCTGCCGCCACCCGCGCTCGCGGAGCCTTCCGGCGACGATGCGGGCTTCCTGGAAGCGCTCAAGAACGCCGGCATCACCTATCAGAGCCCAGACAGTGCCGTCGCGAACGCCAAAGCGGTGTGCGGAATGCTCGACGACGGCAAGGGCGCCCCGGAGATCGTTGCTCAGCTGCAGCAGGCTAACGCCGGTTTCGCGCAACGGGACGCGGCCAAGTTTGTGGCGCTCGCATCCGTCGCGTACTGCCCGAAATACATGCAGGGCGGCGGCGACAGCAAGTAGCCGCTCTACCCCGACTTCAGGATCGTGATCGACCTGTCGATCTTCTTGAACGAGTTGAAGGTTTCCGACGGAACGCCGAAGACCGCGGACAGCACCCGCGGCGGCAGCTTGCTGATCGACGCGCCAATTCCTATGTCGTCCTTGCCTTCTTGAGTACTGGCGTTGAACACGATGATCACATGGAGGTCGTCGTGGCCCTTGTTCTCGAAGTAGTGCAGTGACCCCTGCGGGGCGAAAACCACGTCGCCAGGGTGGGCATCGAACGTCTCGTCGTGCCCTTGCGGGTCAAGCAGCGTCCAGGTCGCAACGCCGCTGAGAACCACGCTGATCTCCCACGCGCTCGGATGCCAGTGCGGCTCACGAATACCGCCGGGCTGCAAGGTCACAAACACCACACTGGCCTGCTGTCCTTTGAGGATCGGGAAGTTGTCCTCGTGCGCTTGGCGCAGCGAGCCCCCTTCGAAATCCGTTGTGGGCAGCGCGCCGAGATGGAACAGATGCGATTGGTCGGTGATCAGTTCGGCAGGTATCCGGGGGTCACCGAAGCGTGCGGCGTCGTCGGTCATTGGCTCGTCCTTAACTGTCGGGTAGCCGGAAGGGCTGTTGGACAAAGCGCGGTCGACGCCGGCTCCACCCAACGCTGCGGCCCCGGCAAGGCCGGCTCCCCCGAGCACCTTGCGTCGATTGATAGCCATCCACGGATACTAGGCCCGATCCCGATCGGGCCGTAGGCGTTCTAGCCCAAGCTAACTGGCGTCGCCGCCGTTCGGGCTAGCGCCGCCGCCATTCACGTATTGCGGGCAGTACGCGCTCGCCGCGATCGCGGTGAACTTGGCGGCGCCGGAGATCGTGAATCCGGGATTGAGTTCAGTCACCCTCTTGACGACTTCCACGTCCGACTGACCTTGGTCCAGCATCTGACACGCCGTCTTGCCGGCCTCGACGGCCTGATCCCCGCTCGCATAAGTGATGCCTGCTTTGTTGAGCGCACTGAGAAAGTCCGCATCGACGCCGCCCGGGTCGGCGTGCGCCGGCACGGCCAGGCCGACCGTGGCGGCAACGCCCGTAAGCACCAGTAGAAGTCTCATCGCTCCATCATCGCCGACGCGGGCGCGGTTGTCCCGCGAGCGCATCGTCAACCGGCAGTTGACGAACACCATTCGTCAACCTAGAGTTGACGGCATGGCCGACTCCACACCTATCACCCATCCCGTCCGCCTCGACGAGCTGATCAACGCCATCAAGCAAGTGCATGCCGACGTACTCGACCAGCTCAGCGACGCCGTCCTGGCGGCCGAACACCTCGGCGAGGTCGCCGACCACTTGATCGGGCACTTCGTCGACCAGGCCCGCCGGTCGGGCGCCTCCTGGACCGACATCGGCAAGAGCATGGGCGTCACCAAGCAGGCCGCCCAAAAGCGTTTCGTGCCACGGACACTCGACCCCGACCAGGGTTTCGAGCGCTTCACACCCCGGGCCCGCAGCGCGGTCGTCGCCGCCCAAAACGCCGCGCACGAGGCCCGCAACGGCGAAATCACCCCCGATCACCTGGTGCTGGGCGTGCTCAGCGACCCCGACGCACTGGCCACCAAACTGCTGGCGGCGCAAAAGGTCGACGCCGAAGCTGTCCGTGCGGCCGTCACCTTGCCGCCGGCGGTCGAGCAGCCGCCGTCCCTGATTCCGTTCAACGGGCCGGCCCGAAAAGCGCTCGAGCTGACCTTCCGCGAAGCACTTCGCTTGGGCCACAACTACATCGGGACCGAACACCTCTTGCTGGCACTGCTCGAACTGGAGGACGGTGCCGGTCCCCTGCACCGCGCCGGCATCGACAAGGACCGGGCGGAGGCCGACCTCACCGCGGTGCTGGAATCCCTGGTGTCCGGGAAGACGGACTGAGCGCTTCGCCGATGTGCCATCATGCGAAGGTCGCCGAGGAGGGAACATGCACCGCTGGCTGGTTGCCTTGATCACCGTCGTTGTCGCAGGCCTTGTCGCCGCTCCCCGCGCGTCGGCCGGCGACGCGCCGATCGGCCACATCGGCGACACGCTGCGGGTGGACAACGGCAAGATCATCGCCGACGTCACCGTCAGCTTCGTCCAGCCGGTCGACCCGCCGCCCGGTTTCGGGTATCAGCGCAGCGGCGTGCCGGTTAAGAGCTTCCCCGACAGCACGGTCGATCGCGCCGACGTGGCGATCCACGCGATCAGGGTGCCCAACCCGTCCCAGATGGGAACCGACTTCAGCTTCGTTGGCGTGACACCGTTCGGCGACGCATACAAGCCCCGGCCCTCCGATGCTCCCGACGCACTCGACGTGGCGCTGGGCAATGCGCCGGCCGGTTCCGTGGTTCGCGGCGGAGTGTATTGGGACGCCTACCGCGATCCGGTCTCCAATGTCGTGCTGCTGGACAGGAAGACAGGCGTGCACCTCGCGCAGTGGAACCTGTAGCGCCCGCCGATTCCGCCGACGTCGACGAGCTCGCCGCCGTCGCCGCATCGACATTTCCGCTGGCGTGCCCGCCCTCGGTGACGGCGGAGAACATGGCGTCGTTCATCGAGGCGAACCTGTCGGCCGCGCGCTTCGCCGAGTACCTGGCCGACCCCAGGCGTGTGGTACTCGTCGCCCGGCACGACGAACGAATTGTGGGGTACGCCATGCTCGTTCGCGACGACGGCGTCGAACTGTCCAAGATGTACGTGCTGCCCGAACATCACGGCGCAGGCGTGTCGACAGCGCTGATG
Organism: Mycobacterium branderi; assembly: GCF_010728725.1. Lineage (NCBI taxonomy): Bacteria > Bacillati > Actinomycetota > Actinomycetes > Mycobacteriales > Mycobacteriaceae > Mycobacterium > Mycobacterium branderi. Next base: position 4,627,739 of record NZ_AP022606.1, read on the forward strand.
AATGCGGCGATCGAACTGAGCGACGGCCGCGTTTGGCTCGGCGTCAACCAGAAAAACCAACGTGCGCAATGCTTTTACGCCAAGCACGGCTTTAGGGTCAACGGCACCAGGATATTTCGGGTGGGTGCCGGCGTCGAGCACGACTACATCATGGTTCGCGAGCTGTAGCACTCAGCGCCAGCAGCCGCGACGTGGCCCGCAGGTACTTCTTGCGAAATCCGCCGGCAAGCATTTCGTCGCTGAAGATGCGGTCCAGCTTCTCCCCCGACGCCGTCACCGGGATGCCCGCGTCGTACAGCCGGTCGGTCAGGGCCACCAGTCGCAGCGCGACGTTCTGGTCGTCGATGCCGTGCACGCCGGTGAGGAAAACCTCTGTCACGCCCTCGATCAGCGCCAGGTAGCGCGACGGGTGCATGGTGGCCAGGTGCGCGCACAGCGCATCGAAGTCGTCGAGCGTGGCGCCGTCGACTCGCGCGGCCCACTCGGCAACCTCTTCGTCGGTCGGCGGTTCGGGCGCCGGCGGCAGATCGCGGTGCCGGTAGTCTGGGCCGTCGATCCGCACCACGGTGAAAATACTTGCCAACGTGTGGATTTCGCGCAGAAAATCCTGGGCGGCAAACCGGCCCTCGCCGAGCTGCTCGGGCAACGTGTTCGAGGTGGCGGCCAGCGACACACCACGCTCCACCAGTTGGGAAAGCATCCGCGAGATCAGCGTGGTGTTGCCAGGGTCGTCGAGTTCGAACTCGTCGATGCACACCAGCGTGTAATCGGCCAGCAGATCGATGCATTCGGCGAAACCGAACACGCCGGCCAGCTGGGTGAGCTCCATGAACGTCGCGAACACCTTGCGATGCCCGGTGAGCGCGCGGTACGCAGACGCCAGCAGATGTGTCTTGCCCACCCCGAAACCGCCGTCGAGATATAGCCCCACGCCGGGCAGCACCTCGCGCTTGCCGAACAGTTTGCGGCGGCCCGCCCGGCGCTCGACGGCCTGCTCGCAAAACCGTTGGCAGGCCTCGACGGCGGCGGCCTGGCTGGGCTCCGCCGGGTCGGGGTGGTACGACGCGAAGCTGACCTCGGCGAATGTCGGCGGCGGCGTCAGCTGGGCGATCAGTCGCTCCGGGGAGACGCTCGGGTGCCGATCCACCAGATGTCCCACCCGACGCATGCAGGCACTGTAGCGACGTGTTGCAATCAACCTCATGGGCCTCACCCTGCTCGGGTCAACGCGCCGAGTCGACGACGGCGAACTGTCCGAGCTCTACGCCTATCCCGGCGGGCGGACGTGGGTGCGGGCCAATTTCATCGCCAGCCTCGACGGCGGCGCCACCGTCGCCGGCACCACCGGCCAGCTCGGCGGTCCCACCGATCGGGCGTTGTTTCACCTGCTGCGCGAACTCGCCGACGTCATCCTGGTGGGCGCGGGAACGGTTCGCATCGAGAGCTACTCCGGCGCACGCCCGAGCGTCACCCAGCGGCAGCATCGGCAGGCCCGCGGCCAAAGCGAAGTCCCGCCGCTGGCGATCGTCACCAAATCGGGTCGCCTGGACCGCGAATTGCAGGTGTTCACCCGAACCGAGGTGCCCCCGCTGGTGCTGACCTGCACGGCGGCCGCCGCGGAGACACAGGGTCGGCTTGCCGGGCTTGCCGAGGTCGTCGACTGCTCGCGTGACGACCCGGGCCGCGTCGACGAGGGTGCCGTGCTGGCGGCGCTGACCGACCGCGGCCTGCATCGGGTGCTGACCGAGGGCGGCCCGATGTTGTTCAGCTCATTCGTCGAGCACGGCCTGCTCGACGAGCTGTGTCTGACGATCGCGCCGTGCGTGGTCGGCGGTCAGGCCCGCCGGATCGCGACCGGGCCGGGTCAGGTGCAGACGTCGATGCGCTGCGCGCACGTCCTGTCCGACGACGACGGGTACTTGTACACGCGCTATGTCAAGAGCTGAACGTTCGTGGTGATCGCAAGCGCGGCGAAGCCGGGCGCAGCGGGTCACCACCAGAGCACCTACTGTGGTCGCATGAGCCGGCACACCCTCCTCGCCGCGGCCCTGGTCGCGGCGACGACGTTGGTGTCCGGCTGCGTGCCGGGGCTGGCCGCCAACCCGCGCTTCGCCACCAACTCCGGCGCCCACCCGCAAGGCAAGGCGATGACGACACGTCCGTCCGGCGGCCCCCCGCCGATCGCCGCCCCCAAGAACGACTTGTCCTGGCATGACTGCACCTCGCGGGTGTTCGGCGACGCCGCGGTTCCGGCGGCGCCCGGCGTCAAACTCGACTGTGCGAATTACGACGCCGACCTGGACCCGGTCAACGGCTCGGCGGGAACGCTGACCATCGGCGTGGTTCGCGCGCGATCGGTGCAAACGCCGTCCGACGCCGGCCCGCTGGTGTTCACCACCGGCTCGGATCTGCCGTCGTCGGTGCAACTGCCGGTGTGGCTGGCGCGCGCCGGCGCCGACGTGCTGCGCAGCCACCCGATCGTCGCGGTCGACCGGCGCGGCATGGGCATGTCGAGCGCGGTGGACTGCCGCGACCAGTTCGATCGCCAGGAGATGCGCGACCAGGCGCAGTTCGAGGCCGGCGACGACCCGGTGGCCAACCTGGCCGACGTCACCCAGAACGCCACCACTAACTGCACCGACACCATCGCGCCCGGCGACTCCGCCTACGACAACACGCACGCGGCCACCGACATCGAGCGGCTGCGCAGCATCTGGGATGCGCCGTCGCTGGCGCTGCTCGGGATCGGCAACGGGGCGCAGGTGGCGCTGACCTACGCGGGGTCACACCCCGACAAGGTGTCCCGGCTGATCCTGGACTCCCCGATCCCATTGGGCGTGGGCGCCGAGGCCGCTGCCGAGCAGCGGGTCAAGGGCGAGCAGGACGCCCTCGATGCATTCGCCGCCCAATGCGCGGCGGTGAACTGCCCGCTGGGCCCCGATCCCAAGGGCGCGGTCAGCGCGCTGCTGGCCGACGCGCGCGCCGGCCACGGTCCGGCCGGTGCCTCGGTGGCGTCCGTCGCCAACGCCATCTCGACGGCGCTGGGCTTCCCCAGCGGCGACCGCGTCAGCACCACCAACGACCTGGCCACCGCACTGGCCAACGCCCGATCCGGTGACACGAACCTGCTGACAAGCCTGATCAACCGGGCCGAATCAATCCGCGGCACCGACGGACAGTTCATCAACGTCTGCAGCGACGCGCTCAACCGCCCGACACCGGACCGGGTGCGCCAGCTGGTGGTCGCCTGGGCCAAGCTCTACCCGCAGTTCGGCACCGTCGCCGCGCTCAACTTGGTCAAATGCGTGCACTGGCCGAGCAGCTCGCCGCCGCAGCCGCCGAAGAGCCTCAAGGTCAACGCGCTACTGCTGGGTGCCCAAAACGACCCGATCGTCGGCTCCGAAGGTGTCGCCGCAGCGGCCGCCACGATCATCAACGCGGGCGCGGCCAGCAAGCGAGTGATGTGGCAGGGCATCGGCCACGGCGCGGCCATCTATTCCTCCTGCGCGGTGCCGCCGCTGACTAGTTACTTGGAGAGCGGCAAGCTGCCCGACACCGACACCTACTGTCCCGCCTGATATTTTGCGCGGGTGACGGCGCTCGATTCCCTGTTTCGTCCGCGTACCAGCGCGCCCAGCGTCGGTACCGTACTGCGGTCGGTGCTGTGGCCCGCCGCGATTCTGGCGATCATCCACCGCAGCGTCGTGGTGACCACCAACGGCAACATCACCGACGACTTCAAGCCGGTCTACCGGGCGGTGCTGAACTTCCGCCACGGCTGGGACATCTACAACGAGCATTTCGACTACGTCGACCCGCATTACCTCTACCCGCCCGGCGGGACGCTGATCATGGCGCCGTTCGGGTATCTGCCGTTCACCGAGTCGCGGTATCTGTTCATCGCCGCCAACACAGTCGCCATCGTGCTAGCGGCATACCTATTGCTGCGAATGTTCAACTTCACCATCACCTCGGTGGCGGCTCCGGCGCTGCTGCTGGCGATGTTCTGCACCGAGTCGGTGACCAACACGCTGGTGTTCACCAACATCAACGGCTGCATCCTGCTGCTGGAGGTGCTGTTCTTCCGGTGGCTGCTGAACGGCCGTGAGTGGTGGGCCGGCATCGCGATCGGGTTGGCGTTGGTGGTCAAGCCGGTCCTGGCGCCGCTGCTGCTGTTGCCGCTGCTGAATCGCCAGTGGCGGGCGGTGGTCGCCGCGATCGTGGTGCCGGCGGTGTTCAACCTGGCCGCGCTGCCGCTGACCGTTCATCCGATGGACTTCTTCACCCGCACGGTGCCGTACATGCTGGGGGTTCGCGACTACTTCAACAGCTCCATCGAAGGCAACGGCGTGTACTTCGGGTTGCCGTTCTGGCTCATCTCGCTGCTGCGAATCCTGTTCACGCTGTTGGCCATTGGCAGCCTGTGGCTGCTGTACCGCTACTACCGGAGCCGCGATCCCCGGTTTTGGCTGTTGACATCGTCCGGCGTGCTCCTGCTGTGGTCGTGGCTGGTGCTGTCGCTGGCACAGGGCTACTACTCGATGATGCTGTTCCCGTTCCTGATGACGGTGGTCCTGCCGAACTCGGTGATCCGCAACTGGCCGGCGTGGCTGGGCATCTACGGCTTTTTGACGATGGACCGCTGGCTGCTGTTCAACTGGATGTACGTCGGCCGGCCGCTGGAATACCTGAAGATCACCTACGGCTGGTCGCTGCTGCTGATCGTGATCTTCTGCGTGCTGTACTTCCGCTATCTGGACGCCAAGGCCGAAAACCGGCTGGACGACGGGATTGATCCGGCGTGGATGCGCGCTAGCGTGGATGCATGAGCTCCCCCAAAGTGCAATTGACCGACGACGAATGGCGTCAGAAGCTGACTCCCGAGGAGTTCGCGGTGCTGCGTCAGGCCGGGACCGAGCCGCCGTTCACCGGTGAGTACACCGACACCAAGACCGAAGGCGTGTATGAATGCCGTGCCTGCGGCGCTGAATTGTTCCGCAGCAGCGAGAAGTTCGAATCGCATTGCGGCTGGCCGTCGTTCTTCGACCCGGCGAATTCCGACGCGGTGATCCTGCGGTCAGACGACTCGTTGGGGATGCGTCGCACCGAGGTGTTGTGTGCCAACTGCCACAGCCATTTGGGCCACGTCTTCGAGGGCGAGGGCTATCCCACGCCGACCGATCAGCGCTACTGCATCAACTCGATCTGTTTGCGGTTGGTGCCTCGCGAGAGTGCAACTACCGACGCGTCTCGCGAGTAAGACCGTCGCTGGTTGCACTTTCGCGGCGGATCAGTCCACCCGGGTGGCGTGGCATTCCCAAAACGGCGCATGCGCGCGGCCGTTGGTCAGCCAGGGCTCGATGATCCGAAACCGTTCTGCCATCGGCTTTATCTGCTCGGCCATATCGGGGTTGCGCGCGAGCATCAACTCGAAGGTCTCGCTGCTCATGTTGATTTGGTAGGTGGTGGGCCCGAGGTACGTGATTTCCCAGCCGCCGCTGGGCAATACCTGTCGAAAGTCGTCTTCCGACAGCGATCGCGGCATCTTGAAGCCGTTGACGTTGTGCTCACCGAACTCAAACATGTACAGCCGCGCCCCGGGCTTGGTGGCGCGGTGCAGTGCCTGCGCATAGGAGTGTTGGAGTTCCCGGTCGCTGCTGAAGGTGTGGTAGAACGCGCAGTCGACGACGGTGTCGAAACGGTTTTCAAATCCTTCGAGCTTGGTGGCGTCGGCCAGTTCGAAATTCACCGACACGCCCGCCTTGCGCGCGTTCTCCCGCGCACGTTCCAGGCCCGCCGGCGACGCGTCAATTCCGGTGGCGGAGTAGCCTTTTGACGCGTAGTAGATCGAATGGTGGCCGGGCCCCGTGCCCGGGTCGAGCACCTCGCCCTTGATCGCGCCGAGCGCCACGAGTTGCTGCACGACCGGTTGCGGGCCGCCGATGTCCCACGGCGTGGCCGTCGGCAGGCCATGCGACGTCCGCTCGTCGCGGTACATCTGCTCGAAACGGGCGGGATCGGTGGGGTCGACGGGGCCCGTCATGGCAGGGCGTTCACCAGCTGCTCGACGGGCACCCGCGGGCCGGTGAAAAACGGTGTCTCAGCACGGGTATGGCGGCGGGCGTCGGTGGCGCGCAGCTCGCGCATCAGGTCGACGATGCGGTGCAGTTCGGGCGCCTCGAACGCCAGGATCCACTCGTAGTCGCCGAGCGCGAACGCGGGCACCGTGTTGGCGCGGACGTCCTTGTACTCGCGGGCGGCCATCCCGTGTTCGGCGAGCATCCGGCGGCGCTCTTCGTCGGGCAGCAGATACCACTCGTAGGACCGCACAAAGGGATACACGCAGATGTAGGCGCCGGGTTCTTCGCCGGCCAGAAACGCCGGGATGTGGCTCTTGTTGAACTCGGCCGGGCGGTGCAGCGCCACGCTGCTCCACACCGGGGTCGACGCCCGGCCCAACGCCGTCGCGCGACGGAAATCCTCGTAGGTGGCCTGCAGCGCTTCGACGCGCTCGGCGTGCGTCCAGATCATGAAATCGGCGTCGGCCCGCATACCCGCGACGTCGTAGAGGCCGCGCACCACCACGCCGCGTTCTTCCTGTTGCTTGAGGAAGGTCGCGGTCTCGTCGACGATCCCGGCCCGCTCGTCACCGAGCACACCCGGTCGCACGGCGAACACCGAAAACATCAGGTAGCGAAGGGTGGAGTTGAGGGCGTCGTAGTCGAGGCGGGCCATGGGTCTATGGTGCCACGCCAGCTTTGAGCAGCTCGGAGACGGCTCGACCGGCCGCGGCGACGCACGCCGGCACACCGATACCGTCGAGGTAGCTGCCCGCCACCGCCAGGCCGGGCGGCAACCCGGCGCGGATCTCGGCGACCACGTCGGCGTGGCCCGGCCCGTACTGCGGCATCGCGTCGATCCAGCGCCGCACGCAGACCTCCACCGGCTCGACGGCCACACCGAACACCGCCTCGAGATCTTGCCGCGACCACGCCACCAGCTCGTCGTCGGAGGCACTCTCAGCCAGGTCGTCGCCGCACCGGCCGAACGACAGCCGCAGCAGTTCCGACTCGCCACGGCGCCCCCACTTGCGCGACGACAGCGTAATCGCCTTGGCGTGCAAGGGTTCTCCGGTGGCGACCACTACTCCGGAGTGTTCCGGAAACGCTGCGCGCACCGCGAGCGCCACCAGCGCCGACGAGGCGCTGAGGATCCGCTGGGCGGCGGCCGCGGTGCGCGGCGCGACGTTCCCGACGAGCTCCGCGAGCCGCGGCGCCGGGACGGCCAGAATCACAGCGTCGGCGCGCCACCGGGCGCCGGTGTCGTCGTGCAACACCCACCCCGGTTCGATCCGCTTCACGGCGGCGCGCACCCAATTCGGCCGAGAGCGCCGCGCCAGCTCGTCGACCAGCACCCAGTAGCCGCCGTCCACCGCACCGAACACCGGACCGTCCGTGGCTGCGGCCAGCGTGGTGCGCACGGCCTCGGTCAGGCTGGCGGCGCCCCGGTCGAGGGCAGCCGCCACCGCCGGGATCCCCGAGCGCAGGCCGATCGTGGCCGCCGAGCCCGCGTAGACACCGGCCAGCAGCGGATCTACCGACCGGGTCACCACCTGCTCGCCGAACCGCTCGCCCACCAGCTCGGCCACCGACGGGTCGCTGCCGGGCTGCCAGCTCAAAGGGCGCCGAGGCTCGGTTTCGATCCGCGTGACCGTCGCGTCATCGACGAGCCCAGCCACCGACTCCGGCGACGACGGGATGCCCGCGACAGTCCGCTCCGGCAACGGGTGCAGCCGGCCGCCGCTGTAGATCAGCGGCCGCGCGCCGGTGGTGGCCAGTTGGCGGTCGGCCAGACCGAGTTCGGCCAGCAGCGCCGGCACTTCGGGCCGCCGCACGACGAACGCCTCGGCGCCCACGTCCATCGGCTGTCCGGCCAGCGTCTCCGTGCGCAGCACGCCGCCGAGCCGATCGGCCGGATCGAGCAGCGTGATCGTCGCCTGGTCACCGACCGCCTGCCGCAGCCGGTAGGCGGCGGCCAAACCCGAAATCCCCCCGCCGACAACGCAATACGAGTTCACAATGTGTGCACCAGCGACACCAGCTCGGTCAGCACCCCCGGGTCGGTGTCCGGCAACACCCCGTGGCCCAGGTTGAAGATGTGCCCGGACGCGCCGGCGTCGACCGCGCGACGCCCGTCGTCGACCACCGCACGCGCCGCCCGCTGAACCACCGGCCAGCCGGCCAGCAGCACCGCGGGATCGAGGTTGCCCTGCAGCGCCGTACCGGGCTGAACCCGCGCGGCGGCGTCGGCCAGCGACGTGCGCCAGTCCACCCCCACGACCGTCGCACCGGCCGCCGACATCGCACCCAAGAGTTCGGCGGTGCCGACCCCGAAGTGGGTCATCGGCAGGGCGTCGCCAGCCAGCGCGGCGAAGACGCGAGCGCTGTGCGGCTGCACATACTGCCGGTAATCGGGAAGCGACAGCGCGCCCGCCCAGGAGTCGAACACCTGGATGGCGTCCACTCCGGCGTCGAGCTGCACCCGCAAAAAGTCGATGGTGAGGTCGGTCAGCTTTTCCATCAGCGCATGCCAGCTGTCCGGCTCGGCCAACATCATCGCCTTGGTGCGGGCGTGGTGGCGGCTGGGGCCGCCCTCGACCAGGTAGGACGCCAGCGTGAACGGCGCGCCCGCGAAGCCGATCAGCGGCACGTCGCCGAGCGCGGCCACCAGCAGGCCGACAGCGTCGGCTACCGGCTGAACACGTTGCCGCTCAAGGGGTTTCAATGCCGCGACGTCGGCGGCGGTGCGCACCGGCGCCGCGATCACCGGCCCGACGTCGGGCACGATGTCCAGCTCGACCCCGGCGCCCCGCAGCGGGACCACGATGTCGGAGAACAGGATCGCCGCGTCGACGTGGTGGCGGCGCACCGGCTGCAGGGTGATCTCGCAGATCAGGTCGGCGTCGAAACAGGCCGCCAGCATGCTGTGCTGCGCCCGCAACGCCCGGTATTCGGGCAGGGAACGGCCGGCCTGCCGCATGAACCACACCGGCACGCGGTGCGGTTTGCGGCCCGTGGCGGCGGCCAGATACGGCGACTCGGGAAGGTCGCGACGGTTGCTCATCGCGCTCAATGCTGCCACGGCAGGTGTGCGGATTGCGGATTCGGGGAATGTGCACGACGGGACGAAAGGAGCGGCTGATGAGCCAGGGGACGTTGGTCGAGGAGGCGGAGTACTTCGTCGACCGGGCATTGCGCAACATCGCCCACGGACGTTTCGAGCGGTCACTGTCGGGGCTGACCGCGTTCGCGGCGGTGGTGACGACCGCCGAGATCTACTTCGAGCACTACAAGGCCAGCTTCGGCAACAAGTGGATGTGGAGCCCGATCGTGGTGACGCCGCCGGTGGTGGTCGCCGGAGTCGCCGGGGTGTTCTCGAAGCGCTGGGCGAAGCGGTGGCTGCCGGTCACGGCCGGCGTCTACGCGGTCAACGGCCTGATGGGCCAGTACCTGCACGCACGTGGCGTGGCGCGCAGGCCGGGCGGCTGGCGCCTGGCCAACTACAACGTCCCGATGGGACCCCCGATCGCCGCGCCCGGGCTGATGAGCATCGTCGGGGCGATGGGCCTGCTGGCCGCGATCCTGCGCCGCGAGAAGTGAGCATGCGCGATATCGCCAGGGGCAAACACCTGCCCAATCTGCGGCCGGACGGCAAGCCGCTGCACCCGTCGTGGCTGCCGCGCCAGCGTCGCGGCAAGACGCCGCAGATGATCGGCCGCTACCCCGACTACGACGTGCTGTCCACGATCGAGAGCTGGGACGAGGCCACCCGCAAAGTGGTGCTGGCCCGGCTGGAGGAGCCCGGGCCGCTGCGGTTCTTCGACGCCGCGGCCGAGCCGACGCTGCGCGCGTTCTGCGACACCGTGCTCGCTCAGGACGGCGAGCCGCGGATACCGGTGGCAGAGTTCGTCGACGCCAAACTCGCCGACGGCCGACTGGACGGCTTCCAGTACGACGACATGCCCGACGACCGCGACACGTGGCGACTGGTGCTGGCCGCTTTAGACGAGACAGCCCGGGATGCGGGTGCGGAGTCGTTTGCGGCCGCCGACCCCGAGGACCGCGAGTCGATCGTCGGGCAGTTCGCCGACGGCACGCTGTCCGGCGGCAGTTGGGACAAGCTGAACGTCTCCCGCGCGTGGTCGGTGGTGATGCGGGGAGCGCTGTCCGCGTTCTACAGCCACCCGTGGGCGTGGAACGAGATCGGGTTCGGCGGGCCGGCGTATCCGCGCGGCTTCATGCGACTGGGCGGGGTCGGCATCCGCGAGCCGTTCGAAACGCCGGGGGCCACGTCCGAGGACCCGGTCGAGACCGTCGAACAGGAAGACATCGATGGGTGACTTCTGGCGGGGGATCCTGAAGGGCGCCGTCGGCCCGCGCGACAACGATTCGCGATTCTTGCTCGACGTGCATTCGCGCGACTTGCCCGGCGAGCGCACCATGCGTCGCTATGCCGACGACGAAGAGGTCGACATGGTGATCGTCGGCGCCGGGGCGGGCGGCTCGGTGCTGGCGCAGCGGCTGGCCCGCGCCGGGTGGCGGATCGTGATCCTGGAGGCTGGGCCGTTCTGGCATCCCGACGAGGACTGGGTGTCCGACGAGGCCGGGTCGCACCCGCTGTACTGGACGCAGAAGCGGATCATCGGCGGCTCGGACCCAATCGAGTTGGGCAAGAACAACTCCGGCCGCGGCGTGGGCGGGTCCATGGTGCACTACGCCGGCTACACACCGCGCTTCCACCCCAGTGATTTCGAGACGTTCACCCGCGACCGCGTCGGCGCCGACTGGCCCATCAGCTACGCCGACCTCAAGCCGCACTACGAACGGCTGGAGCTGGAATTGCCGGTCGCCGGACAGGATTGGCCGTGGGGCGACCCGCACCGCTATCCGCATGCGCCGCATCCTGTTTCGGCCGCGGCGATGAAGCTGTGGGAGGGCGCGCTGGCCCTCGGCATCGAGATGCGGGTGGGCCCGGTCGGAATCGTCAACGGTGTGTTCGGCAACCGTCCGCACTGCATCTACCGCGGCTACTGTCTGCAGGGCTGCAAGGTCAACGCCAAGGCCAGCCCGTTCGTCACGCACCTGCCCGACGCCCTGGCCCACGGAGTCGAGATCCGGGCCGACTGCATGGCGGCACGGGTGGAGCTCGACGAGGCCGGCAATGCCAGCGGCGTCACGTATTTCGCAGGAGATCAAGAGCGGTTCCAGCGCGCCAAAGTGGTTGCGGTTGCGGGTTATTCGATCGAGACACCGCGGCTGCTGCTGAATTCGCAAAGTCCCCGGTTCCCCAAGGGCTTGTGCAACAACGACGACCAGGTGGGCCGCTACGTCATGGTGCAGGGTGCCTCGCAGACCGCGGGCCGCTGGCCTGAGGAGCTGCGTATGTACAAGGCTCCGCCGCCCGAGATCTCCTCGGAAGAGTTCTACGAGACCGACCCGGACCGCGGCTTCGCGCGCGGGTTTTCCATCCAGACCGTGTCGCCGCTGCCGATCGGGTGGGCCGAACATGTGCTGGCGGACGGGCATTGGGGGGCGGCGCTGCGCGAGTACATGCGCGACTACAACCACTGGGCCACCATCGGCGTGCTCAACGAACTGCTGCCGCACGCGGACAACCGCGTCACGCTGGCCGACGAAGCCGATCAATACGGCATCCCGGTCGCCCGGTTCGACTACTCGCTGTCGGACAACGACAAGGCCAACATGGCGTACTCGACGAAGGTGATCACCAACATCCTGAAGGCGGCCAACGCCCAGGACATGCTGACCATCCAGCGCTTCGCGCACCTCATCGGTGGCGCGCGGATGGGCAGCGACCCCGAGACCAGCGTCGTCGACTCCGACCAGCGGACGTGGGCGGTGCCCAACCTGTTCGTCGCCGACGGGTCGGTGTGTCCCACCCAGGGCGCCGCCAACCCGGCGCTGACGATCATGGCGCTGGCGTCGCGGCTGGCGGAACGGATCGTCCGCGGCGACATCAAGGCCGATGCTTCTCACCGTTTGGCGCGTGCGTAACCTCGTCGGTATGCCAGTACAGCAGCCCCCAGTCAACTACGACGAGTTCCCAAGTCTGCGAATCGAATCCGGTGATGACGGTGTTCTGCAGGTCATCCTCGACGCGCCCGGGCTGAATTCCGTCGGGCCGCAGATGCACCGGGACCTCGCCGAGATCTGGCCGGCCATCGACCGCGACCCCGACGTGCGGGTGGTGCTGGTCCGCGGCGAGGGCAAGGCGTTCTCTTCCGGCGGCAGCTTCGACCTGATCGCCGAAACGATGGGCGAGTTCGGTGATCGGATGCGCATCATGCGCGAGGCCCGCGACCTGGTGCTCAACATGGTCAACTTCGACAAGCCGGTGGTGTCGGCGATCAACGGGGCCGCGGTCGGCGCGGGCCTGGTGGTCGCGCTATTGGCCGACGTGTCGGTGGCCGGGCGCACCGCGAAGATCATCGACGGGCACACCAAGCTCGGGGTGGCCGCCGGCGACCACGCGGCGATCTGCTGGCCGCTGCTGGTCGGCATGGCCAAGGCGAAGTACTACCTGCTGACCTGCGAGCCGCTGTCCGGCGAGGAAGCCGAACGGATCGGCCTGGTCTCGACCTGCGTCGACGACGACGACGTGCTGGCCACCGCCACCCGCATCGCTGGGGATCTCGCCCAGGGCGCCCAGACCGCGATCCGGTTCACCAAGCATGCCCTCAACCACTGGTACCGGATGTTCGCACCGGCCTTCGAAACGTCCCTTGGCCTGGAATTTCTGGCGTTCAGCGGACCCGACGTGGCGGAGGGGCTGGCGGCGCATCGAGAAAAGCGGCCGGCACGGTTCTCGGCCGATACCCGCCGGTAGCCGCAGGCCAAAGCGGCGCGCCTGTTCCCGCCTGTCCGGGGTTAGGTCTACCGTCAAATGTCGTGACCCGCGCTGGCGCAGAGCGAAGCTATGAGGAGGGGCGGCGCGCATGACTGCCGCCGAACCGGTCCCCTTCCGCGAGGCAGTGGCGGCGATGAACGCTGCGACCGTGCGGCCCGAAATCGAGCTGGGCCCCATCCGGCCACCGCAGCGCCTCGCGCCGTACAGCTATGCCCTGGGTGCCGAGGTGAAGCACCCCGACGCCGCGATCGTCCCGGAGCGCTCGGACGGGGATGCTTTCGGCCGGCTGATCCTGCTCTACGACCCCGACGGCGCCGACGCCTGGGACGGCACCATGCGGCTGGTCGCCTACATCCAGGCCGACCTGGACTCCAGCGAAGCCGTCGACCCGCTGCTGCCGGAGGTGGCGTGGAGCTGGCTGGTGGACGCGCTGGATGCGCGCGCCGAACACGTCACCGCGCTCGGCGGAACCGTCACCGCCACCACCTCGGTGCGCTACGGCGACATCTCCGGGCCGCCGCGTGCCCACCAGCTGGAACTGCGGGCGTCGTGGACCGCGACCACCCTCGACATCGGCACTCACGTCGAGGCTTTTTGCGAGGTGCTCGAGCATGCCGCGGGGCTGCCGCCGGTGGGGGTGACTGACCTCGGCTCGCGATCCCGCGCCTGACATGAGCGATCCTGAGCCCGATCAAGCCGAAAGCACGGAACCCGAACCCACACCGCTGCTTCGTCCCGCCGATGGAGTGCCCGACCTGTCGGTGTCCGCCACCGAGATCAAGGCGGCCGCCGAACGGCTGGCCGGCGGCCGCGGACCGTTCGCGGTCGACGCCGAGCGCGCGTCGGGTTTCCGTTACTCCAACCGCGCCTACCTGATTCAGATCCGGCGGGCCGGCGCCGGCACGGTGCTGATCGATCCGGTCAGTCACGGCGGCGACTCGCTGACCGTGCTGCGGCCCGTCGCCGAGGTGCTCGCCGACGGCGAATGGATCCTGCACGCCGCCGATCAGGACTTGCCGTGCCTGGCCGAAGTCGGCATTCGACCGACCGCGCTGTACGACACCGAATTGGCCGGCCGGCTGGCCGGATTCGACCGGGTCAACCTGGCGGCGATGGTGCAGCGGCTGCTGGGCCTGGGTTTGGTCAAGGGGCACGGCGCGGCCGACTGGTCCAAGCGTCCGCTGCCGGCGGCCTGGCTCAACTACGCCGCACTGGACGTCGAAGTCCTGATCGACCTCCGCGAGGCCATCGCAGCCGTGCTGGCCGACCAAGGCAAAACAGCTTGGGCCGCAGAGGAATTCGAGTACTTACGGAATTACGTCGCGCAACCCACTCGGCGTGACCGGTGGCGGCGCACGTCGGGCATCCACAAGGTGCGTGACCAACGTGGGCTGGCCGCGGTCCGCGAATTGTGGACGGCGCGTGACCGTATCGCCCAGCAACGCGACATCGCGCCCGGCCGGATCCTGCCCGATTCGGCGATCATCGACGCCGCCATCGCCGACCCCAAAACCGTCGACGATCTGATGGCCCTGCCGATATTCGGCGGACGCAAGCAGCGTCGCGGCGCCGCGACCTGGTTGGCGGCGCTGCAGGCGGCCCGGGAGAACCCAGGTCAGGTCGAGGACGACGAGCAGCCGAACGGGCCTCCGGTGCCGGCGCGCTGGTCCAAGCGCAGACCCGAAGCCGCGGCCCGGCTGGAGGCGGCCCGAGCAGCGCTCGCCGAGGTGGCGCAGCGGGTGGCGGTGCCGATGGAGAACGTGATCTCCCCCGACCTGGTGCGACGGCTGTGCTGGGACTGGGAAGGCGGCGGATCCCAGGCGGTCGACGAGTTTCTGCGCGCCGGAGGGGCTCGAGCCTGGCAGCGTGAGTTGGTCGTTCCGGTGCTGGCCGCGGCGTTGGGTTAGTGGCGGCCTAGTCCAGGTGCTCGCGGATCTCGGCTTCGCTGACCGGGCTGCCCAGGGCCGCAACCCATCCGGTGATCTGACGGGCCACGTCCTGCTCGGTCAGGCCGACTTCGGCGAGCACTTCGCCGCGCGAGGCATGCTCGAAGAACTGTTGGGGCAGACCGACGTCGCGGCACGGCACGTCGACCTCGCTGCGGCGCAACGCCGCTGACACCGCGGAGCCGATGCCGCCGGCAACGCCGTTGTCCTCCAGGGTGACAACCAGCTTGTGCGTCGCCGCCAGGTCGCGGACCGCATCCGCGACCGGCAGCACCCAGCGAGGGTCGATCACCGTCACGCCGATGCCCTGGTTGCGCAGCCTTTCGGCCACCGCCAGCGCCATCGTCGCGAACGCCCCGACCGCCACCAGCAGCACATCATGGTTCAGCCCGTCAGCCGGCAACGCAAGCACATCCACGCCGGAGCGTCGTTCGAGCGCCGGAATATCTTGGCCCACATCGCCTTTCGGGAAGCGGATGGCCGTCGGCCCGTCGTTGACGTCGAGCGCCTCGCCGAGCTCCTCGCGTAGCCGGGCGGCGTCGCGCGGCGCGGCCACCCGGATACCGGGGACGATGCCCAGCATCGACAGATCCCACATGCCGTTGTGGCTGGCGCCGTCGGGCCCGGTGATCCCGGCCCGGTCGAGCACCATCGTGACCGGCAGCTTGTGCAGCGCCACGTCCATCATGATCTGGTCGAACGCGCGGTTGAGGAACGTCGAATAGATCGCCACCACCGGGTGCAGCCCGCCCATTGCCAGCCCGGCCGCCGACGTCAGCGCGTGCTGCTCGGCGATGCCGACGTCGAACAACCGGTCGGGGAACCGCTGCCCGAACGCGCTCAGCCCGGTGGGGCCGGGCATGGCCGCGGTGATCGCCACGACGTCGCGGCGCTTGGCGCCGTACTCGATGAGCGCCTCGGAGAACGTCGCCGTCCAGCCCGGGCCGGGAACCGAGGTGGCCAGCCCGGTCGCGGGGTCGATCACCCCGCAGGAATGCATCTGTTCGGCCTCGTCGTTTTCGGCCGGGCCGTAGCCGTTGCCCTTGCGGGTGGCGACGTGCACGAGCACCGGGCCGCCGAAACCGCGGGCGCTGCGCAGCGCGGTCTCCACGGCGTGCTCGTCGTGGCCGTCGACCGGCCCGACGTACTTCAGCCCGAGGTCGGTGAACAGCAGCTGCGGGCTCAACGCATCCTTGACACCGGCCTTGACGCTGTGCATGAAGTGGTAGACCAGCTCGCCGACCAGCGGCATGCCACGTACCGCGGTACGGCCCCGCTCCAGCAGATGCTCGTAGCTGGGCTGCAGCCGCAGCATGGCCAAGTGGTTCGCGAAGCCGCCGAACGTCGGGGCGTAGCTGCGGCCGTTGTCGTTGACGACGATGATCACCGGGCGCCGCGCCGCGGCGATGTTGTTCAGCGCTTCCCAGCACATGCCGCCGGTGAGCGCGCCGTCGCCGACCACCGCGACCACGTGCCGGTTGCGGTGCCCGGTCAGCTCGAACGCCTTGGCCAGCCCGTCGGCGTACGACAGGGCCGCGCTGGCATGGCTGGACTCCACCCAGTCGTGCTCGCTTTCGGCGCGGGACGGATACCCCGACAGCCCGCCCTTTTTGCGCAGGGTCTCGAAGTCGGCGGCGCGGCCGGTGAGCATCTTGTGCACGTAGGCCTGATGACCCGTGTCGAAGATGATCGGGTCGTGCGGCGAGTCGAACACCCGGTGCAGCGCCAGCGTCAGCTCGACGACACCCAGGTTGGGTCCCAGATGCCCCCCGGTGGCGGCGACCTTGTGGATCAGAAACTCGCGAATTTCGCGAGCTAGAGCGCGCAGTTCCGCTTGCGAAAGGTGCTGCAGATCGGCGGGCCCGCGGATCTGTTCAAGCATCCCGCCAGTGTACGCAGGCTCGGCCGGGATGGCCCGGACTGCGATAGCTTGGTCCCCGGTGAGCCGGGAAGCCTGGTCGGCGGTGTTGTACTGCGTAGATCCACGACCTGGGAGCTCACGATGACCTCGCCACCGACCGTTGCATCGACACCGGCGGAGCGCCGATGAACGTCGTCGCGGTGACGGTGTTCGTGGTTGCCTACGCCCTGATCGCCTACGAGCGCATCGACAAGACCTTGGTGGCGCTGGCGGGCGCCGCGATCGTTATCTGCTTGCCCGTGATCAGGTCTAGCGACGTCTTTTTCTCCCACACCACCGGAATCGACTGGGACGTCATCTTTTTGCTGCTCGGCATGATGATCATTGTCAGCGTGCTGCGACAGACCGGTGTCTTCGAGTACGTCTCGATCTGGGCCACCAAGCGCGCCAAAGGCTCTCCGCTGCGGATCATGATCCTGCTGGTGCTGGTCACTGCGATCGGGTCGGCCCTGCTGGACAACGTCACCACCGTATTGTTGATCGCCCCGGTCACGCTGCTGGTATGCGACCGGCTGGCGATCAACGCGGCGCCGTTTCTGATGGCCGAAGCGTTCGCCTCCAACATCGGCGGCGCGGCGACGTTGGTCGGTGACCCGCCCAACATCATCATTGCGAGCCGAGCCGGCCTGACCTTCAACGACTTTCTGATCCACGTGACGCCGCTCGTGATCATCGTCATCGGCGTCTTGGTCGTACTTCTGCCGCGGTTGTTTCCGGGCGCCTTCGCCGTCGACGCCGAGCGGGTTGCCGGCGTCATGTCGCTGGAGGAGCGGGAGGCCATCCGCGATCCGGTGTTGCTGGTCAAGTGCGCAGTGGTCCTGGTCTTGGTGTTCGCAGCGTTCATCGCGCACTCGGCTTTGGGCATGGATCCTTCCGTGGTGGCGCTGCTGGGCGCCGGCGTACTGATCGTCACGTCCGGATTGGAGCGCTCCGCCTACCTGTCCAGCGTCGAATGGGACTCACTGCTGTTTTTCGCCGGGCTGTTCGTGATGGTCGGCGCCCTGGTCAAGACGGGCGTCGTCGACGAGCTGGCGCGCTCGGCCACGAAGGTGACCGGTGGCAATACGTTGTTGACGACAATGCTGATCCTCGCGGTGTCGTTCGTGTTCAGCGGCGTCATCAACAACGTGCCGTACGCCGCCACGATGGCACCGATCGTCACCGAGCTGGCCCCGTCGATGGTCGGCCACGTCCACTCGGACGTACTGTGGTGGGCCCTGGCCATCGGCACCGGCTTCGGCGGCAACCTCACCGCCGTCGGCGCGAGCGCCAATGTCGTCATCATCGGAATCGCCCGGCGCGCAGACAATCCCATCTCCTTTTGGGAATTCACCCGCAAGGGCGCGGTGGTCACCGCAGCGTCCCTCGTGCTCGCCGCGCTCTACTTGTGGGTGCGTTATTTCATTCCCTCTTGACCGCGAGCGTGCGTGTATGTACGCCGACAGGCCGCAAACCCTGTACAACTATGCACGCTCGCGGCAGAGTAGCGCCACGCACTCGACATGGTGAGTCAACGGGAACGAGTCGAACACCCGGATGTTCTCCACGACATAACCGTGGCTGCGGTACAAGCCGATGTCGCGAGCGAAAGATGCTGCCTCGCACCCGATATGCACAATCCTCGGCACCTCGGCGGCGGCCAGCAGATCGATGACCTCACGCCCGGCGCCTGAGCGCGGCGGATCCAGGACCGCCACGTCGGCGCGGACAGGCTCTGCGGTCAGGGCCCGGCGGACCGAATCGTTGACCACCGACACTTGGGGGAGATCCGACAGTGCGGCGCGCGCGGCCCGCGCCGCTGCCCGCGACGTGTCGACGCTCACCACCCGCCCGGTCTCGCCGACCGCGTCGCCCAGCACCGCGGCGAACACCCCGGCGCCGCCGTAGAGGTCCCAGGCCGTCATGCCGGAACCGGCCTGCGCCCATTCGGCGACCAATCTGCTGTAGCACCGCGCCGCGTCGCGGTGGGCCTGCCAGAACGCCGTCACCGGCACCCGCCAGCTGCGCCGGCCCACCCGCTGCACAGCCTGATAGCTGCCCTCGACAACGTCGGTCGACGTTCGGCGGCCCTGCCGCGCGCTGCATACCACGTGGCGCTGATCGTCGTCGTCGAGGGCGACATGCAGGTGTACGCCCGGCGGCCATTCGAGCGCATCCAGTCCGTCGGTCATCCCGGGGTGCAGTTGAGCGCAGTTCAGCTCGGTGACCAGTTCGTCGCTGTGGTAGCGGTGAAAGCCGGCGCGACCGTCGGCACCGACGTCCAGCCGCACCCGGGTGCGCCATCCGGTCGCACCGTTTGCAGACAGCGGTTCGGCGACGCCGTCCCAGCGGTGATCACCAAGGCGGGCAAGCTGATTCGTCACCACCTCGGCCTTGAACGCGCGTGCCGCCGTCGGCTCGGCGAACGCCAGGTCGCAACAGCCCGCGCCGTCCACCCCCGCGATCGGGCACAACGATTCGACGCGGTCGTCCGACGGCTCGATCACCTCGATTGTCTCGGCGTGCCAATAGGAATTCCGGTCTGCCGTGACCCGCGCGCGCACGCGTTCGCCGGGCAGCGCATAGCGGACGAACACCACCCGGCCGTCGTGGCGAGCCACGCAGCTGCCTCCGTTCGCCGGTGCGCCGACGGTCAGGGTCAGTTCGATCAATCGAAGATTCCCCGTCGGGCATCGCCCGGAGCCACATGCGGCTGCAGCGTCTTGAGCCGCTCCGACGACGTCAGCTGCCACGGAACCGACGTCACCATCACGCCGGGCATGAACAGCAGCCGTCCCTTGAGCCGCAACGCGCTCTGGTTGTGCAGCACCTGTTCCCACCAGTGCCCCACCACGTATTCCGGGATGAACACCGTCACCACGGTGCGCGGCGACTCTTTGCTGACCCGTTTGACGTACTCGAGCACCGGGCGGGTGACCTCACGGTATGGCGAGGCAATGACCTTGAGCGGCACCGAGATATCGCTGTCTTCCCACTTGCGCACCAACTCACGGGTTTCCGCGTCGTCGACGCTGACCGTGACAGCCTCCAGCACGTCGGGACGGGTTGCGCGCGCATAGGCCAGCGCCCGCAGCGTCGGCAGATGCAACTTGGACACCAACACCAGGGCATGGTTGCGGCTGGGCAACACCACGCCCTCGTTTTCAGCGGCCTGCTCCTGCAGTTCCCGGCTGACCGCATCGTAGTGCTTGCGGATCGCCTTCATCATGATGAACAGCGCCGTCATCGCCACCACCGCAATCCATGCTCCGGCAAGGAATTTGGTGACCAGCACGACAAGCAGCACCGTGCCGGTGGACACGAAGCCGACGGTGTTGACCACCCGTGAGCGCATCATCTTGCGGCGGGCACCCGGGTCGGTTTCGTTGCGCAGCAATCGGGTCCAGTGCTTGACCATCCCGATCTGGCTCAGCGTGAAGGAGATGAACACCCCCACGATGTAGAGCTGGATGAGCGCCGTGACTTGGGCACGGAAGGCGATGATCGCCGAAAGAGCTGCCACCGAAAGGAATACGATCCCGTTGGAGAATGCCAAGCGGTCGCCGCGAGTGTGCAGCTGGCGGGGCAGGTAGCTGTGTTGAGCGAGCACCGAGCCCAGCACCGGGAAGCCGTTGAACGCTGTGTTGGCCGCCAGCACCAGGATGAGAGCGGTCACCGCGGCGATCAGCAGGAAGCCGATGTGAAAGCTGCCGAACACGGCTTGCGCCAACTGCGCGACCAGAGTCTTCTGGTTGTAGTCGGGCGGCGCACCGGATAGCTGCCTGGCCGGGTCGTCGACGATCTGCACCCCGGTTTTCTCGGCCAGCACGATGATGCCCATCAGCAGGCTCACCGCGATGACGCCCAGCATCAACAGCGTGGTGGCGGCGTTGCGCGACTTGGGTTTACGAAATGCGGGCACCCCGTTGCTGATCGCTTCCACACCGGTCAGCGCCGCGCATCCGGACGAAAACGACCGGGCCACCAGGAATGCCAGCGCGACGCCGACGATCTTGCCTTGTTCGGCATGCATCTGGAAGCCGGCGGATTCGGCGCGCAGCGGGTCGCCGAGCACGTAGATCCGAAACAGCCCCCAGACCAGCATGGTGCCCACCCCGACGATGAACGCGTAGGTCGGGATGGCAAATGCCACACCGGATTCGCGGACCCCACGCAGGTTCATCGCCATCACCAGAAGGATCGCGCTGACCGAGAACAGCACCTTGTGGTCAGCCACGAAAGGGATGGCCGAGCCGATGTTCGACATCGCCGATGCTGTCGAAACAGCAACGGTCAGAACGTAATCCACCATCAGCGCACTGGCCACGGTCAGCCCTGCGTTGGCGCCGAGGTTGGTGGTGACCACCTCGTAGTCGCCGCCGCCCGACGGGTAGGCGTGCACGTTTTGGCGGTAGCTCGCCACCACGACCAGCATGACCGCGGCCACCGCCAGCCCGATCCACGGTGTCAGCGAGTAGGCGGCCAGCCCGGCCACCGACAGCATGAGGAAAACTTCCTCGGGCGCGTAAGCCACCGACGACAGCGCATCCGAGGCGAACACCGGCAGCGCGATCCGCTTGGGCAGCAGGGTATGACTCAGCCGATCGCTGCGAAACGGCCGACCCAACACCAACCGGCGCGCCGCCGTCGAAAGTTTGGACACGAGAGCCAAGAGTAAGCCCACCGGCCGCGGGCGGTAGCGTTCCCTAGACGAGAATGTTCCGGGCGCAAATCGGCTGGCCAACGCGGTTGGCGCCGCCGGCCCGACGAGTAGGGGACGCCGAAAGGACCTCAGGTGCGGGTAGTAGTGATGGGGTGCGGCCGGGTGGGGTCTTCGGTGGCCGACGGCCTGTCCCGGATCGGCCACGATGTCGCGGTCATCGACCGTGACGGCACTGCCTTCAACCGGCTGAGCCCGGATTTCGCCGGTGAGCGGGTGCTGGGCCTGGGCTTCGACCGCGACGTGTTGCTGCGGGCCGGGATCGAGGAGGCCGAGGCTTTTGCCGCGGTGTCGTCCGGCGATAACTCGAACATCATTTCGGCGCGGCTGGCCCGCGAGACCTTCGGTGTGCAGCGCGTGGTGGCACGCATCTACGACGCCAAACGCGCGGCGGTCTACGAGCGCCTCGGTATCCCCACCATCGCGACGGTGCCGTGGACCACCGACCGCCTGCTCAACGCCCTGCTGCGGGAAAGCGAAACCACCAAATGGCGTGACCCGACCGGCACCGTCGCCGTCGTCGAGGTGGTGCTGCACGAGGACTGGGTGGGGCATCGGCTCACCGCCCTGGAGACCGCCACCGGCGCACGCGTGGCGTTCCTGATCCGGTTCGGCAGCGGGCTACTGCCCGAACCGAAGACCGTCATTCAGGCCGGCGACCAGGTCTACATCGCCGCGATATCCGGCCGCGCCGCCGAGGCGATGGCCATTGCCGCCCTGCCGCCGAGCGAGGACTTGGAATCGTGAAGGTCGCAATCGCCGGAGCGGGCGCGGTCGGCCGCTCGATTGCCCGGGAGCTCCTCGAAAGCGGCCACGAGGTCAGCCTGATCGAGCGCAACCCCGAACATCTCGACGTCGACGCCATCCCGGCCGCGCACTGGCGGCTGGGCGACGCCTGCGAGCTCAGCTTGCTGGAGTCGGTGCACCTCGAGGAGTTCGACGTGGTGATCGCCGCCACCGGCGACGACAAGGCCAACGTGGTGCTGAGCCTGCTGGCCAAGACCGAGTTCGCGGTGCCGCGGGTGGTGGCGCGGGTCAACGATCCGCGCAACGAGTGGCTCTTCACCGACGCCTGGGGCGTCGACGTGGCGGTGTCGACGCCGCGAATGCTGGCGTCGCTGGTCGAAGAGGCGGTCGCGGTCGGAGATCTGGTGCGGCTGATGGAGTTTCGCAAGGGACAGGCCAACCTGGTCGAGATCACGCTGCCCGACGACACGCCGTGGGGTGGCAAGCCGGTGCGCAAACTGCAGCTGCCCCGCGACGCGGCGCTGGTAACGATCCTGCGGGGACCGCGAGTGATCGTTCCGCAGGCCGACGAACCGCTGGAAGGCGGCGACGAGCTGTTGTTCGTCGCGGTTACTGAGGTGGAGGCGGAGCTGCGCCAGCTGCTTCTGCCGGCGCACTAGCGCCAAGCGCGCGTTGCACTACCTTGACGGCCATGTAGGTCACCACGGCTGCGACGGCGGTCAACGGCCAGCCCATCGTGATCCGCGCCACTGCCAGCCAGCCCGTGTGATCGGCCTGGTAGAGCAACCGCTGCACCACGAAACGAGCCGCGAAAACCAGCACCCAGGTCAGCGTCGCGACATCGAAGGCATAGACCGCACCACGCACGTCGCGCCAGCCGCGGTCGTGCCCGCCGAGCCAGCTCCACAGGTAGCCGACGACGGGCCGGCGGATCAACACCGACACCGTGAAGACCACTGCCCACAGCAACGACGTCCAGATGCCCAGCAGGAAATAGCCTTTCGACTCTCCCACCGCGTAAGCGATCACCGCGCAGATGGCGACGCCGACGAAACCGGACACCGCGGGCTGGACGGAGTCGCGCCGAATCAGCCGCCACAGCAGGACAATTGCGGCCACCCCGACCGCCGCGCCAATCGCAGCTATCAGGCCGGCGGCGGCGGAGACGGCCACAAAGACGACCACCGGCAACGAGGAGTAGACGAGCCCGCTGACGCCGCCGAGCTGGGTCAGAATCGCCGGCTTAGGAGAAGCCGTCACCGCTGAATTTCGTAGTGCGGGTTGTAAATCGCTTTGGTGCCGTTGTCCAGCTTGCCCAGCCGGCCTCGCACCCGCAGCGTGCGACCGGAGTCGATTCCGGGGATCCGGCGTTGGCCCAGCCACACCAGCGCGACGGTGTCGGTGCCGTCGAACAACTCGGCGCGGACCCCGCCGGCGCATCCCTTGGCGTTGGCTTCCACGCTGCGCAGGGTTCCGACCATCGTGACCTCTTGCCCGCGCTGGCAGTCGATCGCCCGCTGCGCGCCGGTGTTGACCGCCTCGTCGGACAGCTCTTCGACGTCGCGCTGCTCGGGGTCCTCCGTCAGTCGACGGGTGAGCCGGCGCAGATAACCTTCGGCCGTCGCCATCACCTACTTTTCGAACAATTCGGCCGAGCCGAATCTCCGTTATGCCAACGGACACCGTAGACCCGTTAGTTCCCGGGCGCCATGCGGCCCCCTGGGCTGACGGTGGAGTACCCGTAAACGCCGGGCAGTATCAAGTCTGTGCCTGTCGACTTGCACGGTGTGACGACCGTCGTGCTGCCCGGAACTGGATCCGACGACGACTACATCGACCGTGCGTTCGGAGGACCGCTGCGCGATGCGGGTGCGCTGGTCGTGGCGCCGCCGCCGCAGCCGGGCCGCTTGATCGACGGATACCTGGCCGCCCTGGACGACGCTGCACGGCGCGGCCCGATCGCCGTCGGCGGTGTTTCGATCGGTGCCGCGGTGGCCGCCCGGTGGGCGCTGCGGCATCCTGACCGCGCGATCGCGGTGCTGGCGGCGCTGCCCGCCTGGACCGGCGCCCCCGACGGCGCTCCGGCGGCTCTGGCGGCCCGGCATTCGGCCCAGCAGCTGCGTCACCACGGGCTGGCCGCGACGACCGCCCAGATGCGGGCATCCAGCCCGCAATGGCTGGGCGACGAGCTGGCCCGGTCATGGCGGGGCCTGTGGCCGCACCTGCCCGACGCGATGGACGCGGCGGCGGCATACGTGGCACCGAGCCGCGCGGAGCTGGCGCGCCTGGCCGCGCCGCTGGGCGTCGCCGCCGCGACCGACGACCCGATCCACCCGCTGCACGTCGGAGTCGAATGGGCGGCCGCCGCGCCGCGGGCGGCGTTGCGGTCGGTGACGCTCGATGAGATCGGCGAGGACCCGGCCGCGCTGGGCACCGCGTGCCTGGCCGCACTGCGCGACGCCGCCTAGCCTCCGGTTGTGCTGCTGCGCAACTGCTGCATTGCCGACCCGGCGGCACTGCGGCGCTCGGCAGGCGCGGACGCGTCCTGCTGCGCGGCCGCCTGCTGGGCCGCGGCCTCCCGAAGTTGGGCTGCCATGGGCTCGGGCAGCTGCACCGCCAGCGGTGTCCGCACCGGCAGCGGCGTATCGCCGCGACGAACCACGGTGTCCGCCAAGGCTTCTCGTGCTTCCACGGTCAACGCGTCGATGGCCTCCGGCGCCCCGTTGACCACGCAGCGGATCATCCAGCGATACCCGTCGACCCCGATGAACCGCACCACTCCGGCCCCGGTGCCGACCACCTCCCGGCCCCACGGACCGTCCTGGATGCTCACCTGGGCCCCGTCCTTGCGCAGCGAGTCGGCGAGCTCGCCGGCCACCTCGCGCCACAGGCCGGCCGTTTTGGGCGCCGCATACGCGGCAATGGTGTAGCGGCCGTTCGGTGTCACGATCCACACCGCGCTGGGAATGCCCGTCTCGGTGAGCTCGACCTGCAGCTGGCCCTCCGCCGGCATCGGGATCAACACCGAGCCCAGGTCCAGCCGGGCCACTTCCGCGGCCGCGGGGTCGTCGAAATCCTCGATGTCGAAGGGGCCGTCGAGCTCCACCTCGGGTTCGGGCTCGGCCGACGGTTCCGGCTGTGCCGCCGCAACTTCCGGGTCGTCGTCTTTGGGTTTGCGCCTACCGAATGCCATCACAGACTCGCATGTCCACCGGAGGAGCCGTGGCCGCCGTCGCCCCGGGAGGTCTCGGCGAGCCCGGCCTCGTCGAACGACGCCACTTCGACCAGGTCGACCAACTCGACCCGTTGCACCAGCAGCTGCGCGATGCGGTCACCCCGGTGCACCGCGATCGGCGTCGCAGGGTCGAGGTTGATCAGTGCCACCTTGATCTCGCCGCGATAGCCGGCATCGATGGTGCCTGGACTATTGACGATCGAAAGCCCAACGCGCGCAGCCAATCCGGAGCGTGGATGGACCAAACCGACCATCCCGTACGGGATGGCCACCGCGACGCCGGTCCGCACCAGGGCGCGATGCCCGGGCGCGAGTTCGAGGTCTTCGGCACTGTAGAGATCGACGCCGGCGTCGCCGTCGTGGGCGCGGCTGGGCAGCGGGAGCCCGGGGTCGAGACGGACAACTGCCAGACTGGTCGACACGGGGGCACAGATTACCCTTGACCGCGTGTCGGGTACGCGTGTCGCGCCGCAAAGCGTGCGGTATCGCGAGCGTTTGTGGGTGCCATGGTGGTGGTGGCCGCCAGGTTTCGCGCTCGCGGCGATCGTCGCCCTGGAGGTCAACCAGGGGGTGCCCGCGCTGCCGAACTGGCTGCCGTTCGCGGTGCTGTTCGCTGTGGCTACCGGTGCGCTGCTGTGGTTGGGGCGAATGGAGATACGAGTCACCGTCGGCGACGAGGGGGTCGAACTATGGGCTGCCGACGCGCACCTGCCGGTCACCGTGATCGCCCGCTCCGCGGAAATCCCCCGCTCGGCCAAGTCGGCGGCGCTGGGGCGTCAGCTCGATCCCGCGGCCTTTGTGCTGCACCGAGCCTGGGTCGGTCCCATGGTGCTCGTCGTGCTCGACGACCCCGATGACCCGACGCCGTACTGGCTGGTGAGCTGCCGCCACCCGGAGCGGGTGCTATCGGCATTGCGCAGCTGATCCCGATCAGGCCGCGCAGTCGGTACAGATCATCACGCCGTTCTTCTCGCTGGCGAGCCGGCTGCGGTGTTGCACCAGAAAGCAACTGGAGCAGGTGAACTCGTCGGCCTGCTTGGGAACAACGCGGACGGACAACTCTTCGCCGGACAAGTCGGCGCCAGGCAGTTCGAATGATTCGGCGGACTCGGACTCGTCGACGTCGACCACGGCCGACGCCGCTTCGTTCCGCCGGGCTTTGAGCTCCTCCAGCGAATCCTCCGAAACGTCGTCGGTCTCGGTTCGCCGTGGGGCGTCATAGTCGGTAGCCATCGGCCTCTCCCCTCGCTCCCCCTTGAAAACTGTGCAAGCAACGCTTTGTACCAGCGTCGAACGCATCCACCAAACGATTCGTGCCCGTATCCCGCTGTCTTCAAGTGTGATTTACGTCACACAGATAATTTAACCGCGGTATCCCGCCCTAAACATCGCGCTGAACTCAATCGGCGGCGACCCGCCGCGCCCGGCTGCGCCGCGCTTGCGATCGCCTTTAGAGTGCTCGTGTGGTCGCGCTCATCACCGAAGGCACCGCCTTCGACAAACACGGTCGCCCTTTTCGGCGCCGCAACGCCCGGCCCGCCATTTGCCTGTTGATCGTCCTGCTGGTGGCGACCGCCGTGGTATGGACGATCGCACTGACCCGTCCGCCCGAGGTCCACGAGGCCGCGGTGTGCAATCCGCCGCCAGGCCAGTCGGATCCGGCAAAGCCACGGTTGGGTGAGCCGGTGTCCCGCAGCACGATGACGAACGTCGCACCGGCGAGACTGGCCGACACCAAGATCCGTGTCCTCAATGCCAGCGGGCGCGGCGGTCAGGCCGCCGACGTCGCCAATGCGCTGCACGACCTCGGCTTCGCGCAGCCGACAGCCGCCAACGATCCGATCTACGAGGGCACTCGGCTGACCTGCCAGGGACAGATCCGCTTCGGCGAGGCGGGCCAGGCCTCGGCCGCGGCGGTGTGGCTGGTGGCGCCGTGCACCGAGTTGTTCCGCGACGACCGCGCCGACGACTCCGTCGATCTCGCCCTGGGCACCGACTTCACCGCGCTGACGCACAGCGACGACATCGACGCGGTGCTCGCCGGATTGCGTCCGGGCGCCGAGCCCGCCGATCCGGCCCTGCTGTCGAAGGTGCACTCCAGCAGCTGCTGAGTTCAGCCGGGAATCGGGGCCAGGCCGTCGAATCGTTCGAGGGCGGCGAGCAATTCGTCGGCGATCCCGGGCGCCGCGGCGGCCACCAGGCCGGCGCTGCCGTCCGACTCCGCCGGCAACACCACCCGGGCCCCCGCCTCGGCGGCGATCAGTGCCCCGGCCGCGCAGTCCCACACGTGCAGGCCGTGCTCGTAGTAGGCATCCAGCCCCCCGGCCGCCACCATGCACAAATCCAGTGCGGCAGAACCGATGCGGCGCACGTCGCGGACCACCGGCAGCATCTTCGCCGCCAGCGCCGCCTGCGCGGTGCGCCGCCGCCGCGAGTACGCGAATCCGGTACCCAGCAGCGCCATCGACAAATCGTCGACCGCGCTGCACCGCAGCCGGCGGGCTCCGTTCGCGTCGGTGAGATGAGCGCCGAGTGCCGTCGCCGCCGAATACACCCGCCCCGCGACGACGTCGGCGACCGCACCCGCCACCGACACGCCGTCGATCTGTGCCGCCACCGACACCGCGTAGGCCGGGATCCCGTAGACGAAGTTCACCGTGCCGTCGATGGGGTCGAGCACCCAGGTGACCGCGCCGGCTGCGGCCGAATCGGCGGGCCCGCCGCCCTCCTCGCCGAGAATCGGGTCGCCGGATCGCAGTTGCGCCAACCGATCCCGCAACAGCCGCTCGGTTTCGGTGTCGACGACGGTGACCGGATCGGTCGGGGTGGTCTTGCTCTGCACCGCCCCACTCGCCGCGCCGTTGGCGTCGGCGCCGAACACCTCGGCGCGGCGGCGGCGCACGAAGTCGGCCGCCTCGCCGGCCAACGCTTCGGCGACCGCACGCAGGCGAGCGGGCTGGTTGTCAGGTGTGCTCACCGGTCTATCGCAGCACAGCGATCTGGCGGTGGGCCGCGCATGGACGCATTAGGGTGTGGTCCGACAGGCCCGTCTCGCCCGAGGAGTTCCGATGACCAGTAGCGACTCACCGCAGCGGCGGGGTTTCGGCGTCGACGTCGGCGGCAGCGGCATCAAGGGCGGGATCGTGGACTTGGACACCGGTCAGCTGGTCGGTGACCGGTTCAAGCTGCCGACACCACAGCCCGCCACGCCGCCGGCGGTGGCCAAGACGATTGCGGCGGTCGTCAACGAATTCGGCTGGTCCGGCCCGCTGGGGGTGACCTATCCCGGCGTCGTCACCCAGGGCGTCGTGCAGACGGCGGCCAACGTCGACAAGGCGTGGATCGGCACCAACGCGCGCGACATCATCAGCGCCGAACTGAATGGTCAAGAGATCGTCGTCCTCAACGACGCCGATGCCGCCGGGCTCGCCGAAGAACGCTATGGGGCGGGCAAGGACCAGACCGGGTTGGTAATCCTGCTCACGTTCGGTACCGGGATCGGCTCGGCGCTGATCCACAACGGGATACTGCTGCCCAACACCGAGTTGGGACACGTCGACGTCGACGGCAAAGAAGCCGAGCACCGCGCCGCGTCGTCGGTCCGGGACAACAAGGGCTGGAGCTACCAGAAGTGGGCCAAGCAGGTGACCAAGGTGCTGGTCGCCTTCGAGAACGCATTGTGGCCCGATCTGTTCATCGCCGGCGGCGGCATCAGCCGCAAGGCCGACAAATGGGTGCCGCTGCTGGAAAACCGGACACCGGTGGTGGCCGCCGCCCTGCAAAACACCGCGGGGATCGTCGGCGCGGCGATGGCGGCTACCAGCGACGTCACCCACTGAATTTGCGCGCTCGGGGCGGCAGTACCGGCCCGTGTCGTTACAATGGTCAGCGGCAGCCGCCCAACACTGGCGGCGAGCATCCAAGCTGATATCAAGGCCGACATCCGACATAGCCGACACTTTCGGTAGCGCACGCCAACCGCGCCGAAGGCTCGGCGCGACAACTTGAGGCGACCGAAGGGGTTTTCGTGGCAGCGACCAAAGCAAGCCCGGCAACCGATGAGCCGGTGAAGCGCACCGCTACCAAGTCCCCCGCCAAAGCCGGGGCGAAGCGATCCGCGGCCAAGTCCGCCAACGGCTCCGCCCCCGCCAAACGGGCTACCAAGACATCAACACGAGCCAGCAAGACACCCGCGAAAACCGCCAAGGCGGCCGCCGACACAGCGAAAAAGGGCCGCGCACCGGCAAAAAGCGCCGCCAAGTCGGCACCCGCGCGTGGACGGGCCAAGAAAGCCGCGTCCGCCAAGGACGCCACCAAAGGCGCCGAGGTTGTCGCCGATGCCCTCGAAGATGAAGTCGATGAGCTCGATGCGGAACCGGAACTCGACGGCGAGCCTGGCGAAGACCTCGAGTTGGACGCCGACCTCACCCTCGAGGACCTCGAGGAAGACGTAGCGTCCGAGGGCGACGACGACACCGACGTCGAGCCGGAGGACACCGACGAGGCGGAAGCGGATGCCGACCCGGCCGCAGCGAGCGCCGAGACGTCCGACGACGACGAGGAAATCGCCGAGCCAACCGAAAAGGACAAAGCCTCAGGCGATTTCGTATGGGACGAGGACGAGTCCGAGGCGTTGCGGCAGGCCCGCAAGGATGCCGAGCTCACCGCGTCGGCCGACTCGGTGCGCGCCTACCTCAAGCAGATCGGCAAGGTGGCCCTGCTCAACGCCGAAGAAGAGGTGGAGCTGGCCAAGCGAATCGAGGCGGGCTTGTACGCCACCCAGCTGATGGCCGAGATGGCCGAGCGCGGCGAAAAGCTGCCCGCCGCCCAGCGCCGCGACATGATGTGGATTTGTCGTGACGGCGACCGCGCGAAAAACCATCTGCTGGAAGCGAATCTGCGACTGGTGGTGTCGCTGGCCAAGCGTTACACCGGCCGCGGCATGGCGTTTCTCGACCTGATCCAGGAGGGCAACCTGGGCCTGATCCGCGCGGTCGAAAAGTTCGACTACACCAAGGGTTACAAGTTCTCCACCTACGCGACATGGTGGATCCGCCAGGCGATCACCCGCGCGATGGCCGATCAGGCCCGCACCATCCGCATCCCGGTGCACATGGTCGAGGTGATCAACAAGCTCGGCCGCATCCAGCGCGAGCTGCTGCAGGACCTTGGCCGCGAGCCCACTCCGGAGGAGCTCGCCAAGGAAATGGACATCACTCCGGAGAAGGTGCTGGAGATCCAGCAGTACGCCCGCGAGCCGATCTCACTGGACCAGACGATCGGCGACGAGGGTGACAGCCAACTCGGCGATTTCATCGAGGATTCCGAAGCGGTGGTCGCCGTCGACGCCGTCTCGTTCACCCTTCTGCAAGACCAGCTGCAGTCGGTGCTGGAGACGTTGTCCGAACGCGAGGCAGGCGTCGTTCGGCTGCGCTTCGGGCTCACCGACGGCCAGCCCCGCACCCTCGACGAGATCGGCCAGGTTTACGGCGTCACCCGCGAACGTATCCGCCAGATCGAGTCCAAGACGATGTCGAAGCTGCGCCACCCCAGTCGTTCGCAGGTCCTGCGCGACTACCTCGACTGAGCGCTCTTGCCGCGCAATGCAATAGCCTGACGGCATGTCATCGCGCCGCGTCCTCGTCTCGTCCGGATCAGATTACGAATCCGCCGTCGGCTATTCGCGGGCCGTGCGGATCGGCCCGCATGTGGCGGTATCGGGAACAACCGGGGCCGGCGACGACATCGCAACGCAGACCCGGGATTGCTTGCGCCGCATCGAGATTGCGCTGGGCGAAGCCGGCGCGGCTCTCGCCGATGTCGTCCGCACCCGCATCTACGTGACCGATATTTCGCGCTGGCGCGAGGTCGGCGAAGTACACGCCGACGTCTTCGGAAAGATCCGGCCCGCGGCCACTATGGTCGAGGTCTCGGCGCTCATCGCACCCGACTTGCTCGTGGAGATCGAGGCCGACGCCTATATAGATTCCGCTGCCGGCGGAAAGACGCCGTCAGGACCCGGCCGGTAGCTGGTGACACCGATCACAGCGCCGATTGGCAGTGGCCCGTACAGATGCGGGAACAGCATCGCCTGCGGATCCGTTGCTACACCGGGTTCCCAACGCACCGGCGAAGCCAACCGGGCCGGGTCGATGCGGAGCAGCACCAGGTCGGTGCGGCCACGGTAGAGCCGGTTGGCCGGCAGGTGCACTTGTTCGGGCGCCGACAGATGGACGAAGCCGGCGTCGGCCAGTGATTGCGGGCGAAGCTCACCGCAGGCCTGCGCGCGGGTCCACTCGTCTGTTGAACACAGGTGCATCAGCACCGCGGGTTGGGAGTTCACCGAACCAGCCTGCCCGACCGGCACCTGGACAGGCGTGAGAAACGACACACCGGGTAACCCTCGGGGAAGAAGGCCAAACGCCCCGACATTTGAGACAGTGGAGTTAGGCCAGAAGGAGTAGCCATGAACGCAACTTTGACCAGTCCGGAACTGACAAGGGCTGATCGATGCGACCGGTGTGGCGCCGCCGCACGGGTGCGTGCCAAGCTGCCCTCAGGTGCCGAACTTCTCTTCTGCCAGCATCACGCGAATGAACACGAGGCCAAGCTGATCGAGTTGGCTGCCGTGCTCGAAGTCAGCCCCCCGCTGGAGCCGTAGGCCACAACTCGCCCGTCGGCAATCCGCGCGGCGGCACGCCACGTCAGGAATCCTGGACTGATCATGAGCAGCCAGATCCCGAAGCCCTCACGCCACCACATCTGGCGCGTCACCCGCCGGACCTTGTCGAAAAGCTGGGACGACTCCATCTTTTCCGAGTCGGCGCAGGCGGCGTTCTGGTCGGCGCTGTCCTTGCCGCCGCTACTGCTGGGCATGCTCGGGAGCCTCGCCTACGTCGCACCGCTGTTCGGCCCGGACACCCTGCCTGCCATCGAGCACCGATTGGTGACCATGGCACACAGTTTCTTTTCCGACAACGTCGTCAACGAGATCATCAAGCCGACGATCAGCGACATCGACAAGGGCGCGCGCGGCGAGGTGGTGTCGCTGGGCTTCGTGATCTCGCTGTGGGCCGGCTCGTCGGCCGTGTCAGCGTTCGTGGATTCCGTGGTCGAGGCCCACGACCAAACGCCCCTGCGCCATCCGGTGCGTCAGCGGCTCTACGCGCTGGGGTTGTACGTCGCGATGCTGCTCTTCCTGATCGCCACCGCGCCGCTGATGGTGCAGGGCCCGCGGAAGGTGGAGCAATTCGTCCCTGACAGCTGGTTGAACATCGGCTATTACCCGGCACTGATCGTCGGGTTGATGGTCGCCGTGATGATCCTGTACCGGGTGGCGCTGCCCGAAGCGCTGCCGACACACCGGCTGGTCCTCGGCGCGATGTTGGCCACCGTCGTATTCCTCATCGCCACACTGGGTTTGCGTTTCTACCTGCGCTGGATCAACAGCACCGGCTACACCTACGGGGCGTTGGCCACCCCGATCGCCTTCTTGTTATTCGCCTTCTTCGGCGGGTTCGCGATCATGCTGGGCGCCGAGCTCAACGCCGCCATCCAGGAAGAGTGGCCGGCGCCGGCCACTCATACACACCGGCTGCGGCGCTGGCTGAAGGCACGCACGGGGATCGGCAACAGCGACGAGACCGGCACGGACGTCGAGTGTGCTCGCGACCTCGGCGCCGCGCGGGTCAGCTCTTCTTGAGCTGGTCGTAGATCCGCTTGCAATCCGGGCACACCGGCGACCCCGGCTTGGCCGACCGGGTCACCGGGAACACTTCGCCGCATAGCGCGACGACATGCGTGCCCATCACGGCGCTCTCGGCGATCTTGTCTTTCTTGACGTAGTGGAAGTATTTCGGAGTGTCGCTGCCCGTCCCGTCGTCGACGCGTTCGTCGGTATCGGTGCGCTCGATCGTCTGGGTCTGCATGCCTCATATTGTGCCGGAAACCGGTTACGACAGAGTCGACGGAGTGTGGGACAGTAAAGATATGAAGCACAGCCCCGAGCTGGGTTTCGACGACGACGGTCGGCCAGTGCTGATCACCGCGGCTGCCCCCTCCTATGAGGTGCAGCATCGCGAGCGAGTCCGCAAGTACCTGACGCTGATGGCATTCCGGATTCCCGCGCTGGTGTTGGCCGCACTGGCCTACGGCGCCTGGCACAACGGTCTGATCTCGCTGCTGATTCTGGTGGCGTCAATTCCGTTGCCGTGGATGGCCGTGCTGATTGCCAACGACCGGCCGCCGCGCCGCGCCGACGAGCCCCGGCGGTTCGATGCCACCCGTCGCCGTACCCCGATTTTTCCGACCGCCGAGCGGCCCGCGCTCGAGCCGCGCCGTGGACCGGCTCCGCAACCGGAACCGCCGGAGCGCCCGGGTTCCGCGTAATCGGCCACCGGCTGCAGTTTCTCAGCACTTTCACAGGTCGCGGCGACATTTGTGCACGTCAAAGCGTGTGAGATCGGCGCGTGGTGGGAACTCTTGGCTCAGGTTGGTCGTTGGACCACGTGACAGTTCAAGCCGATCGGGAGGCCGCTATGGCAAATGCCACCACAAGCCGGGTTGACAGCGATCTGGACGCTCAAAGCCCAGCCGCGGACTTGGTGCGCGTGTATCTGAACGGCATCGGCAAGACGGCGTTGCTGAACGCCGCTGACGAAGTCGAACTCGCCAAGCGCATCGAGGCCGGGCTTTACGCCCAGCATCTCCTGGAAACCCGTAAGCGGCTCGGCGAGAACCGCAAACGTGATCTGCAGGCCGTTGTTCGCGACGGCGAAGCGGCGCGCCGGCATCTGCTGGAAGCCAATCTGCGGCTGGTGGTGTCGCTGGCCAAGCGCTACACCGGTCGCGGCATGCCGCTGCTGGATCTCATCCAGGAAGGCAACCTCGGACTGATCCGCGCGATGGAAAAGTTCGACTACACAAAGGGATTCAAGTTCTCCACGTATGCAACCTGGTGGATCCGGCAGGCGATCACCCGTGGCATGGCCGACCAGAGCCGCACCATCCGGTTGCCGGTTCACCTCGTCGAGCAAGTCAACAAGCTGGCGCGCATCAAGCGGGAGATGCACCAGAACCTCGGTCGCGAGGCCACCGACGAGGAGCTCGCCGCCGAGTCGGGCATTCCGGTCGACAAGATCAACGACCTGCTCGAGCACAGCCGTGACCCGGTCAGCCTCGACATGCCGGTGGGCTCCGAAGAGGAAGCCCCGCTGGGCGACTTCATCGAAGACGCCGAGGCGATGTCCG
Source organism: Mycobacterium branderi (assembly GCF_010728725.1). NCBI lineage: Bacteria > Bacillati > Actinomycetota > Actinomycetes > Mycobacteriales > Mycobacteriaceae > Mycobacterium > Mycobacterium branderi. Next base: position 4,662,463 of record NZ_AP022606.1, read on the forward strand.
CCGAGAACGCGGTGATCGCCGAGTTGCTGCACACCGACATCCGCAGCGTGCTGGCAACGCTCGACGAGCGCGAGCATCAGGTGATCCGGCTGCGCTTCGGCCTCGACGACGGGCAGCCGCGCACGCTGGACCAGATCGGCAAGCTGTTCGGGCTGTCCCGTGAACGGGTTCGCCAGATCGAGCGCGAGGTGATGGCCAAGCTGCGCAACGGCGAACGCGCCGACCGGCTGCGCTCTTACGCCAGCTGAAACCGAGCAGGAGTATGCCCGCCGCCACGCGGCGGGCATACTCCTGCCGTGGCGGTGCGAGTGTGTTAGCGAACCATTCACGCAGCTGGCCAAGTAGACTCGAGCTGCGACGGAGGGTGCGGAATGAACGACCTGGTTGATACCACCGAGATGTATCTGCGGACGATCTACGACCTCGAGGAAGAGGGCGTGACGCCGCTGCGCGCGCGTATCGCCGAGCGGCTCGACCAGAGCGGACCCACTGTCAGCCAGACCGTGTCCCGGATGGAGCGCGACGGGCTGGTGCACGTCGCCGGCGATCGGCACCTCGAGTTGACCGACAAGGGCCGGGCGCTGGCCATCGCCGTGATGCGCAAGCACCGGCTCGCCGAGCGGCTGCTGGTCGATGTCATCGGGCTGCCGTGGGAAGACGTGCATGCCGAGGCCTGCCGCTGGGAGCACGTCATGAGCGAGGACGTCGAGCGTCGCCTGGTGCAGGTGCTCAACAACCCGACCACCTCGCCGTTCGGCAACCCGATCCCCGGGCTGCTGGACCTCGGCGTGGAATCCGGCGCTGAGGACGCCAACCTGGTGCGGTTGACCGAGCTGCCGGCCGGCTCCCCGGTCGCGGTGGTGGTGCGCCAGCTCACCGAGCATGTCCAGGGCGACATCGACCTGATCACCCGCCTGAAGGACGCCGGCGTGGTGCCCAACGCGCGAGTCACTGTCGAGACCAACCCGGCCGGCGGTGTGACGATCGTGATACCGGGCCACGAGAACGTGAGCTTGCCGCACGAGATGGCCCACGCCGTCAAGGTCGAGAAGGTCTAGCGCGCTTAGCTTGCGCGGCCGAAGCTCCGCCGCGGCGGTAGCCGCACCCCGAGCCGGCGAGCCAGCCGATAGCCGGTGAGCGCGAGCTCCCGGATGTTCTCCGGCCGCAGCCCCGACTGCAACGCGGTGTCGAGCATGCCCGCCATCCGGTGGCCGGGCTCGCAGCGCAGCGCGGCCTCCAGCGACACCCCGGCCAGCGGCCCGTCGCCGCGGGCGTACGCGCTGAACGCCAGCAACACCAGCGCTTCGGTCCGCCACGGCGCGGGCAGGCGGCGCGACAGCAGCGCCCACAGCGACTCGGCGGCACCGGCGTTCTCGCCGACGGCAAGGGCGTAGAGCGTGTCGCGGACCTGCACGTCAACCAGCGCGCAGCCCAGCCGGGCCACCTCCGCATCGTCGAGCCCGTGTCCGTCAGCTACCCGCGCCGCGGCGGCCATCGCCGCTTCCACGTCGCGGCGGCCGCAGCCGACCGGATCCGCGCGGCACGCGGCGTCGCGGGCCGCGGCGCATTGCTCGACGAGCGCGGCCAGTTCGGCACTGTCGTCGGCGGCGATGACCGCCTGCAGGTCGGCACGTCGCGCGTACAGCCGCCGGCCGTCCAGCACCGCGGCCAGCGCCAGCGGCGACGCCGACGGGTCGTCGACCGGCCCGGCCGAACCGCAGCCGTCGACGCAGTGCCACCGCCCGCCGGGAGCCACCCGGTCCACTACATGCGCGGCCCACAACACGATGTCGCGTTGCGCCAACTCGTCGGTGAGGGTGGCGCACAGCTCCCGGTATTCCTCGTTGCAGACCGGACAGCCGGCGCCGTCGGCGTCGACCAGGACCGCGATGGCAGCCTCGGGATCCGCTGCGGCGGCGACGTCCGCAAGGTGCCCCAGCCGGCCGGGCAGCTTGTCGGACAGGTCGACGCGCATGACCGAGCCGAGCTCGCCGGCGTCGATCGACACCAGCACCAGTGATTTTTCCGGGACAAAACCCAAGACGGCCGGCAGCGCGGCGATCAATGCGCCGGGGCGGTTCAGTTCAAAGTCTGTTCGATGCGTTGTCATAGCGCGAACGCTGGCAACCGGCACCGTCACGGTGTGCACGGGCGGGCCCCGCGATCGGCCCGCTGGGGACGAACTCGCAACTGTGTATCGCGCCGTCGGCGTGCGAGATTTGACGAATCAGCGTAGATGTCTATCTCATGGGTTCGATGCGGGAGTACGACCTGGTTGTCATCGGTTCTGGTCCGGGCGGGCAGAAAGCGGCGATCGCCGCGGCCAAGCTTGGCAAGTCGGTCGCCGTCGTCGAGCGCGGCCGGATGCTGGGCGGGGTCTGCGTCAACACCGGAACTATCCCGTCGAAAACGTTGCGGGAAGCGGTGGTCTATCTCACCGGGATGAGCCAGCGCGAACTGTACGGCGCGAGTTATCGCGTCAAGGACAAGATCACCCCGGCCGACCTGTTGGCCCGCACCCAGCACGTGATCGGCAAGCAAGTCGACGTGGTGCGAAATCAGTTGATGCGCAACCGAATTGACCTGATCGTCGGACATGGTCGCTTCGTCGACCCACATACCATTCTGGTGGAGGACGCGTCGCGCGGCGAACGTGTCACCGTCTCCGGCGACTTCATCGTGATCGCCACCGGCACCAAGCCGGTGCGGCCCGGCGGGGTCGAGTTCGACGAGGAACGCGTGCTGGACTCCGACGGCATTCTCGATCTCAAGTCGCTGCCGTCGTCGATGGTGGTGGTTGGCGCCGGCGTGATCGGCATCGAATACGCGTCGATGTTCGCCGCGCTGGGCACCAAGGTGACGGTCGTGGAAAAGCGCGAGACGATGCTGGACTTCTGCGACCCGGAGATCGTCGAGGCGCTGAAATTCCATCTGCGGGACCTGGCCGTCACGTTCCGGTTCGGCGAGGAGGTCACCGCGGTGGACGTCGGCTCCGTCGGCACCGTCACCACGCTGGCCAGCGGCAAGCAGATCCCCGCCGAGACCGTGATGTACTCCGCGGGGCGCCAGGGCCAGACCGAGGATCTCGACCTGGACAAGGCCGGGTTGGAGACCGACCACCGCGGCCGGATTTTCGTCGACGACCAGTTCTGCACCAAGGTCGACCACATCTACGCCGTCGGCGACGTGATCGGCTTCCCCGCCCTGGCCGCCACCTCGATGGACCAGGGCCGGCTGGCCGCCTATCACGCGTTCGGCGAGCCCACCGACGGCATGACCGATCTGCAGCCGATCGGCATCTACTCGATCCCGGAGGTCTCCTACGTGGGCGCCACCGAGGTCGAGCTGACCAAGGACGCGATCCCCTACGAGGTGGGGGTGGCCCGCTACCGCGAGCTGGCCCGCGGCCAGATCGCCGGCGACTCCTACGGCATGCTCAAGCTGCTCGCGTCGACCGAGGACCGCACGCTGCTCGGCGTGCACATCTTCGGCACCAGCGCCACCGAGATGGTGCACATCGGGCAGGCCGTGATGGGCTGCGGCGGCACCGTCGACTACCTGGTCGACGCGGTGTTCAACTATCCGACGTTCTCGGAGGCCTACAAGGTGGCGGCACTCGACGTCACGAACAAGATGCGGGCGCTCAACCAGTTCCGCAGTTAGCAGGGGTCGTTAAAGGCTTGCGGGGCAACATCGCCCGGCCCGCCGGCCTCGGCACGGTCCAATAGCGCGGTGGTCTGCTCGTCGAATGGCGCCGAATACGAGACGTTTTCCTCGCAGCCGCCGCCGTCCAGCCCACCGATCACGCCCGTCACCGTCGACCCGCTGATCCACGGCGCGCCGCTGGTGCCGTCGACCAGCCCGGCACAGGGCAGCGTGGGGTAGGTCCCCTGCGTCAGCGCCGTTTCGGCCCGGCAGCCGATCGGCGCGCCACCGGCGCCGACCGGATAGCCGACGACGCTGACCCGGGTGCCCGGTCCGGGGGCGCTGCCCAGCGACAGCGCTGAGCCGGCCCTCGCCTCGACCGCGGCACCGTCGGGGCGGCTGACCCGCGCGATCGCATAGTCGGCGCGCGGGTCCTGGGTCGCCAGCCAGCGCGGATCGAGATACACGGTGTCGACCGTCCAGACCTCGGCCGGCGGGGCGGACCCCGAAAACCCAGGGACGAAGTTCGTCGGCAACCCCGCGGCCAGGCAGTGCGCCGCCGTGAGCACCAGGTCGCCGCCGGCGGAATGCAGCACCGAGCCGGTACAGGTGTGCAGGTCACCGCCGCCGAGAAAGATCGCGCCCACCCGCGGGTCGGGCGGCACCGGGCCCGCCGCAATGCCGTTGACCACGGCATGCTCGGACGTGGCGGTGATCGGCGCCGACGCCGCCCGCTGCCCGCACGCCGCCAGCAGCACGGCCAGCACCGACAGGCCCGCCACCACTCGTCGCATCACCGCCGATCATGCCCGATCATGCGGAATGCGGTCTTCCGGCACCGCGTTTGGACGTACGGGCGGGTGTTGCCCGCCGATCTGCGAGAGACTGTATGAGGCGGTGCGATACGCCGCGCCACGACGAGGAGGCAATCGATGGGCCACCACCAGCCCCCGGACCAGGGACAGAACTACCAGCCCGAACAGAACGGGATGTATGAGCTCGAGTTCCCCGCGCCGCAGTTGTCGTCGTCGGATGGGCGCGGACCGGTACTGGTGCATGCCTTGGAGGGCTTTTCCGACGCAGGTCACGCGATCCGGCTGGCCGCCACCCACCTCAAAGAGGCGCTGGACACCGAGCTGGTGGCGTCGTTTGCGATCGACGAGCTGCTGGACTACCGCTCGCGACGCCCGCTGATGACGTTCAAGACCGACCACTTCACCAGCTACGACGACCCCGAGCTGAGCCTGTACGCCCTGCACGACAGCGTCGGCACGCCGTTTCTGCTGCTAGCCGGCATGGAGCCTGACCTAAAGTGGGAGCGCTTCATCAGCGCGGTGCGACTGCTGGCCGAACGTCTCGGGGTCCGGCAGACCATCGGCCTGGGCACCATCCCGATGGCGGTCCCCCACACCCGGCCGGTGACCATGACGGCGCACTCCAACAACCGCGAGCTGATCGCCGATTTCACCCCATGGATCGCCGAGGTCCAGGTGCCCGGCAGCGCGTCGAACCTGCTCGAGTACCGAATGGCCCAGCACGGCCACGAGGTAGTCGGGTTCACCGTGCACGTCCCGCACTACCTGGCCCAGACCGACTATCCGGCCGCCGCGCAGGCGCTGCTGGAACAGGTCGCCAAAACCGGATCGCTGCAGCTGCCGTTGCAGGCCCTCGAAGAAGCGGCGGCCGACATCCAGGCCAAGATCGACGAGCAGGTCGAGGCCAGCCCGGAGGTGGCCCAAGTGGTAGCTGCGCTGGAGCGCCAGTACGATGCGTTTGTCGCCGCTCAGGAGAACAGGTCGCTGCTGACGCGCGACGAGGATCTGCCCAGTGGCGATGAGCTGGGCGCGGAGTTCGAGCGGTTTTTGGCCCAGCAGGCCGAAAAGAAGTTCGACGACGACGACCCGACCTGACCTTTGGCGATGCGGCCGGAGAGCGAGGTTGGCGGCATGACCAGACTCCGGCCGGTGCGTGAGGTGACGCCGTCACTGCAGTTCCGCACCATCCACGGTTACCGGCGCGCCTTCCGGATCGCGGGTTCCGGGCCGGTCATTTTGCTGATCCACGGGATCGGCGACAATTCCACCACCTGGGAACCGGTGCACGCCAAGCTGGCGCAGCGGTTCACCGTGATCGCGGTCGACCTGCTGGGCCACGGGCAGTCGGACAAGCCCCGCGCCGACTACTCGGCCGCGGCCTACGCCAACGGGATGCGTGATCTGCTGTCGGTGCTCGACATCGAGCGGGTCACCGTCGTCGGCCATTCGCTCGGTGGCGGCGTGGCGATGCAATTCGCTTACCAGTTCCCGCAATTGGTCGAGCGGCTGGTGCTGGTCGGCGCCGGCGGTATCACCAAGGACGTCAACCTGGTGCTGCGGCTGGCCTCGCTGCCGCTGGGCGGCGAGGCGCTGGCGCTGCTGCGGCTGCCGTTGGTGCTCCCGGCCGTGCAGATCGCCGGTCGTGCGGCGGGCTGGCTTCTGGGCTCCACCGCACTGGGCCGCGACCTGCCCGACGTGCTGCGGATACTGGCCGACCTGCCCGAGCCGACGGCATCGTCGGCCTTCACCCGCACCCTGCGTGCAGTGGTGGACTGGCGCGGTCAGATGGTCACCGTGCTGGACCGATGTTATTTGATGGAATCCCTTCCAGTGCAGATCATTTGGGGCACCGACGATGTCGTGGTGCCGGTCAGCCATGCGCGGATGGCGCACGCCGCGATGCCCGGGTCACGCCTCGAGATCTTCGAGCGCTCCGGGCATTTCCCGTTCCACGACGACCCCGACCGCTTCATCGAAGTCGTCGAGCAATTCATCGATACCACCAAACCCGCCGAGTACGACCACGCGGCGCGGCGCGAGTTGTTGCGCAACGGCGGGGGCGCGAGCACGGTCTCCGGCCCGCATGAAACCCGGGTTGCGGTGTTGAACGCCATGGGCTCCGACGAACGCAGCGCCACCTGAATGTCGCGTCGCCGTAGGGTCACCCCATGAGCATCGACGTCACGGTATTGCGCGTTTTCACCGACTCGGCCGGCAACTTCGGAAATCCACTCGGTGTCATCGACGCCAGCACTGTGGATGTCCGGGACCGGCAGCGCCTGTCACGCCAATTGGGCTACAGCGAAACGATATTCGTCGATCTGCCCGCGCCCGGGTCGACGACGGCGCATGCCCGCATCTACACACCGATGACCGAGCTGGCGTTCGCCGGGCACCCGGCCGTCGGAGTGTCGTGGTGGCTGCGCCAGCGGGGCACGCCGATCCGCACTCTGCAGCTGCCCGCCGGCATCGTGCAGGTCAGCTACGGCGACGATGTCACCGCCATCAACGCCCGCTCTGAGTGGGCGCCCGAGCTGGCGATCCATGACCTCGAATCGCTCGACGAGCTTGCTGCGGCCGACCCCGCCGACTTTCCCGACGACATCGGCCACTATTTATGGACCTGGACCGACCGGGAAGCGGGATCGTTGCGTGCCCGGATGTTCGCGCCGGGCCTGGGCGTCCCCGAGGACGAAGCCACCGGGTCGGCGGCGGTGCGCATCACCGACTACCTCAGCCGCGACCTGACCATCGTGCAGGGCAAGGGGTCGGTGATCCAGACCACCTGGAACCCCGAGGGATGGGTTCGCGTTGCCGGCCGGGTCGTCGACGACGGCGTGACCCGGTTCGTCTAGCCGGTACGGCGCAGCACCGCGCTGAGGTGGTTCTGCAACGGTTGGCCGACCGCGCCCATCTGCACCGAATACGACAGCTCGTCGCCGTCGATCCGGAACCGGCGGCCGAGCGCGGTCACCTCTTTGGCGGTCGGCGTCAAGCCGATCGTCGACGCGGTCAGCTCGATGTCGATGACGTCGCCGCTCCTCGTGTAGGTGCCGACCTCGATCTCGGTGATCCCGCTGGGATGGGCCAGCACCAGTTCGAGCTGACCGGGCTGCGGCACCCGCAGGTATCCCGTCTCGGCGTGCAGCGGCTTCCCGTCGGCGGCTGCCTTGGTCTTTTGGCCGTAGGCCAGAAACGGCTTGCCGACGTGGCCGAATACGACTTCCTCGAGATAGTCGAACGGCTCGATGGTCGGGTATTTCCCCGACCCGCGGCCCGTCCAGGTGCCCAGCAGCGGCGCGAGCTCTTTGAGGTCGGGGTGCAGGTCGGCGGGCATGCGGCCAGCCTAAAGCGCCGTGGTCGCGGACGGTTAACCGGGCGCTGACACCTTGCGGTGTGCGCGCAGCGCCTCGATCTCGCGCTCGAAATCGTCTGCGGAGGAAAAGGACCGGTACACCGAGGCGAATCGCAGGTACGCCACCTCGTCGAGTTCGCGCAGTGGACCCAGGATTGCCAGACCGACCTCGTGGCTGGGCACCTCCGGCGACCCCTTGGCGCGGACCGTGTCCTCGACCTGCTGGGCAAGCAGGTTCAGTGCGTCGTCGTCGACCTGGCGGCCCTGACACGCGCGTCGCACCCCGCTGATGACCTTTTCGCGGCTGAACGGCTCGGTGACCCCACTGCGCTTGACCACCGCCAACACCGCGGTTTCGACCGTGGTGAATCGCCGCCCGCACTCGGGACACGACCTGCGGCGCCGGATGGCCTGGCCCTCGTCGGTCTCCCGGGAGTCGACCACCCTGGAATCCGGGTGACGACAGAACGGACAGTGCATGGCCGCTCCTTCGCCGCGCTGATAGCCGGGTACCTCAGAACATTCCGAGCGTACCCGCGCGCGACCCGATAGGTACACGGGCGGAGCCGTCAGCCGACCGGCGCGATCAGGGTCTGCCCGGCGGCCAGTGCCGCCGTGTCGAGGCCGTTGAGTTGGCGGATGCGCTCGGCGACCTGTCCAGCCGGCGCGTCCGGTGCCACCCGCGCGGCCAGATGCGACAGCGTCTCCCCCGGTTCGACTCGCACCACGGCGAGCCGATCGGGCACCCGGCCCGCGGCGCCGCCCTGCACCGCCGCGCCGAACTGGGCAACCAGCCCGAGCCACACCGTGATGATCGCGGCGAGCAGGGCCAGCGCCACTGTGGCAGCCGGAGTGATCGGGCGCGGCCGGTGCGGCGCGGTCGACATCAACACCCCGGTGCCGCGATAGCGTGGCGGCGCGACGGCCGGCCCCGTCCGGCGCGGGCGATGAGCCCGCTGGTCACGCGGGCCGGCGGGGCCCACCCGCACCGGGCGAGCACGGCGACGCAGGTCCGGCCGAATCGTCTCGATGGCGGTCATCTGTGCCCCTCTCCTCGACGCTGAATCGATCGCCTGTTCGAACTATAATCGATAGTGCGTTCGAATTCCGAACGTGTGATCGAATCGTTGCATTGCGATTCGGACGGTAATCCGCCCCACCGACAAGCTCGCGGGTCACCGACGACACGCCTCGAACACATGTTTGATCTCCGGCGCGATTGGGTCTACATTCGTTCCTATGAGCGACCGCAGCGATACCCCGGGGACCAGCCGTCGATCCACGGATTCCGGGCTGACCGAGCGACAGCGCACAATTCTGGATGTCATCCGCGCGTCGGTCACCAGCCGCGGCTATCCGCCGAGCATCCGGGAAATCGGTGATGCGGTCGGCCTGACGTCGACCTCCTCGGTGGCGCATCAGCTGCGCACGCTGGAGCGCAAGGGCTATTTGCGCCGGGACCCGAACCGGCCGCGCGCGGTCGACGTCCGCGGCGCCGACGACGCCGGGCCCACGGTGCTCACCGACGTGTCAGGCTCGGATGCGTTGCCGGAGCCCACTTTTGTGCCGGTGCTGGGACGCATCGCGGCCGGCGGTCCGATCCTTGCCGAAGAGGCCGTCGAAGACGTCTTTCCGCTGCCGCGCGAGCTGGTCGGTGAGGGCGCGCTGTTTCTGCTGCGGGTGGTCGGCGACTCGATGGTCGACGCAGCGATCTGCGACGGCGACTGGGTGGTAGTGCGCCAGCAGAACGTCGCCGACAACGGTGACATCGTCGCGGCCATGATCGACGGCGAGGCCACCGTCAAGACGTTCAAGCGCAGCGGCGGTCAGATCTGGCTGATGCCCCACAACCCGGCGTTCGATCCCATCCCCGGAAACGACGCCGCCGTGCTCGGCAAGGTTGTCACCGTCATCCGCAAGATCTGACCCGGTTACTCTGCCCGGGTGAAGCCGTTGACCTGCGCGATTTCCTCACTGGCGAACCAGATTTCGGCGAACGCATCGTCGTAGAGCGCGCTGTCGGGCGTGTAGTACAGGCCGAAGCTGGCATTGCCCTTGACCGGGTAACCCTCCGGCGCCTCGTCCGGGTCGTCCAACGGAAGGTGGATCGCCGGGTGGGCCGGCCCGGCGGGTTCCTCGCTGTCCCCGTCGGCGGCCGCGTGGCGCCCGGAGCGAAGCTCACTCTCGGTGGGAATCCGTGTCGGCGCCGTGTCCACGGCGTCGGGGTCCTCCTCCGTCGCCACGTCCGCACTGAACTCGGAAGGCGTTGCGGCGCTGCGTGTTTCGTCAGACAGGCCGTCGTCTAGCCCCGTGCCGGATCGAGGCATCCAGCCCGCCTCCGGGCGGCTGGCCTCGGGCATCGGCGGGGGCTCCGTGGGTTCGGTGTAGGCGCGGGAGAACGGTGACGTGGCGGGCTCGCCCTCGGCGCCGGCGGCCCAGCGCCGATCCGGCTCCGGCGCGGTGTCATAGGCCGCGTCCGTTTCGGGTTCGGCTTCGAATGGCGCGACGCGCGGGGCGGCGCCTTTGGAGCGCCGCCGCCACAGCCGCGGAGCCAGCGCCACCAGCCCGAGCAGCAGCAGCACCGGAATGATGCCCAGCAACCACCACCAATGCCATGCATGCTTGGCGCCGACGCCGGTGCCGGCTGGCCGGGCCGGACCGGCCGGCGCGTTCTGGCCGGGGATCTGCAGCCCGGACAGCGACGACGCCAGGTTGCCCGGCTCGGTGCTGAAGGTGTTCTTCGCGCGGTCCCAGGCGACCTTGCCGCCGGTGAACTTCTGGCTGACCACGTCGCGGTCAACCGTCTGATCGCCGAGCGGCGCGCCTAGCTTGCCGGTTGCACCGCCGAGTTTGTCCCAGGCGGCCTTCATCGCGCCGCGCACCACAAACGCCCCGTGGTCGGGCGTCCAGAAGATCACCGGCTTGTCGCTGGCCGAAAACGTGCTGACCCGGCTGGCCGGCTTGATGCCGCCGTCGGCCTCGTTGGCCGTGGGGAAACCAAGCTCGCTGCCGGCCGGCCCGCCCAGCGACTCGTATTTGGCCAGGATGTCGCTCTCGACGGCGTTGGCGCCGGTAGCGGGGCTGAAGAACACCTTGCCACCGACGAAGTTCTGGGCCAGCCCGTCGTCGCCGATCGGGTATTGCCCACCCTGCTTGGCGCCCAGCGGACCGGACGCCCCGCCGGCCGCGCGCCAGGCCATGTTGATGGCCGCGGTCGGATCGATCGGCACCTGCAGGTCCGCGAGCTGCTGCGCCAACTCCGGCGGGGTGGTGGTGAACGTCTTGGTCAGCCGGTTCCAGGACACCTGGCCGCCGCTGAACGGCTGGGTGGCGACCTCGCCGTTGTAGGTTTCGTCGCCGACGGGCACACCGAGCACGCCGCCGGAGCTGCCCAGTTTGTCCCAGGCCGCGTTGATTGCGCCGCGTACGACGAAGGCGCCACGGTCGGGTGTCCAGAAGATCACCGGCTTGTCGCTGGCCGAGAACGTGCTGACCCGGCTGTCGGGTCCGGCCAGCCCGGGTACCTCGTTGATGGTCGGGAAGCCGAGGTCGCTATTTGCGGGGCCGCCCAGCGACTCGTACTTGTCGAGCACCGCGCCATACATCGAGTGGGCGCCGGTCTGCGGCGTGAAAAAGATCTTGCCGTGGGCGAAGTCCTGGGCGAACCCGGCGCCGACGGCGTAGACGTCGCCCTGCTTGGCCCCGAGGTCGGAGTTCTCGCCGCCCGCCGCGTCCCAGGCCGCGCTGATCGCGTCGTCGGCGTCGCTTTCCGGGGACGCCGCCGCCGTCGGCACAACCAACGCCTGCACGATTGCCAGGCCTCCCAGACCGACCGCCGCACGCCGCAGCGCTGCGCGTAATCGCCTCTGTTGCGTTCTCACGACACCTCCAAAGCCCGCAACCACTTTGCGTCAGCGCACGAGAATTGCGAAGTCATATCGCAGACATTACGGAAACAGATATGCGGCCGATGTCGAAATGATGCTCGGACGTGCCGATGTCGCGGTCGACCTGGCTGCAGGCGCACGGCGTGTGCGTTACCGTGCCGGAAGGGCCAAGCACGGAATGCCACGGGAGGAACTGCATCTGACATGGGTGTGTCCGCCTTGGTCTGGGCCCTGACCGTCGTCGTGCTCGTCGGGCTGACGGTGTTCGACTACTTCTTTCATGTCCGTAAATCGCACGTACCGACATTGCGTGAAGCCGCCGTCTGGTCGGCCTCCTATCTGGGAATAGCAATGCTATTCGGCGTTGGGCTGATCATCTTCGGTGACACCACGATGGGTGTCGAGTATTTCGCTTGCTACCTGAGTAATGAAGCCCTTTCCGTCGACAATCTGTTCGTCTTTCTGGTGATCATCGGCAGTTTCGCAGTGCCGCGGACCGCCCAGCAGAAAGTGCTGTTGTTCGGCATCGTGGTCGCGATGGTGGCGCGCACCGGTTTCATCTTCTTAGGCGCCGCGTTGATCACGATCTTCGGCTGGGCGTTCTACCTTTTCGGGCTTGTCCTGCTGATCACCGCGGGCAACCTTGCCAGGCCGACGACGTCGGAGGCACGTACCGCTGACACCGCGGTCATCCGCATCGCCACGCGGTTTCTGCGCACCTCCGATCGCTACGACGGCGACCGGCTGTTCATCGTCGAAAACGGCAAACGGGTGATGACACCGATGCTGCTGGTGATGATCGCGGTCGGCGGCAGCGATCTGCTGTTTGCGTTCGACTCGATCCCCGCGCTGTTCGGCCTGACCCAGAACGTCTATGTGATCTTCAGCGCTACGGCGTTCTCGCTGTTGGGTCTTCGGCAGTTGTACTTCCTGATCGACGGCCTGCTGGACCGGTTGATCTACCTGTCCTACGGCTTGGCGGGAATCCTCGGCTTCATCGGCGTCAAGCTGATGCTGCAGGCGCTGCACGAGAACAACGTCCCGTTCATCAACGGCGGCAAGCCGGTTCCCGTCGGCGAGGTGAGCACCACCTTGTCGCTGACTGTGATAGTCGTCATTCTGGTCATCACGACCGTGGCGTCGCTGCGCTCGGAGCGCGGAAGGGTACAGAACACCGTCGCCAACGCCCGCCGGCACGCAACGGAGTACCTGGACCGGCACTACGAGGTCGATCCGGTCGAGCGGGAGAAGATCTTCGCCCGGCTAGTAGGCGAAGAGGACCAAATCCGCGCGCTGCCAATGAAATACCGCGCGCTGATCCGGGAATCCGACGAGCTGATAGAGCTGCTCGAGCGGGCCCACCGCGCGCACGACGGGTACAACGACCAGAGCTAGACGCCGAGGCCGCGGCCGATGATCTCCTTCATGATCTCGGTGGTGCCGCCGTAGATCGTCTGCACCCGCGCGTCGAGATAGGCACGCGCGATTGGGTATTCGCGCATGTAGCCGTAACCGCCGTGCAGCTGCAGGCAGCGATCGATCAGGTGCACTTGCTTTTCCGTGGAGTACCACTTGGCCATCGCGGCCTGCTCGGCGGTGAGCTTTTCCTCCAGATGCAGCCGGATGAACTCGTCGACCATCATCCGCACCACGGTGGCCTCGGTGGCCAGCTCGGCCAGCAGGAACCGGCTGTTCTGGAAACTGCCGATCGGCCGGCCAAAAGCCTTGCGTTCCTTGGCATATTGCACCGTCTGCTCGAGAACGGTTTCCATCGCCGCGGCCGCCATGATCGCGATCGAGATGCGCTCCTGCGGCAGGTTCTGCATGAGGTAGATGAAGCCCATGCCTTCCTGCCCGAGCAGGTTTTCCGCGGGGACCTTGACGTCGGTGAACGACAACTCGGCGGTGTCCTGGGCGTCCAGGCCGATCTTGTCCAAGTGCCGGCCGCGTTCGAATCCCTCCATCCCGCGTTCGACCACCAGCAGCGAAAAGCCTTGCGCGCCTTTGTCCGGGTCGGTCTGCGCCACGACGATCACCAGATCGGAGTTGATGCCGTTGGTGATGAACGTCTTGGATCCGTTGAGCACGTAGTGGTCGCCCTCTTTGACCGCGCGGGTCTTGATGCCCTGCAAGTCGCTGCCGGTGCCCGGCTCGGTCATCGCGATTGCGGTGATCAGCTCCCCGGTGCAGAACTTGGGCAGCCACCGCTGCTTCTGCTCCTCGGTGGTCAGCCGCAGCAGATACGGCGCGACGACGTCGTTGTGCAGCCCGAAGCCGATGCCGCTGTAGCGGCCCTTGGTGGTCTCCTCGGTGATGATCGTGTTGTAGCGGAAGTCGGGGTTGCCCCCGCCGCCGTACTCCTCGGGCACGGCCATGCCCAGGAAGCCCTGCTTGCCGGCCTCCAGCCACACCCCGCGGTCGACGATCTTGGCCTTCTCCCACTCGTCGTGGTAGGGCGCGACGTGGCGATCGAGAAAGGCGCGGTAGGCCTCGCGGAACAGTTCATGCTCGGGCTCGAACAGCGTGCGCTCGTATTTGACGGGGCTACCCATGGATCACCTCCGGCGGCTGGGACATCTGCCGCCCAACATATACCAACCGGGCGGTTGGTTGGACGCGGCGGTCTTGACCTCCGGATTCAGCCGCTGACCCGTTGGGGACGACGGGCCCTGCGGCGGCTGCGCTGGCGGGAGCCCCGCGCCGGCTGAGCATGGCCCGTGGGACGCCGGGCCGGCGCGGCCTCGCCGGCAAGCGCCTGCACCGACGCGGAGTCGGGCCCCACCAGTTGCGGCGTCACGGTGATTCCGGCCTTGCGCAGCAGCCGCCGGGTGTCGTCGCGCTGCTCGGGCAACACGACGGTGACCACGTCGCCCGCGCTGCCGGCCCGTGCCGTGCGGCCGGATCGGTGCAGGTATGCCTTGTGCTCCGCGGGCGGGTCCACGTGCACCACCAGCTCGACGTCGTCGACGTGCACGCCGCGCGCGGCGATGTCGGTGGCAACCAGTACGCGTGCCCGCCCCGCGGCGAACGCGGCGAGGTTGCGGTCCCGTGCGGGCTGAGACAGGTTGCCGTGCAGGTCGACCGCGGGCACGCCGGAGTCGGTGAGCGTTCGGGCGAGCTTGCGGGCTTGGTGCTTGGTGCGCATGAACAGGATGCGCCGGCCCGCGCCGGACGCCAGCCGGTGCACGAGTTCCTTCTTGTCGCCGGCGCCGGCGACGTGGAACACGTGGTGGGTCATGGCTGCGGGCGGTGCGCTGACCTCGTCGACGCTGTGCGACACCGGGTTGCGCAGGAAACGCCGGACCAGCTTGTCCACACCGTTGTCCAGCGTCGCGGAGAACAGCAGGCGCTGGCCACCGGCCGGCGTCGCCGCCAGGATCCGGGTCACACCCGGCAGAAAGCCGAGGTCCGCCATGTGGTCGGCCTCGTCGAGCACGCTGATCTCGACCGCGTCGAGGCTGATCAGCCGCTGTTTCATCAGGTCCTCAAGGCGCCCGGGGCAGGCCACGACGATGTCGACGCCGCTCCCCAGTGCGGCCACCTGCCGGGACTGTGACACGCCCCCGAAGATCGTGGTGGCCTTCAATCCGTACGCCGCGGCCAGCGGTTCGAGTGCCTCGCAGATCTGGGTGGCCAGTTCGCGCGTCGGCGCCAGCACCAGGCCCGACGGGCGCGACGGGCCTCGCTTGCTTTCGGCCAACCGAGTCACCAGGGGAATCGAGAACGCCAATGTCTTTCCGCTGCCTGTTTTGCCGCGACCGAGCACGTCTCGGCCGGTGAGGGTGTCGGGAAGGGTGTTGGCCTGAATCGGAAACGGCGTCGTGACACCGCGGGCGGCGAGCACGCTGACAAGTGGTGTGGGCACGCCGAGATCGGCGAAGGATGTGGTCATCGAAAGTGCCTTTCGGGCATCGGTTGTGCTGCTGGCGCGACGAAACGTCAAGCGGCGCTAGCGCACAGGGGCGAGATTGCCGGTCGGCAAAATCGATCGCCGCGAGAAGAGCTTGTGCGGATGCACTGATCGCCGGAATCGGCGACGGGTGAAGCGTTCCACGACGTGTCGGCGTCATTCCTCGTGACGCCGGCGTTCGGCTCACAGCATACCGCATGCTTGGGATTCGTCCGCCTGCCCTACCCGCTGACGGCGAAAGCTGTTGAGCCTCAAGGCTTTTACTCTGAGCGATCGCCGTTCGCCGAGAATTCCCGCAGGCTGGCCGCCAACGCCACCGGAACCCTCGCCCTGATGCGAGTGCCATCGCTGTTGTGCTCGGTCTGCTGTACCCGCCCGTCGGCATGCACGCGCGAGACCAGATCACCGCGGTCGTACGGGATTACCACGTCGACCGCAGCGTCGACGGGCGCCACCAACTCGGCCATCCGCCGGCGCAACGCGTCGACTCCCTCACCTGTGCGGGCCGACACAAACATCGCCCCGGGCAGCGCGCGGCGCAGCTTGGCGAGCGCCAAATCGCTTGCGGCGTCGACCTTGTTGACCACGATCAGCTCCGGCGCGGGGTCGCCGTGGTGGTCGGCGATCACCTCGGAGATCACCTGACGCACGGCGTTGATCTGAGCAAGCGGGTTGACGTCGGAGCCGTCGACAACGTGCACCAGCAGGTCGGCGTCGACGACTTCTTCCAGAGTCGAACGGAACGCCTCGACCAACTGGGTGGGCAGATGCCGCACGAAGCCGACGGTGTCGCTGACCACGAACGGCCGTCCGTCGTCGAATTCGCCACGGCGGGTCGTGGGCTCCAGAGTGGCGAACAGCGCGTCCTGCACCAGCACCCCCGCCCCGGTCAGCGCGTTGAGCAGGCTCGACTTGCCGGCATTGGTGTAGCCGACGATCGCGATCGACGGCACATCGCTCGCCAGCCGGCGACTGCGCTGCGTGTCGCGGACCTGCTTCATCGCCTTGATGTCACGGCGCAGCTTCGACATTCGCTCACGGATGCGGCGCCGGTCGGTTTCGATCTTGGTCTCACCGGGACCACGCAGGCCCACCCCGCCGCCGCTGCCGCCGGCGCGGCCACCGGCCTGCCGGGACATCGACTCACCCCAGCCGCGCAGCCGGGGCAGCATGTACTCCATTTGCGCGAGCGAGACTTGCGCCTTACCTTCTCGGCTGGTGGCGTGCTGGGCGAAGATGTCGAGGATCAGCGCGGTACGGTCGATGACCTTCACCTTGACCGCTTTCTCCAGCGCGGTCAGCTGAGCCGGGGACAGCTCGCCGTCGCAGATCACGGTGTCGGCGCCGGTCGCCAGCACCACCTCGCGCAGCTCGGCCGCCTTGCCCGAGCCGATGTAGGTCGAGGCGTCGGGCTTGTCGCGGCGCTGGATCATGCCTTCGAGTACTTGGGAGCCGGCGGTTTCGGCCAGTGCGGCCAACTCGGCGAGGCTGGCCTCGGCGTCGGCGGCGCTGCCTTCGGTCCACACGCCGACGAGCACGACCCGCTCGAGGCGCAGCTGCCGGTACTCGACCTCGGAGATGTCGGCGAGTTCGGTGGACAGCCCGGCGACGCGGCGCAGCGCCGAGCGGTCGTCGAGCGCCAATTCGCCAGTGCTGGGCGTGAGTTCGGGAAATTCAGTCATAGGTAACAACGATGGTGCCCGCTGCGACGGCGGCACGCATCCTAATTAACGCTGCTCGGCACGCCACCATTCCTTGCTGAGTTCGCCGTGGGCCACCAGCACCGACGGCCCCCGCAGGTAGCTGGTGGCCTCGGTGACGGTGACGACGACTTCGCCGCCGGGTACCCGGACCGTGAGCGCGCCGGCGGCCGCGCCTCCCCACGCCAGCGCGGCGACGGCGGCGGCGACGGTTCCGGTGCCGCAGGACCGGGTTTCGCCGACACCGCGCTCATGCACGCGCATCGACACCGCACCGCCATGCGGCGCGGTGAGGATTTCCACGTTCACCCCTTCGGGGAACTGGTCACGGTCGAACGAGACGGGCGCGCCGACGTCGAGCGCGGCCAGCTCCTCGGCGGTCAGGTCGGCGTCCACGCAGGCCAGATGCGGGTTACCGACGTCGATCGCCAGCCCCGCGAACGGCCGGCCGCCCACGATCGCCTCCCCCACGCCGAGCTCGTTGGCTTTGCCCATGTCGACGGTGACGTCGGCGTGGGTGGCGTCGGCTTGGTGCAGGGTGACCGGTCGCGGGCCGGCCAACGATCCGATGACGAACTCGTCGCGGCGCTCCAGGCCGGCGGCGCGCAGGTAGTGGGCGAACACGCGTACGCCGTTGCCGCACATCTGCGCGACCGACCCGTCGGCGTTGCGGTAGTCCATATACCAGTCGGCTGCGCCGACGCCGTCGGGCAGGCGGCCCAGCACGCCGGCGGCGTGGGCGGCGCCCGCCGTCGTGACCCGCAGCACGCCGTCGGCGCCCAGCCCGCGGCGCCGGTCGCACAACGCGGCCACCGCCGCGGGTGTCAGCGAGAGCTTCGCGTCCAGGTCGCGCAGCAGCACGAAGTCGTTCTCCGTGCCGTGGCCTTTGGCGAAGATCACCAGTTCAGGATACGTGCCGCCAGGCCCGCACGGCGTCGTCGACGGTGCCGGTGCCGGCGGCCGCGTCGAGCCAGTGGATGCGGTGGTCGCGGCGAAACCACGACCGCTGCCGCCGTACGTAGCGGCGAGTGGCGACGAACGTGGGCTCGCGTGCGGCGTCGCCGGTGCCGCCCGCGTCGAGGTCCGCGATGACCTGCGCGTAGCCCAACGCCCGCGACGCCGTCACGCCGTCGCGCAGCCCGCGGCCCAGCAACCCGACGACTTCGCCGACCAGACCCTGCTCGAACATCGCGTCAGTGCGCCGCGCCAGCCGCTGATCGAGATGCTCTGTGTCGCAATCCAATCCGATGATCGCGGTGTCCCATCGAGGTGCACCGATGTCCGGCGCCGACGCGGCGAAGGGCTGTCCGGTCAGCTCCACCACCTCCAGCGCCCGCACGATGCGACGGCCGTCCGTGGGCAGGATCGACGCGGCGGCGGCCGGGTCGCGGCGGGCCAGCTCGGCGTGCAGGGCGCTGGTGCCGACCTCGGCCAGCCGCTGCTCCCATTTAGCCCGCACCGCGGGGTCGGTCGCCGGGAACGACCAGTCGTCGAGCAGCGACTGGACGTACAGCATCGACCCGCCGACGATGACCGGTAGGGCGCCGCGGGCCGCGATCGCCTCGACGTCGGCGGCGGCCGCCTGCTGGTAGCGGGCCACGGTCGCGGTTTCGGTGACATCGAGAACGTCCAGCTGATGGTGCGGGATGCCGCGGCGCTGTGCCACCGGCAGCTTCGCGGTGCCGATGTCCATTCCGCGGTAGAGCTGCATCGCGTCGGCGTTCACGATCTCACCGCCGAGTTGCTCGGCGACGTCGAGAGCCAACTGCGACTTGCCGGTGCCGGTCGGGCCGACGATCGCCAGCGGCCTCACGGCTGCCAGACGCCGGCGAAGTAGCCCACCCCGTAGGGCGCCCCGCGGTAGAGCTCCTTGGCCGATCGCGGCGCCGGCTCGGCGAGCCCCGCCAGCACCTGGAACGCCACCCGGCCGACGACCCGGTCCGGCAACGCGTTCAACGCGGCGACATCACCGGTGGCCAGCGCGTCGTCGAGCCCACGCTGAACGTCGACGTCGTCGGGGTGGTGGCCGCCAGGCGCGGCGGCGGTCAGGGTGTTGGCGCCGTCGGCGAGAACCAGCACGCCGACCGGCTCGGCGGCCTGCTCGAGCTCGGCGCGCAGTTGGCGTCCGCAGGCTCGTGCCGCGTCGGCGCCGAGACCGGCGGAATAGACACGCACCTGGGCCCGCGCGTTGGGCTGGGCCTGCCCGCGCACCCAGCCGGTGAACAATGCGCACAGCGGTAATTCGGTCGGCCCGCCGGCCGCATCGGGTGACAAGCGCACGAGCAAGTCGGCGCCGAAACCCGCAAAGGTCCCGACGCTCTCCGGTCCTAACACGGCGTCCGCCCCGCCTACGCCGATGCCAACCCACTGCGGGGGCAGCGCAGCGGCCGCGGCAATCACCGCTGCCCGAACGTCGGCTACCTCGGCGGCCGCGGCTCCGGCCAGCTGCGGAACCAGCACCGGCGCCGACGGAATGATCGCAATGGCGCCCAGCACGCTAGCGCCTCAGCGACGCCGTGGACTCGGGGATGCTCGGCACATCGCGGCCGGTGCCGGCGGCAATGGTGGCGGCCTCGCCGCGGGCCAGCGCCACCGTCGCGATGATCACCATCGCGACGGCCGCCGTCAGCACGAAGCCTTCGGCGCCGTCGATCCGCAGGGACTCGCCCAGCACGATGACACCCAGCGCCGAGGCCACCACGGGCTTGGCCACGGTGATCGTCGGCAACGAGGCGGTCAGCGCGCCGGCCCGAAACGCCGACTGCTGAAAGATCATCCCGGCCAGCGCAGACGGTATCCAGGCGTAGAACTCCGGTGCCCGCAACACCGCCCCGAAGCCGCCTTCGAGCACTTCGACGACACCTTTGGTCAGCACCGCGAACAGCGCCAGCGACGAACCCGCGACCACCGCAAGCAGCACCGCCGACGTGGGACCGCCGGACCAGATCCGCGCTCCCAGTACGCACAAGACCAGGGCCGGGCCCATCACCACGGCCACCACGATCCAGGTACCCAACGACGCTCGCGAATGACCGACGGTCGGGTCACCGACGATGACCACCACCGCCAGTGCCACCGCCAACAGCGCCGCCCACATCCACTCCCAACGGGTGACCCGGTGATGGGTGAAGCGCGCGTAGATCGGCAGGGCGAACAGCAGCGCCGTCACCTGCAGCGACGTCACCAACATCACCGAAGCTAACGCCAGCGCCGCGGCCTGCAGCGCGTAGTTGGCGACGGCACCCGCGCCGCCCAACCACCATCGGGGGTCGCGCAGCGACATGCCGAACAGCTCGAGGTGGCCGACCTGTTTGTCGGTGATCTCCTGCGCGGAGCGCTGACGAATCACATCCCCGAACGCGGACGCCAATGCGGCGCACAGTGCGATCAGCGCTGCAAGATCCGTCTTCCACATTGGTGCCACTCTATTGCGCCGGGCCGAGCGGGACGGCGCCCGTGCCCGCCGCGGCTGGCACGACATCGAGCTCCGCGGTTGGGATCGCCGCCTCGTCACCGCCCGCCATGGTCGCGGCCTCGCCGCGGGCCAGCGCGACCGTCGCGACGATCACCACGATCACCGACGCGGCCAGGGCAACGATCTCGGGGCCGTCGGCGTCCAGCGTCTCGCCGAGCAGCGTCACCCCCAGCACCGAGGCGACCACCGGCTCGGCCACCGTCATCGTCGGCAGCGAGGCAGTCAGGGCGCTGGCGCGGAACGACGACTGCTGAAACACCGTGCCGACCAGCGCGACCGCGACCCAGGCGTAGAGCTCCGGCGTGCGCAGCAGCGCCCCGAACCCGTTCGGCAAGACGTCGACGACGCCCTTGGTCAGCACCGCGAACAACGCCCACGACGACGCCGACACCACCGCCAGCAGCGCCGCGGCGACCGCTCCGGCGCAGATCCGCGCCGCAAGCACACACAACACCAGGGCCGGGCCAAGCACCGCGGACGCCACCGCCCAGCCGCCGAACGAGGCCCGCTGGTGGCCCGCTGCCGGATCGCCGACAGTGACGAAGACGGCGACCGCGCCGGCCAGCAGCACCGCCCACATCCACTCCCTCCGGGTCACCGGCTGTCCGGTCACCCGCGCGTTGATCGGAAGCGCGAACAGCAGCGCGGTCACCTGCAGCGCCTGGACCAGCACCACCGATCCCAGGGCTAGTGCCACGGCCTGCAGGCCGAAACTGGCGGCCGCCGCCACGCCGCCCACCCACCATCGGGTGTCGCGCAACGACATGCGGAACAGTTCGAGGTGGCCGACCGGTTCGTCGGTGATCTCCTGCGCGGAACGCTGACGGACCACGTCCCCGATCCCGGAGATCAGCGCTGCGACCAGCGCAAGCACCGCCGCGATATCGACGCACGTGATGGGTGAACCCCCTCGCAGTGTGCGGCTGGATGTTGTCTCCAGTGTCACAAAAGTCGCTGGCACCGGCCGGTATTCGCGGGCCCGGGCGTGTCGTGTGAATGAAATGTGTTGTGCGCCTTGACAACTGCGATGTAGGCGAGCACGCCGGTGGCCGCCGCCGTCGGCCCTACCGGTATCTGCTCGTCGATATCCGGCCCGCGTGCCGGGTACCCCCAGGGTTGGCGCTGAAAAGGTGGCCGCGCGCCGCCCGCCAAGCTGCTTCAATACTGGTGGGAAACCCTCGGGATGTCTCCGGAGGTTTGGCAGGCGGCGCCGCAATGCGCGGCAGGTGCGCGGGAGGAACCCGCGCGAAGGGTAGGTGACGGTAGAGATGGCTGACGAGCCCCGCAGCAACCAATCCAGGCCGGTGCCCCGGCCCGGGCCGCGTCCCGGTCCTCGACCCACCCCCAGACCGTCGCCTCACCCCGTGATTGCGCCGCTGGCCACCGATCCGCACCGGTTCGGCCGCGTCGACCCCGACGGCACAGTGTGGCTGATCAGCGCCTCCGGTGAGCGGGTGATCGGTTCCTGGCAGGCCGGCGACCCCGAGGCCGCGTTCGCCCACTTCGGCCGGCGATTCGACGATCTGAGCACCGAGGTCGCGCTGATGGAGGAGCGGCTTGCCTCGGGCACCGGCGATGCCCGCAAGATCAAGGCCAACGCCGCGGCGCTGGCCGAGACACTGCCGACGGCAAGCGTGCTCGGTGACGTCGACGCGCTGGCCGCCCGGCTGGCCGCCATCGCCGACCACGCCGACGCGGTGGCCGCCGAGGATCGAGCGCGACGGGAGGAGCACCGCGCCGCCCAGACCGCCCGCAAGGAGGCGCTGGCCGCCGAGGCCGAGGAGCTGGCCGCCAACTCGACGCAGTGGAAAGCCGCCGGCGATCGGCTGCGCGCGATTCTCGACGAGTGGAAGACGATCGGCGGCCTGGACCGCAAAACCGACGACGCGCTGTGGAAGCGCTATTCGGCGGCCCGGGAAACGTTCAACCGGCGGCGCGGATCGCATTTCGCCGAGCTCGACCGGGAGCGGGCCGGTGCCCGCGAGGTCAAAGAGCGACTCTGCCGGCGCGCGGAAGAGCTGGCCGAGTCCACCGACTGGAGCGCCACCAGCGCCGAGTTCCGCAAGCTGCTCACCGAGTGGAAGGGCGCGGGCAGGGCAGCCCGCGACGTCGACGACTCACTGTGGCACCGCTTCAAAGCCGCACAAGACACGTTCTTCAAGGCGCGCAACGCCGCGACGGCCGAACGAGACGCCGAGCTGCGGGCCAACGCCGCCGCCAAGGAGGCGTTGCTGGCCGAGGCGGAAAAGATCGACACCAGCAATCTCGAGGCCGCGCGGGCGGCGCTGCGGACGATCGCCGAGAAGTGGGACGCCATCGGCAAGGTGCCGCGGGAGCGGTCGGCCGAACTGGAGCGGCGACTGCGCGCCGTCGAGAAGAAGGTGCGCGAGGCCGGCGAGTCGGACTGGGCCGATCCGCAGGCGCAGGCCCGCGCCGAGCAGTTCAAGGCCCGCGCCGAGCAGTTCGAACGCCAGGCCGCCAAGGCCGAGGCCGCCGGGCGCGACAAGGAAGCCGAGGAAGCCAAGGCCAACGCGGAGCAGTGGCGGCAGTGGGCCGATGCGGCGGCCGAGGCGCTGAAGTCCTAAGCGCTACTCGGTCTCGTCGTCATCGAGGGTTTCCAGCAGCGTCCGCGACTGCTTTTGCGCGGCGGCGCGGCGACGCTGCTCTTCGGCGGCGAGTTGCACGATCGTGCGCGACCACACCACTCGTGTCCAGTGAAAAGTCAACGCCATCACGGTAATCCACGCCACGATGAGGCCGATGCCCGGACCGGGGTGCCCCGCCCCCACCGTCTGCCGTGACCATACGGCCAGCAGGCCCACACCGCTGGCCAGCGCGGAGCCGGCCAGCGCCACCCAGGCCAGCGCCCAGCGCCGGGTCAGCAGCGCCAGCATCGAAAAGCCGACACCGAATACCAGTGCGAGCCAGGTGAATACCCGCGACGGCAGCGCCACGGCGGCGTCGGCGGAGCCGTGACTGCCGAACAGCACATCCCAGCCGCGCACGTCGCCGGTGTGCGGCAGGATGAACGACGCCAGCAGCACGAACACCAGGATCGAAACCACCAAAGCCCTTGCGCCCGGCTCGATTTCGCGGGCAATGCGACGTTCGGCCGCCTCGATGTCGTCGCGGAAGGCGTCGAACTCGCCATCGTTCTTGGCGTTCACCGTCGCACCGCCGGCATCCCCAAACCCACTCCCCGCGGGGCGCTTTCGTGGGCGTCACCCGCGCGGGTGCGGCGGTGGGCAACAAGCTGTCCGTCGGCGATCAGGTGGTGCGGCGCGGCGTCGGTCACCACGGTGGTGACGACGTCGCCGGGACGCACCAGGTTGGCGCCCGGCGCGAAGTGCACCAGCCGGCCGTCGCGGGCGCGGCCGCTCATCCGCGCGGTGCGCTCGTCCTTGCGGCCCTTTCCGGTGGCGACCAGCAGCTCGACGGTGCGCCCGATCTGCGCGCGGTTCTCCTCGAGCGAGATCTGCTCCTGGAGCGCGACAAGCCGCTCGTAGCGCTCCTGCACCAGGGCCTTGGGCAGCTGCCCGTCAAGCTCGGCCGCCGGGGTGCCGGGACGCTTGGAGTACTGGAAGGTGAACGCGGCGGAGAACCGGGCCCGTCGCACTACGTCGAGCGTGGCCGCGAAGTCCTCCTCCGTTTCGCCGGGGAAGCCGACGATCAGGTCCGTGGTGATCGCGGCGTGCGGCATCGCCGCCCGGACCCGGTCAATGATGCCGAGGTAGCGCTCGGCGCGGTAGGAGCGCCGCATGGCCTTGAGCACCCGATCGGAGCCCGATTGCAGCGGCATGTGCAGGGCCGGGCAGACGTTCTGGGTTTGCGCCATTGCCTCGATGACGTCGTCGGTGAACTCGGCGGGATGCGGTGAGGTGAATCGCACCCGCTCCAGCCCGTCGACGCGTCCGCACTCGCGCAGCAGTTCGGCGAACGCGCCGCGGTTGCGTGGCAGGGCGGGGTCGGCGAACGAGACCCCGTACGCGTTGACGTTCTGGCCCAGCAGGGTGATCTCGAGCACGCCGTCGTCGACCAGGGATCGGATTTCGGCCAGGATGTCGGCCGGGCTGCGGTCCACCTCCTTGCCGCGCAGCGACGGGACGATGCAGAACGTGCAGCTGTTGTTGCAGCCGACCGAAATGGAAACCCAAGCAGCATAAGCGGATTCGCGGGCGGTGGGCAGGTTGGACGGGAACTCCTGCAGCGCCTCGGCGATCTCCACCTGCGCCGCCCGGTTGTGCCGGGCCCGGTCCAGCAGCGTGGGCAGCGACCCGATGTTGTGGGTGCCGAAGACGACGTCGACCCAGGGCGCCTTGCGCAGCACGCTATCGCGGTCCTTTTGCGCCAGGCAGCCGCCGACGGCGATCTGCATGTCCGGGTTGGTCCGCTTGCGCGGCGCCAGGTGGCTGAGGTTGCCGTAGAGCTTGTTGTCGGCGTTCTCGCGCACCGCGCAGGTGTTGAAGACGACCACGTCGGCGTCGGCGCCGTCGGGCGCTTTTCGGTAACCGGCCGCCTCCAGCAGCCCGGCCAGCCGCTCGGAGTCGTGGACGTTCATCTGGCAGCCGTAGGTGCGGACCTGGTAGGTCCGTCCTGCTAGCGCCGTCGAAGTCACGGGGCCATGGTACGGCGACCAGTAATGTCACAGCTCATGGAGGCCACCGGGCCGATGATCTCGTTGCGCGGGGTCAACAAGTATTTCGGCGGTCACCACGTGCTCAAACACATCGACCTGGACGTCGGCCGCGGCGAGGTGGTCGTGGTGCTGGGCCCCTCCGGATCGGGCAAGTCGACGCTGTGTCGGGTCATCAACCGGCTGGAGACCGTCGACTCCGGCACGATCGTGATCGACGGTGTCGAACTGCCCGCCGAAGGCCGCGCGTTGGCGCGGCTGCGCTCCGACGTCGGCATGGTGTTCCAGTCGTTCAACCTGTTCGCGCACAAGACGGTGCTGGCCAACGTGATGCTGGCCCCGATGAAGGTCCGCAGGATGCCCAAGGCCGAGGCACGCGACACCGCGATGGCCCTGCTGGAGCGCGTCGGCGTGGCCGACCAGGCCGGCAAGCATCCCGCGCAGCTCTCGGGCGGTCAGCAGCAGCGGGTGGCGATCGCGCGGTCGCTGGCGATGAGCCCCAAGGTGATGCTGTTCGACGAGCCGACCAGCGCGCTGGATCCCGAGATGATCTCCGAGGTGCTGGCGGTGATGACGTCGTTGGCCGGCGAGGGCATGACGATGCTGGTGGTCACCCACGAGATGGGCTTCGCGCGGCATGCCGCCGACCGGGTGGTGTTCATGGCGGACGGGGCGATCGTGGAGGACGCCGAACCGGCCGTCTTTTTCGAGCACCCGCAGACGGACCGTGCGAGAGACTTCCTCGGGAAGGTCCTCAACCACTAGAAGGTCACCATGCTGCGGCTCGTCGTGATTGCGCTGGCGGTCGTGGCGCTGGCCGCGGGGTGCGGGGGCGGACAGGGCGGCAAGCTCGTGGTCGGCGTGAAGTTCGACCAACCCGGGCTGGGACTGAAGAAACCCGACGGAACGATGAGCGGTTTCGACGTCGACGTGGCGCGCTACGTCGCCCGGCAGCTCGGCTACTCGGCCGACGACATCGTCTGGGTCGAAGCGCCGGCGGGTCAGCGCGAGATGCTGATCCGCAACGGGCAGGTCGACTACGTCGTTGCCAACTACTCGATCACCGATGCCCGCAAGAAAAAGGTCAGCTTCGCTGGGCCGTATCTGATCGCCGGGCAGAGCTTGTTGGTGCGCACCGGCGAAACCGGGATCACCGGCCCAGAGTCACTGCAACACAACAAGAAGCTGTGCTCGGTCGCGGGTTCCACAGCGGCGCAGCTGATCAAGGACCGCTATCCCGGCGTTCAGTTGCAGCGCTACGACACGTATTCGGCCTGCATCGAAGCGTTGAAGAATGGGGCGGTCGACGCGGTGAGCACTGACGACGTGATCCTTGCCGGCTTCGCCGCGCAGAGCCCCGGTGCCTTCAAGCTGGTCGGTAAGCCGTTTTCCACCGAGAAGTACGGAATCGGGTTGAAGAAGGACAACACGACGCTACGCAACAAGATCGACGACGCGATCGAGAAGATGGAGCTCGACGGGTCGTGGAAAGCCGCCTTCGAGAAGAACTTTGGAGAGTCCGGGCTTGCGGCGCCGAAGCCACCAACGGTCGATCGGTATTGACCATGTTCAACGAGTATCGCGAACAGATCTTTTCGGCGTTCTGGGTCACTGTGGAGTTGAGCGTGCTATCGGCTGTTGGCGCGCTGATTCTCGGCACTGGGCTGGCAGCGATGCGGCTGGCGCCGGTGCCGGCGCTGAACTGGATCGGCGCGGTCTACGTCAACCTGGTCCGCAACACGCCGCTGACGCTGATCATCCTGTTCTGCTCGTTTGGCTTGTCTCAGACACTGGGTGTGACGCTGGCCGATTCGGCGTCGCCGACATCGATCGACGACAGCGACTTCCGGCTGGCGGTGCTCGGATTCACCATCTACACCGCATCATTCGTGTGCGAGTCGGTGCGGTCCGGCGTCAACACCGTGCCGCTGGGACAGGCAGAAGCAGCGCGGTCGCTGGGGTTGACGTTCAGCCAGAACCTGCGACTCATCTTGCTGCCGCAGGCTTTTCGTGCGGTCATCGTGCCGCTGGGCTCGGTGCTGATCGCCTTGACGAAGAACACCACGATCGCTTCGGCGATCGGGGTGGGTGAGGCGGCGCTGCTGATGAAATCGATGATCGAGAACACCGCAGCGCTGATCGAGGTGGGCGTCATCTTCGCGATCGGATTTCTCGTCCTGACGCTGCCGCTGGGACTGCTGTTCGGTTGGTTGGGCCGGCGTTGGGCGGTGGCGCGGTGACTGGCGCGTCGGTGCTGTTCGACGCGCCGGGCCCGCGCGGACGGCTCCGCAACAGGATGCTCTCGGTGGCCACCATTGTGGCTGCGGCGCTGCTGGTTTGGGTGGTGTATCACCGACTGGACGCCAAGGGGCAGTTCGAATCCGCGAAGTGGACGCCGTTTCTGACGGTGAACCTCTGGAAAACGTATGTGCTGCCGGGGGTTCGGGGCACGCTGATGGCGGCGGCCTGGTCGATCGTACTGGCAGTGGGCCTCGGCGTCGTGCTGGGCGTGGGCAGGTTGTCGACGGTCGCTGCGATCCGATGGCCGTGCGTGGTCGTGGTGGAGTTCTTCCGCGCTATCCCGGTGCTGATCCTGATGATCTTCGCCTACTTTTGCTATGCGGCTTACGACGTCGTTCCGGGCCGGCAGCTGGCACTGGCCGGGGTGGTCACCGGGTTGACGCTGTACAACGGCGCGGTGATCGCCGAAATCGTGCGTGCCGGGGTGAATACGTTGCCGCGCGGCCAGTCTGAGGCGGCGGCGGCGCTCGGGTTGCGCTGGACCCAGACCATGCGCCTGGTGCTACTCCCCCAGGCCATCACCGCGATGCTACCGGTGCTGATGTCACAACTGGTGGTGGTGCTCAAGGACACCGCGATCGGGTACCAGATCACGTTTGTCGAGATGGTGCGCCAGGGCACGGTGGTCGGCTCGCAGTACGGCAATTTCCTTCCCGCGCTTGCTGTTATCGCTGCGTTGATGATCACGGTGAACATGGCGCTGTCGGGCGTCGCATTCACGATCGAACAACGACTGCGCCGCACACGCCGTCCGCCGCTGGAGGCCGCAACGATCGAGCCGGAGGGCGCGCCCGGCGCCCCAGTGGTACAGGCGGCAGGCTAGACGCGTCGACGCTCCCGTTCGGCGGCCAACTCTGTGCTGACCACGTCGTAGGCCATGCTCTGGCTGTATCCGCGACGCGCCAGCATCGCCACCAGCCTGCGGGTGGCCCGGGCATCGTCGTCCTCATTGTTCAGCGACTCCCGACGCAACCTGGCCCTTATCAGCTGCTCGGCCCGGTCCCGCTCGGCGGCGGGTTTGATGCCGTCGAGCACCGCGGTGATCACGTCATTGTCGACGCCCTTGGTTCGTAGCTCAGCGGCCAAGGCCCGCTTACCTTTCCCGGCGTTTGTCCGGCGGGAATGCACCCATTGTTCGGCGAAGTCGACGTCGTCGATCAGGCCGACGTCGGCCAGGCGGTCCAGCACGCGGGTACTGACGTCGTCGGGGTATCCCCGTTTGGCGAGCTGGCTTTCGAGCTCTGCGCGGGTGCGCGACCGGGCGGTGAGCAGGCGCAGGCATAGCGCCCGCGCCTGCTCCTCGCGAGCCGGCGCCCCGTCAGAAGTCGACGGGGGCGGGCAGGACTTCGTCATCGGTCACCACGGCGCCAATGCCGAGCTTTTCTTTGATCTTCTTCTCGATCTCAAGGGCCACTTCGGTGTTTTCCAGCAGGAAGTTCCGGGCGTTCTCCTTGCCCTGGCCGAGCTGCTCGCCCTCGTAGGTGAACCAGGAGCCGGACTTGCGGATGAAGCCCTGATCCACACCCATGTCGATCAGCGAACCTTCCCGGCTGATGCCCCTGCCGTAGAGGATGTCAAACTCCGCCTGCTTGAACGGCGGGCTGACCTTGTTCTTGACCACCTTGACCCGAGTGCGGTTACCGACCGCATCAGTGCCGTCCTTGAGCGTCTCAATTCGCCTGACGTCTAAGCGAACTGAGGCGTAGAACTTCAAAGCCTTTCCGCCCGTTGTCGTTTCAGGCGAGTTGTGCACCATGACACCGTCGACGAAGTAGTTGTGGTTGCCCTCGACCTCGATATCGAACCGATTCATCGATCGGGTGTGCGGCTTGACATGGACGTCGAGAACGCGTGCCGGGACTAGCCGCTGCGCCGGTTCCACAAACTGTGGCGTCACGGTGCTTTGACCACGGAACCGCGGCAGCAGCTTGTACTCCATGGACGGCGCCATGTAGGGCGCCACCAATTCCTGGAACTTCGCCGTCGCTGCAGTGGAGAACACCAGCACCGCCTTCCCGGCCGCGCCGGATGACCGCAACCGCACGTCTAGCCCGTGAGTGTCACGCAGATAGTCACGCAACCGTAAGCGCGTGCCTTCAGTCATGGCTTCGACGCAGATCTCGATACGGCCGCTGCCACCAGCGGTACGTTCTTGCAATCCCTTGGAACGCAAGGTGAACGCGCCGTCGTCCATGTACCAGATGGCCAGGGCCAGCGGAGTCAGCGCCTTGAGGTATTCCTCGGAGAAGAATTTCTTGCCGTCTCCCAGGTACACCGCGCGCTGCAACTCGGCGAGTTCAGCTAGCGGGGTGAAGTCGACGAAGCGTGCGCCCTTAGCGTTCTCGCGTATCGAGTGCCGGATGTTGCCCAGTAGACCGGCTTTCCACTGCAGGTACTCGGCCTGCTTGGCGCCGTGCCCCAATCGGAACCGGACGCCGTTGCGGTCGTGCCGGTTCGGCGACAGGTTTCCGTCGCCCATCAATGAGCCCAATACTACCTGGAATTGCTGATCGCTGAGTAGGTGCGGTTCGGTGGCCAGCACTCGATCACCGGTGTTGAGGTCACCGGCTTCGGTCCAACCGCTCGGCGTGCGAATGAGGTGATTGGGTGTCGCCGCGAACTGTGATTTGCCGTTGCCGCTTGACTTCTCGACGGTGAATTGCAGGAACTGCTCGGCAGGCCCGTTGTTGAACCAGTTCACCACCTTGCGCGGCACGACTTTGTCGGCCACCGGATCGTAAGACAGCACCTCGACGTCCATTTTGTTGTTGACGATCTTGCCGATCTTCTCGGTACTGCCGTCGGCTAGGGTCACACGGGTGGCATAGTTCATGCACCCGAACATCACACCGATTTTTTCCCGCAGCTGGTTGATGAAGATAGCAGTGGTACCCGAATTGTTCAGCGCGCCAGTCATTTTCCGCAATGCTTGACTCATCAGCCGGGCCTGCAGGCCGACATGGCTGTCGCCCATCTCGCCTTCGATCTCGGCACGTGGCACCAGTGCGGCCACCGAGTCGATGACCAGGATGTCCAGTGCGCCGGAGCGGACCAGCATGTCGGCGATCTCCAGCGCCTGTTCCCCGGTGTCGGGCTGGGACACCAGCAGCGAGTCGGTGTCCACGCCGAGCTTCTTGGCGTACTCGGGGTCCAGCGCGTGCTCGGCGTCGATGAACGCCGCGATCCCGCCGGCGGCCTGCGCATTGGCCACCGCGTGCAGGGCGACGGTGGTCTTACCCGAGGATTCCGGGCCGTAGATCTCGATGATCCGGCCGCGTGGCAGGCCGCCGATGCCCAGAGCAACGTCCAGTGCAATCGACCCGGTCGGGATGACCGAGATCGGCTGGCGCACCTCGTCGCCGAGGCGCATCACTGAACCTTTGCCGTAATTCTTATCGATCTGGGCTATCGCCAGTTCGAGAGCTTTCTCGCGGTCAGGGACCTGTGCCATGTGCTTCTCCTGTAGTCGGTGTTCGGTTGACCGGTATCGGTCAATTGCCCATGACGCTAGAGAAGGGCACCGACAAGACGGCCTGACCAGCGTCGCAGCGTTCGAACAAGCCCCACAGTAACGAACGTGTGTTCGATGGCAAGGAGGCGCGCCGTACGCGCCTCAAGCGTCGGACGGCGGCGCCGCTCGGCGCCGGATATCGCTGAGGCTGTCGCGCAGCGCCTGCCACACCATCACCAGGCTGAAAGCAGCCGGCAGGTCACCCGGAATCACACCCGGCTCGTCGAGCTGGTCGCCGAGCGCGGTGATCGCAGCCTGGGCCAGCTCGACCAGATTAGGGTCGGTCACCTCCAGCGTGAGCCGGTCGTCGGCGACGCGGACAGTCATGTCGCGACGCCCCTCCTCCGCGGGCCCGTGCTCGGCCGGCGGTCCGCCCCGCAGCACGTCGAGGACGGCCGTGCGAACCCTCGACAAGTCCCCCACCTGCTCGACGAGGACTTGCGCGCCAACCCCGTCGGGCTCGTCGAGCAAACCGAGCAGGAGATGCTCAGTGCCGATGTACGGGTGATTCAACGCGAGCGCCTCACGCAGCGAGTGTTCCAACGTGCCTTTGCCGCTTGGCGTGAACGGGATGTGCCCGCTGATCTGTTCCGTGCCGGCACCGACCCGGTCGATGACCGCTCGGCGAACCGAATCGGCCGAAACACCTAGCGACGCAAGCGCATGGGCGGCCACCGTGTCGGGACGGGCCAGCAACCCCAGCAGGAAGTGTTCGGTGCCGATGTGGTCGTGTTGCAGTTCGCGTGCCGCCTCCTGGGCTAGGACGACTGCGCGACGCGCCGCATCGGTGAATCGCTCGAACACTCACCCATCATGCCGTTACCGGATCAGCCCACAACCGATTTCGGCATGACTGTGGGCTTGAAGCCGTACCGCGGCGCGCCGAAGCCGAACCCGCCGCGCCCGGCCGAAGCCACCGCCGGCATCCCCGCCGGCACGGCGGCCACCGGTGCAGTTTCCTCGGCGGCCGCCGCCCAACCGGTGCCGGCCAGCGTCGCCGACCCGGTGCCCGCCGGGGTGGCCGCCGACCAACTGGCCGGCACCGACAACCCACCGACCGAGGACGCCTGACCCAAACCCGCCGACACCGGCGCCCCGGCGAGGCCGGCGGCGCCCACCGGCCCCACGCTCCCCATCAGGACCGTTCCTCCCGACGCCTCGCCGGCACCCACGGCCATGGCAGCAGGCAGCGCATTTTCGGCCTTCGCAGCCCCGATGCCGCCCATGATGCCGCCGAACATGTTCCACGCCGCGATGTTTCCCGCCGCCTGGCTGTAGGTCTGGATGGTGTTCCAAATCCCGATGTTCTGCGTCGAGTTGATGAAATCCGACAGGAAACCACCGGACCCACCGGATCCCGCCAGCGGTGAGGCCATCCCTTGCACCGCGCTGGGCAACGTCGAGACCAGTTGCGACAGCTGTGCCTGCGTGCCGGCGCCCGACACCGCGGCGGCCTGGCCCGCCAACCCGGCCGGGTTGGTGGTCGGCGCAGGAGCGGTCAACGGCTGCAGCACCCCGGCGCTCGCCGAGGAACCCGCGTAGCCATACATGGCGGCGGCGTCCTGGGCCCACATTTCGCCGTAGTGCGCCTCGGTTGCCGCGATTGCCGGGGTGTTCTGCCCGAGGAAGTTGGTGGCGACGAGTGCCGCCAGCTGCGCCCTGTTGGCGGCGATCACCGGTGGCGGCACCGTCATCGCGAACGCCGCCTCGAACGCTGCCGCCGACGCCGTGGCCTGCGCGGCCGCGTGCTCGGCGGCGGCAGCGGTGGTGTTCATCCATGCCACGTAAGGCGCGGCCGCAGCGGCCATTGCCGCCGACGACGGACCCAGCCACTCCTCGCCGGTCAGCGCCGAAATCACCGACTCGTAGGACGCTGCCGTCGTAGCGAGTTCGGCGCCCAGCGCATGCCACGCCGCAGCGACAGCCATCATCGGCCCCGCACCCGGGCCCGCATACATTCGCGCGGAGTTGACTTCCGGGGGTAAAGCTCCGAAATCCATTTCGTGAAACCTGCTCTCTGATAACCGATTTGCCTAAACAACCGCCGGCTTGGGCATCACCGTGGGCTTGACGCCGTAGCGCGGCGCGCCGAAGCCGACACCCGCGCGCCCCGCGGAGGCCACCGCCGGCATACCGGCCGGCATGGTTGTCACCGGCGTGCTTTGCGGAGCGGCGGCGGTCCAGCCCGCGCCCGTCAACGTCGCAGGAGCCGTACTCGACGCAGCGGCCGCGCCGACCCAACTGGGCGGTACCGACAACCGGCCGATTGAGGACGCCTGGCCGACACCCGCCGCCACCGGCGCCCCGCCCATGCCGGCGGAGCCCCCGGCCACCGTGAGCACCGCTCCGCTCGGCCCGCTCGAACCGACGGCCCCGACGGCGCCGACCTCAGGGGCAGCTTCGCCCGGAGCGGAAAGCCCGGCGCTTCCGAACTCGAACAGATCCGACGCGGCGGAGCCGAAGTTGCCCGCCTGCATGGCGCCGATGATGCCGAGGTTGCTCATCGCGCTGGGAACGAGCCCGTACGGTCCGGATGCGGCGCCGGTGAACATACCGAGAAGTCCGCCAGGCCCGGCACCGGCCGCGTTGGCGGCCTCGGTGGCGCCGTACGAACCCGCGCTGGCGCCCAAGGTGTTGACAAACATCTCGTGAATCGCCGTGGCCTGGGCGCTGACCTGTTGGTAGAGGTTGCCGTAGGCGGAAAACTGCGTCGCCTGCAGAGCCGACACCTCGTCGGCGGCCGCGGGAACCACAGCCGTGGTCGGAGCTGCCGCCGCCGCGTTCTGGGCGGCCATCGTGGAACCGATCCCATGCAGGCTAGTGGCTGCAGCCATCAACGCCTCGGGCTGTGTGGTCACGAAAGACATGACTTCTCCTGTCTCAAAAGCGAGCTGGCTCCGGCCGATACGATCGCGGTGAACATCTGATGGATCGCCGCGGCCTGGTCGCTGATCGCCTGGTAACTTGTGCCGTGCAGGCCGAATTGCGTTGCCGTGAGCGCAGACACCTCATCGGCCGCCGCGGGAATCAACCGGGTTGTCGGGATGGCCGCAGCGGCGTTTTCCGCAGCCATCGCCGAGCCGATTGCCTGTAAGGTGGCAGCTGCTGCTGCCAGTGTTTTCGGCTGAATTGTCGCCGAAGGCATAAAGCCCCCTCCTCAATGGTGTTGGGTACCAACCCAATTCAGAGGTTAGGCCGGAAAAGCAGGCTATTGTGACCGTCAAGTTAACCCATACGGGTTCTTGACGAGGGATATGTGGATCCTTACGGATTCTTAACGAGCGCGGTGCTACTCGGCTGGTCTCACCACTGCTCGCGGGGCACGTCGAAGTCGACGCAGAGTGCCCGCCACACGTCGCGCGGGTCGACGCCGTCCTCGATCGCCTGTGCCGCTGTGCGCCCGTCGAATCCGCTCAGCACATGATCGGTCAGTACCGACGCGCCGTAAGCGGCACCGAATCGCAAGGTCACCCGCTCGTGAAACTCCGTCAGCCGCACGCGCTACAACCTACCCAGCGAGCGCTTGGCGACACACCTGCACCGGGTCGGCGACCTCGGCAATGCCGGCCGCGGCCCGTCGGGCGGCCTCGCGGTAGCCCGGCGTCGACAACACCTCACCGACCGCCGCCACCAGCGCCTCGGCGGTCAACGGCCGGACCAGCTTCCCGCTGCCCTGCCTCGCCACCCGGTTGGCGATCTCCCACTGGTCACCGCCGCCGGGGACCACTACCAGCGGCACGCCCGCGAGCAGCGTCTTAGCCACCATCCCATGCCCGCCGCCGCACACCACCAGGTCGGCGTGCGCCAGCAACTCGTCCTGGCGCCCCAGCCCGACGACGGCCCAGTCCGGCACCGTCAAATCGGGCCCGTTCAGCCGCGACACCACCACCCGCGCGCCCGCCGGCAAGCCCGCTCCGGGTACCAGGCAGTCCAGTGCGGTCTGCGCCATCCCGCGCGCCCCGGTCAACGCCGTCGACGGCGCCACCACCACGACTGGCCCGGATCCGGGCGGGACCGGCAACACCTGATCGGTCGGTTCGAAGTGCAGCGGCCCGACGAGGACGGCTTCGGCCGGCCAGTCGGGGCGGGGTACCTCCAGCGCGGGCAAGGTGGCGATCAGCCGCCGCAGCGGCCCCGGATCGCGGGCGGGCAGGCCGATCTCGACGCGGACCGCCGCACGCTGCTTCAAACCCGCACGCCAGGACCGCGCCGTCAACGTCCGCATCACCGAGTCGCGGAGCCGGCCGCGGATTCCGGTGCCCGGCGCCAGGCCGCTGCCCAGCGGCGGCAGGCCCTTCGACGGCAGATACAGCGGATGCGGGTTGAGCTCGATCCACGGGATGGCCATCAGTTCGGCGGCCATCCCGCCGCAGGCCGTGATCACGTCGGACACCACCAGGTCCGGTGCCAGGTCGCGCAGCCGGTCGAGATTGAGCAGGGCCATCCGCGCGGCACGCTGGTGAATCTTGGCGCCGGCATCGCGGTCGTCGTCGGCGGCGGTGGGGTCGAGCCCGGCCAACTCGACGGCCTGCACGCCGGCGGCGCGGGCGGCATCGAGCCATTCGGTTCCGGTGAAGAGCACCGGCGCGTCGCCGGCGGCAATGAAGCGCTGGCACAACGCGATCGCGGGAAACGAATGCCCCGGATCCGGTCCTGCGACGACGGCGACGCGCATGCGCCCTACCCTGTCACAGCAGCGCGCCTGCTTCCCCGCGTGGCGACCCGCCGCGCCCGGCTGCGCCGCGCTTGCGATCGCCACTACGCTGGCGCCCATGACCGAGCAAACCCTTGAGAACACCCGCACGGTAGAGGTCTTCCTGAACGCGCTCGCCGACCAGGACTTCGACACCGCCAACGCCGCACTGGCCGACGACCTGGTGTATCAGAACGTCGGACTCCCGACGATTTACGGCCGGCACCGCGCGATGAAGCTGTTCCGGCAGATGGAGGGCCGTGCCGGCTTCGACGTGAAGGTTCATCGCATCGCCGCCGACGGCGCCGCGGTGCTGACCGAACGCACCGACGCGCTGACCTTCGGACCGCTGCGGCTGCAGTTCTGGGTCTGCGGCGTGTTCGAAGTACACGACGGCCGAATCACCCTGTGGCGCGACTACTTCGACTTCTTCGACATGTTCAAGGCGACGGTGCGTGGCCTGGCCGCGCTGGTGGTCCCGTCGCTGCGGGCATCGTTCTGAGCACGCCGATGAGCGACAACCGGCCGGGCGTCATCCAGTACATCCGGTACTGCTACGGGCATCCACTGCCCGACTCGATGCGGGACTGGGTACTTAACGACCTGACGGGTAAGGGTGCCACCGCCCGGATGATGATCCGGGTCGCGGTTCCGGCGGTCCTGGTGCTCGCCCCGTTCTGGCTGATCCCGACGACGCTGGACGTACATCTGGGGATGACGCTGCCGATTCTGATCCCGTTCGTGTACTTCTCGCATGCGCTGAACAAGGTGTGGCGCCGCCACATGCTGCGGATGCATAACCTCGACCCGGATCTGGTCGACCAACGCCGCCGGGAGCGCGACGCCGACATGCATCGGCGCTACGCGGAACGCTATGGCCCGCGCCCCGACTCAGCCGAGTACCGCAGCCACGACGTCTAAGCGCGCGGCAGCCCGCCGAGCTCGTCGAACGCCTGCGCCCAGCCGAGCAGCCGATCCGTCGCCCCCACCAACTCGTCGCGATAGCGTTGCTGTGATATCGGCGTCGTCGCCGCAGAGTCGCCGTTGGCCGCGGACACCAATTGTGCTGCGGCGGTGACCATTTCGTTGTACTGGCGCACACCCGTGCTCAGCTGTGCGGTGAAGGCGTTGATCGTTGGCACCAGATGCGATCGGGACTGCGGGGCGGACTGCACCGCCCGTTCCATCGACACCACCTCCGCCGCGGTGGCGGCCATGGCCGCGGCGGTCTGGTTGGCTGCGGCGGTGAGGTCGCGAATCTCGGCCGCGGGCAACATGTTTCCGCGTTCCATCACACCCAGCAGCGAGAAGAGGCCGCGTTCGGACGCGCCCAGCGCGAACATCGCGGGCCGCGCTGCCGAACCCGGTGGCGGCAGCCGACGGCTACTCGCCGGCCGCTGCGTCGGCAGCGGCACCGACCGCAGCCATCGGTAGCGAAGCAGCAACAACGTCGCCGGGATCGCCGCGGCCACCGCGACCGAGCCGGTGACGACCAGCAGCAGCGCGAACCAGCCCCAGGCCGCCAGCAACACCGTCACCACCGCCCAGAACACGCACGCGCCCGCGAATATCAGCCCCCAGCGCAATGCGCGACGACGTCGGCGCAGCAGCCGGGCTCGGGGGTCGGTGACGGCGCTGATCTTGCGCGCCACCAAGTCGGACACGTCGTTGGCGGCATCGAACCAGCGCTGCAGCAGCGCGCGCCATGATCCGTCCGCCATGGCTCTCTGCTGCGACTTCACCGCCATGGCTACTGCTGACCGATGGGCTTCTCGGCCGCGGCGCCGTCGGCGGCGGTCGCCGGAGTGCCCGGGGTAGCAGTGTTGCCGCCGGCAGGCAGCGCCTCGCCGCGCATCGACGCGCGGATCTGCTCCAGCCGCGAGTGCCCGGCCATCTGCACGCTGGCCTGCTCGACCTCGAGCATGCGGCCCTGGACCGAGTTCTGCGCAAGCTCGGCGGCGCCGAGTGCGTTGGCGTAGCGGCGTTCGATCTTGTCGCGCACCTCGTCGAGGCTGGGCGTGTTGCCCGGGGCGGCCAGCTCGCTCATCGACCGCAGCGACGCGCTGACCTGCTCCTGCATCTTGGCCTGCTCAAGCTGGCTGAGCAGCTTGGTGCGCTCGGCGATCTTTTGCTGCAGCACCATCGCGTTCTGCTCGACGGCCTTCTTGGCTTGCGCGGCGGCTTGCAGCGCCTGGTCGTGCAAACCCTTGAGGTCCTCCACGCTCTGCTCGGCAGTCACCAGTTGGGCCGCGAACGCCTCTGCGGCGTTGTTGTACTCGGTGGCCTTCGCGGTATCGCCGGCGGCGGTGGCCTGGTCGGCCAGTGTCAGCGCCTGGCGCACATTGACCTGAAGCTTTTCGATGTCGGCCAGCTGCCGGTTGAGGCGCATCTCGAGCTGACGCTGGTTGCCGATCACTTGCGCGGCCTGCTGGGTCAGCGCCTGATGGGTGCGCTGGGCTTCCTCGATGGCCTGTTGGATCTGCACCTTGGGGTCGGCGTGCTCATCGATCTTGGCGTTGAACAACGCCATGAGGTACTTCCACCCTTTGACAAACGGATTGGCCATAAGTGAGCTCCGCCTTCGGATTGATGGACTACTGCCGCCAATTTATCGGTTCTGCGCCGATCGCCGCACCCTTGTTGAGCGTGCGTCAGGCGATCGCGAGCGAGACCACGGGCGGGATAACGACCTTGGTGTCGGGATCGATGTGGGCCGCGGTGGGTGCCGTGGCGTTGGCGGGCTCGTGACGGGCCAGCTGCTCGCCGGCGTCGACCAGCAGCTCCGACAGCGGGACGTCCAGAGCGTCGCAGATCGCGTTCAGCAGCTCGCTGGACGCCTCTTTGCGGCCACGCTCGACCTCGGAGAGGTATCCGAGGCTGACGCGTGCCGCGTCGGAGACCTCACGCAGTGTGCGGCCTTGCGAAGTCCGGGCCCGGCGCAGCACATCGCCGATGACCTCTCGCAGCAATGACGGCATTGTGCTCCCCTCGGTCCGGTCGGGCAGATTGACAGTCGATCAACTAGGTCAACGCCACCGGCCGGCGGATTGGTTCCCCGTCAGGCAGCCGTGGATCGTCCGCGAACATCCCGCACGGCGGACGCTACGTAGTCCACACCGGTGACGACGGTCAGCACGATGGCCGCCGCCATCACCACCGACGCCGTCACATGCCACGACCCGGACAGCGGCAGCACGAACAGCCCGATCGCGATCGCCTGCACCAGGGTTTTGAGCTTGCCGCCCCGGCTCGCCGGAATCACGCCGCGGCGCAGCACGGCGAACCGCAGCGTGGTGATGCCGACCTCGCGGACCAGGATCAGCACGGTGACCCACCACGGAAGGTCGCCGAGCATCGACAGCCCGATCAGCGCCGCGCCGATCAGCGTCTTGTCCGCGATCGGATCGGCCAGCGCGCCGAATTCGGTGACCATTCCGTAGTTGCGGGCCAGCGCGCCGTCGAACCGATCGGTGACGACAGCCACCGCAAAAATAACGAAAGCCACTATGCGACTTGGGGTTTGGTGCCCGTCGCCCGCGAACAGCGCCAGCAGGAATATCGGGACCAGCACCAATCGCAAGAGCGTCAGCATGTTGGCGAGGTTGGTGACGCGGACACGCCGGACCAGTGGACCGGTTTGAGGCTGTCCCGACACGGCCATCAGAATATCGGTTGAGCATTCGATAGACCGAAACCGCTACTGTGCAACCCGTGCATGTTCGTCGCGCGCGAACCTCGGACGTCCCGGCGATCAAGCGGCTCGTGGACACCTATGCCGGCAAGATCCTGCTGGAAAAGAACCTGGTGACGCTCTATGAGTCCGTCCAGGAGTTCTGGGTGGCCGAACACGAGGGCGAGGTCGTCGGCTGCGGGGCGTTGCACGTCCTGTGGTCCGATCTCGGCGAGGTGCGCACCGTCGCCGTCGACCCCGCTATGACCGGCCGCGGCATCGGGCATGCCATCGTCGACCGACTGCTCGAGGTGGCCCGCGACCTCGAGCTGAAGCGGCTGTTCGTGTTGACCTTCGAAACGGAGTTCTTCGCCAAGCACGGCTTCACCGAAATCGAGGGCACCCCGGTGACCGCCGAGGTGTACGAGGAGATGTGCCGCTCCTACGACATCGGTGTCGCCGAGTTCCTGGACCTGAGCTACGTCAAGCCGAACATCCTGGGCAACTCGCGGATGCTGCTAGTGCTCTGATGCGCCGAACCTGCGACTAGTCAGCGCCTGAAGTCCGACGGTCGGAACTTTCCTTCGAACAGTTTGTTCTCGATCTCCTCCAGGCTCTTACCGGTGAGGTCAGGCATGCGGAAGTACACGAAGATCCATGCCGCCACGTTGAACAACGCGTAGAGCCACATCGCGTGCCCGGGACCGATCGCATTGATGAGCGACAGCATCGTCAGGGTGATGAGCAGGTTGGTCGCCCATAGCGTCGCCGACTGCACGGCGGTGGCGGCGGGTCGTACCGCCAGCGGATAGGTCTCCGAGCCGGTCAGCCAGCCCATCAGCTGCAGACCGCCGCCATTGAACAGCATGAAGGCGATCAGGCAGATCATGATGTACGGAATCACATCGTGACCGCTGTCGCTGGTGACGAAGAGCAGGCCGAGCGCAAACAGGCTCATTGCCGCACCCGGCACCATGATGAGGGTGAGCCGGCGTCGGCCCACCCGGTCGATGATGGCCAACCCGACCAGCTGGGCGATCAGGTACGCCGCACCCAAGCCCACCGACACCTGCAGAGCCACGTACCTGTACACGCCGTCGTTGGTCAAGATGGTCGGCGAATAGTAGATGATCATCTCGATGCCGCTGAGCTGGGTGAACACCGCGATGCCGCAACCCAGGACCAGGGCCGGGCGCACCCAGGCGTCGCGCAGTCCGCGCCACCCGCGGGTGCTGGCCGTGCGCTCGACGCGCGCGAGTTCGATCGCTTCGTCCAGCTCGACGTCCACGTCGTAGCCGTCGGGCCGGACACGCTCCAACACGGCTCGTGCCGCGTGTCGATGATCTTGCTTGACCAGCCAGCGCGGACTTTCCGGGAGGCGCAGCAACAGCCACAGCATGATCGCGGCGGGCACGCACGCAATTCCGATCGCCCCTCGCCAGGAGATCGAGTCGACGACCCCGCCGAGGGTAGCGATGAACAGGCCCACCCCGATGGCGATTTGGAAGCACAGCACCAACCGTCCCCGGTAGGCCGGCGGAGAGAGCTCGGCGACGTACATCGGCGCGGTCTGCGTCGCCCCGCCGACAGCAAAGCCCAGGACCAGCCGTCCCAGCGACAGCGCAACGGCATCGTACGCGTCGGCGCACCACAGCGAGCCGACGATGAACACCACCGCCAGCATCAACAATGTGCCGCGCCGGCCGCACCGATCGGAAAGCCAGCTGCACGTCAATGCCCCGACGACGGCACCGAGCAAGATGCTGGCGGCGACCATCTGCTTCAATCCCGCGGTGAGGCTGAATTCCTCGGTGAGCTGCAACAAAGCCCAGGAGATGACGCCGGTGTCGTAGCCGTAGAGCATGCCAGAGATCGCCGCGACGACCGCGACGACGACCACGGCGCCTGTCAGTTGCTTGCCCGCCTCCGCGTCGGCTGCGGTTCGCGACGCTTCCCTGCGCAGTCTGGCCAGCCGAGAGAGCCGACTCGACCGGGCCAGAGCCTCGTCGCGGGCCCCTGGCCACCATCCGCGGTCTGTCGAATCGTCCGCGACCACTAGCAGCGCTGGTGCCCGCTGAGGACGAGGTTCGGAGTGTCGTCGAGGCAGATCACGTGAGTGGGGTGTTTCCTGCGGATGGCCGACATGCCGTTTGACTTCCCTACCGGTCCGGCCAGAAGCCGGTCACGAATTGTGGGTGAGTCGGAGCTGCCATAGATTCCAGTTGCACTGTACTAAAACGCTATTCGGCGGCGATAACCCCCGTGGGGTGTGTTGGGCGCCACAGTCCGTTGGCTAGTCCTCGTCCGACTTGCCGGTTTCGCTGCCGATCCCCCGGATGGACGCCAGCGTGGCGGCCAGCTCGTCGGGTTTGACCAGCACCTCGCGCGCCTTGGACCCCTCTGAGGGCCCGACGATGCCGCGGGTCTCCATCAGGTCCATCAGCCGTCCGGCCTTGGCGAAGCCGACCCGCAGCTTGCGCTGCAGCATCGACGTCGAGCCGAACTGGCTGGACACCACCAGTTCGACAGCCTGCAGGAACACGTCCATGTCGTCGCCGATGTCGGGGTCGACGTCGCGGCGCTCGCCGGTGGTCTTGGCGGTCGTGACGCCCTCGGTGTATTCGGGTTCGGCCTGGTCCTTGCAGGCGGCGACGACGGCGTGGATCTCCTCGTCAGTGATGAACGCCCCCTGCAGGCGGATCGGCTTGCCGGCGCCCATCGGCAGGAACAGGCCGTCGCCCATGCCGATCAGCTTCTCCGCGCCGGCCTGGTCCAAGATCACCCGGGAATCGGTGAGCGACGACGTCGCGAACGCCAGCCGCGAGGGCACGTTGGTTTTGATCAGGCCGGTGACCACGTCGACCGACGGCCGCTGGGTGGCCAGCACCAGATGGATGCCGGCCGCGCGGGCCTTCTGGGTGATCCGCACGACGGCGTCCTCGACGTCGCGGGGCGCGGTCATCATCAGGTCGGCCAGCTCGTCGACGATCGCCACCACGTACGGGTAGGGCCGGTATTCGCGCTGGCTGCCCAGCGGCGTGGTGATCTCACCGGAGCGCACCTTGGCGTTGAAGTCGTCGATGTGGCGCACCCGCGAGGCCTGCATGTCCTGGTAGCGCTGTTCCATCTCCTCGACCAGCCAGGCCAGTGCAGCGGCGGCCTTCTTCGGCTGGGTGATGATCGGCGTGATCAGATGCGGAATGCCTTCGTACGGCGTCAGTTCCACCATCTTCGGGTCGATCAGGATCATCCTGACCTCCTCCGGGGTGGCCCGGGCCAAAAGCGAGATCAGCATCGAGTTGATAAAGCTGGACTTACCGGAGCCGGTGGAGCCGGCGACCAGCAGGTGCGGCATCTTGGCCAGGTTGGCCGAGATGAAGTCGCCCTCGATGTCTTTGCCCAACCCGATCACCAGCGGGTGGTGGTCGCGACGGGTCGTCGGTGCGGTGAGCACGTCGGCCAGCCGCACCATTTCCCGATCCGTGTTGGGCACCTCGATGCCGACGGCGGACTTACCAGGGATCGGCGCCAGCATCCGGACACTCTCGGTGGCCACCGCGTAGGCGATATTGCGTTGCAGCGCAGTGATTTTCTCCACCTTGACCCCCGGGCCCAGCTCCACCTCGTAGCGGGTGACGGTGGGCCCGCGGGTGCAGCCGGTGACCGCGGCGTCGACCTTGAACTGCTGCAGAACCGACGTGATGGCGTCGACCATCGCCTCGTTGGCGACGCTGCGCCGCTTGGGCGGATCTCCGGCGACCAGCAGCGAAAGCGACGGCAGTGTGTAGGGACCCTCGACGACCCGGTCGACAACCATGGTGTCCCGCTTGGCTTTACGACGGCTGCGCGAGACAGTGGGCTCGGGCACGGTCGGGGTTTCGTCGGGCGCGACGGGGTCGTTGCCGGACGGCCACGGCTGCGACTCGTCGCCATACTCGGCGGCGTCGTCGTAGTAGCCGTCGGAAAAGTCTTCGGCCGCAACGTCTTCCGATTCTGGCTCGGGTTCGTCGGAATAGCCTTCGTCGAACATCCGGGTGGCGAACATGGCGCGCACCGTATCCGGCACCTCGCGGATCGTGGTGCCGGTCAACAGCAACACCCCGAACAGCGAACCGATGAACAGCAGCGGCGCGGCGATCCACACACTCAGGCCCTCCGAGAGCGGGCCGCCGATCGCGAAACCGATGAAGCCCGCCGCGTGCGCCCGCCCCGCCGGGGTATCCGGCGAGCCGGCCCACAGATGCCACAGCCCCAGCACCGGCAGCGCCACCATCGCCGCGCCGAGCACCAGCCGCGGGCGCGCGTCGGGATCCGGCTCCGTGCGCATCAACAGCACCGCCACCGCGGCGGTGACCACCGGCAGCACGACGACGCCCGAGCCGATGAACATCCGCAGGACCGAGTCGATCCACGCCCCGACAGGGCGGGCGGCGTCGAACCAGCAACTGGCCGCAATGACCACCGCCAGCCCCAGCAACGCCAGGGCGATCCCGTCGCGACGGTGACCCGGGTCGATGTCGCGGGCCCGGCCGACGGAGCGCGCCGCGGTGCCGGTGCCCTTGGCCAGCATCAGCCACGTTGCGCGCACGCCGCGGCCGACGGTGGCGCCAACCCCGGCGACGTGCGACGGATGGCGTCGCTTCGCCGGCTTGCGCCGCGGCGGCGCCGGGCGGGCAGGCCGGGTTGCTGACCGCGAACCGGCCTTTGACCTGCTGGTTCGGGCACGCGATCGCGCGACGGTCTTACTAGCCATGAGCCCAAGCCTAGTCGCACTGGCCTCAGATTCACCATGTGCCACACGGGTCACAGAATTGTGTCAGTTCTGCCTGGTCGCGCCTTAGCCTCCGGCGACGACCGAAACAGCAGCTCCGCAGCCCACTCGGAAGGGCTCGCGGTATTCGCGATCGTGGTGGCTGCCCTGACCGGTTTGGGTGGACACGTGAGTAGGGTTGACGCCTGTCTGGTTTGTACTCAGTGAGGAGTCATCGCATGCCCGTCGTCGTCGTCGCCACTTTCACCGTCAAACCCGAATCGGTTGACACCGTCCGCGACATCCTCACGCGCGGCGTCAAAGACGTGCACGACGAGCCCGGTTGTCAGCTGTACTCGCTGCACGAATCCGATAACACCTTCGTCTTCGTCGAGCAGTGGGCCGACGCCGACGCGCTCAAAGCGCACAGCACCGCGCCCGCGATCGCGACGATGTTCTCCGAGGCCGGCGAGCACCTGGCGGGCGCGCCGGACATCAAGACGCTGTCGCCCGTCGTCGCCGGCGACCCGGCCAAGGGCCAGCTGCGCCCCTGATGGGCGGCCCGCTAGCAGGC
Source organism: Mycobacterium branderi (assembly GCF_010728725.1). NCBI lineage: Bacteria > Bacillati > Actinomycetota > Actinomycetes > Mycobacteriales > Mycobacteriaceae > Mycobacterium > Mycobacterium branderi. The sequence continues at coordinate 4,707,382 of NZ_AP022606.1, forward strand.
AAAGTCGCACTGATCACCGGGGCGGCCCGCGGTCAGGGCCGCGCCCACGCGCTGCGATTGGCGTCCGACGGCGCCGACATCATCGCCGTCGACCTGTGCGCTCAGATCGCCAGCGTGCCCTACCCGCTGGCCACCGCCGACGACCTGGCCGCCACCGTGAAGCTCGTCGAGGACACCGGGGCCCGCATCGTGGCCCGCCAAGCCGATGTCCGCGACCGCGATTCGCTGTCCGCCGCGCTGCAGGCCGGCCTGGACGAATTGGGGCGGCTCGACATCGTGGTGGCCAACGCCGGCATCGCGCCGATGCAGGCCGGCCCCGACGGCTGGCGCGACGTGATCGACGTCAACCTGACCGGCGTGCACCACACGGTCGAGGTCGCGATACCGACGATGGTGACCCAGGGCGACGGCGGGTCGATCGTGCTGATCAGCTCGGCCGCCGGGCTGGCCGGTATCGGCAGCGCCGACGCCGGCTCGATCGGCTACGCGGCGGCCAAACACGGTCTGGTCGGGTTGATGCGGGTTTACGCTAATCACCTTGCGCCGCATAATATTCGGGTCAACTCGGTGCATCCGGCCGGTGTCGACACGCCGATGATCAACAACGAGCACACCCGACAGTGGCTAGCGGATTTGGTCGCCCAGACCGGCTCGCCACCGGACATGGGTAACGCACTGCCGGTGCAGGTGCTGCAGCCCGACGACGTTGCCAACGCGGTGGCGTGGCTGGTATCCGATCAAGCCCGCTACATCACCGGCATCACTCTGCCGGTCGACGCGGGCTTTTTGAACAAGAGGTAGCGATGGCCCGAAACGCGGCGGCGCAGACAGCTTTTGGACCGATGGTGCTCGCGGCCATCGAACAACACGAGCCGCCCGGGCAGCGGTTGGTGGACGACGACCTAGCCGCCAAGTTCCTGCCGGCTCGCATGCGGTGGCTGGTGGCCGCGACACAGCCCGCGTTTGTCCGTCGTATGCTCGTCGCCGGTATGGACCGCGGCGGCCCGGGTCTGTGGTCCAACCTCGCCTGCCGCAAGCGCTACATCGCCGACAAGCTCCGCGAAGCGCTCGACGGCATCGACGCGGTCGTGGTCCTCGGTGCCGGATTGGACACGCGCGCTTACCATTTAGCGCAGACGAGCCACATCCCGGTCTTCGAGGTCGACCAGCCGGTCAACATCACCCGTAAAGCGGCGACGGTGCGACGGGTGCTGGGCGCGCTGCCGCGCTCGGTCCGGTTGGTGTCGGTCGACTTCGAGCGCGACGACCTGCTCACCACGCTGGCCGAGTTGGGTTACCGCACCGACTACCGCACCTTCTTCATCTGGGAAGGCGTGACCCAATACCTGACCGCCGACGCGGTGCGCTCCACGCTGGACGGGCTGAGGCCGGTGGCGCCGGGCAGCAGGCTGGTGTTCACCTATGTCCGACGCGATTTCATCGACGGCGTCAACCTGTACGGCGCGCGTTCGCTCTACCGCAGAGTGCGCCAGCGGCAACAATTGTGGCACTTCGGAATACAGCCCGAGGAGATTCCGGGGTTTCTCGACGAGTTCGGTTGGCGGCTGGTGGAGCAGATCGGCCCTGACGAGATCGTCGAACGGTACGTCAAGCCGACCGGCCGCAACCTGTCCGCCTCGCAAGTCGAGTGGACGGCGTACGCCGAGAAGCGCTGAGCCCTCCGCGCGCTGCTAAATCTCCAACACGGTCGGCACGATCATCGGCTGGCGGCGATACGTCTCCCCCACCCACTTGCCGACCGTGCGGCGCACCGCCTGGGCGATCCGCACCGGATCCGTGACTTTTTCGGCCATCAGTCCTTCCAGCTCGGCCTCTACTTTGCGCACGGCCGGCTCCAGCGCCTTCGGGTCTTCGGAGAAACCGCGCGAATACAGGTGTGGCGGCGCCGCGGGCTGGCCGGTGCCACGCCGCACCACCACGGTTACCGCGACGAAACCCGATGACAGGATGAGCCGTTCGCCCAGCGTGATGTCGCCGACGTCGCCGGTGATCAGACCGTCGACGAACATCTTGCCCACGGGGACCGCGCCCGCGATGCTGGCCTGGCCGGCGACCAGATCGACGCTGACGCCGTTCTCCGCCAACAGGATCGACTCCTGTCGTACCCCGGTTCGGGCGGCCAGCTTGGCGTTGGCGCGCAGCATCCGCCAGGTGCCGTGCACCGGCATGACGTTGCGCGGCCGCACTCCGTTGTAGAGGAACAACAGCTCGCCCGCATAGGCGTGTCCGGAAACATGCACGCGCACTTGCTGATTGGTGACCACACGGGCGCCGATCTTGGACAGCGAGTCGATGACCCCGTAGACGGCTTCTTCGTTGCCCGGGATCAGCGACGACGACAGGATGACCAGGTCGTCGGCGGTCAGCGTGATGCTGCGATGCTCGCCGCGCGACATTCGCGACAACGCCGACATGGGCTCGCCCTGGGTGCCGGTGGTGATCAGCACTACCCGCTCGGGCGGCATCATCTCTGCGGCGCCGATGTCGAGCAGGTCGTTGTCGTCGACTCGCAGGAAGCCGAGCTCCCGGGCGATGCCCATGTTGCGCACCATCGACCGCCCGACGAACGACACCCGCCGGCCCAATGCCACTGCGGCGTCGCAGATCTGCTGCACCCTATCGACGTTGGAGGCGAAACACGCCACGATCACCCGGCCTTCCGCGCCGCGGATCAGCCGGTGCAGCGTCGGGCCGACCTCGCTTTCGCTCGGCCCGACACCGGGAATCTCGGCGTTGGTCGAGTCACACAGGAACAGGTCCACGCCGTCGTCGCCGAGCCGCGACATCCCGGGCAGGTCGGTGGGACGCCCGTCGAGCGGAAGCTGGTCGAGCTTGATGTCGCCGGTGTGCAAGACGGTTCCCGCGCCGGTGCGCACCGCGATCGCCAGCGCGTCGGGGATGGAGTGGTTGACCGCGAAGTACTCGCACTCGAATACCCCGTGGGTGCTGCGCTGACCCTCCGACACCTCGAAGAACACCGGCTTGAGTTGGTGCTCACGGCATTTCGCGGCCACCAGCGCCAGGGTGAACTTCGAGCCCACCACCGGAATGTCGGGGCGCAGCTTGAGCAAAAACGGAATCGCGCCGATGTGGTCCTCGTGCGCGTGGGTCAGCACCAGCGCCTCGACGTCGTCGAGCCGGTCTTCGATATGACGCAGATCGGGCAGGATCAGGTCGACGGCCGGCTCGTCGTGAGTCGGGAACATCACCCCGCAGTCGATGATCAGCAGCCGGCCGAGATGCTCGAAAACGGTCATGTTGCGGCCGATTTCGCTGATGCCGCCGAGCGCGGTAACCCGCAACCCGCCAGGAGTCAGGGGACCCGGCGGGGAGAGGTCTTGGTTCACCTCAGGTTCACCTGAGCACCGAGGCCGCACGCATGTCGGCCGCCAACGCGTCCACCTCCGCGCCGGTCGCGGGCATCTGCGGCAACCGCGGGTCGCCCACCTCGATGCCCTGCAAGCGCAGGCCGGCCTTCGCCATCGTCACCCCGCCCAGCCGGGTTTGCGCCGCGCCAAGCGGTGCCAAGGCGGCGTTGATCTTGCGAGCCATCGCAAGGTCGCCAGTAGTGAACGCCGACAACATTTCCCGCAGCGGGCCCGCGGCGACATGACTCCACACGCTGATGAAGCCGACCGCGCCCATCGCCAGCCAGGGCAGGTTCAGCGCGTCGTCGCCCGAGTAGTAGGCCAGTCCCGTTTCGGCGATCAGCTGCCCGCCGACGTCCAGGGCACCCTTGGCGTCTTTGACGCCGACGATGTTCGGGTGCGACGCCAGCGCCCGGATGGTGTCGGGGGCGATCGGCACCACTGTCCGGGGCGGGACGTCGTAGAGCAAGACCGGCAGCGCCGTGGCATCGGCCACCGCGGTGAAGTGCGCAATCAGCCCGCTCTGCGGCGGCTTGGAGTAGTACGGCGTGACGACCAGCAGTCCATGCGCGCCCTCGGCGGCGCAGGCCTTGGCCAGGTGCACGCTGTGCGCGGTGTCGTAGGTGCCGGCGCCGGCGACGACGCGGGCGCGGTCGCCGACCGCCTCCAGCACCGTCCCCAGTAGGGCGAGTTTCTCGGCGTCGGTCGTGGTCGGCGACTCGCCGGTGGTGCCGGAAACCACCAGCCCGTCGCAGCCCGCGTCGACGAGGTGGTTCGCCAGCCGCGCAGCGGCGGCCAGGTCGAGGGACCCGTCCGGCGCGAACGGCGTCACCATCGCGGTGAGCAGGGTGCCCAGGCGGGCGTGGACGTCGATTCCGCCGGTAGTCACGGTGCCAAGGTTACCTGGCCACCTCAAGCCTCCGTGGCAAGCGGACTGGTCGCCACTTCGGTGCCGTCGGCCAGCGTGGTGATCTGAAAATCGGCGAAGACGGCGGGTGCGACGTCGACGAGCTGGCGCAGGCACGCGATGGCCAGCCGCCGGATTTCCACGTCCGCGTGTTCGCTGGCCCGCATCGCGATGAAGTGCCGCCAGGCGCGGTAGTTGCCGGTGACGACGATGCGGGTTTCGGTGGCGTTGGGCAGCACGGCGCGGGCGGCCTGACGGGCCTGTTTGCGCCGCAGGACCCCCAGACTCCCGGCGGGCTCGCCCGCCATGAACTTGGCCTCGAGTTTGGCCAGCAGCTCGGCGTAGGTCGCGCGGCTGGCGTCGGCAGCGGCGGTCAGGATCTGCTGCAGTTCGGGGTCGTCTTCCATCCCCGGCGGCACCACGACCTGCGAATTCTTCTCTGGCACGTAGCGCTGCGACAGCTGCGAGTAGGAGAAGTGCCGGTGCCGGATCAGCTCGTGGGTACACGACCGGGAGATCCCGGTGATGTAGAACGACACGCTGGCATGCTCGAGCACCGAGAAATGCCCGACATCGATGATGTGCTTGATGTACGCGGCGTTGGTCGCGGTCTTCGGGTTGGGCTTGGACCAGCTCTGATAGCAGGCCCGGCCGGCGAACTCGAGCAGCGCCTGACCACCGTCGGCGTCGGTGCTCCACGGCACGTCGGGCGGCGCCAAGAACTCGGTCTTGGCGATCAATTGCACGCGCAGCGGCGCGGTCTGGGCCACGGCGCTCACCCTAATGGTCGGCGGGGACGGTGTTGATCGAGCGAGCCCTGAACGACCAGGATTGCCCTGCATGAGCCCCTTGCTGTGGGACCAACACGCGTGCCTGCCGCTGCAGCTCGACGCCGACGTTTCGGAGTTGACCCGCTATCAGCGGCCGAGCGGGGCATTCGTGTCCGTCAACGCCGGCTACGCGCCGCACTCGTTCCACGACGCGACAGCGTTGTTGAACCATTTCCGGCGGGCCATCGACGCCCACCCCCACCTCGAGTTGGCCCTCGCCGCAGAGGATGTCCCGACGATCGCCCGCTCGGGCCGCACCGCGGTGGCCTTCGACCTGGAAGACTCGCGGCCGCTGGACGGCGATCTCGACAACGTACGGGTGTTCGTCGACCTCGGCGTGCGCACGATGCTGCCCACCTACAACCACGCCAATGCCGCTGGCTCGGGATGCCTCGACGCCCGCGACGACGGGCTGACGGCCTGGGGTCGCTCGCTGGTCGCCGCGATGAACGCCGCGGGCATGGTGCCCGACGGCTCGCACTGCAGCGTACGCACCGGCCTGGATATGTGCGAAATCTCAAGCGGCCCAGTCGTTTACAGCCATTCCTGCATGCGGGCGGTGTGGGATCACCCGCGCAACATCACCGACGACCAGGCCCGCGCCTGCGCGGGCACGGGCGGCGTCGTCGGGATCACCGGCGTCGGGATCTTCCTCGGCCCCAATACCCCCACCCTGGAGGCGATGACCCGCCACCTCGAATACGCCGTCGAACTGGTCGGCATCGACCACGTCGGGATCAGCACCGACTTCTCCTTCGACCACGCTGACTTCGTCGCGGAACTGCGAGCCAACCCGCAACTTTTCGACGCCAGCTACACGCGGTGGGGGCCCATCGAGTGGATGCCGCCGGAAACATTCGTCACGATCGGCGAGCACCTGCGCGACCGCGGCTGGTCGGATGCCGACGTCACCGCGGTGCTGGGCGGGAACTTTCAGCTGGTCGCCCGCCAGGTGTGGTCTGGCTGAGCGCGCGCGGTTCGTCCGCCTGCGCCGCGGCTTGGAGTCAATTGCGGCGGGCGAGCTTCTGCACCATGTTCGCGGCGACGAGATGGCCCATGTGAGCCATGCTTCTCAAGCCACGAGCCGTCTGGCGGGGGTGCTGGAGCAAGTTGGCGGTGCGGGGCCACCACCAGTAGCTGATCGACATGTTCTGGTCGATGCCCCAGACGGCGTGCCACCAGTAGGTGGGGATGAAGAGCATGTCGCCAGGTTCGAGCTCGACGAGAGCTCGCTCTGCTTGAGCCCAGGCGGGGAATTGGGTCAGATCCGGGGAGGCGACGTTGACCTGGGAGATGTGGTTGGCGACGTATCTGAAGGGGAAGGGGTAGACGCGGGCGATCTCCCGAGGCGGGCAGAGTATCACCTGCTTTCGGCCGCGGATCTGCGTCAGGAGGTTGTTGGCGGCGTCGTAGTGCAGCGGGGTTAAGTTGTTGCCGGGGCCGAACCAGAGACTCACGACGCCGTATTTGCCCTGGTCGACGAAGGCGGGAAAGCGGATATCGGGCCAGAGCTCGGGCAGGGCGGTCTTGATGGGGAGTTGCGTGACGTAGAGCTGGCCGTCGGAGATGTCGCCGCCGGCGAGCAGATCGATGTACTCGGCGAGCTTCATCGGCGCCGATTCGTCGTTGATCTGCTTCTTCGGGTCGTAGAGGTGGACGCCCGCGTGGGCCTGGGACGGGCGGACGGTGCGGGCGCCGACTTTCTCCTTGAGGTAGTCGTTGGTCCACTGCTCCCGCGCGGGCCAGCCCTCCATAGCGCCGGAGACGATCACCGGGCGCTGCGGAACGAGGAAGCGCTCCTCGAACTCCCGGCGGCTCGGGCGCTCCACCCTCGGGACTTCGAACGTGCTTTTGACGTCGAACACACCTACCTCCTGCAACACGATGAGGTATCCGAACGGTAGCGCCTACGGCTCGCCGCCGCGGCAGATCCGGTTGAATTCGCCTGTCCGAGAAGAGCTCGTAGCGGCGCGCTCTGCTTCGATCGGCACGTCATGCGCTATTTGTGCTGGTAACCGGCTTTCTTTGGTCAGCAAACATTCGGCACACCCCGCGCACCACTACCCCCACCGAATCCAGTTGCAGCACTTGGATTCTGGGTATCAAGCGCCTAGCGTGTGCGACCTCAGCCGGTGCTTCTCTTCTGCTCGAAGGGCACCACGACGCCGGCCTCCGGCGGCTTGTCACGATCTTGGTACGCCGACTCCAGAGCGGCCGGAATCGTTTCAACCCCGCGGTAGACGTCCATCAGCTGCTCCAGGATCTTGATCCGCTGCTGATTGGCCTCGTCGACCACTCGGCGCGCCTCCTCGCGAAGGCGCTCAGCCTCCTGCCTGGCCTCGTCGAGCAGCTGGTCTCGATCCTGCTGAGCTTTTTGCATCAGCTCGTCGATCTCCGACTGCGTCTCTGCGCGCTTGCCGGCCAGTTCCGCTTCGAGTTGGCTCCTGGTTTCGGCACACTCGGCTTCCATGGCGCTGCGCTGTGCGGCCATGTCCGCCAACAGCTCCTCGTGCTTTCGGTGTGCGGTCTCGGCCTCGGACTCGATGGTGGAGACCAGTGCCTGCACCTCGGCCTTGGCCTCCGCCTGCATCTCGGACACCTCGTCGATCGCATGCCGCAGTAGCTTCGACATCCGCTGCGGTACTGCGTGCGGCGACGGTGAGGTGTCGTTGAGGAAAGCGACCTCTTTGCGAAGGGCCGCTACTTCATCGCACGATTCTTTCAGGCGGGCCCTTAGGGTTTCGATGTCGTCGAGTAGCAGCCGCTGCTTGGCGATCAACTCGTCGACGCAGTCATCGACCGCTACCGGATCGTAGCCAACCACAACGCGAGAGAACTTGGGTCGAGATTCAGTTGTCACTGAACAGTCTCCCTTCTGAAATGCTTGGCATACACGGCGAAAACGCCTCTAGCCGAGTATGTCACGCGTGAACCGCAGTTGCTATCAACGCCGATAACTGTGTAGCCGGTAACGCAATCCGGTGCTGCTGGTCAGCCACTCCCCCGTCGTACCGGTCCAGGTTTCGTCGAGAACCGGAGCCAGCACGTCGCCGTCGTCGCGGGGTAGGTCGATCTCGACCTCGGTGACTTCGCAGCGGGTGGCCCACGGCATCGCGAGCGCATAGACCTGCTCGCCGCCGATCACCCACGTCTCCGGCTCGGTGAGCGCTTGCTCGATGGCGCCGACGACCTGCGCGCCTTCGGCCGCATAACCGGGCTGGCGGGTCAGCACGACGTTTCTGCGGCCAGGCAGCGGGCGGAACCGGGCAGGCAGCGACTCCCAGGTCAGCCGGCCCATCACCACGGTGTGGCCCATGGTGAGTTCCTTGAAGCGGACCTGATCTTCGGGGAGCCGCCACGGAATGGCCCCGGCCCGGCCGATGATCCCCGACGTCGACTGGGCCCAGATCAGGTTCACCGTCATACGGCGACGGGGGCCTTGATCGCCGGGTGGGGGTCGTAGTTCACGATGGCGATGTCGTCGTAGGTGTAGTCGAATATCGAAGCCCTCGGCGCCAGAACAAGTTCCGGATACGGCCGCGGGTCGCGGCTCAATTGCTGCCTCACCTGCGCGACGTGGTTGTCGTAGATGTGGCAGTCCCCGCCGGTCCAGATGAACTCGCCCACCCCGAGGCCGGCCTGCGCGGCCATCATGTGGGTCAGCAGCGCATAGCTGGCGATGTTGAACGGCACCCCGAGGAAAAGGTCGGCGCTGCGCTGGTAGAGCTGGCAGCTCAGCTTTCCGTCGGCCACATAGAACTGGAAGAGCAAATGACATGGCGGCAGCGCCATCTGCGGGATGTCGCCGACGTTCCAGGCCGACACGATGATGCGCCGCGAGTCCGGATCGGTGCGCAGCAGCTCCAGCGCGGCAGCGATCTGGTCGACGTGCTCGCCCGACGGTGTCGGCCAAGATCGCCACTGCACACCGTAGATTGGGCCGAGATCGCCTGTGGCAGAAGCCCATTCGTCCCAGATCGTGACGCCGTGCTCGTGCAGCCAGCCGATGTTGGAGTCGCCGCGCAAAAACCACAGCAGTTCGTAGATCACCGATTTGTAGTGCACCTTTTTGGTGGTGATCAGCGGGAAGCCGGCCGAGAGGTCGTAACGCATCTGGTGGCCGAACAGGCTGCGGGTTCCGGTGCCGGTGCGGTCGGATTTGGGTGTTCCCCGCTCGAGTACCAGGCGCAGCAGATCCTCGTACGGTGTGGCGATCGGCACGCCCTTCAGCCTACCGAGGGCCGCGGAGTAAAACGGTAGCCATGCCGAACATCACCGACACCGTCACCACTGCCGACGGCGACTGCACGGTCCGCCTGTATACCCCCGACGGGGAGGGCCCCTGGCCGGGCGTCGTCATGTACCCCGACGCCGGCGGGGTGCGGGACACCTTCTACGAGATGGCCGCCAAGCTGGCCGGTTTCGGTTACGCCGTGCTGCTGCCCGACGTGTACTACCGCTCCGGAGACTGGCAGCCGTTCGACATGTCGACCGCGTTCAGCGACCCGAAGGAACGTCAGCGGCTGTTCTCGATGATCGGCACCGTCACGCCGCTCAAGATGGCGATCGACGCCGAGGCGTTCTTCGACTACCTGGCCGACCGGCCGGAGGTCAAGGGTGAGCGGTTCGGGGTGTGCGGCTACTGCATGGGCGGGCGGACCTCGGTGGTGGTCGCCGGTCGGCAGCCGGGGCGGGTCGCAGCGGCCGCGTCCTTCCACGGCGGCGGGCTGGTCACCGACAGCGCCGACAGCCCGCATCTGCTGGCCGACAAGATCCAGGCCGCCATCTACGTCGCCGGCGCGCAGAACGACGGCTCGTTCACCGCGGAGCACGCCGAGCAGCTCGACAAGGCGCTGACCGCGGCCGGAGTCGAGCACACCATCGAGACCTATCCCGCCGAGCATGGTTTCGCCGTGCCGGACAACCCGCCCTACGACGCCGACGCCGCCGAGCGGCACTGGACGGCGATGCGGGAGTTCTTCGGGGCCAAGCTCTAGTCGCCGCGGCCATGCACGTCGACGCGATGACGACGCCCGCGCCGCTGGGCCGGATCGGTGAGCTGGCCCGGCGCACCCAGTCCGCGGGGTTCTCCGGGCTGTTGTTCACCGAGACCGGTCGCACGGCCTACCTCAACGCGGCGGTGGCCTCGCAGGCCGCGCCCGGCCTCGAGTTGTCCACCGGTGTCGCGGTGGCGTTCCCGCGCAGCCCCTTCGTCACGGCCACCACGGCGTGGGAACTTCAGCAGGCCACCGGCGGGAAGTTCCGGCTGGGGCTCGGCACTCAGGTGCGCCGTCACATCGAGCGGCGCTACGGCGCGGCGTTCGAGCGGCCGGGCCCGCGGCTGCGCGACTACGTGCTGGCGGTGAAGGCGTGCTTCGCGGCGTTTCGCACCGGGCACCTTGCGCACCACGGCGAGTTCTACGACCTCGACTTCATCACTCCGCAATGGAGTCCGGGCCCCATCGACGCCCCCGACCCGAAAGTGGATATCGCGGCGGTGAATCCGTGGATGCTGCGGATGGCGGGCGAGGTGGCCGACGGCGTGCACATCCATCCGATCGCCGAGCCCGGTTATCTGACCCGGCACGCGCTGCCGAACATCGCCGAGGGGGCGGCGAAAGCCGGGCGCGACGTGTCCGACATCGCGGTGATCGTGCCGGAGATGACGATCGTCGGCGACAGCGACGAGGAGCGGGCCAAGGAAAGAGAAACCGTGCGAGCCGGCCTGGCTTTCTATGGGAGCACCCCCAATTACGCGTTCATCTGGGACGAGGCGGGGTTCGAGGGCACCACCGCGCGGATCCGGGAAAGGCAGAAGGCCGGCGACTTCGCCGGAATGGCGGCCCAGATCACCGACGAGCACCTCGCCGCCTTCGCCACCGAGTCGAGCTGGGATGGGCTGGCCGACGCGCTCACCAAGAAGTACGCCGGGATCGCCACCAGGCTGGTGCTGTACAACGCACTGGGCAATCAGGAGCGCATCGAGCGCTATGGCGAGGTGGCCCGCCGGCTGCAATGGTGACGGCGCCGCTCACAGCACGCGGTACACCTCGTATTCGACCTTCGGGCCGTCGAGCAAATGACCGCGGGCGACGAACAGACTCTGGTTGACCCACGCGTAGCGCTCGTCGCCGGTTTCCAGTCGCGGCGCCGTGCGGAAGTACTGGTCCTCGTAGGACGTGCCGCCGCCGCTGGCCATTACCTCGGCGACTTTTGCGTTGAGCTCGAGCAGCCCGAAGTACTGGACGTACACCAGCGCCCCGTCGTCGGTCTTGAGCTGCAGCCGCACGTCGAGGCGCGCGTAGTTGTCCGGCCCGACCAGAATCCAGTCGCCGCCGCCACCAAATGCGGTGGCGTTGAACCGTTTACCCGTGGCTGCGCCGTCCGTCACCTCGAAGTAGGTGCGACGGCCCAGCGGTCCGGCACCAAAGTCGACGGCCGGCTTGAGTGCCGCCCAGAACGAAAACTCATGCGCCAGTTGCAGAGTCATCGGGCCTCCTGTCGGGTGGCGGCGTCAGCCGCGGAACGGCTGCGCGTTGCCCAGCACCTGGCCGCCGTCGATCACCATGGCCTCGCCGGTGATCCAGCTCGCGTCATCCGACACCAGGAACGCCACCGCCCCGGCCACATCGGCCGGCTCGCCGATGCGGCCCAGCGGCGTCGTCGCCGCCAGCGGATCCTCGTTGTCTTTCCACAGCGCCTCGGCGAGCCGGGTGCGCACCACTCCCGGGCAGATCGCGTTGACCCGCACCCGCGGCGAAAGTTCCAGGGCCAGTTGCTTGGTGACGTGGATCAGCGCCGCTTTGGTCGCGTTGTACATGCCCATGTACGGCGAGAAATGCAGGCCGCCGATGGACGCGGTGTTGACCACCGCGCCGCCGTGCTCGCCCATCCACGCCTTGACAGCCAGCGACGTCCACAGCAGCGGCGCCCACAGGTTGACGTCGAAGACCTTGGCGAACCGGGCGTGGTCCTGCTCGATCAGCGGGCCGAATGCCGGGTTGGTTCCCGCGTTGTTGACCAGGATGTCGACGCTGCCGAAGCGCTCGAGGGTGAGGTCGACGCAGCGCTGGGCGGCGTCCTCGTCGACGGCGTGCGCGGCCACGCCGAGCGCGTTGCCGCTGACCTGGGCGGCGGCCGCGTCCGCGCTGTCCTGTTTGCGCGACGTGAGCACGACGTTCGCGCCGTCGTCGGCCAACCGCTGCGCTATCGCCAGCCCGATTCCTCGCGAGGCGCCGGTGACGATCGCGGTGCGGCCCTTCAAATCTGGTGACGTCATCGTTGGCTTGCCTCCTGGTACTTGCGAAGCTCGCGGCGGGCGATCGCCCGCTTGTGCACCTCGTCGGGTCCGTCGGCCAAACGTAGCGTGCGCAGGTGCGCCCACGCCATGGCCAGCGGAAAGTCGTCTGTGACACCGCCGCCGCCGTGCACCTGGATTGCGCGGTCGACGACCTTCAGCGCGACCTGCGGGGCGGCGACCTTGATGGCCGCGATCTCGGTTTGCGCCTGTTTGTTGCCGACGGTGTCCATCAGGTAGGCCGCTTTGAGGGTGAGCAGCCGGATCATCTCGATCTCGATGCGGGATTCGGCGATCCAGTCTTGAATGTTGGCGTTTTCGCTGATCGGTTTGCCGAAGGTGGCCCGGGATTGCGCACGCGTGCACAGCAATTCGAGCGCGCGCTCGGCCATGCCGATCGCGCGCATGCAATGGTGGATCCGGCCGGGGCCGAGGCGGGCCTGGCTGATCGCGAAGCCCTCGCCCTCACCCTTGAGCACGTCTTTGGCCGGCACCCGAACGTCTTTGAAGTCGATCTCGGCGTGGCCTTCGCGGTCCTGGTAGCCGAACACCGGCAGACCGCGCATCACGGTGACGCCGGGGGCGTCGATCGGCACCACCATCATCGACTGCTGCCGGTGCGGGGCGGCCGTCGGGTCGGTCTTGCCCATCACGATCATCACCTTGCAGTTTTTGTGTAAGGCGTTGGAGGCGAACCACTTCCGGCCGTTGAGGATGTAGTCGTCACCGTTGCGCACCATCGACAGCTGGACGTTGGTGGCATCGGAGCTGGCGACCTGCGGCTCGGTCATCGCGAACGCCGAGCGGATGGTGCCGTCGAGCAGCGGCTTGAGGTATTTCTCCTTGTGTTCGTCGCTGCCGAAGAGGGTGAGCACCTCCATGTTTCCGGTGTCGGGTGCGCTGCAGTTGCACGCCTCGGGAGCGAGGTGGCTGCGGCCCATGATCTCCGCGAGCGGCGCGTACTCGAGGTTGGTCAGCCCGGGTCCCCACTCGGGATGCGGGTGGAATAGGTTCCACAGTCCGCGTTTGCGGGCCTCGGCCTTGAGCTCTTCCATGATCGGCGGCTGGAAGTGCGGGTCGCCGGACGCCCGCATCTGTTCGTCGTAGACGGCTTCGGCCGGGTAGACATGGGAGTCCATGAAGTCCAGCAGATCGGCCTGGTATTTCTTTGCCCTGTCGGACATTTCGAACAGCGACATCGCGGCTCCTGTCAACTCAGCAGGCTGCGCTGGTAGCGGCGCATGCCGCGCAGCCAACGGTCGTAATCGGTTGCTTTGTGGCGGTACATCTCCAGCACTTCCGGGTGCGGAAGGATCAGGAACCGCTCGTCGTCGACGGCCTCCAGGACGATGCCGGCGACCGCGTCGGGTTCCAGCACTGCGCCGGCGGTGGTGACGGCGCGGGTGGCGAGGTCGCCCAGCGGGTCACCGGATTGTTCCCCGGAGTACAGCAGCTTGGTGTTGACTCCCATCGGGCACAGGCAGCTGACCCGCACGCCCTGGTCGCCGTAGGTGATGTTCAGCCATTCGGCGAAGCCGACGGCCGCATGCTTGGTGACGGAGTAGGTCGCCGAGCCGAGTTGGGTGAGCAGCCCGGCCGCCGACGCGGTGGACACGAAATAGCCTTCGCCGCGCTCGACCCAGCCGGGCACCAGCAATTGGGCGGCGCGGATGTGCGCGCGCAGGTTGACGTCGATCGAGCGTTCCCAGTCGGTCTCGCTGACGTCGAGCCCCGCGGCACCGGTAATGCCAGCGTTGGCGAAATACAGGTCCACAGGCCCGAATTCGCGCTCGGCAAGTTCGATCAGCTGCCGGATTTGCGCGGTGTCGGAAACGTCCGCGCCCGTGCTGACAGCTGTGCCGGGCCGCTGGGCGTTGATGGCGTTCGCCACCGCCTGGGCGGCGCCCGCGTCCAGGTCGGCGACCACGACCCGGGCGCCCTTGTCGGTGAGCTTGGCGGCCAGCGCGCTGCCGATGCCGCCGCCACCGCCGGTGACGACGGCAACCTTCTGAGCAACCTTCACAAGCGAATCCTCATCGTGATTGCCACCTTTATAGTTGAATCCGGCCTCAAGTTCAATTCTGGTTTTCGGGGAAGCGCAGGGCGTTGGCCCACAGCCGGGTCAGTGTGGACACCAGCGCCTCGAAGTCGGCCGGCTCGCCGTCGTCCTCACCCAGCGCGAAGACGCTGTAAGCAAGCCGGCTGACCATGCCCGACAGCGCCCGCGAGGCCAGCATCGGATCGACGTCCGGGTCGGCGAGCCCGCGCGCCTGCAGCTCGGCGATCCCGCGCGCGTTGCGCTCGATGAACGCGTCGGCGCGGCGCTTGCGGAATTTCCGGAACTCGGGGTCGACCTGCGCGACCTGTTCCAGCAGGCCCATCAACCTGGCATTGCGCCGGTAAGCCTCCAGGTAGGCCCGGTTGCTGGCCTCGAGCACCGCATATGGGTCGTCGGTGTCGGCGACGCGGCCCATGCCCGGGTGCATCATGTCGCGCTGCGCTTCCTCGAGGACGGCGGCGAAGATCTCCTCCTTGCCGGCGAAGTACGTGTAGAAGGAGCCGGTCGCGCACCCCGCCGCCTTGGTGATGTCGCTCAGCTTGGCGTCGAGGTAGCCGTCCCGCTCGAACACCTTGCGCGCGGCGGCGACGAGCGCTGCCCGGGTCCGCGCGCCGCGCACGGTTGCCGGCGCCCGGCGCAGCAAGGCGGGCGGCGCCAGCGACGGCGCGCTGTCGTGGGTGTCTGCCACGTCGCCAGTGTAGTTGAATCCGACCTCAAGTTCGATGAGTCAGCCGTCTGATCCAGGCTCTCGAGTCGGCGGGGTCGATCACATCGTCGAGCTCGAACGTGGTGGCCGAGGTCAGCGCCTTGCCGTGCTGGTACGCGGCCTCCACCAGCTTGTCGAACAGCTTCTGCCGCTCGACGGGATCCGTCTCCGCGGCCAGTTCCTTGGAAAACCCCAGCCGCACAGCACCTTCCAGGCCCATGCCGCCGATCTCACCCGTCGGCCAGGCCACGGTGAACTCCGGGGCATGGAAAGAGCCGCCGGCCATCGCCATTGCGCCCAGCCCATAACCCTTGCGCAGGATGATCATTCCGAACGGCACCGTCAGGCGTGCGCCGTGCACGAACAACCGGCTCATCCGCCGAACGGCACCATCGACTTCGGCGTCCGGCCCGACCATGAATCCCGGGGTGTCGCACAGCGAGATCATGGGCAGCCCAAAGGACTCGCACAAGATCAGAAAGTCGGCGATCTTGTCTGCCGCCTCGGCGTCGATCGCTCCGCCGAGATGATGGCTGCTGTTGGCCAGCAACCCGTACGGCCGCCCCTCGACGCGGACCAGCGCGGTGACCACGCCGACGCCGTAGTCGGGGCGCAGCTGAAGCACCGAGCCGACGTCGACAATCGCTTCGATGGCGCGGTGCACGTCGTAGGCCCGTAACCGGTTCTCCGGCACCACCTGCCGGGCCAGTCGCGGATCGGGCGCCTCCCAGTCGTCGATGTTGCCCTGGAAGTAGGACAGGTACTGCTTGGCCAGCGACACGGCGTGCGCCTCGTCGCGCGCGACCAGGCCGACCACCCCGTTGCGCCGCTGCACGTCGATCGGCCCGATGTCCTCGGGCCGGTAAACCCCGAGCCCGCCGCCCTCGATCATCGCCGGCCCACCCATGCCGATGTTGGCGTCCGGCGTCGCGATGATCACGTCGCACGTCCCGGCCAGCGCGGCGTTCCCGGCGAAACAACGCCCGGAGACGATCGACACCAGCGGCACCCGGCCGCTCAGCGCGCCCAGCGCGCGGAACGTCGGCACGTCCAGGCCGGCCATCCCGCCGACATCGGTGTCGCCGGGCCGTCCGCCGCCGCCCTCGGCGAACAGCACCAGCGGAATACGTTTGCGTGCGGCCAGATCGAAGACGCGGTCGGTTTTCGCGTGATTGCGCATGCCCTGCGTGCCGGCGAGCACCGTGTAGTCGTATGACACCACGACGGCATCGGCTCCGTTGATTCTCGCCAGCCCGGCGACCAGCCCGTCGGCCGGCGTGTTGGCGATCAGGTCCTCTTCGGAGCGCCGGCTGCGCTGCGCGGCGACGGCCAAAGCGCCGTACTCGACGAAACTACCGGGGTCTACCAGATCGGCGATGTTCTCCCGGGCGGTGCGGCGATTCTGCTTGTGCCGCTTGGCGACAGCGGCCGGCCGACCCTCGTCGAGGGTGAGTAAGCGGCGGTGACGGACCTCGTCGAGGTCGGCGCGGCTGCGGTCGAGATCGAGTTCGGCGGCGGCCTCGCCGGTGGCACCGGCGCTGGTGCGGGTGAACACCACCAGCGGGTCGCCAGTTCCGACGACCTGCCCCGGCGTCACCAGGTTTCGCACGGTGCGCAACGCATCCGGTGCCGCCAGGACATGCTGCATCTTCATGGCTTCGAGCACGACGACCTGCCGGCCCGCGTTGAGCTCGGCGCCCTCCGGCGCCGTCTCGACGACGGTGCCGGCAAGTTGCGCGCGCAGGACTTCCTCGCCCGGGTACAGCTCGAGCGGTGCGACCCTGACTTCGGACTGGTGCGACACCGCGGCGCCGACCAGGGCGGTCATGTTCTCGTCGACGAACCCCGTCGTCACCACGCCCGTCTCAACGTCGCTGTGCGACAACACCTCTCGCAGGAACCCGATGTTGGTGCGGATCCCCTCGATGCCGAACTCCTCCAGCGCCGTGCGCGCCTTGCGCACCGCCGCGGGAAACGACGACCCACGCACGTGGGTGATCACCTTCGCCAACAGCGAGTCGTAGCGCGTGCTTGGCGTCAACCCCGGTCGCCCGTACGTGTCGACGCGCACCCCGGGGCCGCTCGGCGGCGAGAACACCGTGAGGGTGCCCGCCGAGGGCACGACCGACCCGTCGACGGCGATGGTCTCCATGTTGACCCGGGTCTGGATCGCGATGCCGCGTACCGCCGCGGGCGCACCAGTGACCTCCGTGCCGTCGGCGACAATCCCCGCGGGCAGCCGAAGCTGGCGGAACGACGCGCCGCGAGCGATTCCCAGCTGCACGGCCACCAGGTCGATCCCGGTGACCTCCTCGGTCACGGTGTGCTCCACCTGGATTCGCGGATTCACCTCGAGGAAGGCGAATTGTTCATTGGCGACGAGAAATTCGACCGTGGCCAGCCCGCGGTAGCCGACCCGGGCACACAGGACCGCCGCAGCCCGGTGTAAGTCGCGGCGTAGCGCCGTTGAAATCCCTTGCGCCGGCGCTATTTCGACGAGCTTCTGGTAGCGCCGCTGGATGCTGCAGTCCCGGTCGCCGAGCGCGAGGGCACGTTCCGGTGTCGCGACGATCTGTACCTCGATGTGCCGGGCGTTGTCGAACAACGCCTCGGCGAACACCGCAGAGAACACCGCAGAGTCGCCGAAGCCGAGTTGGGCCTCGGCGGCGCATCGGCGGTATGCATCGTCGATCTGGCCGGCGTCGCGGACTGTACGCATGCCCCGCCCGCCGCCGCCGGCCAGCGCCTTGATCACGATGCCCTGCGGTTGTCCCGCCGCGAATTCCCGGATCTCCTCGACGCTGCTGGGGCCGTCGGTGGCCGCCAGCACCGGAATGCCAGCCTCGGCTGCGGCCCGGCGTGCGGCGGACTTGTTGCCGAACAGCTCCAGTGCGTCGGCGTCCGGCCCGACGAATGTATGCCCCGCCACGGCGCAGGCCCGCGCGAATTCGGCGTTCTCAGAAAGGAACCCGTAGCCGGGATGAATCAGCTCGGCGCCGGACTGCTTGGCCGCAGCCAGTATCGCGGCCTGATCCAGATAGGCGGCGGGGCCGGTGCCGGGCAAGCCGATCGCCTCATCGGCGGCATGCACATGCGGGCTGTCGGCGTCGTCTTCGGCGTACACCGCGACGGTGCCAATGTCCAATTCGGTTGCGGTGCGGATGATCCGCAGCGCGATCTCGCCGCGGTTGGCGACCAGCAGGGTCATCGCAGCGCCGGGCCCCACTGCACCTGTTCGCGCAGCTGGCCTTTGAGCAGTTTGCCGCCGGGGTTGCGTGGCAGCGGTTCGTCAACCACGGTGACGTATTGGGGAACCTTGAAGTCGGCCAGTTGTCCTCGGCAATGGTCGATCACCGTCTCGACATCCACGTGCTCGCCATAGAGCACGGCGCCGACCTTCTCGCCCATGACCTCGTCGGGCACCGCCAGCACGCACGCGTCGGCGACACCGGGCGCCGAGAGCAGCACGGCCTCGACCTCGACGCTGGAGACGTTTTCACCGCCGCGGTTGATGATGTCCTTGAGCCGGTCGACGATGTGCACCCGGCCGGCGTCGTCGACCCGAACCACGTCGCCGGTGTGCAGCCAGCCGTCGACGATGGTGGCGGCGGTGGCCTCCGGCCGATTCCAGTAGCCCGCTGTCACGTTGGCGCCACGAGTCACCAACTCCCCCACGGCCGGGTCCTCGCCGTACGGGACTACACCCAAATCCACCGAGGGCACAGCGTAACCGACCGAGTCGGCGTGCTCGACGGCGTCGTTATCGGGCAATGTCGTCATCAGCGAAGCGGTTTCGGTCATCCCGTAGCCGTTGAACACAGCGGCCCGCGGGAACGCGCTTTTCACAGCCTTGACCAACGACGGCGCGATCGGCGCGCCCCCATAGCCGACCCATCGGACGCCGGAGACATCGGCATCTTGGAAGTCGTTGTGCCGCAACAGCAAAGCGTAAACAGCCGGGACCGTCACCATGGAAGAGATCCGCTCGGCGGGCAATGTCTGTATCAGTCCGGGCAGGTCGAGTGCCGGCATGATCACCGACGCCCCGCCGACGTACGCGGCGGCGAGCAGTTGCGAGTTGCAGCCGGTCACGTGGAACAGCGGCACCGAGATCAGGGTGCGGAACTCTTCGCCCACGTCACGCTCGAGACCCACACAGCGCACCATGTTTTCGGCGTTGGTGAGAAACGCCTCGTGAGTGGTGGGCACGCCTTTGGGCCGGCCCGTGGTGCCCGAGGTGTAGAACAGCGCCGCCACGTCGGTGTGGTCGAGTCCCTGTGCCACAAAGGGTTCGCCGTCGGGCAGCGGCGTGTCCGCGGCGAGGTCGACCCGCGCGCCGGCGTCGGACAGGACGAACTCGACCTCCGGCCCAGCGGACCGGGTGTTCACCGGCACCGCCACCCCGCCGGCCATCACGGTGCCCCAGAACGCCAGCACCCAGTTGAGGCCGGCCGGGTATCGCAGCGCCACGCGGTCGCCCGGTTGTAGACCGTCGGCTTTCAACCCGCCGGCGACTCGGGCGGCCGTATCCCACAACTGGCGGTAGGTCAGCCGGCCTTTGCTCAGTTCGACGACGGCCTCGCTGTCCGGCCGGGTCTCGACGTGCTGGGCGAGCATGTCCAGCAGGTTGGCCGGCAATTCGTCGTAGTGCGGGACGCCGTCGCGGTCCCGGGACACCCCTGTCGTCGGGAACGGGTTGTGCCTGCGCGGAATCTCGATCACGGTCATGCCACATCACTCCATCAGCGTCGCAGCCAGCGTCCCACCCAGCTCGTAAGCGCGCTCGCGAATCGCGGCATCGATTCCGCCGACCACCTCGAGCACGTCGGCGGCTTTGACCAACGACAACCCCGTGGCCACCTTGTCCACCGCATTTGCCGCACCCACGGTGTCATTGTTGCCATGCACCCAAAGACCGTAGGGGCGGGCCGCCACGTGATCCAGAACCGGGTAGTAGACCGTGTCGAAGAAGTGCTTGAGCGCCCCGGACATGTAACCGAGGTTGGCCGTCGTGCCGAACAGGTAGCCGTCGGCCCCGAGCATGTCCGGGACGGTTCCGGCCAGCGCCGGTCGCGCCACGACGTCCACCCCGGTGATTTCCGGGTCGTTGGCCCCGGCAAGCACCGCCTCCAGCAGCTCACGAGTGGCGGGCGACGGGGTGTGGTGAATCACCAAGAGCTTCTTGGTCATTCGTGCGCCTGCAGCTCGACGGCTTTCTTCATGGCTTCCCGTGCGCGGCCGCGATCACCGGCATAGTCGTAGGCGCGGGCCAGCCGGTACCAGCGCCGCCAGTTGTCCGGATCGTCGTGCAATTCGTTGCGGACCGTGTCGAACAGCGCGTCGGCGGCGTCTTTGTCGATGCGTCCGGAGGGTCGCCGCGGCAGCGCGCTGACGTCGAGTTCCATTCCGTCGTCGGCGATCAGCCGGGCGAGCTTCTGGTGGGCGAAGCCGGCGCGCAGGGTCGCCACCATCGCCCACAACCCGATGACGGGCAGTATCAGCAGCGCAGCACCCAGGGTGATTCCGGCGGCACAGCCCGAGCCGATCAGTAGCACCGCGGTCCGGCCGAGCAGCACCAGGTACACCAGCAGCGCCACGCACATGAACGCAATCAGCAGCTGGAGACGTAGCACGCTGGTCATTGCAAGTCGAGCAGGGATTCGATTCCGACAGTCAGGCCCGGACGTTCGGCTACCCGGCGCACGGCCAGCAGCACACCGGGTACAAACGAAGTGCGGTCGATGCTGTCGTGGCGGATGGTCAGGGTTTCGCCGGCGGTGCCGAACAGCACTTCCTGATGGGCCACCAGGCCGGCCAGCCGCACCGAATGCACCGGCACGCCGTCCACGTCGGCGCCGCGGGCTCCGGGCAGGCTGGTGCTGGTGGCATCGGGGTTGGGCGGCAAGTCTTTTCGGGCCTCGGCGATCAGCTGCGCGGTGCGGGCCGCGGTTCCCGACGGCGCGTCGGCCTTGTGCGGGTGGTGCAGTTCGATCACTTCCACCGACTCGTAGAACGGTGCGGCCTGCTTGGCGAAGTGCATGCACAGGACCGCCCCGATGGCGAAGTTGGGCGCGATGATCGCCGCGGTGCCAGGTTTGGCGGCGAGCCACGACCGAACCTGTTGCAGCCGTTCGTCGGTGAAGCCGGTGGTGCCGACGACCGCGTGAATCCCGTTGTCGATCAAGAACTTCAGGTTGTCCATCACGACGTCGGGGTGGGTGAAGTCGATGACGATCTCGGTCTGGCTGTCGGTCAGCAGGCTCAGTGGATCGTCGACGTCCACCTCGGCGGACAGGGTCAGGTCGTCGGCGGCCTGCACCGCTTGCACCATGGTCGCCCCGACTTTGCCCTTTGCCCCCAGCACTCCAACCCGCATGGGTGCAGCCTAATGGTGGTCCCCTTCTCTACGAGCGTGCGTGTCTCCGCTCGTTCGCGGTGATCGAGTTGTCCACAGTTCGACTTTGATCCACAGGCCTACCTCCTTGGCCAGATTCTGTCGGTGGGCGTCGATAGTGTTTCGCACATGAGTTCGACATGCGTGGCCGATGCGGCGGAGCTGGTCGCCGCACTCGATGCGCTGGATGCGGCGGTGGCGCACATCCGCGAACTCAACTTCACCGGCTATGAGCCCGCGGCGCGGCTGCGCGCGCTGGAGCGGCTGGAAACCGCAGCGCGCCGCGAAGCCGTGGCCGGCCACGACATCATTACCAGCTTGACCCAGGAAGAGCCCGCCGACATCGGCGGCGCGGTACACAAAGTGGTCGCCGACTGGCTGCGGATCAGCCCCGCCGAAGCCCGCCGCCGGCTGCGCACCGCCGCACAACTGGCCCCGCGCACCTCGCTGACCGGCCAACCCCTGCCACCCGAACTGCCGGCCACTGCGGTGGTCTGGCGCGACGGGCACCTCGACACTCAACACCTGCGGGTGATTCAGAGCTTCATGCGCGACCTGCCCGCCGACACCCCGCCGCCCATCATCGAAGAGGCCGAAGTCTTCCTGGCCGACCAAGCCACCCAGCTGCGCCCCGACCAGCTGGCGAAAGTCGCCGACCGCTACGCCATCACCATCAACCCCGACGGCAAATTCTCCGACGAGGACCGCGCCCGCCAACGCGGCTTTAGCTGGAGCCCGCAACGCCGCGACGGCATGAGCATCGCCAAGCTGACCGCCACCCCCGAACTGCGCGCCAACCTCGAAGCCTGGTTCGCCCGCTTCGCCGCTCCGGGCATGTGCAACCCCGACGACCCTCAACCGTGCACCACTGGCGAGCCGCCCGAAGAACTGGCCCGCGCCGACGCTCGCGGGCATGCCCAACGCCAACACGACGCCCTCAACGCCCTGGTTCGCGGCCAACTGGGTGACCCCAAGCTCGGCGTGCACAAGGGCCTGCCCGTCACCGTGATCGTGTCCACCAGTTTGGCCGAGCTGTCCGCGGGCACCGGGCACGCCGTCACCGCCGGCGGCACGCTGCTACCGATGCGCGATCTGATCCGCATGGCCAGCCACGCCTACCACTACCTGGCCGTGTTCGATGAGCACCAAAACCGGCCGCTGTATCTGGGCCGCACCAAACGTATTGCGTCACCAGATCAGCGCATCGTGCTCTACGCGAAAGATCGCGGCTGCACCCGGCCGAACTGCGACGTGCCCGGCTACTGGACCCAGGTTCACCACAAGAAAAGCTGGGCCCGCGGCGGCACCACCGACATCACCAACCTCACCTTGGCCTGCAAACCCGACAACGATATCGCCGAAAACGACTGGCTCACAACACAATCAGCCAACGGCCAAACCCAATGGATCCCCCCGCCGCAGCTCGACCACGGCCAACCGCGCATCAACAACTACCACCACCCCGAACGCTACCTACCCCACAACATCAGCTCCCGCATGAGTGGGAGAACAACAGCGCCGGCCACGAGACAATGGACGCCATCAGCGTCAGCAACGCCTCGTTGCCCTGCTCGACCTGTACTTGATGCAGTTTCTCGCCGTATGCACCCGACACGACAGCGCCGACGAGCAGGTAGGGAATCGCGGTCAGCAGCGCAATTTCGACGAGTGCGCCGATGCTGACCGGAAAGTTCAACACCCGACGCAAGGCGGTGAGCAGCATCAGGCACACCCGGCCAATCCCAGCGCCGGCCACAGCAGGATGGAGAAAAGTAGCGACATCATCAGGTCCACGCCCTGCAGCTGATCGAGATGAGCGGCATGGTTGCTGGTCCAGACAATGCCCATCGCCAGGTAGGGAACGCCCAACACAACACCGATGCAAAGGATTTCGATGATGGTCAGTTGAAAGCTCAGTAACCGTTCGATCGCGGTGAGCACACCGGTATGTTAACGGCCATTCTTCGTAGTCGTCGTGGATTCAGGTCGACGAGTTGGCCTCGGCGCGTTCCTTCAACCGCTGCAAGGTGAGGCGGATGTGCTCGGCGTTGGCGGCGGTCCGGTCACGGACACCAGTAGTCAATGGCGTGACCCGGCGAATCCAGCGCCACCGGTGGTCCCAGGTGCTCTCGGTGACGCGGCATCCGCCGTCGGCAGGGACGAAGTCGTATTGCCAGCGTGCCACCGGGATCACGCCCGAGCGCACCTCGAAGGCGAATACCCGCCCCGGTTCGGCGTCGGTGACTGTGCACGTTGTGCTCCAGCGCTGGCTGCCGTTTCGGTTGGCGCCGGTGAACACCGCGCCAGGGCGGGCGACATCACCCTTGCGCCACCGCATGGCAACGGTCTCCTCGGCCACCGACGCGAGCGTTGGCAGGTCCGTGACCAGCTCGTACACCTCGTCGGGACTCGCGTTGATGTGCACTGTGGCCGTGGCGGAGGCATCAGTCATTGGCTGATGATAAGCGCAGCAATCGGATGCTCTCCTCGCGCATGTCGACCTTGCGAACCTTGCCGGTGACGGTCATCGGGAACTCATCGACGACGTGCACGTAGCGGGGGATCTTGTAGTGCGACAGCTTTCCTGTCGCGAAGGCACGCACCGCATCGGCGTCGAGCGGGCGGCGCCCCGGCTTCATCCGAATCCACGCGCAGATCTCTTCGCCGTAGCGCTCGTCGGGCACGCCAACCACTTGCGCCTCGTCGATATCGGGATGGGTAAGCAGAAATTCCTCGACCTCGCGCGGGTACACGTTCTCCCCGCCGCGGATCACCATGTCCTTGAGCCCCCCAACCACGTTGCAGTATCCGTCTTCTCGCATCACCGCAAGATCGCCGCTGTGCATCCATCCGTCGTCGTCGATCACCTCCCCCGTCTGAGCCTCGTTTCGCCAGTAGCCCAGCATCGCCGAGTAGCCGCGAGCGCAGAACTCCCCCGGCTGGCCACGCTCGACAACCTCGCCGGTATCCGGATCGACGACCTTGATCTCCACATGTGGGTGCGCCCGGCCGACCGTTGCCGTCCGGCGGTCGAGGTCGTCGTCAATGAGCGTCTGGCACGACACCGGCGACGTCTCCGTCATGCCGTAGGCGATGGCCACCTCCGTCATATTCATCTCGGCCACACAACGTTTCATCACCTCGACCGGGCATACCGACCCAGCCATGATCCCGGTGCGCAGCGAGGACAGGTCGAACGCGGCGAAATCGGGATGACCCAGCATCGCGATGAACATCGTCGGCACGCCGTAGACACCCGTGCAGCGTTCGGCCTCGATCGCGGCCAGAGTGGCCCCGGCCTCGAACACCGGCGCAGGGATCACCATGGTGGCGCCATGCGTGGTACAGCCCAGGTTGGCCAGCACCATTCCGAAGCAGTGGTAGAACGGCACCGGTATACACAGCCGATCGGCAGGCCCCAAGCCGATCAGCTCGGTGGTGAAAAAGCCGTTGTTGAGGATGTTGCGGTGCGACAGCGTCGCGCCCTTGGGAAATCCGGTGGTTCCCGACGTGTACTGGATGTTGATCGGGTCGCGGTTGCTCAAAGACGCGCCGCGGCTGCGCAGTTGGTCGACGGGGACGTTCGATCCGCGCTCGCGCAGGGCGTCCCAGTCGTCGGTGTCGAGAAAGACGACGTCGCTGACACTGCCGCACTCGTGCCGCACCTCGTCGACCATGCGCGCGTAATCCGACGACTTGAACGCGGTTGCCGAAATCAGCGTCCGGACACCGGATTGGTTGAGCGCGTACGCCAATTCGTGGGTACGGTACGCAGGATTGATGTTGACCAGGATGGCACCGATCTTCGCCGTCGCGTACTGCACGATCGTCCACTCGGCGCAGTTCGGCGCCCAAATGCCAACCCGGGCACCGCGTTGCACACCGAGCGCCATCAGCCCCCTGGCGATCAGATCGACCTCGGCATCGAGCTCGCCATAGGTCCAGCGGCGCTGTCGTGCAACGTCGATTAGCGCCCACGCGTCCGGGTTCGCCGCCACCACGCGCTCGAAATTCGCCCCGATGGTCTCCTCGAGGATCGGCATGTCCGTCGGGCCGGCGTCGTACGACTTCATCGGCGTCAGACCGGTGCCGCCCCGCGCAAATGCTCGAAGATCAACGACGTCTGCGTGCCGGCAACGTCGGCGTCGGCGTTGAGATTTTCGACGACGAACGCGCGCAGGTCCTCGGTGTCACGGGCGGCGACGTGCAGAAGGAAGTCGTCGGGCCCCGCCAGGAAGTAGACGTCCATCACCTGCGGCTTGCGGCGGATCTGCTGAATGAAGTCGCGAATCTTGCCGCGGGCGGTGGACTGCAGGCTGACCGAAATCATTGCCTGCAAAGGCAATCCAACGGCCACCGGGTCGACGTCGGTGTAGAAGCCGCGGATCACGCCCAACTCCAGCAACCGCCGCAGCCGACCGTGGCAGGTCGACGCAGCGAGACCGATCTTCTCCGCCAAGGCGCTGTTGGTCATGCGCGCGTCGGCGTGCAGCAGGCCCAAAATCTTGCGATCGACGTCGTCGAGATCGGCAGGTCGAACATCCTTCGGTGAGGTACCGGTCCCGCCCTTCGAATTCGTTGTCTGCACCGGCATACCCCGACTCTACAGAATTATCATCGTAGTGTTTGCCGGCCGACCGAACTTTCTTCACAATTGAAGAAGAAGGAGCCAGCATGCGAGTCGGCATTCCCACCGAGACCAAGAACAACGAGTTCCGTGTCGCGATCACCCCGGCTGGGGTCGCCGAGCTCACCGGCCGCGGCCACGATGTGCTTGTCCAGGCGGGCGCCGGCGAGGGTTCGGCGATCAGCGACGGCGACTTCAAGGCGGCGGGCGCCCAATTGATCAGCACCGCCGAGCAGGTCTGGGCCGAGGCCGACCTGCTGCTCAAGGTCAAGGAGCCCACCCCGGCCGAGTACCCCCTTCTGCGGCGCGGTCAGACGTTGTTCACGTTCCTGCACCTGGCGGCGTGCCGATCCTGCACCGACGCGCTGTTGGCCTCGGGGACAACGTCGATCGCCTACGAGACGGTCCAGACCGCCGACGGCGCCCTGCCGCTGCTGGCACCGATGAGCGAGGTCGCCGGGCGACTGTCCGCCCAAGTCGGCGCCTACCACTTGATGCGAACCCGAGGTGGCCGCGGCGTGCTGATGGGTGGCGTGCCCGGCGTCGAGCCGGCCAATGTCGTGGTGATCGGTGGCGGCACCGCCGGCCGTAACGCCGCCCGAGTCGCCAGCGGAATGGGCGCTAGCGTCACAGTGCTCGACGTCAACGTCGACAAGCTGCGCGTCCTGGACGCCGAATTCCTCGGCCGAGTGCACACCCGGTACTCGTCGGCCTACGAACTCGAGGATGCCGTCCGGCATGCCGACCTGGTGATCGGGGCGGTGCTGGTTCCGGGTGGCAAAGCGCCCACGGTTGTGCCCAATTCGCTTGTCGCGCATATGAAGCCGGGAGCAGTGCTGGTAGACATCGCGATCGATCAGGGCGGCTGTTTCGAGGATTCCCGGCCCACCACCCACGACGACCCGACTTTCGCCGTCCACGACACCGTGTTCTACTGCGTGACGAACATGCCCGCCTCGGTGCCCAAGACATCGACGTATGCGTTGACCAACGCCACCATGCCGTATGTGCTTGCGCTGGCCGACCGCGGCTGGCAAGCGGCCTGTCGATCGGATCCCGCACTGGCCAAAGGGCTTTCGACGTACGACGGGGCGCTGCTGTCCAAGCGGGTGGCCGCGGACCTGGGTTTGCCGTTCACCGACCCGGCCTGCGTGCTAAACGAGTGAGGCCACGATCTCCGCAGCGGGACCGCTTCGCGCGGAGGCGAATGCCGTTCCGGCCCAGAGGTTTGTGCCGTGCGGGTCGTCGGCCTCGACTGCAGCCTTGCGGATCGGCGACGTCATGTGGTTGACCTCGGGGTACCCCAGGGGTGCGATGTCGTCGAGCAGCCGGGTGAAGTCGTTCTCCAGACCGCGCGCATATCGTCCGGAGAACGCCCGGGTGACCGTCGTCTTGCCGAACTGCGGGTTCTGCAGGGCGGTTCGGTGCGCGAAGTTGGTCCCGGCCTCGTCGGACAGCAGCAGCGCCGTGCCGACCTGGGCGGCCACCGCGCCCCTGCGCAAAACGCGGTCGACGTCCTCGGCGGTGCCCAAGCCGCCCGCGGCGATCAGCGGAACATGATGCGCGGCGCCGATCCGATCCAGCAGGTCGACGAGCGACTCCTCACCAGGCGGCATGTCGGGTGCGAACGTGCCGCGATGTCCGCCGGCGCCCGGCCCCTGCACCACCAGCCCGTCGGCGCCCGCGGCCACCGCGATGCCCGCTTCGTAGGCAGACGTGACGGTAATCAGCAGCACGATCCCCAGTGCACCGAACCAGCGCAAGACGTCCGGCGGCGGGGCACCGAAGGTGAAAGACACCACCTCGGGCCGCACATCGGCGATGACCTCCAGCTTGCGCTGCCAATCGTCATCATCACCGAAACGGGGCCGGCCCACCTCGACCTCGTAGTGTTCGGCGAGCTCGTCGAGCGCCTCGGCGTAGTGATCCAACTGGACGTAGTCGGCGGCACTCGGTTGCGGCACAAACAGGTTCGCGCCGATCGGCCCGTTGGTGGCCGCCCGCGCGGCCTCGATGTCGTCAGCGAATTTCTCGGGGCTCACATAGCCGCCGGCGATGAAACCCATGCCGCCGGCATTCGATACCGCCGCGGCCAGCTCCGGCGTCCCGGGGCCGCCAGCCATCGGCGCCCCGACCACCGGCACCGCGAGATCCCAGAAACCCAAGACCATGGAGCTACTGTACTATCGCCCGAAGCCGTTGCGGCAGTGATCGTTTCGAGTGGTGCGGACCGACAACAGCCACACCGTAGGGCTTGGTCAGCAGTCGCCGGGCCACCGCGTTGACCTCGTCGACGCTCACCTGGTCGACCTCGCGCAGCGTCTGCTCGATGCTGCGGTGTTCGCCGTAATTCAGTTCGCTGCGGCCAATCCGGTTCATCCGTGAGCTGGAGTCCTCCAGCCCGAGCACCAGCCCGCCGCGCAACGACCCCTTGGCGATCCGGCACTCGGCCTCGGTGATGCCGTCGCGGGCCACCGACTCCAGCACATCGCACGTCACGCGCACCACCTCGTCGAACCGCTCGGGCAGGCAGGCGGCGTACACCGACAGCGCGCCGCTGTCGGCGAAGACGTCCAGCGACGAGTACACGGAGTAGGCCAGCCCGCGCGATTCGCGAACCTGTTGGAACAAGCGGGAACTCAAGCCGCCGCCCAGCGCGGTGTGCAGCACCGACAGCGCCCAGCGATGCTTCCAGTGCCGGCCGGGCGTGCGCACGCCCAGCGACAGGTGGGTCTGCTCGGCGTCCCGATTGGCCACCGCCAGCCGCGGCCGCCCGCTCACCCGTCCGGTGCCCTTGCGCGGCGCCACTGGCCGGCGCCCCCGCACCAACCGCGGCCCGAAGTGTTCGCGGACCAAAGCCACCACCTCGTCGTGGTCGACGTTGCCCGCCACAGCGACCACCATCCGCTCAGGGGTGTAGCGGCGCAGGTGAAACGAATGCAGCTGGGCGCGCGTCATCCCCGACACCGATGCGACGCTGCCGATCACCGGGCGGCCCACCGGATGGTCACCGAACAACGCCGCCAGGAACACGTCGGCCAGCGCGTCTTCGGGGTCGTCGTCGCGCATCGCGATCTCCTCGAGCACGACGTCGCGTTCCAGCTCCACGTCCTCGGCCGCGCAGCGCCCGTTGAGCACCACGTCGGCGACCAGGTCGACGGCCAGCTCCAGGTCGCTGTCGAGCACATGGGCGTAGTAGCAGGTGTGCTCTTTGGCGGTGAACGCGTTGAGCTCGCCGCCGACGGCGTCCACCGCCTGCGCGATGTCCACCGCCGTGCGCGTCGGAGTTGCCTTGAACAGCAAGTGCTCCAGGAAGTGCGCGGCGCCGGCCACGGTGGCGCCCTCGTCGCGCGAGCCGACGCCCACCCAGACACCCACCGACGCGGACCGCACCGCGGGCAGGTATTCGGTGACGACGCGCAGGCCGCCCGGCAAGGTGGTGCGACGCACCGCGGCCGACGGCTCGGCGCCGGTCCTGCCGCGGCGCAACGCGCCGGTCTTAGCTGCCGGTGGTCGCGGCATCGGCCGGCGCGGCCCCTGACTCGGCAGAGCCCTCGGAGGCGGCGTCGTCGGCGACCAAGATCAGCGAGATCTTGCCGCGCTTGTCGATGTCGGCGATCTCCACTCGCAGCTTGTCGCCGACGTTGACGACGTCCTCGACCTGGGCGATGCGCTTGCCCTTGCCAAGCTTGGAGATGTGCACCAGCCCGTCACGCCCTGGCAGCAGCGACACGAACGCGCCGAAATCGGTTGTCTTGACCACGGTTCCGAGGAACCGCTCGCCGACCTTGGGCAGCTGCGGGTTGGCGATCGCGTTGATCTTGTCGATCGCGGCCTGCGCCGACGGGCCGTCGGTGGCGCCGACGAACACGGTGCCGTCGTCCTCGATGGAGATCTGCGCGCCGGTCTCCTCGGTGATCGCGTTGATGATCTTGCCCTTGGGGCCGATGACCTCGCCGATCTTGTCGACCGGGACCTTGATCGTGGTAACCCGCGGCGCGTAGGGGCTCATCTCGTCGGGGCGGTCGATGGCCTCGGCCATCACCTCGAGGATGGTCAGCCGGGCGTCGCGCGCCTGCGACAGTGCACCGGCCAGCACCTGCGACGGAATCCCGTCGAGCTTGGTGTCCAGCTGCAGCGCGGTGACGAAGTCCTTGGTGCCGGCGACCTTGAAGTCCATGTCGCCGAAGGCATCCTCGGCGCCGAGGATGTCGGTCAGCGTGACGAACCGGCGCTCGGTGCCGCCACCGTCCACCTCGACATCGTCGGACACCAGGCCCATTGCGATGCCGGCCACCGGCGCCTTGAGCGGAACACCGGCGTTGAGCAGCGCCAGCGTCGACGCGCATACCGAGCCCATCGACGTGGAACCGTTGGAGCCCAACGCTTCCGAGACCTGACGGATCGCGTACGGGAATTCCTCGACGCTAGGCAGCACCGGCACCAGCGCCCGCTCGGCCAGCGCACCATGCCCGATCTCGCGCCGCTTGGGCGAGCCGACCCGTCCGGTCTCACCGGTCGAATACGGCGGGAAGTTGTAGTGGTGCATGTAGCGCTTGCTGGTTTCGGGCCCCAGCGAGTCGATCTGCTGGGCCATCTTCATCATGTCCAGCGTGGTGATGCCCAGGATCTGGGTCTCGCCCCGCTCGAACAGCGCACTGCCGTGTGCCCGCGGGACCACCGCGACTTCTGCTGAAAGCGCGCGGATGTCGGTGATGCCGCGGCCGTCGATGCGGAAGTGGTCGGTCAGAATGCGTTGGCGCACCAGCTTTTTGGTCAGCGCACGGAATGCCGCGGCGACCTCTTTCTCGCGGCCGGCGTAGGTGTCGGCGAGCCGCTCGAGCACCTCGGCCTTGATCTCCTCGGTGCGGTTGTTGCGTTCGGCCTTGCCGGAGATCGTGAGCGCCTTGGCCAGCTCGTCGGTGGCCACCGAGGACACCGAGTAGTACACGTCGTCGCCGTAGTCGGGGAACACCGGGTACTCGGCGGTCGGTTTGGCGGCCGCGTCGGCCAATTCCTGCTGCGCGGCGCACAATTTCGCGATGAACGGCTTGGCGGCCTCGAGGCCTTGCGCCACAACAGTTTCCGTAGGCGCCTGGGCGCCGCCGTCGATCAGCTCGACGACGTTCTCGGTGGCCTCGGCCTCGACCATCATGATCGCGACGTCTGGATTTTCGTCGGCGGAGCCGATTACCCGGCCGGCCACCACCATGTCGAACACCGCCCGCTCGGTCTGCTCGACCGTCGGGAACGCCACCCAGGTGCCGTCGATCAGCGCTACCCGCACCCCGCCGACGGGCCCCGAGAAGGGCAGGCCGGCCAGCTGAGTGGAGGCCGACGCGGCGTTGATCGCGAGCACGTCGTAGAGGTCGTTGGGGTCCAGGCTCAGGATGGTCACCACGATCTGGATCTCGTTGCGCAGGCCGTCGACGAAGGACGGGCGCAGCGGACGGTCGATGAGCCGGCAGGTCAGGATCGCGTCGGTGGACGGCCTGCCCTCGCGGCGGAAGAACGAGCCGGGGATGCGCCCGGCGGCGTACATGCGCTCCTCGACGTCGACCGTCAGCGGGAAGAAGTCGAAATGCTCCTTGGGGCTCTTGCTGGCGGTGGTCGCCGACAGCAGCATGTTCTCGTCGTCGAGGTAGGCGACGGCGGCACCGGCGGCTTGCTGGGCCAGCCGGCCGGTTTCGAAGCGGATGGTGCGGGTGCCGAAGCTCCCGTTGTCGATGATGGCGGTCGACTCGAACACGCCTTGTTCAATCTCAGCTACAGACATGGGTCTCTCTGGGTGTATTCAGCTGTTTCGCGTCATCACGAATAACCCGGAGCGGCCCGGCCCGAATGCGGCTACGGCCGTCGATCGAAGCAGCCGACCTGCCCCGATGCGGGGAGCCCGGCAGCCACTACCGAAGACCGCCCGATACAGACTGGCGCTCCTGTCATGACACGCTGGAGCGGTGCGCGCGGATTGCACGGACCGCACCTGCTCGGACCGATCTGGCCCAGAACGTCCTCACTCTACACGCCGACCTGGCGATACCCGATGTCCCGCCGAGACTTAAACCATTGCCAGCCGCGTCGGCGTGTCGTCGCAGCCAGTGAAGTGTCGCGGCGGCGGGAGCCACTGAAGCTGAATCAGGCCATGTCCTCGACGCACACCGCGAACCGCCGCTCGGAGTACGCGTAGCCCACGCCGCTTGCGCACTGGTCGACACCGACCGGCTCCCCCAGGTCGCGGAGGATCTGGGTGGCCCGCTGGCGGTGCGGCGCCGATGTGTCGTTGCAGTCGACGCGGACCGGGTCGGCGTTGTGCTGCGGGTCGACGCTCATGCAGCCGCCGACCACCCAGTCGATGTCCAGGCAGGCGGTGTTGTTGGAGTCGCTGAACGTGTTGCGCATCGAATACGACGAGTCCACGTCGGCGGGGCACTGTTCGCGGTCGGCGACCCTGGCCGCGACCTTGAAGTTCGACAGTCGGCTACCGCACGCCACCTTGGTTGCCTCCGGCCGGTCGGCGGTGCCGCCCAGCCGCAGGCAATCACCGACCTTGAGGTCCGCGGCGTTGGCCGCAGACGCCGTACAGCCCGTCAGCCCCCCGATGATGGCGAGTGCGGTGATGACTGCCGCGGGCCACGCGTGCATGGCGGCGGCTGAATCAGCGACGCAGACCCAGTCGCTCGATGAGCGAGCGGTAGCGCTCGACATCGATCTGGGCCACGTACTTGAGCAGGCGGCGGCGCCGGCCCACCAACAGCAGCAACCCCCGCCGCGAGTGGTGGTCATGCTTGTGCACCTTCAGGT
Organism: Mycobacterium branderi; assembly: GCF_010728725.1. Classification (NCBI taxonomy): domain Bacteria; kingdom Bacillati; phylum Actinomycetota; class Actinomycetes; order Mycobacteriales; family Mycobacteriaceae; genus Mycobacterium; species Mycobacterium branderi. The sequence goes on from NZ_AP022606.1 coordinate 4,740,392, forward strand.
GCTCGGTCAGGTCTGCGATCCGCCTGGTCAGCAGTGCGACCTGCGCCTCCGGAGATCCGGTGTCGGTCTCATGCAGGCCGTATTGGCCCAGGATTTCTTTTTTCTGCTCGGCTGTCAGCGCCACGAAATATCTCCATCAATCGGTCCGCGAGGTTCAGATATCGGCAGCGGCCACCGCGAACTGCAGCACGCGCCGTGTCGTGGGGCAGTTTAGCAGTGGCTCAACTGGCAGTGAGCAGCGCGCGCGCCCGTTCGGTGTCGGCTCCCATCGCGGCGATCAGGTCGTCGGCCGAGTCGAACTTCTCCTGGCCGCGGATGCGGGCGACGAAGTCCAGCGCCACATGCTGGCCGTACAGGTCGGCGGTGGTGTCGAGGACGAACGCCTCGACGGTGCGGGTGCGTCCGGAGAACGTCGGATTGGTGCCCACGGACACCGCGGCCTGGTAGCGCTCGCCGGGCACGACGGTGCCGGTCACCGGCCCGTGGCCCAGCACGGTGAACCAGGCGGCATATACCCCGTCGGCGGGGATGGCCGAATACATCGGCGGGGCCACGTTGGCGGTGGGAAAACCCAGCTGCATGCCCCGGCCTTCGCCGCGCACCACCACGCCCTCGACGCGGTGCGGGCGGCCTAGTGCCTCCGCGGCGGCCACCACGTCGCCGGCGTCGACGCAGGAGCGGATGTAGGTCGACGAGAACGTGACCGTCTCGCTGTCATGGTGCTCGGACACCAGCGACATCGACTCGACCGCGAACCCGAACCGCTCGCCGGCGCGGCGCAGCGTCTCGACGGTGCCGGCGGCTTTCTTGCCGAACGTGAAGTTCTCGCCGACCACCACCTCCACCACGTGCAAGTGCTCCACCAGGAGCTCATGGATGTAGCGCTCCGGCGTCAGCTTCATGAAATCGGTGGTGAACGGCATCACCAGGAACACGTCGATGCCGAACTCCTCGGCCAGCTCGGCACGCCGGGTCAGGGTGGTCAGCTGCGCCGGATGACTGCCGGGGAACACCACCTCCATCGGATGCGGGTCGAAGGTCATCAACACGGTTGGCACGCCGCGCGCCCTGCCCGATTTCACCGCATGGGCGATCAGCTCCGCGTGGCCCCGGTGCAGCCCGTCGAACACCCCGATGGTGAGCACGCATCTGCCCCAGTCCGTGGGTATCTCGTCCTGGCCCCGCCACCGTTGCACAACCGCAAGCCTACGGCGCGGGGCATAAACTGCGGTGTGTGCGCCCCGACGACGAGCCTGGCGAGCTCACCCCCGTTGCCCAGGACTACCTGAAGGTCATCTGGAACGCCCAGGAGTGGTCGCCGGACAAGGTCAGCACCAAGATGCTGGCCGAGAAGATCGGGGTGTCGGCCAGCACCGCGTCGGAGTCCATCCGCAAACTCGCCGAGCAGGGTTTGGTCGACCACGAGAAGTACGGCGCGGTGACGCTGACGGAGTCCGGGCGCCGCGCGGCGCTGGCTATGGTGCGCCGGCACCGGCTGTTGGAGACCTTCCTGGTCAACGAACTCGGCTACAGCTGGGACGAGGTGCACGACGAGGCCGAAGTGCTCGAGCATGCGGTGTCTGACCGGCTGATCGCCCGCATCGAGGCCAAGCTGGGATACCCGCAACGTGATCCGCACGGCGACCCGATTCCCGCTTCCGACGGTCAGGTGCCCACCCCGCCGGCGCATCAGTTGTGGGCGTGCCGCGACGGCGACGCGGCCACCGTGGCGCGGATCTCCGACGCCGATCCGGAGATGCTGCGCTACTTCGATTCCATCGGCATCAGCCTCGACTCACGGCTGCGGGTGCTCACCCGGCGCGAGTTCGCCGGGATGATGTCGGTGGCTGTCGAGTCGGACGATGGCGAATCCAGCAGGGTCGACTTGGGCAGCCCCGCCGCCTGCGCTATCTGGGTGGTGGATTCCTAGGTAGCTCCGACGAGTGATGGCACGGTCAGTATGCCGGCCAGATAGTCATCGAGCAGGTGGCCAACTGTTTCCTGCGCGCAGGTCCGGTTGGTGCCGATCACTCCCGTGGGCCCGCGCTTGATCCATCCCGCGGTGTATACCCGCGGCATCACGCGCCCCCCGACATGCGGAATCGTATGCTTCACTGGGTCGAACGGAACGCCGGGCATCGGCCGGCCCTCGAATCCGATGGCCCGTATGACGAGTCCCGCCTCTATGACCTCGCCGCCGGCGATGCGCACTCCTCGTACACGCTCATCACCGATGATCTCGGCTGGCGGGGCGTGAAACCGGAACGTGATCCGATTAACACCCGGAACTTGTTGCAGCCCAAGAAGTTCCGGCGCGGTGAAACTCGCGTCTTCACGTCCTCGCCGGCCCAGGATGATGACCTCGTCGACCTGGCTGGCCCGCAATGCCTCTACGGCATACTGCGCCGTATCGGTGCATGCGAGCTCGTCCGGGTCACTGACCAGGATGCGCGCGACATCCAATGCGACATTGCCGTTGCCGATCACCACGACGCGCCCGCTCGACAGATCCGGCTCCAACGCCCGGTGATCCGGGTGGCCGTTGTACCAGCCGACGAATTCGCCGGCGGACATCGAACCCGGCAGGTCTTCGCCGGGGATTCCCAGCCTCCGATTGTTGAAGGCGCCGTAGGCGTAGATGACGGCGTGGTGGTCGGCGAGCAGCTGGTCATGGCTGATGTCGACGCCGACTTCGGTATCCAGATGCAACCGGAAGCGGCGTTGTTTCTCTGCACTCCACCGGAATTGGTTCACCACCGCGCGCGTCGCAGCATGGTCCGGTGCGACACCGAATCGGATAAGCCCGAACGGCTCGGGCAACCGCTCGTACATGTCGATCTCGACGCCGGGCTCTACCAGCAGCTCCTTGGCGCAGTAATACCCCGCGGCACCAGAGCCGACGACGGCAACCCGTAGCGGCTGGCTCCTGCTGGTCACCAATCGGAACGGCTGTCGCCGTTGAAATGTCGGCGATGTCGGCCGATCCTGGTAGTAGGCGGCATTGATCTGCAAATACGGTCGAGTTGCCGGCGTCAGTGCGGTGTCGGGTCGAATGGCGTCGACCGGACACGCGTCCGCGCATGCGCCGCAGTCAATACAGGTCGCAGGGTCGATATGCAGCAGTTCCGCGGTGCCAAACCCCGGCTCGTCGGGTGTCGGGTGGATGCAGCCGACCGGGCACGCGGCAACGCATGACGCGTCGTTGCAACAGTTTTGGGTGATGACGTAAGTCACGAGCGCTCCAACAGAGCAAGCTCCGCTTCCAGCGGATATGGATACGGGCATTCTCCTTTGCCGCAGATGTGCGAGCCGCCCCACGGGTCGGCGTCGAGTAGCAGCGCGTCGACGGGCTGGCTGCCGTTGATCTGCAACCTAATTGGCTGATTGGTTCGTCGGTGCAGCGCACGCAGCTCCGCCGACGGCATGACGCGACCTGACCAACACACGGCATTGGCGAGGGGCTCGTATTGTGCCATCAAGCGGACCTGAACCGCGAGTTCGTCGCCCTCGTCGCCGACCAGCACGGCCGGACCGCTGTAGTCCGCGTCGGCCTCATCCTCGCCGATCCGCGAGTAGTCGAAGTCGGCTAAATCCGGGCGACGGGTGCGCCGCCAGTACGACATCGTGGTCGCCGGCCAAATCGCACGGTTGACGCCCTCTCCGTCGAGATACCAACTGTCGCAACCGCCGGCAGTCCACACGGTGCCGTCCGACCGGCGCTGCAGTTCCCGGTTGAACTGCGCCTGCACATGCGATTTGACCTCGACACGGGTGGATTCACGGTCGGCCAACGCGCGGATGCATGCGACGATGTAGCGCACTTGCGCTTCGATCATGAACACCACTGACTGGTTGCCCACCCCGGTGTTGGGGCCCATGATCATGAAATAGTTCGGGAATCCGTAAACAGCCATGCCCAGGTAGGCTTCTGGGCCCTCGGCCCACACTTGCTGGATGGTGCGGCCGTCACGACCCACGAGTGTCAAGTGTTCGGCTTTGTTAGTCACAGCGAATCCTGTTGCATACACGATGATATCGGCCTGATGTAGCGCTCCGTTGGCGGTGCGGATGCCAGATGGGGTGATCTCGACGATCGCATCGGTCACCAGCGACACATTTCGGCGTTGCAGCGCGGGATAGTAGTCGTTGGCGATGATCATGCGTTTGCAGCCGATTTCGTAATCCGGGGTCAAGACCGCTCGCAGCTGCGGGTCGCGGACCTGGCGACGCAGATGAGCCTTGGCCAGGGCACGGACCGCCGGCATGTAGCGCGGATTGAGAAACGCGCCCGTCAACGCTTCGTGGGAGAAGTAGATCCCGGCGCGCACCGCCTTGCGCAGCCCCGGAATGCGCCGGTAGGCGGCTCGTTCGGCAGCGGTGATCGGGCGATCCGGTCGCGGCAACACCCAGTGCGGCGTGCGCTGAAACACCGACAGCGTCGACGCGTGCTCGGCGATCGAGGGGATGATCTGCGCCGCACTTGCTCCCGTGCCGATTACCGCCACCGACTTGCCAATGATGTCGACACCGTGGTCCCACTGGGAGGAATGGAACTGGGTGCCCGAGAACGATTCGGCGCCGGCGATCTTCGGAATCTTGGGAATATGCAGCGGACCAGTCGCGTCAATGATGACCCGCGCGGTGTATTTCTTGGCGCTGCGGGCGGTCACCGTCCAGATGTCGCTGTCGTCGTCGAACACCGAGGAGGTCACCTCGACCCCGAACCTGATCAGACGCCGCAGGCCGTAACGGTCGGTGACGGCGCGCAGGTACGCCAGTATTTCGGGCTGGCAGGCATAGCCGCGCGTCCAATTCGGATTAGGCGCAAATGAATACGAGTACATCAGCGACATCACGTCGCAGGCCGCGCCCGGATAGGTATTCTCCCGCCAGGTGCCGCCAACGTCCGCTGCCTTCTCCAGCACAGTGATGTTGTTGATGCCGGCTTCGCGAAGCTTGATCGCCGCACCGAGACCCGCAAACCCAGCTCCGACGATGATGACGTCGAACTCCGGCGTCATCCAAGGAACCCGAATTTACGCCATAGCCAACGACTTACCGGATTGAGCAGTCCGTTCTCGTCGAGGAAGTCGTGCAGTCCTGCGAATGCCTCACGGTGCCGCGCGGCCACCAACTCGTTGTTGCGGGCTTGGCGCATCGCCTCCTTGACGTCGAGCCCGCACCTGGCATAGACGCGTTTGTCGTAGCACATCCGGCGCAGGACGAAGCCGGCACCACCGTTGAGCGTCGCCGCGACGGCGCGCTCCCAGCGGGGGGCGCGCTGGATCCGGCGGCGCACACCCTCGCGCGCATAACGGATGTGACGGGCTTCCTCGACCACATGGATCCGCATGACCTGCGCGATGATCGGCTGTAAGTCCGGGTGCCGTAAGTACTTTCGCTGCGCATCGTCGAGGAACTCCTCACCGCACAATGCCGCTACCCACAGCATCAGGCCCCGATACACCAGTGGGAACAACTGCACCGCCAGCGCCTCGGTCCAGGAGAGCCGATAGGGCTTGGCGCCGATCGCAGCTACTGCGCGTCCGAACATGACCATGTGCCGGGTCTCGTCGCCGAGTTCAGTGAGCGCGTAATGAACATGCCGCGATGTCGGGTCCTGGTGCAGCATCACCATCAACAGGCCCTGGTTGAGGGTGTTTTCGAACCACACCGCGCGGCTGAGCAAGTTCGCCACTTCCTGCCGAGACAGCTCCACCCGTTGCCGATGCGTCATCTGCTCCCACATCGGTGTGCCGTACAGCGAGATCATCTCCGGCGGCATGTAGAACAGGTCCGGATCCTGCGGCGCGTCCCAATCCACGTCGACCAGCGAATTGAACGAGCGACGCAGCGAACCCCCGATCAACCGTTCAGCCACCTCGTCGTGAGCATTGATCGTCATAGAGAGAACAATAGACAGTTTTAGTCTTTTCGTCTACCTTTATTGTTGTGCTTGTGAGTCGAGCGCGGACGGCTCGGGCCGACGAGCGGGCGACCGATACCCGCAGCCGCATCATGGATGCGCTGTTGCCGCTGGCGGCACTGACCGGGCTGCGCAAACTATCGATGGACGAGGTGGCGCGCTACGCCAAGGTCGGGCGCGCGACGCTGTACAAGTACTTCCCCGGTCGCGATGCACTCATCGCCGCTTTCGTCCAACAGGAACTGGCACGGTTTTTCGCCGATGTCGGGCACATTGTCGAGCGCTACGACGATCCCGACGAGCGGCTCATTCACAGCTTTGCGCATGCCTACCGCTACCTGCGCTATCACCCGGCACTGTCCACGATCCTGCGGGTGAACCCCCAGATTTTGTTGCCCTATGTTATTACCGAGGCCAGCGAGGCGTTAGACCTTGGCCGCCAGTTTGTCGAATCAACAGTGGGCGCCGACGAATTGCCCGATCCGGAGCGTGCGCAGTTCGGCGAACACGTCGCCCGGGCGATCCACACGCTGATCCTCATCCCGTCCAGCGTCATGGGCCTCGACGCACCCGACGGTCCGGAGAACTACGCGCGGCGGTTCCTCGTACCAGTCAAAAACAGCCTGGCGGCAACGCTTCCGGCCTAAGCGACTCTCGAAAGCGGTCATCGACACCTCGGCCTACACCGCTCCGATACGGGCAGTCCTCTCGTAGAAATCGGCCGGCCGCACCTCGGCGAGGTCACGGTTGAATCTGGCCATGGGCCACGGCCACAGCACGGGTTTGCCGTCAGGACCCAGATACCAACTGTCGCAACCGGTGGCCCACAACGTGTCCGGCAGTGCGTCGTCGACCTCGCGTAGAAACGCATCGGTGGCTTCGGCGCTCACCTCGACCTCGGCGAGGTTGCGGTCCCGCATCCGCCGCAGCCACGACACCACGTAGCGGGCCTGTGTCTCGGCGACCGGTACCAGCGATGAATTACCGACGGGGCTGTGCGGACCCAGCATCAGAAACATATTCGGCAATCCGGGCACCGCGGTGGTGAGGTAGGCGTGCGGGCCGTTCGCCCAGGCGTCGTCCATGGTGATGCCGTCGCGGCCGGTGAGTCGCATCGGCCGCATGTAGGCATGGGCGTCGAAACCGGTCGCCAGCACCAGCACGTCCAGCTGATGTACTTGCCCGTCGCTGGTTTGTACTCCATCGGGTCGGACATGATCGATCTTCTCGGTGGCGACATGCACGTTGTCTCGTTGCACGGCACGGTAGAAGCTGGGCGAGAAGATCAGCCGCTTGCAGCCCGGTTGGTAGTCGGGGGTCAGCGCGGCGCGAAGCTGGCGGTCGCCCACGGTCGCCAGGCTGCTACGGGACAGCCAGGCCATCGCGCGCCGCTGCCATCCGTTTTCGGTTGTCGCTTTGGCGAATTCGTCAAAGGCGTGCCGGATCGATTCGTAGAGCGCCGCATCCGTAAAGGGGACGTGACGTAGCAGGGCTTTGACCACGCGCGGGATCGCGGGGTTGGGCACTGTGGCGACCCAGTGCGGGGTGCGCTGGAACAGCGTGATGAAGCCCGCGGTTTCGGCAAGTGCCGCGGTGATCTGGACGCCGGTCGAACCGGTGCCGATGACGCCGATGCGTGCTCCGGCGACCGGAACATCATGGTCCCATCGGGCGGAATGAAAGCACGGGCCGGCGAAGTCGTCCAACCCGGCGATGGCGGGGATCTTCGGGTGGTGCAGCACGCCGGTGGCGCATACCAAGACGTCGGCGGTGTGGGTCTCACCGCTAGCCGTGCGCAGATGCCAACGGCTGTCTTTGAACTCGCCGTCGACGACCTCGGCGCCGAATCGGATGTGCGGGGTCAGGCGGCGCTCCTGCACGACCCGCTGCAGGTATGCGGAAATCTCCTCTGCGGGCGAAAAGAGGTGGCTCCAGTCGGGATTGGGCAGTTCGCGATACGTGTAGTAGTGCGACGGCACGTCACAGGTAAGGCCGGGATAGGTGTTCTCGCGCCAGGTGCCGCCGATACGATCGGCCTTTTCCAAAATCGTGAAGTTGGCCGCGCCGGCGTCCTGGAGGGCCAGCGCCATCGCGATGCCGGAGATACCGGCACCGACGATGGCGACGCTGGGCAGCGGGTCGGGTGTGGTCGGCGCGAACCCCCTGCTGCGCAGCACATCGAGTGCACGTGGCGCAAAAATGTCCAGGACTTTGCCGACGACGCCGACGGGGTGACTGACCCGTGCCGGAGCGCGCCGGATGGCGTCGAGCACCATCTCGGCGCCCTGCGCGGCGGTCATAGCCGGCGCACGACGGTAGCTGTCCGTCGGGGCGATCATGTCGGTGCGCACCAGCGGCATATGGACGGTCGTCCATTTCACGTTGTCGGCGCGAGTCTCGGCCGCAACCGACCTGGTGAAGCTGTCCATCGCACCCTTGGACCCCAGGTACGCCGAAAAACGCGGCTGCGCACCGAATTCGGTGCCGGTGGTGGAGATGTTGACGACATGCCCACCCCCGGTGCGGCGCATCCGCTCGACGAGCGGGACCGTCAGTCGCACCATACCCAGGTAGTTGAGCCGCATGACTCGCTCGAAATCGTGTAGCCGGTCGGCGCTTTCGGAGATTGTGCGGCGAATCGACCGGCCGGCGTTGTTGACAACTACATCCACCCCGCCGTGTTCGACGATGACGTCGCGGACCAACGTGGCCACCTGACCCTCGTCACTCAGGTCGGCCGGGTACGCGTAACCACGGCCACCGGCATTCTCGATCACGTCCACCAGGTCGTCGAGCAGATCGGCTCGCCGCGCGACCAACAGCACCTCCGCGCCGGCTTGTGCCACCCGCAGCGCGACTTCACGGCCGATGCCGGCTGACGCGCCCGTGATCAGCACTCGCCGACCGGCCACCGCGGCGCGCAGTTCGGCGTCGGCGCTGCGACGCGCTGCCAGGCGGCCCAACCTGCGCAGGTGCACGCTCGGGTCCAACTCAGCCAGCGCCGCCCAGGTCAGCTCACCAAGAGAAGTAGACATCGTGTATACTTAACTCGGTTCTCACCGAGAGGTCAAGCCCGCCAACCCGTTCCACATCACGTCGATGCTGATATCGACGAGCCGGTCGAGTTCCTCGGGCGTGGTGCTGGCCCAGTCCAGCCCTTCGGCGATCCGGGAACCGGCTCCGACGAGCCCGCGCGCGATCAGTTCGGTAAGCGCAGGGTCCGCTGCGGGCGCTGCGCGCATCAGAGCGCGTGCGGCCGCGCGCTCGAGATCGTCGCGGATCGCCTCGGCTTCGGCGCGGGCTTTGGAGCCGCTGAAGGTGTCGTCGGCCAGAAAGATCAGGAACAGCCGCGAATGCTCGCCGATGAAACCCACGATGCGCCGGGCCGCGATGTGTATGGCCTCGAGCGGCTCGGGCACGCCGGTGTCGTCGCGGACCATCTCCTGCAATCGCCGACGCGACGCGGCCAGGCACGCCGCTGCAAGCTCGTCCTTGGAGGCGTAGTGGCGGTAGAGGATTGCCCGAGTCACGCCGGCGCGGCGCGCGATTTCGTTCATCGACGCGCCGTGAAAGCCGACGTCGAGGAACGTCGCCTCGGCCACTCGGCGCAAATCGGCGGCCCGGTCTGCGGGCCGCATCCGTCGGCGGCCGGCCGGCGTCGCGGAGGTCACCGGCCACACGCTACCGCGCTCAGGTACCCAGCTCGTTGATCCGGCGGTGGTACACGTCGCGTGCGTGCGGATCGACGTTGGTGAACGCAGTGTCGAAATGGGCCGCATGCGAGATCCGGTTTCGGGTGCGCTCGGGAATCAACGACATGGTTTTGATCATGGCGCCCAACGCCTTTGGCACGGTAACCCTCGCCCGCCGAGCGCCGACCGCGGTCACGATGGCTGCAGCGACATCGCCGGGGTCCACTTCCCCGATGGGCCGCAACCATGCCGGTGCACTGTGCCCGGCCGACAGCTCGGTGCGCACGATGCCGGGCAGCACCGCCGTGACGGCGATACCGGCGTCGGCGAGTTCCAGATGCAATGTCTCAGAGAAGCCGACGACGGCGTGTTTGGTCGCGCAATACGTCGCCAACCCGGGGTGACCGCTCACCCCGGCCAGCGATGCGACGTTGATGATGTGACCGCCGCGTCCGGTCAGTCGTTGGACCGCGAGTTTGGATCCGTTCAGCACGCCACCCAAGTTGATGGCCACCATCCGGTCGGTCACCGCGTCGTCCTCGTCGGCGAACAACCCGGTGGGCATGATTCCGGCGTTGTTGACCAGCACATCCAATGGCCCCAGCCGTGATTCGGCGTCGTCGAGGAAGGCGGCGAACGACTTTCGGCTCCTGACGTCCAGGCCCAGGCCGCACACCTGCCCGCCAGTTGTCTCGGCCAGCTCGGCCGCAGTCTTTTCCACCAGCTCGGTGTCGATGTCACCGAGCGCCACGTGAGCCCCGGCCCTTAAAAAGGCCTCCCCGGTGGCCCGCCCGATTCCCCGGGCGCCACCGGTGACGACGACGACCTTGTCGCGAAGATGGTTGTGGTTGTTCGTCATTGGTCAGGCCTTTCGGATGTTGGCATAAAGCTGTTCGATCTCGGCGGCGTACTTGCCGGCGATGGGTTTGCGCTTGAGCTTGGCCGTCGGCGTCAGCTCGTCGCCGCCGGGCTGCCAAAACGTCGGTGCGATATGGAAGTACTTGATCTGCTCGACGCGCGAGAGCTTGGCGTTGGCGGAGTCGATCCCCGCTTGCACCGCGGCCCGCACGTCGGGGTGGATGGCCAACACGGCCGGCGATGCGTCGATGCCCAACTGCCGGGCGTACCTCGCGGCAGCGTCGGCGTCCAGGCTCACCAGCGCAACGATGCACGGCCGGTCGTCGCCGATGGCCACCACGGAACCGATCAGCGGACACGCCGCCCGGACATGGTTTTCGATATTGGACGGCGCGATGTTCTTGCCGCCCGAGTTGATGATCAACTCCTTCTTGCGGTCCACGATTCGCACATAGCCGTCCGCGTCGACGGTGCCGACATCGCCGGTGTGCATCCAGCCGTCGGCGTCGATGGCCTGCGCGGTCTTCTCTGGGTCGTTGCGATAGCCCTTCATCAGTCCGGGTCCGCGCACCAGCAGCTCACCGTCGTCGGCGACCCGAAGCTGCACGCCGGCAACGGGTTTGCCGACGGTACCGACCCGGATACCGTCCGGTGGGTTGAGGGTGGCCACCGCCGACAGCTCCGACATTCCCCAGGCTTCGCATACCGGTAGGCCGAGGCCGAGAACGAATTCCAGTGTCTCCGCGGCGATCGGCGCGGCGCCCGACACCGCGATGCGTACCTGGTCGAGTCCGACCCTTGCCCGCAGCCGACGCAACACCAACTGCTCGGCGGCCGCGGCTTGCATGGCGATCCATGCCGACGGCCGCTCATTGCGGGTTTGCACCAGCGCCTTCTGGGCGCCGGCGGCGACCGCCCAGCGCGCCAGCGCGCCCTTGATACCGCGTTGCTCGGCCAGCCCGGCTTGTAGCGCGGCCTGGATCTTGTACCAGAACAGCGGCACCGCAGCAAAGATCGTCGGCCGGGCATCCGGTAAGGCGCTGACCAACGCCTTGTGGTCGGCCACCGTGGTCACCGATGCGCCGCTCACCGCCGGCGCATAGTGGGCCAGATACCGATTCACGATGTGGGCATCCGGCAGATAGGACACCACCCGATCGTGCTCGTCGAAAACGACTAGATCCGCCAGCGCCGCGATATTCGTGAGCAGGTTACGGTGAGTGAGCTCAACGCCTTTGGGCGGGCCGGTGGTCCCCGAGGTGTAGATCAGGGTCAGCACGTCGTCGGGGCGCACCGCTAGCCAGGTGGCGTCGAAGTCGAACCCGGCGTCGCCGGCGGCCTCCAGCTCGTCTAACGTCAGCACGCCCGCCGGCTTGGCGTCCACGCATACGACGTGCTCGACCTTGGTGGCCGCCTTGGCTTCGGAAAGCACCGGCAAGAACTGCTGTTCGCAGACGACGACCCGGTTTTCGGCGTTGCCGAACAGGTAGTTGATCTGGTCGGCCGAACTGGTGTTGTACACCGAAAACGGAATCGCACCAAGGTGGTAGGCGGCCGCATCGATCAAGTTGAACTCGGGTCGATTGGTCAGCATCAGCGCCACAGTGTCGCCCCGACGCACGCCGAGCGCGGCCAGTCCGGCCGTGATGCTGCGCACCCGTGTGGCGTATTGCGCCCAGGTGAGCGAGCCGCCCCGGCCTACAGCGCGGAGCGCGACGCGCTGTGGGTGAGCGGCCGCGGTGTCTTGGAACAATTGACAGATGCTGGTGGCGGAGCGCAACTCGGCTGGTGTTCGTGCTGGCATACGATCGTGTCCTGTCTGTCGGTCATCCTGTGCTTGTGGCGTGATCGCCGCTGGTGTCCAGCAACGACGCGATCAGCCTGACCACCGAGGTGGGGTTGTCCAGTTGCGGGCAGTGCCCAGAGCGCGGGAGCACGACGAGTTCGCTGCCGGGAATCTGCTGGTGCAGCAGTCGGCTTGACTGCACGGGAATGATGCGGTCGCGGGCGCCGTGCACGATCACTGTCGGGCAACTGACACGCACGCCGCGGTGTCCGGCAGTGGTTTCGTAGGCGTATTGAAATGCGTAGCGTCCCAAAGTGGCAACGTCCGAAACACAGGAGATTGTCTGCGACCAATACCTGACGACCTCGGGGTCGGCGACGATTCCGGGCCCGTACAGGAACTTTGGGACGATGCGACGAGTCGCCCAGCTCAACGCGGTCGACGGCACGGGGGCATGGGCCACCCGTGACCAGAACGTGGCAGCTATCTCTCGTCGGCGAGCCACCCGGGCCAACCAGTGTCTGGCATTGAGCGGATCGTTCAGTGCGACAAGCGCTTTGACCGCCGCGGGGTTGTGGGCGGCGCCGCGGACCGCCGTCGCCGCGCCCAGCGAATTACCAACCAGCACTGCCGGTCCGGTTTCGGCGAGGATCGCGTCGAGGAACGCGTCGAACTGCGGCACCAGCGCTCCGGACCGGCGTGGGTCCGCCTGCCCGAAGCCGGGTAGGTCCACCGCAAACGCGCGTCGTCCCGCCGCCTCGAGCCGTGTCAGCACGCCCCGCCACGTATCGGCGCTGTCGGCATATCCGTGCAAAAGCACGATCGGCGTCCCGTTACCGACCACGGATAGCGCTCGGGTGCCCACGTCGTTGTAGGTCACCCGGCTCGCAGTGATCATGCGTTGAGCAGCCCCTTGGCGATGTGTGTCACCTGTACCTCATTGCTGCCGGCGTAGATCATCAGCGATTTGGCGTCGCGGGCCAGTTGTTCGACGCGGTACTCGGCCATGTAGCCGTTCCCGCCGAACAATTGGACTGCCTCCATCGCGATGTCGGTGGCGGCCTCCGACGAGTACAGCTTGATCGCCGACGCTTCGGCCAGCGAGGGCACCTTGCCGGCCTGCAGCTTCTCCAACGTCTGAAAGACCATGTTCTGCACGTTGATCCGGGCGACCTCCATCTTGGCCAGCTTGAGCTGGATCAGTTGGAACTGCCCGATGGTCTGGCCCCACAGGGTGCGGGTTTTCGCGTAATCGACGCAGAGCCGGTGGCATTCGTTGATGATGCCGAGCGCCATCAGCGCCACACCTAACCGTTCGGCTGCGAAATTGGCGCGGGCGCTTTCCCGACCGTCGCCTCCGGTGTGGTTTTCGGTCTCGCCCAGCAGCCGATCCGGTGTCAGGCGCACGTTGTCGAAGAACAACTCGCCGGTGGGCGACGACATCATGCCCATCTTCTTGAAGGGCTTGCCCTGCGTCAGTCCCGGCATTCCGGAGTCGAGGACGAAGGGCAGCACCGGCCGGTTGCGCCGATCGGGGTCACCATTGTCGAGCTTGGCGTAGACGATCAGGACATCGGCGTAGGGACCGTTGGTGATGAACGTCTTCTGCCCGTTGAGGATGTAGTCGGCGCCGTCGCGTTTGACGGTGGTCTTCATCCCGCCGAAGGCATCCGAGCCGGAGTCCGGCTCGGTGATGGCCCAGGCCGCGATCTTCTCGAGTGTCATCAGTTCGGGCAGCCAGCGTTCCTTCTGGGCGAGCGTGCCGCGGCTCATGATCGTGGCCGCGCCCAGACCCAGGCTGACGCCGATCGTGCTGAGCAATCCGATACTGACACCGGCAAGTTCGGACACCAGGATGGCGGCCATCGACGCCTGCGCGGCAAGGCCGCCCAGCCCGTTCGACGGCTGCCGCTCGGCTTCCGCGGCGCGTTCTTTGTCCAGCATCGACTTCACCGCCTCGGCGGCCAGCACGTCGAGACCGAACTCGCTGAACAGCTTGCGGGCGATCGGGTACGGCGACATCTCGCCGGTCTCCAGCGCATCCAGATGCGGCCGGATCTCCTTGTCGATGAATCCCCGGACCGTATCCCGCATGATCAGGTCGGTGTCGGACCACTCGATCATGTTTATTCCGCCTCCTCCTCGTCGCTACGCTCCGCATCGTCGGCGGTGGCTATGGCAGCCTCGCCGCGATGTCGTCGATGAGCCACGGGCCGTCGGTCTCGATGGTCTCGACATCCTGCCAGCCCGCGAGTCGCGAAATCGCCCCGCCCTGAACGGCATACACGCGGCCGGTGATCGGGCACTTTTCCGTCGCCAGATAGGCCACCAGCGGCGAGATGTTGGCTGGGCTGAACAAGTCCAGCTCGCCGTCGTCGGGTTCGTCCATGAGCGCGCCCATCCCGGGAGTGGCCAAGGTGAGCCGGGTCCGTGCGATCGGCGCGATCGCGTTGACCCGCACACCGTATCGGTCCAGCTCCTCGGCGGCGATCAACGTCAGCGCCGCGATGCCCGCTTTGGCCGCGCCGTAGTTGGCCTGGCCCGGATTAGGCAGCGTTACACCGGAACCCGACGCGGTGTTGATCACCGCGGCATTGGGCTGATCCCCCGCCTTCGACTGGGCCTTCCAGTAGGCGGCGGCATGCCGAAGCATCGCGAAGTGCCCTTTGAGATGCACGGCGATCACCGCGTCCCACTGGGCTTCGTCCATGCCGGCGATGAACGAGTCCCGCAAGATGCCGGCGTTGTTGACTAGCACATCGAGTCGCCCGAACTCGTCGATCGCCTGCCGCACAACGCTTTCCGCGCCATCCCAGGTGGCGATGTTCTCGGTGTTGGCGACGGCCGTGCCGCCGGCGGCGGTGATCTCGTCGACGACCTCGTGCGCCGGGCCGGCGTCGGCGCCTTCGCCGGTGTTGTCGCCTCCGAGGTCGTTGACGACGACCTTGGCGCCCTCCTTGGCGAACAGCAGCGCGTGTTCGCGCCCGATTCCCCGGCCGGCGCCGGTGATGACGGCTACCCGCCCTTCCAATGCACCCATCAGCGTGTCTCCCTGATCTCCGCCAGCCCGTCGGTGATGACGAAGTCGTCACCGCGTGCCGTCTCGAATGCGTAACTGGTGATTCCGTCCGCGTGGCCCTTCTCCCAGATCCGCGTCTCCAGGTCGTCGCCCGGCAGCACCGGCTTGGAGAACCGCACCGCGAACCGCTTGAGCCGGTTGACATCCGAGTCGGCCAGTTCGGTGAGCACCGCCCACGAGGTGAACGCCATGGTGCACAACCCGTGCGCGATGATGCCGGGCAGCCCGGCGTCCTTGGCCACCTCCTCGTCGAGGTGAATCGGCATCGGGTCGCCGGCTGCCGGGGCGTAACGGAACGTCTGGTCGGCGTCGATGTGCTGCACCACCTTGGCGGCGGGCGCCTTCGAGCGCAGCGCGTCGTCGAACTTGTGGTCGGGGCTCAAAACCCCAACGGCACGGCCCACGGTCAGTCCGCGCACGAACGTGGTGACGTACTGCTCGTTGACCAGTTCGCCGTCCTCGGTGCGGCATTCCAGCAGGATCGCCGCGCGGGTGCCTTTCTCCAGGCCCTGGTATCCGATCATCTTGGCACGGGATACCAGCTTGTCACCCGGGCGGATCGGCCGGTGGAAATGAAAATCCTGTTCCCCGTGCACGATTCGCGGGATCGCCTCGACGGGCATGACATCGACCGCCGGGGTCAGCAGCGCCTCGAACACAGGCACGATCGCGAACACCGGCGGCGCGACATCCCCTCTGCGGTGCGCCTCGATCGGATCGTTGGTCGCCGCCGCGTATTCCGCCAACCGCTCCCGGGTAACCTCGAATCGCTCGTCGTCGGTCCAGCGATCAAGGCCGGTGTCGTCGAACTCGAGTGTTTCCGTCATGAGGCCGTGGCCAAAACATCGAGCTGGTCGAGCGTCTTGTCGAGCTGCTTGGCGCCGTCCTTTTCCACGGCCTTGCCCAGCGCGCCCTTGATCATGGCACCCTCGAAATCACCGCGGACGGTGAATTTGGAGCCGGCTCCGTCTGGCTCGATGGTGAAGGTGAATTGCGCCTTGACACCGGCCATTCCGGTGCCGCTGAGCACCAGGCCGCGCGGCGGGTCGACCGATTCGACCGTCCACTCGATCTTGTTGGCCATCCCGAGCATGACGATTTTGGCGGTCAGCTTTGCGCCTTCGCTGAGCGTGGCAGGCGGTTCCTCCAGCCATTTCTCGTGCACGGTGAACCACTTGTCCCAGTTGGCCAGGTCGCTGACGGTTTCCCACAGCGCCTCGGGGCCGGCACTCAGTTCCCGGGTTGCCTCGATGTGTCCCATGATTAACGCTCCGCTCGTTGGTAGGCGGTGACGACGGCGGCGCCACCGAGTCCGATGTTGTGCTGCAGGGCCGCCGTGACCCCGTCGACCTGGCGCTTGTCCGCGAGACCCCGTAACTGCCAGGTCAGTTCGGCACACTGCGCCAAGCCTGTTGCGCCCAGCGGATGACCCTTGGAAATCAGGCCGCCGGACGGGTTGACCACCCAGCGCCCGCCGTAGGTGGTGTCGCCGTTGTCGATCAGCTTGGGCGCTTCGCCTGGGCCGCACAGGCCGAGGGCCTCATAGAGCAGCAGCTCGTTGGCGGAGAAGCAGTCGTGCAGCTCGATCACCTGGAAGTCCTCCGGGCCCAGGCCGGATTGGTCGTAGACGCGTTGCGCCGCTTGCACGTTCATGTGGTAGCCGACCAGCGCCTTGCAAGTGCCGTCGAACGTTGACTCGAAGTCGGTGGTCATTGCCTGCCCGACGATCTCCACGGCCTGGCCGGCCAGCCCGTGCTTGTCGACGAACTGTTCGCTGGCCAGGATCGCGGCTCCCGAGCCGTCGGAGGTGGGCGAACACTGCAGCTTGGTCAGCGGGTCGTAGATCATCCGCGAGCCCAGGATGTCCTCCAGGGTGTAGGAGTCCTGGAACTGCGCGAACGGGTTGTTGACCGAGTGCTTGTGGTTCTTGTAGCCGATCTTGGCGAAATGCTCTGCGGTGCTGCCGTACTGGCGCATGTGCTCGCGACCGGCGGCGCCGAACATCCACGGCGCCGGCGGAAACAAGACCTCGGAGATCTCGGCCATCGCGAGGATGTGCTTTTCCATCGGCTGCGCGCGGTCGTCGTAGCTGGCCTCTAGCGATCCGGGCTTCATTTTTTCAAACCCGAGTGCGATGGTGCAGTCGGCGAGCCCGCCTCGAATCGCCTGGGCGGCCAGGAAAAGCGCCGTCGAGCCGGTCGAGCAGTTGTTGTTGACGTTGACGACCGGAATCCCGGTCATGCCCAGCTCGTAAAGAGCACGCTGCCCCGACGTCGACTCGCCGTAGACGTAGCCGACGTAACCCTGCTCGACGTCGCTGTAGCTGATGCCGGCGTCCTGTAGCGCGTTGGTGCCGGATTCGCGCGCCATGTCCGGGTAGTCCCAGCCTTCCCGGCGCCCCGGTTTCTCGAACTTCGTCATCCCCACACCGACGACGTAGACCTTGTTTGCCATCGCCCTCCCATCGGACTGTTTTCCGAAACATACATTCCGGATGGCATCTTTACAAGTCAGCGCCAACGCAAACGGCTCGTTCGCAGTGCTTAAGCGCCCGGCTGAACTGAGAGCAGCTGGCTCAGCTCGTTGCGGAGATGAGCGCAGGCGCGATCCCATCGACGGCGCGCCCGGGCGATGTCCTGATCGACGAAGCTGGCCACCAGAATGCCGCGCAGAGCATCCATCGCCGTATAGATGAGGTAGCGCAGTTCCTTTTGCGCTGCTTGCTCTGGAAGGAACTGCGCAATCGCGGAGAACAGCGTGTCGTTGACCAGCGGTTCGACGCGCTGGATCTGCTGCGCGAGCACTCGGTCCGTTCGGGATGCCACCCAAAGTTCGAGCGTGGCAACAAAAAGCGGGCCCTGATGCGCGTCCCAAATGAAATCCAGCACCTTGGCGGGATCGGGCCTGCCCTTGACGCGGCTCAGCTCGCGAATGGCCGCGTGCGCCCGCTGCTGAGCCAGGTGCTCGATCGCGGCGACCACCAGATCTTGCTTCGACCGGAAGTGGTGGATCTGCGCGCCGCGGGTCACGCCGGCCAGCTCCGCGACGCGGTGCGTGGTCGTGCCGGCATACCCGTAGGTGACCAGGCATTCGACCGTCGCCTCGAGCAACCGCGACCGCATGGCAGCACTGCGCTCGGCCTGTGAGCGTCGCGCGCGCGATCCGTCCGTCCGCGTGGTCACGCCGACATCTTACCCATATACATGCCGATGAGAATGGAAGTGCTGGCGCCGTTGACGTTGCTGTCGCGTCACCGTTCGGCGCGCTGGTAGGCGGTGACGACGGCCGCTCCCCCGAGCCCGATGTTGTGCTGCAGCGCGGCGGTCACGTTGTCGACCTGACGCTTGTCGGCGGTACCGCGCAGCTGCCAGGTCAGCTCGGCGCACTGCGCCAAACCGGTTGCGCCCAGCGGGTGGCCCTTGGAGATCAGCCCGCCGGACGGGTTGACCACCCAGCGGCCGCCGTAGGTGGTGTCGCCGTTGTCGATCAGCTTGGGCGCCTCACCCTCGCCGCACAGCCCGAGAGCCTCATAGAGCAGCAGCTCGTTGGCGGAAAAGCAGTCGTGCAGCTCGATCACCTGAAAATCGGTCGGCCCGAGACCGGACTGCTCGTAAACGCGTTGCGCGGCTTGAACATTCATGTCGTAGCCGATGAGATTTTTCGCCGTGCCGTCGAAGGTCGACGCGAAGTCGGTGGTCATCGCCTGGCCGACAATCTCGGTCGCCTGGCCGGCCAGCCCGTGCTTGTCGACGAACTTCTCGCTGGCCAGGATCGCCGCGCCCGACCCGTCCGAGGTGGGCGAACACTGCAGTTTCGTCAGCGGATCGGAGATCATCCGCGCCGCCAGGATGTCGTCGAGCGTGTAGGGCTCCTGGAACTGCGCGAACGGGTTGTTGACCGAGTGCTTGTGGTTCTTGTAGCCGATCTTGGCGAAATGCTCTGCGGTGCTGCCGTATTGGCGCATGTGCTCGCGACCGGCGGCGCCGAACATCCACGGTGCGACGGGCATCGCGAACTCGTCGATCTCCGCCATCGCCTTCACGTGCCGCGCCATCGGCGATTCGCGGTCCTGCGCACCGCCGCCCAGCGAGCCGGGCTGCATCTTCTCGAAGCCCAGCGCGATCGTGCAGTCGGCGAGCCCGCCGCGGATGGCCTGCGCAGCCAGAAAAAGCGCCGTCGAGCCCGTCGAGCAGTTGTTGTTGACGTTGACAATCGGAATCCCGGTCATGCCCAGCTCGTAAAGCGCCCGCTGCCCGGACGTCGAATCGCCGGCGACATAGCCGACATAGCCCTGCTCAACTTCGCGGTAGTCGATGCCCGCGTCTTCGAGCGCCTTGGTGCCGGACTCCCGCGCCATGTCGGGATAGTCCCAGTTTTCCCGGCGGCCCGGCTTCTCGAACTTCGTCATGCCGACGCCGACGACGTAAACCTTGTTTGTCATCGGCATAGCGTACTGCTCGCGCTACAACGTGGCGGGGCGGATCACGACCACCGATTTGGTGCGCGGGCCGTCGTCGCGCAGCAGCGCGATCACCCGGTCGTCGGCGGCGCAGGCGGCGTAGACGCCGTCGATGCCGGCCGACGGCAGCGGCCGGCCGTGGGACACCGACACGGCTTCTTCAACAGTCAGCTCGCGGCGTGGAAAGAGCTGCAGGCACGCCTCGTCGAGATCCAGGCTCAGCCGCGGCTGCTCGGCCAGTTCGTCGAGCGTGCGCGCTTGATCCAGCCCGAAGCGCCCCACCCTGGTGCGCCGCAACGCCGTCAGATGTCCGCCGACACCGAGCGCGTCGCCCAGATCGCGGGCGAGCGCGCGGATGTAGGTTCCCGACGAGCAGTCGACCTCGACGTCGAGGTCGACGAGCCGATCGTGGCGCCTGCGGGCCACCAGCTCGAAGCGGTCGACGCGCACCGGCCGCGCGGCCAGTTCGACGGTCTGGCCCTCCCGGGCCAATCGATAAGCGCGCCGGCCGCCGATCTTGACCGCGCTGACCGCCGACGGCACCTGCATGATGTCGCCACGAAGGCCCGCGATGGCCGTCGTTACCGCATCGTCGGTCAGGTGCGCAGCGGAGACCTCTTGCAGCACTTCGCCTTCCGCGTCCTCGGTGGACGTCGACTGGCCCAGCCGAATGGTCGCCGCATACGACTTCGGCGCGCCGCTGATCAGCCCGAGGACCTTGGTCGCCCGCTCTACGCCGATCACCAGCACGCCGGTGGCCATCGGGTCCAGCGTCCCCGCGTGTCCCACGCGGCGGGTACCGAAGATCCGCCGGCATCGCCCCACCACGTCGTGGCTGGTCATCCCGGCGGGCTTGTCGACGATGACAAGGCCGGCGGTCATAGCACGATCGCCGTGAGCACCAAGTCGTTTCGCACCGACCACCGCCCGCGCAGCGCGGTCAACGGCGGGCCGGACAGCGCGGCGCCGTCGACCAGGATCTTGGAGACGAACACGCCCGTGGACCCGTTCGGATCCACGTCGAACACGATGTGAGCGTCCTCGAAACCCAGCCAGCGCCGCGTCAACGGAAACCACGCCTTGTAGGTTGCCTCCTTGGCGCAGAACAGGATTCGATCCCAGTGCAGGCTGTCGGGCAGCGCGGAGATTTCGTGGCGTTCCTCCGCCAGCGTGATCGCGTCAAGCACACCGTCCGGTAGCACGTCGTGCGGTTCGGCGTCGATGCCCACCGAGCGCACTGCACCGCTGCGGCCCACCAGGGCGCCGCGGTAGCCCGTGCAGTGCGTGAGGCTGCCCACCACGCCCTCGGGCCAGCACGGCTCGCCCTTGTCGCCCTTCAGAATTGGCAACGGCGGCAACCCCAGTTCGCCCAGCGCGATCCGGGCACAGTGCCGGACGGTGGTGAATTCGTTGCGCCGCTTGGCCACCGAGCGTGCGATCAACGGCTCTTCCTCGGGCAGCGGCGTCAGGCCGGGCGGGTCCGAATACAACTCGGCAAATGCCAGGTTGTCGGCATGCTCGGGCAGCACCGCCGACATCAACGTGCTGTCGGTCATCGTGATTGCCGCTGCCGCAACCGTTCCCGGAACTGTTCGGCCTGCTTGCGCATCTCGGGGGTGATCACGAAATGTCCGCCGAAATCGTTGAGGTACCCGGGCGCATACTGCGGGTCCGGCAGCACCTGGCGCAGCCAGCTGAACGGCTTGCGGCGCCGCCATTCCCGCGGGTAGCCCACCGACACCTCTTCGAAGCGCACCCCGTCGTACCACGTGGTGCGGGGAATGTGCAGGTGGCCGTAGACCGAGCAGGTCGCGTTGTAGCGGGTGTGCCAGTCGGCGGTCTCGGTGGTGCCGCACCACAGCGAGAACTCCGGGTAGAACAACGCATCACAGGGCTCGCGCACCAGCGGGAAATGGTTGACCAGCACGGTCGGCGTCATCCAGTCGAGCTCTTCCAGGCGCTTGCGGGTGGCCGCCAACCGATCCCGGCACCAGGCCTCGCGGGTGCCGTACGGCTCGGGCGACAACAGGAATTCGTCGGTGGCCACCACGTTGTGTTCCCGGGCGATCGCCAGGCCTTCGGCTTTGGTGGTCGCCCCTTCCGGCAGGAATGTGTAGTCGTAGAGCAGAAACATCGGCACGATCGTGGCCGGGCCGCCCCGCTCGGTCCACACCGGGAAGGGATGCTCCGGGGTGACGATGCCCAGTTCGTCGCACATGTGCACCAGGTAGTCGTAGCGCGCGCGGCCGAAGACCTGCATCGGGTCCTTGCCGGTGGTCCACAGCTCGTGGTTGCCGGGCACCCAGATGACCTTGGCGAACCGTCGTCGCAGCAGATCCAGCGACCAGCGGATGTCATCGGTGCGTTCGCCGACGTCACCGGCGACGATCAGCCAGTCGTCCGGCGACGACGGGTGCAGCGATTCGGTGACGGGCTTGTTGCCGAGGTGACCGGTGTGCAGGTCGGAGACCGCCCACAGCGTCGGCTCGTGCCGCGTGTTTTCTGCCGCCACGACTCCTCAGCGTAGCCAGCCAACCGGGTGCGGACAGGAACAGGTTCTAGTTAGACTGCCCGCCATGGCCGGAAAGTGGCTCGCGAAATTGCGTGTGATCACGGCACTGGGCGCGCTGCTGATGGCGGTTGTCGTGGTCTGGCAGAGTACCCCGCCGACCGGTAGCGGCGGCATGGCCGTGCAGTTGCGGTCCACCGGCGCACCGCTGGACCCGGCCACCACGATGAAAAGCCCGATCGTGGCCACCACCGATCCCCGGCCGTTCGACCCCTGCGAGGACATCCCATTCGACGTCGTCCAGCGGCTCGGCCTGTCGTACACCCCGCCCGAGCACGAGGAGGGGCTGCGCTGCCACTACGACGCGGGCAACTACCAGTTGGCCGTCGAGCCGATCGTCTGGCGCAGCTACGAGCAGACGTTGCCGGCCGACGCTCTCGAGACCACAGTGAACGGTCACCGGGCCGCGCAGTACTGGGTGCTCAAGCCGACCTACCACAACAGCTATTGGTACGTTTCCTGCATGGTGGCGTTCAAGACCAGCTACGGGCTGATCCAGCAGGCGCTGTTCTATTCGACGGTCTACTCCAATCCCGACGTCGACTGCCCGGCCACCAATTTGCAACGGGCCAACGAGCTTTCCCCCTACTACGTGTTCTGATGCGGTGACGACGGCATCCACCCGGTCCCCGGAGTCGATGCTGCGCACGCGCATTCGGCGTGCCGGCGGTCGCGTCCTGCGCCCACTGCTGCACCTGCCGGCGGAAACCACGCGTTACACGGTGAGCCGCGTCGCCGTCCCGATGCGCGACGGCGCCGAGCTCGCCGCCGACCACTACGCCCCAACCGGCACCGAGCCCGTCGGGACCCTGTTGGTCCGCGGGCCGTACGGCCGCGGGTTTCCGTTCTCGCTGATATACGGCGCGCTGTACGCCGCCCGCGGCTACCACGTGGTGCTGCAAAGCGTTCGGGGAACATTCGGGTCGGCGGGGGTCTTCGAACCAATGGTCCGTGAGGCCGACGACGGCGCCGACACCGTGGCATGGTTGCGTCAGCAGCCGTGGTTCACCGGCCGGTTCGGCACCGTCGGACTGTCGTATCTCGGCTTCACCCAGTGGGCGATCCTGGCTGACCCTCCACCGGAACTGGCCGCCGCCGTCATCACCGCAGGGCCCCACGACTTCTGCGCGTCGTCGTGGGGAACCGGCTCGTTCGGGCTCAACGACTTCCTGGGCTGGAGCGACCTGATCGCCCACCAGGAAGAACCCCGGATCCGGAGCGGCATTCGCCAGCTGCTCGCCCGCCGCCGGGTGGCCCGCGCGGCCGGCAAGTTGCCGCTCGGCGCGGGGGGCCGGGCGCTGCTCGGCGAGGGCGCGCCCTGGTACGAGTCCTGGCTGGAACACCAGGACCGCGACGACCCGTTCTGGGAGCCGATGCGTTTCACCGCCGCACTGGACAAGGCGCAGGTCCCCGTGCTTCTGTTCGGCGGCTGGCAGGACCTGTTCCTGCGGCAGACACTCGAGCAATACCGGCATCTGCGCGACCGGTCCGTCGACGTGGCGCTGACCGTCGGGCCGTGGACCCATACCCAGCTGCTCACCACCGGCTTGGGCGCCATCAGCCGCGAATCCCTGGCGTGGCTGGACACCCATCTGGGCGGTGCGGCGGGCAGGTCGCGGCCCAGCAGGGTGCGGGTCTTCGTCACCGGTGAAGGTTGGCGGGAGCTGGCGGATTGGCCGCCGGCGACGACCACCCGGCCGCTGTACCTGCAACCCGGCGGCGGGCTGGCCACCAAGCCGCCCTCCCCTGCCCCGGCAGCCACGTTCCGGTTCGACCCGGCCGACCCGACGCCCACGATCGGCGGCCCGCTGCTCTCGCCGAACAGCGGATACCGCAACGACAGCCGGCTCGCCCGCCGCGACGACGTGCTCGTGTTCACCGGCGACGCGCTCGCCGACGACCTCTGCGTGCACGGCAACCCGATCGTCGAGCTGGCACACACCACCGACAATCCCCACGTCGACGTGTTCGTCCGGGTCAGCGAGGTGGACGCGCGGGATCGCTCCCGCAACGTCAGCGACGGGTATCGGCGGCTGGCCGAGCCGCTGGACCCGCTGCGCATCGAACTCGACGCCGTGGCACACCGATTCCGCGCCGGCTCGCGCATCCGCGTGCTCATCGCCGGCGGCTGGCATCCGCGCTATGCACGCAACCTCGGCACCGGCGAGCCGGTGGTGAGCGGCAGCCGAATGACACCGACCACCCACAGCGTGCACTTCGGCACGTCGCGGTTGCTGCTCCCGGTCGACCAGACCTCAGCCGACGGCATTGCGGACCCGGGCGGCGATCCGCGCTAGCGCCGCCTCGTCGTACACGGGCGACGCCAGGCTCGGGGTGATCGGAACCTGCACCCAGCTGGTGCATCCCGCATAGTCCGCAGTCCGTGCCAGCGTCACCGGCTCGGCCAACGGGATGGCCTGCACCACCAGCACGGCCAGCCGATGCTTGGGCCGGAAGTCCAGCCGGTCCTTGCGGACCGATTCGGTGGTCCAGATATGCAGGTCCTCGATCGCCTCGAGGTGTTCGGGACGGTTAACCGCAAGCGCGGCAACAACTTTGGCCGCTGCGCGGACAATCAGCCGGTCGTCGGTGCTGTCGGCGGCCGCTGCGGTCAGCAGATCCCGGTGCTCGGGCCGGACCCGCTCGGCGTGGCTGTGCGCCACCGTCGGAAACAACACGAATTCGTCGGCGGCGACGTCGAAGCGCTTTTCGTGGATCCCGCCTTTGCGCAGCAGCACGGTCTGGCGACCGTCCAGCAGCGCATGCACGACCGCGCTCCACTCCTTGAGCGCAGCCGTCATCTCGTCGCGAGCCGGCGCAGCGGCGGCATGGTTTTGGGAGGCTGACGCCGCGCCGGCAGCGTGGCCAGCAACTGCGTCGTCGCTTCCGCGACTTGTGCGACCGCAGCCTCGAAGGCCTCGGCGTTGGCCGCCGACGGGCGCGTGACGCCGCTGACCTTGCGCACGTATTGGCGCGCCGCCGCCTCGATCTCGGCGGCCGTCGCCGGCGGCTCGAGTCCGCGCAGTTCGGTGATGTTCCGGCACATGCATCAACCATAGGTGGGCCTGGTTACGGTGATGCGATGAGCGACATTCTGCTGATCGACACCGACGAACGCGTCCGCACCCTGACCCTGAACCGCCCCGAGTCCCGCAATGCGCTGTCCGCGGCGCTGCGGGACCGGTTTTTCGCCGCGCTGGCGCAGGCCGAGGAGGACGACGCCGTCGACGTCGTGATCCTCACCGGCGCCGACCCGGTGTTCTGCGCGGGACTGGACCTCAAAGAGCTGGGCGGGCAGTCGGCGCTGCCGGACATCTCGCCGCGCTGGCCGGCCATGACCAAACCGGTGATCGGCGCCATCAACGGCGCCGCCGTCACCGGCGGGCTGGAGCTGGCGCTGTACTGCGACATCCTGATCGCCTCGGAGCAGGCCCGGTTCGCCGACACGCATGCGCGGGTGGGGCTGCTGCCGACGTGGGGGCTGAGCGTGCGGCTGCCGCAGAAGGTCGGAATCGGACTGGCCCGCCGGATGAGCCTCACCGGCGACTACCTGTCCGCGCAGGACGCACTGCGCGCCGGGCTGGTCACCGAGGTGGTGCCGCACGACGAGCTGCTGCCCGCCGCCCGCAAAGTGGCCGCCTCGATCGTCGGCAACAACCAAAACGCGGTGCGCGCACTGCTGGCGTCCTACCACCGCATCGACGAGTCGCAGACCAGCGCGGGGCTATGGCTGGAGGCAAGCGCGGCCAGGCAATACCGGACCACCGGCGAGGACATTGCCGCCAACCGGGACGCCGTGTTGCGCCGCGGCCGGGCGCAAGTGCGGTAGATCTGCGGGTGCGATCACCGTTACGTCCACCGACAAATAGTCGGCAAGGGCGTGCGCCTTCGGCCAATCGCCGGCACGTACCGCGCTTGCCAGATCTTCGACAAACGGTGTCGTAGCGCCCAACTCGGCCAGCCAGGCAGACAGCGTCGTCACGATGTCCTCGCCCGACACCAGCACTGTGCGCCTGTCATGCAGACGATCGGTCAATTGGTAGACGGCCGCATCGAGCTTGGCGCGGTGGAATCGATGCGATGACACTGGAGATCTCCTTCGTGGCTAGCACCACTTTGTCCCCACCACGAGGCATTGTCGCGAGTAGTCCGCTACTCCAATCGACTACGTCCTACTGGCCGCGGACCGCCGAGGTGGCCTTGACCAGTAGATCCGACAGCAGCTGTTGCGGATTGAGTTGCGTGTCCGTGCTGCCCATCACCACCACAGAGGTCTGGTCGTCGAGCGCCGCCGTGTAGATGTAGTCGGGGTCGTCCGAGGCGTCGGCGCTCAGCTTGACTCCGGTGGTGTTGAGGCCGTCGATGTGCGGGGCCGGGATGCGCTCCGCGGTTCCGGTCGCCTGCGGGTCGCCGGACAATGTGACCCGATCGCAGCCGGCCGCGGCTTGCCCGGCCGGCACCGGCTGGGGCAACCGGAGCGCGACGACGTAGATGTTGCCCTGGTCGCCCTCGCCGCGGACACCGGCCGCCTGGGCGCCGACCGACGGTTCGACGTTCGGTGGAATGACCATCGCGCGGCATTGCGGCGGATCGATCTGCGCTTTGGTGAACGCGGTGATCCCTGAGCTGTCGATATCGTGTTGCGCCAACGCCTTTGGTGGTTCGGCCTGCGGAGCAAAGCCGGCCGGAAAGTCGTCTTTGACGTTGTCGACGCGCCCGATGTCATAGGCCGCGGGAGCCGCAGCAGCCGGCACATTGGTTGCCGACGGCGGTTGCGACGACGCTGACGACGCGGCCGCCGGCGGCCTTTCGGCGGACTGGCCGCACGCCGAGATGGCCACGCTTGCGCCGAGTGCTGTGAGCAGGCAAGCGATTTGACGGATGGTGGGCGATTGGGAAGTCATTGCATGGTCCTTGAGGGTCGGTCCGTCTGGAAGGTCTTCGAAGCCGCTGCGCCCGACGGGCGAACACCCGGCCCCGCCGGGCCGGGTGTTCGCTTCGGCGACGCTTCGCGGGTCACCACCACCACCACCAGTGATGCCACCACCGGTGGTGATGCCACCAGTGTTCCGGCATGGGCGTGTCATGCCAACCCGCGGCCACAACGCTGTTCAGGTCGGACGGATTGCCCGAAGCCGCGGGGGTGGCGTGCGCCGACGGGAGGGCGCCCAAGAGCATCGCGCCACTGACAGCACCGGCGCCGATCGCACCCAGCACCGCCCGGCGCGCCGAACCCGCCCAACTCGACATAACAACCTCCTCGAAACAATTACTTGCTGGTTCGTCAACTAACTTAACCCAGCTAATTGGTCTTCAGCAACTTTTTTGGGCGCTTTTCAGCAACTTCACAATTAACGACGTATCGCAGATCTGAGGAAGGTGTTGCAGGACTTCAGTAGATACTTTCCAGTACTTACTATCGTATTATAGCTGGCTATCGCTCTACGATTACTTACTGATGCCGCGATCTTTGTATTTCCGTATCCGGTGAATCAGTAAATTATGATCCCTAATGCTGCGGTGACGCTTTCACACCGACAGCAACGGTAATAGCGTGCGTTTATTCGACGACACTTCGGGTCACTGACTTCTGCCACGGGGTCATACTGATATGCTGACTCGCCTACCCGGCTCACTAATGTCCCGTCCGCCGATGGAAGGTTCGCATCAATGAGCGCTGCCGCCGATCGTTTCGAGGCCGACGCCGAACGGTCCCGCACACCCGGCAGAGCCGCCCCACCCACGTTCCCGGGCTCCGCTGCGGCGACCGAACGCATCACCGTCGGCCAGACACGCGGCCGGAAAACGCGACGCACCGTCGATCTCACGCCGGCCCAGCACCGTGCCCTCGACATCTGGCAACGAGATGCCGCCGATCGCCTCGGTCTCGCCCGCGTGACCGGACAAGAGGTGCTGACCGCGCTGATCGACCAGCTGCTGACGGATCGCGAACTCTCCGCCCGGATCCAACGCGCCATCCAAGCGGGGCGGCGCTGAACCGACGCGCGACTAGCGCCGGCCGGTTAGCTCCCTGATCACTCGGCACGGGTTACCGGCCGCCAATACGCCCGCCGGCACATCCCTGGTGACGACACTGCCGGCGCCGACAACCGAGTTGTCGCCGATCGACACCCCGGGACAGACAATGACTCCGCCCCCGAGCCACACATTGTCGCCGATTGCTATGGGCGACGCGGATTCCCAGGCCTCCCTGCGGGTCTGGTAGTCGTCGACCGGGTGTTGCGCCGTGAGCAGCTGCACACGGGGACCAATCGACACGTCGTCGCCGATAGTGATCGGCGCGCAGTCCAGCAGGACTGCGTCGTAGTTGAGAAAACTGTTCGCGCCGACGCTGATGTAGGTCCCGTAATCGCATTGGAATCGCGGCAATATCACCGAACCCTCGCCCAGCGAGCCGAGCAGCTCGTGCAGCAGCTGCCTTCTGCGCTCGCCGTCGTCGGCCAGGGTCGCGTTGAACGCATCGAGCAGGCGCTGACATGCCCTCCTGCTCTCGACAAGGTCGGGGTCGCTCGCCTGGTAGAGCGCCCCACGCAGCATCCGCTCCCGCTGACTAACCATGGCTCCTCACGTTCCGGTCACCGCCCAGCGGCCCGAAATGGTTCGTGCACCGACGAATAACAGCCGTAGCACGATGAAGCTGGTCAGGCCGGACCAGATTCCCGCAAGTCCCCAACCGAACACCAGCGACAGCCACGTCAGCGGCAGGAACCCGGCCAGCGCGCTGACCACCGTCGCGCTGCGCATGAACGCGGCATCGCCGGCACCCAGCAGCACGCCGTCGAGCGCGAAAACTACTCCGGCAATGGGTAATTGGGCCACTAAAAACCACCACGGCACCCCGATCACGGTCAGCACCGAACGGTCGTCGGTGAACAACTCGGGAAGCACTGCGGCGCCGGCGGCGAACACCACGGCCAGCAGCGCCGCGGCCAGCGCCGAAAACACCGTGACCCGTCGCGCCACCGACTTGGCGTGTTCGACGCGGCCGGCCCCCAACGCAGCACCGACCAGCGCCTGCGCCGCGATGGCCAGCGAATCCAAAACCAGCGCGAGGAAAGTCCACAACTGCAGCACCACCTGGTGCGCGCCCAGGGCCGCGGCGCCGAACCGTGCCGCCACCGCCGCCGCCGACACGAAGCAGGCCTGGAACGCCAGCGTCCGCAGCATCAGGTCGCGACCCATCACCAGTTGCGCGCGCAACGCAGCCCGGTTGAGCCGCAGCGGCACCCGTTCGGCCAGCAGTGCGCGCCCGAACAGCAACGCGGCCAGCCACTGTCCTACCAAGTTGGCCACCGCCGAACCGGCCAGCTCCAGGCGCGGAAGCCCGAGCCAGCCGTACACCAGCAGCGGGCACAACAGTGCCGACAACCCGAAACCGGCTACCACGTAGCGCAGCGGCCGGACGGTGTCCTGCACGCCGCGCAGCCACCCGTTACCGGCAAGCGACACCAAAATGGCGGGGGCACCGAGGATCGCGACCCGTAACCACGGCAACGCCGCCCTGGCAATGTCGCCGCCGGATGCGATCACCGACACCAGCGGCACCGCTGCCGCCTGCACCACCACGACGACCAGTGCGCCCAGACCCAGCGCCAACCAGGTCGCCTGGACGCCCTCGGCGACCGCGGAAACCCGGTCGCCGGCACCGAAATGGCGGGCCGAGCGGGCCGTCGTGCCGTACGACAGAAACGTCAGATCGGACGCGACCAGCCCGAGAATCAGCGCGCCGACCGCCAGCCCGGCCAGGCTCAGCGCGCCGAGCCGGCCGACGACGGCGGTGTCGAACAGCAGATAGAGCGGCTCAGCCGCGAGCACGCCCAGCGCGGGCAACGCCAGACCGGCGATCTGGCGGCCGCCGGCGGCGGGTTGACCCGTCTCGGTCACCCGAGGGCGGCGCGGAGTCTCGTCACCACGTCGTCGACCGAGCCGGTGATCGAATACCCGGCGGCCAGCCGATGACCCCCGCCGCCGAACGTCGAGGCGACCGCGGCCAGATCCACCGCGGACTTCGCCCGCATCGATACCGTCCACTGTTGCGGCGCAACCTCTTTGAACACTGCAGCCACCTCGGCCTGGGCGGTGGTGCGGACAATGTCGACGATGCTTTCGACTTCCTCCGGCCGCGAGTTAATCCACTCCCCGTTGTCCACGACCGCGTACACCAGGCCGCGGCCGCCTACGGCGTCGGGCACCAGCTGCGCCGAGCCCAGCACCCGCGACAGCATCATCAGCCAGGCGAACGGGTGGGTGTCCAGCAGGGCCCGGCTGATCGCGGCGTTGTCCACACCGAGCTCGACCAGCCGCGCCGCCAACCTGTGCGCGCGTGCACTGGCCCAGCGGAACGACCCGGTATCGGTGGTCAGCCCCGCGTAGAGGCAGTGCGCGACTTCGATGTCGATCGGCTTGCCCCACGCGTCGAGCAGTTCGGCGACGAGCATCGTGGTGGAATCCGCCGACGGGTCGACGAAGTTGGCGGTACCGAACAGTTGATTGGACGCATGGTGGTCGATGACCAACAACTCCTGCCCACCAGCCGCCAGGTCCTGCAGCGCGCCCAGCCGGTTGACGCTCGGAATATCCACGGTCACAACGAGATCGACGTCGCGGCGGAAAGCATCCGGATCGACCAGCAACCGGCCGCCGGGCAGCGACTGCAACGACTCCGGAAGCGTCGCAGGCGCGGCGAAGCTGACTTGCACGTCCTTGCCGCCCTGGTCGAGCACCAGGCCCAGCGCCAGCCCGGCGCCGATGGTGTCCGCGTCGGGATACACGTGGCAGACCACGCCGACGGTGCCAGCCGCGGACAGCAACTCGGCGGCGCCGATCGCGTCGACGCGTTGCACGGCCGGCTCAGTCGTCGGATCGATCGTCGTCACCGGCGTCTCCCTCCCCGCCGGCGTCCGCCGGGCTCACGCGGTAGGGGTCGGCCTCGCCGGCCGGCTTGGCACCCGCGCGGACCCGGGCCAGGTCGGCGTCGGCGGCGCGGGCGCGGGCCAGCAGCTCCTCCATCCGGTGCGCGGCGTCGGGCACCGTGTCCCTGCTGAACGTCAGGGTGGGAGTGAACCGCACACCGGTGCCCGCCCCGACCTTGCTGCGCAACACACCCTTGGCGCTTTCCAGCGCCGCGGCCGCTCCGGCGTAATCCGGCTCGTCGTCGAGGGTGCGACCAATCACCGTGTAATACAAGGTCGCATCGTGCAGGTCGGCGGTCACCTTGGCGTCGGTGATCGTGACACCGGCCAGCCGCGGGTCTTTGATCTCGTACTCGATCGCCGACGCGACGATCGTCGAGATCCGCTTGGCGAGCCGGCGTGCGCGGGCCGGATCAGCCATGCCTAGTGACGCTCCTTTTCGACCAGCTCATAGGTCTCGATGACGTCGCCTTCCTTGATGTCGTTGTAGCCCAGCGTCAAACCGCACTCGTAGCCGTCGCGGACCTCGGTGACGTCGTCCTTTTCCCGTCGCAGCGATTGGACCGTGAGGTTCTCGGCGACCACGATGTTGTCGCGCAGCAGCCGCGCTTTGGCGTTGCGGCGCATCACACCCGAGGTGACCAGACATCCGGCGATGACACCGACCTTGCTGCTGCGGAACAGCGCGCGGATCTCGGCGCGGCCCAGCTGGTTTTCCTCGTAGACCGGCTTGAGCATGCCGCGCAGGGCCTTTTCGATCTCGTCGATGGCCTGGTAGATCACCGAGTAGTAGCGGATGTCCACGCCTTCGCGGTTCGCGAGCTCGGTGGCCTTGCCCTCGGCGCGCACGTTGAACCCGATGATCACCGCGTCGGACGCCGAGGCCAGGTTGACGTTGGTCTCGGTGATGCCACCGACACCGCGGTCGATGACGCGCAGCGCCACCTCGTCGTCGACCTGGATTCCCATCAGCGCCTCTTCCAGCGCCTCGACGGTACCGGCGTTGTCTCCCTTGAGGATCAGGTTCAGCTGGCTGGTTTCCTTCAGCGCCGAGTCCAGGTCCTCCAGGCTGATCCGCTTGCGCGACCGCGCCGCCAGCGCGTTGCGCTTGCGGGCGCTGCGCCGGTCGGCGATCTGGCGGGCGATGCGGTCCTCGTCGACGACGAGGAAGTTGTCACCGGCGCCGGGCACCGACGTGAAGCCGATGACCTGCACCGGCCGCGACGGCAGCGCCGCCTCGACGTCCTCGCCGTATTCGTCGACCATCCGGCGGACCCGGCCGTAGGCGTCGCCGGCCACCACCGAGTCGCCGACGTGCAGCGTGCCGCGCTGCACCAGCACGGTGGCCACCGGGCCGCGACCGCGGTCCAGGTGCGCCTCGATCGCCACACCCTGGGCTTCCATGTCGGGGTTGGCCCGCAGGTCCAGTGCCGCGTCGGCGGTCAGCAGCACCGCCTCCAGCAGCGCCTCGATGTTGGTGCCCTGCTTGGCGGAGATGTCGACGAACATCGTGTCGCCGCCGAATTCCTCTGGCACCAAACCGTATTCGGTGAGTTGCCCGCGAATCTTCTGCGGGTCTGCGCCCTCTTTGTCGATCTTGTTGACCGCCACCACGATCGGCACGTCGGCCGCCTGAGCGTGGTTGATGGCCTCTACCGTCTGCGGCATGACGCCGTCGTCGGCGGCGACCACCAGGATCGCGATGTCGGTGGCCTTCGCACCGCGGGCACGCATCGCGGTGAACGCCTCGTGACCTGGGGTGTCGATGAAGGTGATCAGCCGTTGGTCGCCGTCGAGGTCCACCGGTACCTGGTAGGCGCCGATGTGCTGGGTGATGCCGCCGGCCTCGGCCTCGCGGACGTTGGCCTGGCGGATGGTGTCCAGCAGGCGGGTCTTCCCGTGGTCGACGTGACCCATCACGGTCACCACCGGCGGGCGGGTCTGCAGATCCTCCTCGCTGCCTTCATCCTCGCCGTAGGTCAGGTCGAAGGATTCCAACAGCTCGCGGTCCTCGTCCTCGGGGGACACGACCTGCACGTTGTAGTTCATCTCGCTGCCCAGCAGCTCGAGGGTCTCGTCACCCACAGACTGGGTGGCGGTCACCATCTCGCCGAGGTTGAACAGCGCCTGCACCAGCGCGGCCGGGTTGGCGTCGATCTTCTCGGCGAAGTCGGACAGCGACGCCCCGCGCGCCAGCCGGATGGTCTCGCCGTTGCCGTGCGGCAACCGGACGCCGCCGACCACCGGCGCCTGCATCGAGTCGTATTCCTGGCGCTTCTGCCGCTTCGACTTGCGGCCCCGCTTCGGGGCGCCGCCGGGACGGCCGAACGCGCCGGCCGCACCACCGCGCTGGCCGGGACGACCACCGCCGCCACCCGGCCGGCCGCGGAAACCGCCGGCGGGCGGTGCCCCGACACCCCCGCCGCCGCCTCGGTAGCCGCCGCCACCGCCGCCCGGACGGCCGCCGGACGGCGCGCCGGGACGGCCACCGGGCCCGGGCCGCGGGGCACCGGGACGCGGCGGGCGGCCCTGACCTGCGGCTCCGCCGGGACGGGGCGGCATGCTGCCCGGCGACATGCCGGGCCGCGGCGCGCCGGGCCGGGGAGCGCCGGGACGCGGCGCAGGCGGCCGCGGGATGGGCCGCTCGACGGGCTGCGCCGACGAGAACGGGTTGTTGCCGACGCGCGGCGTGCGGGCGGCCGGCTTGGGTGCGGGGCTGGGGCCTGGAGCCGGCCGCTGCCCTGGCGTGGCGCCGGGGGTGGGCCCGGGGCGCGTCGGGGGCGGCGCGGCTTGGGGTTGCGCGGCTTGCGGCGGCGCGGCTTGCGGCTGCGCGGCCGGCGGCTCAGCAGCCGGCGCCTTGGCCTTCTGCGGCGCCGCCTCGGTCTTGGCGGCGGCCTTCGCGGGTGCGCCGTTGCCGGCAGTCTTCTCCGCGGCCGGCTTGCCACCGCCGAACGACTCGCGCAGTCGGCGCGCAACGGGCGCCTCAACCGTCGAGGATGCCGATTTGACGAATTCGCCCTGTTCGCTCAGCCGGGCGAGAACTTCCTTGCTGGTAACACCGAGTTCCTTGGCCAACTCGTGTACGCGGGCCTTGCCTGCCACTACTTCTCCTGTCCATGAGGCGACAGCGGTGGTGGGCCGCGCCTCGGGTTTAGCTATGACGCATGGTCATCGGGACTTCACGGTGTGCTCATGTTCTTTGCTACCTGTCCTGTTGCCGGGTGCACCGAGCGAATCGACATGCTCGGCCACCGCGGATGTGTCCGGTGAACCGGTGATGCGCAGCGCTCGGGTGAAAGCTCGTCGCCGGATCGCTTCGCGCGTGCACTGCGGTGAGGGATGCAGCCACGCACCCCGCCCCGGCAGGTTACCTGCTGTGTCAACGATTACGGCATATTTGCCGTTCCCGGTCGACACAGCCACCACGCGAAGCAGTTCGACGGCCAACTCTCGCTTCCGGCAGCCGACACATGTCCGCACCGGTCCTTCGGTGCGTCGATGCGCCGAGGCCGAAGTCTCGCGCTGGATCACGGCTCAGTTTACCTGCACCGGGCCGGCGCTCAGCACCGGCTGGCCTATTGCTACCGGTCGTGGGCCATGCCGTGGCTGGCCCCGTGTTCCGGCTGGCCAGCGGGGTGTTCCGGTGAATCGCCGCGGATGTCGATGCGCCAGCCCGTCAGCCGGGCAGCCAGCCGCGCATTCTGGCCCTCCTTGCCGATGGCCAGCGACAACTGGAAGTCGGGCACCACCACCCGCGCGGCCCGCGCCGACTGGTCGATGACCGTGACCGAAACCACCTTGGCCGGCGAGAGCGCGTTGGCGACAAAGCGGGCCGGATCCTCGTCGTAGTCGATGATGTCGATCTTTTCCCCGGACAACTCGCTCATCACGTTGCGCACCCGTTGGCCCATCGGACCGATGCAGGCGCCCTTGGCGTTCAATCCGGGAACGTTCGAGCGCACCGCGATCTTCGAGCGGTGCCCGGCTTCGCGCGCGACGGCGACGATCTCCACCGACCCGTCGGCGATCTCGGGCACCTCCAGCGAGAACAGCTTGCGCACCAGGTTGGGGTGGGTGCGCGACAGCGTGATCAGCGGCTCGCGTGCACCGCGGGTCACCCCGACCACGTAGCAGCGCAGCCGATCGCCGTGCTCGTAGGTCTCGCCGGGGACCTGCTCGGCCGCCGGGATGACGCCTTCGGAACCCTTTGTCTCGCTTCCCATCCGCACGACGACGAGCCCGCGCGCGTTGGCGCGGCTGTCACGCTGGATGACCCCGGCGACGATTTCGCCCTCCCGGGTGGAGAACTCGCCGTAGTTGCGCTCGTTCTCGGCGTCGCGAAGCCGCTGCAGGATCACCTGGCGCGCAGTGGTGGCGGCGATCCGACCGAAACCCTCAGGGGTGTCGTCCCATTCGGAGAGCACGTTGCCGTCCTCGTCGACCTCGCGGGCGATCACGCGCACGACGCCGGTCTTGCGGTCGATGTCGATATATGCGTCTTGCTGGTGTCCCTCGGTGTGCCGGTAGGCGGTGAGCAACGCCGATTTGATGGTCTCCACCACCACATCCACCGAGATGCCTTTGTCCGCTTCGATCGCGTGCAGCGCGGCCATGTCGATGTTCATCAGCGCCGCTCCTCCTCATCGCTCCGCTCTGCATCGTCGCCGGCGCGGTTCATGTTCCGGCCTCCGTTTCCGCCAGCTCGAGTTCCCGTCGAGCAGGTGCCGAAAACTCAACTTGCACAACGGCTTCCACGATGTCGTCGAGCGGGATACTACGCAGCGCCCAGTCGCGGCCGTCGCGGACGACCAGCGTCACCGTGTCGTCGCGGGTCTCGCCGAGCCTGCCGGTCAGTTGGGATCCGTCCGTCAACGCCATGTCGACCTTGCGGCCGCGGGCGCGGCGAAAATGCTTTTCGCTGGTCAGCGGACGCTCCACACCAGGCGAACTGACCTCGAGCACGTATTGGCCGTGAATGCTTTTGACGCCGTCGAGCACTCTGGACGCCGATCGCGACAACGCGGCTATGGTGTCCAGGTCCGGTGCGGTATCGCCGTCGGCGATCACCGTGATCCGGGGCGGACGGGTCCGGGTGTCGATGACGACGTCTTCGATCTCGTAGCCTGCGCGCGCGAACTCACCATCGAGTAGCTCGATCACCTGCGTCTGCGAAGGTAGCCCGGTGGCCACGGCGAGCTCCTCATCTTGAATTGTCCGGACATCGAAGTTCCTGGGAACAGCCACCAACGATACGCCAGGAATCCGCTATCAGCCGGGGACCGCGAGCGCCCGATCACCACGTCATGCTTGGCCTCCGCGCGCAATGGCAGGATGTTGCTGTGCCACCGACAATGCCGGTCGTGACCAGGCGACGCGTGCTAGCCGGCGGTGCCGCATTGGCCGCGTTGGGGCTCACCGCGTCGGCCTGCGGTTCGCAGCAGGAGCAGCCCCCCGCCGTCGACCCATTGAAAGCGCAATTGACGCTGGCCCGCCACGACAGCGAGCTGGCCGCGGCGGCGGCCACCACCGAGTCGCCCCGGGTGGCTGCCGCGCTCAAGCAGGTCGCCTCCGAGCGCGCCCAGCATGCGACCGCGCTGTCGGCCGAGATCGATCGGGTCGCCGGAATCACCTCCAGCACGCCCAGCTCGACGACGACCACCACCAGCGCCGCACCCGGACCGCCGCCGGCACTGTCCGACGTCGTCGGCGCGCTACGCACTTCTGCTGGGAGCGCAGGTCAGCTGGCCATCACCGAGTCGGGATACCGGGCGGGCCTGATGGGCTCGATCGCGGCGGCGTGCACCGCCGCCTACACCGTCGGGCTGGTATTCGGAGACTCCGCGTCATGACCGCCTACGACGACGCGTTGTGCGCGGCGCTGTCCACCGAACACGCCGTCATTTACGGCTACGGCATCGTGTCCGCCCGCTGCGCGCCGGCCGTGAACGACCTGGTGGCGTCCGCGATGACCCAGCACCGCGAACGTCGGGACCAGGTCATCGGAATGCTGGAGGCACGCAAGGTCACCGCACCCGTTGCCGCCGCCGGCTACCAGCTGCCCATGCGGGTGGACGACGAGGTTGATGCGGCCCGGCTTGCGGCGCGGATGGAGAAAGACACCGAAGTGGCCTGGCGTGCGGTGGTCGAGCAGGCCGAAGCCCCGCAGGACCGCCAGTTCGGCGTGACCGCGTTGATCCAGAGCGCCGTGGCGGCCGCGCGGTGGAACCGGGTCGTGGGCGACTGGCCGATCACCACGGCCTTCCCGGGCGGCAACGACTAGCGCAGCGGGTCGGCGCTGGTCTACCCGGAGACCGCCGTCGTGATGTCGGCGGCCAGCCCGGCGCCCACAGACAGTTCCCGGGTTTCGCCGCTGAATCGGTTGCGCAGCTCGACCACGCCGTCGGCCCAGCCGCGGCCCACCACGACGATCCAGGGCACCCCGAGCAGTTCGGCGTCCTTGAACTTCACGCCGGGTGAGGCCTGGCGGTCGTCGAGCAGCACCTCGATTCCCAGCCGGTCCAAATCGCGGGCCAGCGTGGTGGCTCCGGTGCGGGCGTCGGCGTCCTTGTTGGCGATCACCACGTGCACGTCGAACGGCGACACGCTCGACGGCCAGCGCAGACCCAGCTCGTCGTGGTGTTGTTCGGCGATCACGGCCACCAGTCGCGACACCCCGACACCGTAGGAGCCCATCGTGAGCCGGACGGGTTTGCCGTCCTCGCCGAGCACGTCGGCGGTGAACGCGTCGGTGTATTTGCGGCCGAGCTGGAAGATGTGAGCGATCTCGATGCCGCGGGCCGAGACCAGCGGCCCGGCGCCGTCCGGTGACGGGTCGCCGTCGCGCACCTCGGCGGCCTCGATGGTGCCGTCAGCGGTGAAGTCGCGACCAGCGACCAGCCCGACGACGTGCTTGCCGGGTTGGTCGGCCCCGGTGATCCAGCTGGTCCCGTCCACCACACGCGGGTCGACGAGATAGCGAATCTCATTGTCGCGCAGTGCTTTCGGGCCGATATACCCCTTGACCAGGAATGGGTACTTGGCGAAATCGCCGTCGTCGAGCATTTTGTACTCGGCCGGCTCCAGGGCGGCGGCCAGCCGCTTCTCGTCGACTTCGCGATCACCCGGCACCCCGATGCCCAGTAACTCCCGCTCGCCGCCGGGGTGGTGGACCTCGAGCATCACGTTTTTCAGGGTGTCGGCGGCGGTCACCGTGCGGCCCAGGTCAGCGCCGTTGGCCCACTCCACCAGGGTAGCGATCGTCGGGGTGTCGCCGGTGTCGTGGACGACGGCCTCCGGGAGCCCGTCGACGGGTCGGCTCTCCGGGCGCGCGGTGATGACCGCCTCGACGTTGGCCGCATACCCGGACTCCAGGCAGCGCACGAAAGTGTCCTCGCCGACCGGGCTTTCGGCCAAGAACTCCTCCGAGGCGCTGCCTCCCATGGCGCCGGATACCGCCGAGACGATGACATAGCGCACCTGCAGTCGGTCGAACATGCGCTGATACGCCTCGCGGTGCGCGTGGTAGGCGGCCTTTAGCCCGGCGTCGTCGACGTCGAAGGAGTAAGAGTCCTTCATCACGAATTCCCGCACGCGCAGGATTCCGGCCCGCGGCCGCGCCTCGTCGCGGTATTTGTTCTGGATTTGGTACAGCACCAGCGGAAAGTCCTTGTAGGAGCTGTACTCCCCCTTCACGGTCAGCGTGAACAACTCTTCGTGGGTGGGGGCCAGTAGATAGTCGTTGCCACGGCGGTCCTGCAGCCGAAAAATGGTGTCGCCGTACTCCGTCCACCGGTTAGTGGTCTCGTACGGGGCGCGCGGCAAGAGTGCGGGGAACAGGATCTCTTGGCCGCCAATCGCATTCATCTCCTCGCGGACCACGCGTTCGATCTTGCGCAGCACCCGCAGCCCGAGCGGCAGCCAGCTGTACAGGCCGGGCGCGATCGGCCGGACGTAGCCGGCCCGGATCAGCAGCTTGTGGCTGGGGACCTCCGCGTCGGCGGGATCGTCGCGCAGCGTGCGCAGGAACAACTCGGACATCCGGGTGATCACAGCGGGCAAGCCTAGCGGTCACTTCACCGAGATCGACGTGGGCGTGCTGCCCACTCGCGCTTTTCCGCGCTGGTGTCGATCTCGGCGCAAAAAAGGGCGAGTTACAGCTCGCCCGCGTCGAGGGCTTGCTGGACTTCCTGGGCGTGCGCCACCTGCTTGGCGCTGTAACCGATCAGCAGGGACACGCCGCCGACGAGGATGGCCACGCCGGCCACCCACAGCAGCCCGTAGGTGTAGCCGTGGTCCAGCGCGTGCCGCTGCGCGGCATTCATGTCCTTCACGGGGCCGTTGATGCCGCCCAGATACAGCGTGCGCGACGTGATGACGGCCTGGATGACGGCCAGCACCACCGGCCCTCCGAGGTTCTGCAGCATCAGCGCGATCGCGGAGGTGGGGCCGATGCGGTCGAACCCGACGCCCGCGATGGCCGACAGTGCCAGCGGGACGATGATCATGCCGATGCCGATGCCGCCGACCACGATCGGCATCACCAGGTTCGGGAAGTACGGGATGCTGGCGTTGAGCGTCGAGCCGTACAGCATTGCGCCCAGCACCAGGATGCCGCCGCTGATCACCACGACCCGCGGCGGGAACCACGACACCAGCTGCGAGGCGGCACCCAGGCCAATGCCCATCGCGATCGCGAACGGGATGAAGCCGACACCAGCGCGCAGTGCGCTGTAGCCCATGATGTCCTGCACGTACAGCCCGATCAGCACGGTCAGGGTGAACAGCACACCGCCGCCCAAGAACATTGCCGCGAAAGTGGCCAGCCGGTTGCGGTCGAAGAACAGGTCGAACGGGACGACGGGATTCTCGGCGGTGCGCTCCACGACGGCGAACGCCACGAACGCAGCCAGTGCCACCAGACCCGAACCGATCGTGGTGACCGAGATCCAGCCCTTCTCCGGCCCCATCGAGAAGGCGAACACCGCAGCCGTGCAGGCCAGCGTGGCCAGCACCGCGCCGGTGGCGTCGAGCTTCATCCGCTCCTTGACCGTTTCGCGCAGCGTGGTGCGGGCCAGGTAGATCATCACCAGCCCGATCGGCACGTTGACCAAAAACGCCAGCCGCCACGACACCTCGGTCAGCGCCCCCCCGACGACCAGGCCCATCACCGAGCCGACACCGGTCATCGCGCCGAACACCGCGGTGGCCGCATTGCGGGCCGGTCCCTTCGGGAACGTCGTCGCGACCAGCGCCAGCGCGGTCGGCGAGGCGATCGCCGCGCCGATACCCTGCAACAGCCGCGCGACGACCAGGGTGGCTTCGTCCCAGGCGATCCCGCACAGCGCGGAGGCGATCGTGAACAGCGCCACGCCGACGATGAAGGTGCGCTTACGGCCAATGGTGTCGCCGAGCCGGCCGCCAAGCAGCATCAACCCGCCGAACGTGAGCACGTAGGCGGTGATCACCCAGCTTCGCCCGGCGTCGGACAGGCTGAGCTCGTTTTGGATTTTCGGCAGCGCGACGATGGCGATGGTGCCGTCCATCGTGGCCATCAGTTGCATGCCGGCGATGGCGATCACCGCGGCAAAGAACCGGCGCGACGGGCGCCACTCCGGCAAATACTTGCTGAAACGACCTAACACCGTTTGCGGCGGTGTGGGCGTGGGCGTGGGCGTGGAAGACATCGGGACCGCTCGTTCGGGGCGTTCGGCCGTCCAGGTGTGGACAGCCTGCTCAGCGTCATTAAGAGCCGTCATAAGGGGCTACCCTACAGTAATCTTAATATTCGCTTAAGTGCCGAACGCGGCCACGGCGCCGATAACGATGATCGCCGGAGGTCGGATGCCTTCCGCCCGAATCTTTTGCGGCGCGTCGCCGAGCGTGGCCCGCAACGTGCGTTCGGCGGCTGTCGTGCCGTGCTCGACCACCAAGACCGGCGTATCCGCAGGTCGGCCGCCTTTCAGCAGGGCTTCGGTGAACAGTTCGATGCGCTCGACGGCCATCAGCAAAACGATCGTGCCGGATAACGCCGCCAATGCGTCCCAATTCACTAACGATTCGGGCTCCCCGGGAGCAATATGCCCGCTGACCACCACGAATTCGTGATTGACCGCGCGATGAGTGACCGGCACACCCACAGATGCGGGCACCGCTATGGCGCTTGTCACACCCGGCACGACGGTCACCGGAATGCCGGCGTCGGCGCAGGCCAGAACTTCCTCGTAGCCGCGGGCGAATACGAATGGGTCGCCTCCTTTGAGGCGCACCACGAACTGCCCGGCCTTCGCGCGCTCGATCATCACCGCGTTGATGGCGTCCTGGGCCATCGCCCGCCCGTACGGGATCTTCGCGGCGTCGATCACCTCGACGTGCGGGGGCAACTCGGCGAGCAGTTCCGGTGGCGCCAGCCGGTCGGCGACGACGACGTCGGCCTGGGCGAGCAACCGGCGGCCGCGCACGGTGATCAGTTCCGGATCGCCCGGGCCGCCGCCGACCAGCGCCACGCCGCCGTGGATCACGTCGTCGCTCTCGGCGGTGATGAGCCCACGTTGCAGCGCCTCGCGGATGGCCGAACGGATCGCCGCCGACCGGCGGTGCTCGCCGCCGGCCAGCACGCCCACCGATAGCCCGGCGTATTCGAAGGTCGCCGGGGTGACGGCGCTGCCCTCGACGGCGATGTCGGCGCGCACGCAGAAGATTCGCCGACGGTCAGCCTCGGCGACCACCGCGGCGTTCACCTGCGGGTCGTCGGTGGCCGCGATCGCATACCAGGCGCCGTCGAGGTCGCCGTCGCGATACTCGCGCAGCGACAACCGGATTCGGCTCATCGCTTCCACGGCGCGGGTGGCCGAGCGGGTGATGACGTGCACGTCGGCGCCGCTGGCGACCAGCAGCGGCAGCCGGCGTTGGGCGACGGTGCCGCCGCCCACCACGACGACCTTCTTGCCGGTCAGCCGTAACCCGGCCAGATAGGCGTTCTCGGTCACCGGCTAACTCTAGAGGCCGCGGCGCGGGCCACGAAGCGCGCCACCACAGCCGGCGCGGCTGCGGGATGGGTGTGCAGATAGGCGGCGTGCACGCCGTCGTGCACGGCGCCATCGCGGGCGGCGTTGTCTCGATAAACCCACGCCGGATCGTAGGTTCTGCTGAAAGCGACTGTGGTGCGGTGAAATTCGTGTCCCACGATGCGTTCGCCGACCCTGTACAGCGGCGAGTCGGCCACCGCGACCGCGTCCCGATACCCCAGGGTCAGGCGCTCGGTGAACCGCGCCGACCCGGCCAGCACGTCGCACATCGGATATCCGTCGAGTTCGGATGCCAAATACACCAGCCCCGCGCATTCGGCGTGCACCGGCGCACCGACGGCGGCCAGTGCCTTGATCTGCTGCCGGGCAACGTGGTTGCCGGACAGCTCCGCGGCGAACTGCTCGGGGAAACCGCCGGGCAGCACGACGGCGGCTGCTCCCTCGGGTAGCGGGTCGACGAGCGGGTCGAATTCGGCGACCTCCGCCCCAGCCGCCCGCAACAACTCCGCATGCTCGGCGTAGCCGAAAGTGAACGCCTTTCCACTGGCGAGCGCGACGGTGACGCCAGCGGCCTGATCGATTTCGGCCGCCGGATCCCAAGGCGGGTCGGTCACCCGGCTTTGTGCTGCGGCGACTACGGCTTCGATGTCGACGTGGCGGGCGATCAGCGCCGTCATCGCCTCGACAGCCTCTTGGGCCCGGCGGCCGTACTCGACCGCCGTTACCAAGCCCAGGTAGCGTGTCGGCACGTCGATTTCGTCGCTACGCGGAATGGCGCCGAGGACGGGGATGCCGGCGTGCTCGCAGGCCTGCCGCAATACCTGTTCGTGTCTGGGCGAACCGACCCGGTTGAGAATGACACCGGCGATGCGGGTCTGGCTGTCGAACGTCGAAAAGCCGTGCAGCAGTGCGGCAATGCTGTGGCTTTGCCCGCGGGCATCGACCACCAGAACGACCGGGGCGCCCAGCAGGGCGGCGACGTGAGCGGTGGATCCGGATGCCGGGATGGCCGCAGCGGTGTCGATGCGACCGTCGAAAAGCCCCATCACGCCTTCGATCACGGCGATGTCGGCGCCCGCGGCGCCGTGCCTGTACAGCGGGCCGACGAGACGCTCCCCCACCAGCACCGGGTCCAGGTTGCGGCCGGCGCGGCCGGCGGCCAGCGTGTGATAACCGGGGTCGATGAAGTCGGGTCCGACCTTGAACGGCGCGACGGTATGGCCGGCTTGCCGCAGTGCGCCGATCAAACCCGTTGCGACCGTGGTCTTTCCGCTGCCCGACGCGGGCGCGGCTACGACGACCGCGGGGGGGCTCACGGTGCCGCTCTCTGCCTCGAGCGGCAAAAGCTCACCACTCGATGCCTTTTTGGCCCTTGCGCCCGACGTCCATCGGGTGCTTGACCTTGGTCATCTCGGTGACCAGATCGGCGGCGTCGACCAGCCGCGGCGGTGCGTCGCGTCCGGTGATCACCACATGCTGGCTGCCCGGGCGGGCCAGCAACGTGTCCACCACCTCGTCGACGTCGACCCATCCCCACTTGAGCGGATAGGTGAACTCGTCGAGGACGTAGAAGTCGTGGCGCGCGTCGGCCAGGCGGCGCGCGATCTCGGCCCAGCCGTCGGCGGCCGCCGCCGCGTGGTCGTCGTCGCTGCCGGCCTTGCGCGACCACGACCAGCCGGCGCCCATCTTGTGCCATTCCACCTGCCCGCCGACGCCGTGCTCGTCGTGCAGGCGGCCGAGTTGCCGAAATGCCGCCTCCTCACCGACCTTCCACTTGGCGCTCTTGACGAACTGGAACACCGCGACGTCGAGCCCGGCGTTCCACGCCCGCAACGCCATACCGAAGGCGGCCGTCGACTTTCCCTTGCCCGGACCGGTGTGGACGGCCAGCACCGGCGTGTTGCGCCGGGCCCGGGTGGTCAGCCCGTCGTCGGGAACCTGCAGTGGTCGGCCTTGGGGCATCTCAGGCGGCCCCGCGCACGGCCTGGGTCAGGTAGTCGGCCCGCAGCTGCTCCAGCCGCACCGCCGGCGCCCCGAGCTGGCGGGCCAGCTGCTCGGCCAGGCCCAGCCGGACAAACGACGTCTCACAGTCGATCACCACCGAGGCGGCCCCTTCGGCGACGAGCAGAGCCGCCGCGGTCCGGCTGCGCCCCAACGGATCCGGCCCTGCGGTGGCCCGGCCGTCGGTCAGCACCACCACCAGCGGACGGCGCGAGGAGTCCCGGGCCTTCTCTCGGAGCACCAGTTCGCGGGCGGCCAGGAGGCCCTCTGCCAGAGGCGTTTTGCCCCCGGTGCCGAATCGGGACAATCGACGGCCCGCGATGTGCGCGGACGACGTCGGCGGCAGCAGTAGCCGCGCCCCGTCGTGGCGGAAGGTGATAACGGCGACCTTGTCGCGGCGCTGATAGGCGTCGCGCAGCAGCGAAAGCGTGGCACCGCTGACCGCGGCCATCCGGTCCCGCGCGGCCATCGACCCGGAGGCGTCGACGACGAAGATCACCAGGTTGCCTTCCCGGCCCTCGCGGATCGCACGGCGAATATCGCTGGACTGCAACCGAAGCCGGCCTGAGCCGTCGGCGTGTTCGGCAGCGG
This sequence comes from Mycobacterium branderi, assembly GCF_010728725.1. NCBI lineage: Bacteria > Bacillati > Actinomycetota > Actinomycetes > Mycobacteriales > Mycobacteriaceae > Mycobacterium > Mycobacterium branderi. The sequence goes on from NZ_AP022606.1 coordinate 4,785,310, forward strand.
CCAGCACGCTGGCGAACAGGTGAAAACCATGACCGTCGGTGTCGCTGGCGGCCACCACCGCGCCGGTGGCGTTGCGGGCCCGCGACCGGCGGCCCGGCGCGCCTTCCCCGACGCCGGGGACGGTCAGTGCCCGGGTACGGAAGGTCGCCGACGGCGGCGCGCTCGGCTTGGGCGCTCGAGGTGCCGAATCCCTTTGCGGCGCAGCGTCTGCAACACCCTCGCCGCCGCCCGGGGGGTCGGGGTCAGGCTCCGGATCATCCTGAGCCGCTTGTTCCAGTGCCTCGTCGAGCTGGTTACGGTCGATGCCGGGCTCGTCGAACGGGTCGCGGCGGCGCCGGTGCGGCAACGCGAGCTCGGCGGCCACCCGGATATCGGACTCGTCGACGGTGTCGTTGCCGCGCCAGGCGGCGTGCGCGACCGCGGTGCGCGCTACCACCAAATCGGCGCGCATCCCGTCGACGTCGAATGCCGCGCACAACGCGGCGATGCGCCGTAACTCGTTGTCCGGCAACGTGATATCGTCAACAAGCGCGCGGGCTGAGGCGATGCGGCGGGCCAGTTCGGCATCGGCATCGGCGTAGCGCGCGGCGAATCCCTCCGGGTCGGCCTCGTAGGCCATCCGTTGGCGGATGACCTGTACCCGCACGTCGACGTCGCGCGACGCGTGCACGTCGACGGTGAGGCCGAAGCGGTCCAGCAGCTGGGGGCGCAGCTCGCCCTCCTCCGGGTTCATCGTGCCGATCAGCACGAAGCGGGCCTCGTGGGAATGCGAGATGCCGTCGCGTTCGATGTGCACCCGGCCCATCGCTGCCGCGTCGAGCAGCAAGTCGACCAGATGATCGTGCAGCAGGTTGACCTCGTCGACGTAGAGCACGCCGCCGTGCGCGCGCGCCAAAAGGCCCGGAGAGAAGGCGTGCTCGCCGTCGCGCAGCACCCGCTGCAAATCCAGCGAGCCGACCACCCGGTCTTCGGTGGCGCCGATCGGCAGCTCGACGAGCCGAGCGTCTTCGGAGGCGGCCGACAGCAGTGCGGCCAGGCCGCGCACCGCTGTCGACTTGGCGGTGCCTTTCTCGCCGCGGATCAACACCCCGCCGATCTCCGGGCGCACCGCACACAGGATCAGCGCCAACCGAAGCTGCTCGTGGCCGACGATCGCGCTGAACGGATAGGGCGTCACGGGTGGGCCTCCGCGCCGCTACCAGGCCCGCCCGCCGACGATGCAGGCCGTGAAACGGCCTGAGGAGGAGGCGGGCTACCCGGCCTGAGCATCGGCACGTGCGGGATGCCATCCTCGACGAAATCGTCGCCGTCGCGCACGAAGCCGTGCTGGGCGTACATGTCCGCCAGGTAGGTCTGCGCGTCGATGCGACACGGATAATCGCCCACCTCTGCCAACGCGGCGCGCAGCAGCCGGGTGGTGTGGCCCTGGCCGCGGGCGCGGCGCTTGGTGCACAGCCGCCCGAGGCGAAACGCCTTCTCGCCGCCGGCGTGTTCTTCCATCAGCCGCAGCGTGCAAATCACTTCTCCGTCGGGGGCTTCCAGCCAGAAATGCCGCGTCTCGGCGAGCAGATCGCGGCCGTCGAGCTCCGGGTACGGGCAGGCCTGCTCCACGACGAACACCTCCACCCGCAGTTTGAGCAGCTCGTAAAGAGTCCGCGCGTCAAGGTCTTTGGCCCACGCGCGGCGCAGCGAGACCGTCATAAGCCCAACACCTTGCTGCCCCACGACCACACCTCCTCGAACAGCGCCGGCTCGCGCGACAATGTGGCGCCCAGCGACGGCACCATCTCTTTCAGAGTCGGCAGCCACGACTGGTAGCGCTCGGAAAAGCAGCGCTCCAGCACCTCCAGCATTGCCGATACCGCAATCGACGCGCCCGGCGACGCCCCGAGCAGTCCCGCGATGCTGCCGTCGGCTCCAGCCAGAACCGTGGTGTCGAATTCGAGGGCCCCGCGCCGGATCACCTGCACCCGTTGGCCGGCCATCACCAGCTCCCAATCGGAATCTGTTGCGCTGGGCACGAATTCGCGCAATACGTCCATCCGGGCAGGCGTCGACAGGCGCAGCTGGCCGAGCAGGTAGTTCACCAGCCTGCGCTGGCGGACGCCGACCGCCAGCAGCGACAGAAGGTTGTCCGCTCGCACCGAGCGCGGAAGATCGGTGACTCGACCCTGCTTGAGAAACCTCGGCGACCAGCTGGCGAACGGCCCGAACAGCAACCAGGACTTGCCGTTGACGACCCGCGCATCCAGATGCGGGGCGGTCATTCCCGGCGCGCCGGGCGCGGGAAGGCCGTACACCTTGGCCCGGTGCGCACCGACAAGCGCGGGATTGCCGCTGCGCAAAAATTGTCCGCCGATCGGGAAACCGCCGAAACCCCTGACCTCTTTGATGCCGGCTCGCTGCAACAGCCGCAGCGCGTCGCCGCCGGCGCCGACGAACACGAATTTTGCGTTCAGCTTGCGGTTTTCGCCGGTGCGGCGGTTGCGGACCGTCAGCGCCCAGCTGCCGTCGCGCTGACGGTGAAGGTTGCGCACCTCGTGCCCGAACAGCGCGGTGGTGCCGTGGCGCACGCCGTAGCCGACGAGCTGGCGGGCCAGCACACCGAAGTCGACGTCGGTGCCGTCGGCGGCCCAGTTGAGCGCCACCGGCTCGGCGAAGTTGCGCCCGGCCGCCATGAGTGGTAGCCGGCGCGCGAACTCGTCGGCGCCGGTGACGAATTCGGTGTGAGCGAACAACGGGTTGCCGGCCAGGGCGTCGCGGCGCCGCCGTAGATAGTCCACCCGTTCGGCGCCCTGCACGAAGCTCACGTGCGGGATCGGGTTGAGGAAGCTCCGCGCGTCGGACAGCATCCCGCTTTCCACCGCATGCGCCCAGAATTGGCGGGTGACCTGGAACTGCTCGTTGACCCGCACCGCCTTGCCGACATCGACCGAGCCGTCGGGCCGTTCGGGTGTGTAGAACAGCTCGCACAATCCCGCGTGGCCGGTGCCGGCGTTGTTCCATGCGGCGCTGCTTTCGGCCGCGGCGCCGTCGAGCCGCTCTATCAGGGTGATCGACCAGTCCGGCTCCAGCCGCCGCAGCAGCGCGCCCAGCGTGGCGCTCATGATGCCCGCACCCACGAGCACGACATCGGTCTTTGCGGTCGTGGTCATTGGTCCTCAGGTTATCCCGACAGGATCGGGCGCGATCGGGCACGCTTTAAGCTGGCGAACGTGACTGGCTGGCAGCGCGATGTCCTGCCCGGTTACTGGCAGCACACCATCGACCTGGGGCCGGATCCCGACGGCGAGGGTGAGCTCGTCGCGACCCTGGTGCGCCGCGGCGACGCCGCGCCGGCGGCACACGCGGTGCTGGCCGTGCACGGCTACACAGACTACTTTTTCCACACCGCGCTGGCCGACCACTTCGCCGACCGCGGCTTCGCCTTCTATGCGCTGGACCTGCAGAAATGCGGCCGATCGCGACGGGCCGGCCAGACCCCGCACTTCACCACCGATCTGGCCCGCTACGACGCCGAATTCGACTACGCCCTGCGCGTCATCGGCGAGCAGACCCAATCGGCGCGGGTGCTGGCGTACGGCCATTCCACCGGCGGGCTGATCGTGTCCCTGTGGCTGGACCGGCTGCGACGCCGGGGCGTCATCGCGCGGGCAGGCGTCGGAGGCCTGGTGCTCAACAGTCCGCTGCTGGACCTGCCCGGGCCGGCGGTGCTGCGCTGGTCGCTGACCTCGGCGCTGATCGCCACCATTGCGCGGGTCGCCAAATGGCGGGTGGCCCGGGCGCCCGGCCCGGGCGGATACGGGGCCAGCCTGCACCGCGACTACCACGGCGAGTTCGACTACGACCTGGCATGGAAGCCGCTCGGCGGCTTCCCGATCACCTTCGGGTGGCTGCACGCCGTTCGGCGCGGCCAGGCGCAGCTGCACCGCGGACTCGACGTGGGTGTGCCCAACCTGATCCTGCGTTCGGATCACAGCGTGCCCGAGGACGCCGATTCGGTCGAACTGCAATACGGCGACGCCGTTCTCGACGTCGCCCAGATCGCCCGGTGGGCCGGCTGCATCGGAAACCGCACTACCGTCGTCCCGGTCAAAGACGCCAAACACGACGTGTTTCTGTCCATGCCAGAGCCCAGGCAGTCGGCTTACGACCAGCTGGACATCTGGCTGGACGACTACCTCGGTGCCACCCGACCCGTAGCGTCTTGAGAATGGATGAAGATGGAAACCTACGACCTCGCGATCATCGGAACCGGTTCGGGCAACAGCATTCTCGACGAACGCTACGCCGGTAAGCGAGTCGCGATCTGCGAGCAGGGTACGTTCGGCGGCACCTGCCTCAACGTGGGATGCATCCCCACCAAGATGTTCGTCTACGCCGCCGAGGTCGCCCAAACCATCCGTGGCGCTTCGCGTTACGGCGTCGACGCACACATCGACCGGGTGCGCTGGGACGACATCGTGTCGCGCATCTTCGGGCGCATCGATCCGATCGCCATCGGCGGCGAAGACTACCGGAGGTCCTCACCCAATGTCGACGTCTACGGCCAGCACACGAGGTTCGGGCCGGTGCAGCCCGACGGGCGCTACCTGCTGCGCACCGACGACGGCGACGAGTTCACCGCCGACCAGGTCGTGATCGCGGCCGGATCGCGGCCGGTCGCACCGCCAGCCTTCCTCGAGTGCGGCGTCGAATACCACACCAGCGACACGATCATGCGTATCGCGGAGCTGCCCGAACACTTGGTGATCATCGGCGGCGGCTTCGTGGCGGCCGAATTCGCGCACATCTTCTCCGCGCTGGGCGTACGGATCACGCTGGTGATCCGCGGCGGCACGCTGCTGCGGCATCTGGACGACACGCTGTCCCAACGGTTTACCCGCATCGCGTCGACGAAATGGGAGCTGCGCAGCCACCGCAACGTCGTCGGAGCGCATCACCGGGGCTCGCGGATCGTGCTGGAACTCGACGACGGGTCGACGCTGAGCGCCGACGCGGTGCTGGTGGCCACCGGCCGCAAACCCAACGGCGATCTGCTGGACGCCGAGCAGGCCGGAATCGAGATCGCCGGCAGCCGCGTCGTGGTCGACGAATACCAAAGAACCTCCGCGCGTGACGTTTTCGCGCTCGGTGACGTGTCGTCGCCGTACGAGCTCAAGCACGTCGCCAACCACGAGGCCCGTGTAGTGCAGCACAATCTGCTCTGCGACTGGGACGACACCGACGCGATGGTGGCCACCGACCATCGCTACGTCCCGTCGGCGGTGTTCACCGACCCGCAGATCGCCAGCGTCGGTTTGACCGAAAACCAGGCTGCTGCAAAGGGTTTCGATCTATCAGTCTACATTCAGGACTACGGCGACGTGGCCTACGGCTGGGCGATGGAGGACACAACCGGCATTGTCAAACTCGTCGCCGAATGCGGCACGGGCCGGCTGCTGGGCGCGCACGTCATGGGCCATCAGGCGTCGTCGATCATCCAGCCGCTGATTCAGGCGATGAGCTTCGGACTCACCGCAGCGCAGATGGCCCGCGGCCAGTACTGGATTCACCCGGCGCTGCCGGAGGTTGTCGAGAACGCGCTACTCGGATTGCGCTGAGTCGGCCTGACATTGCGGGCACAGGCCGTGCAGGGTCAGGCCCGCCCGCTCCGACAGCGTGAACGAACTGCCGGCCATCGCGTGTTCCAGCGCGGAAGTCAGCTGCTGCGCCGGCACTTCGATGATCGACCCGCAGTGCGTGCACACCGCGTGATGATGCGGATCTGCGGCCAAACCATAAGTGGTGACCCCACTTTCGAGGGTCAGTGCGTGAAGCACGCCTTGGTCGACCAGGGTGGTCACGGTGCGGTAGATCGTCGCCAGGTCCGGCGGCGGTTCGCCGGCGGGCAAGGATTCACGCAGCCGCTGGTCGATCTCGGCGACCGAGAGATGGCCATGGACTGGCTCGAGCACCGCCAGCACCGCGATCCGCGACGCCATCCGCCGCAGCCCATGTGCGCGCAACAATGCGCCGATCCGCTCGGTGACGGCCGGGTCCAGCGCCGATGGCCTGGTCACCCATCCAGTATCGCCCAGGATGCGCGGCGCGGCTGCCAGACTGACCGTCATGCCGAGTATGTCGATCTGCGACGTGCTTCCCGCCGCCGCTGCGCTGCTCGGCGCGCCGGACGCGGTCGACGCCCTCGAGCTGACGGAGCAGGTCGGCGACGTGCAGCGCGTCGCGGTGGTATTGGTCGACGGGATGGGCTGGCACCTGCTGCCGGAGTTGGCCGCCGATGCACCGCTGCTCGCGTCGGTGCTGGCCGGGGAGGTCGGCCGGCTTGCCGAACTGGCCTGCACGTTCCCGTCGACGACGCCGACCAGCCTGGTATCCCTGGGCACCGGGACGCCGCCCGGCGAGCACGGCATCCTTGGGTTCACGGTCAAGTTGCCCGACTCCCACCGGGTGCTCAACCACATCTTCTGGCGCGACGACCCCGCGCCTGGGGCATGGCAACCAGTGCCGACCTGGTTCGAGCGGCTGAACCGGGCCGGAATCCGCGCGCGGGCCGTGCTGCCGGCCCACTTCATCGGCAGCGGGCTCACCGAAGCGGCCTACCGGGGCGCACAGTTCCACGCGACGAACCCCCGCGACGACTACGCTGCGCATCTGGCTGAAGAGGTGGCCACCGCACCCGGTCTGGTCTATGGCTACACCGCCGAACTCGACACCGCGGCGCACGTGTTCGGCATCGGCTCCGGCGAATGGCACACCGCGGCGGCGAATGTCGACGCGCTGCTGACGCGGCTGGTCGAGGCGTTGCCGTCCGACGCGGCGCTGCTGGTCACCGCCGACCACGGCGGGCTGAACGTGCCGCCGACCTCCCGCGTCGACCTCGACGCCGACCCGCGGCTGGCCGCAGGTGTGCATACGGTGGCCGGCGATCCGCGGGTGCGCTACCTACATACCGCCGACGGCGCGACGCCCGACGTGGTCGCCGCCTGGAGCGAACTGCTGGCCGGGCGCGCCGAGGTGTACAGCCGCGACGACGCGGTAGCGGCCGGACTGTTCGGGCCGGTGCGCCCCGAACACCTGCCGCGCATCGGCGACGTCGTCGTGACCTGCACCGGCGACACTGCCGTACTGGCCACCGGTTATGAGCCGCCGGAAGTGGCGCGGCTGGTCGGCATGCATGGGGCCGCGACGGCTGCCGAGCTGGCGATTCCGCTGATCGCGTTCCGCGGTTGACGCCGGGTCAGGCGGCGCTGGTCGAGGACCGACTGTCGATCGACCACAGATGGCCACAGTCGGGGCATTGCAGATGCAGCAGCCACGCCTGGTTGCTCAACAGGTACTGCCAGTGGTCGCCGCAATTGCGGCTGCTTTGGCAGTCGGCGCACTCGGCGCCGTGATTGCACAGCGGGCAGTCGAACCAGGCGCGGCGACCCCGATCGGCGGTGGGGTCAATCGGGAACACGCCCGGCCCCCCGATCCGGAAGTATCCCGGCGGTCACCAGATCGTCGTAGATCCGCTGCTGTTCGTCATCCAGGTCCGAGTAGAGCATCGCGTAAGCGCGTTCCTCCTCGGCCAGCACCTCCAGCGGATCCCAGTCATCCCCGATCGCCTCCAGGACGGCCGCGCGCCGGCGCGCCTCGTCAAGGGTCAGGTCGTATGCAAACGCCACATGACTTGACTCAACAGCCACCGGTTCTCCCTGAGCAAAGAATGTCGATCGAGCCAGGGTGGGCGATCAGGGCTGCGGCCGGCAATGGCCTCCGTCACACTCGGCCATTGAGATTGGTCACATTTCGGTGCGGGCTCACCACGTGGGGGGCGCGGCTCCCCTGCCGAAACCCCACGTCGACTGACCCAGCCGTGGCTTGCGCCGCTCGTCCGTCGCGTGCCGCCGAAAGCGTTGCGCCAGTAGTGGTTCGGGGTCGATTCCCTCGGATTGGGCCAGACATGGACCGCTGAATTCACACGTCAGGCAGTGGGCCGCGAACGTCGGGTAGATCGCCGGGTCACTGGTCATGTCGACGGCCTCGGCACCGATCAACATGCCGACCGCGCCGATCTCGGCCCGGCTACGGCGGATATGGGTCCGCCGCAGGAGGCCCGCGGTGCATTGCCGGACGCGGTCGGTCTCGTCGGCTCGCGCGGCACGCGCCGACATCCGCCGGTGCTGCGGGATGGCACGACCGCCGCCGCTGGCCTCGCTTTGGCGAACCCGATTCGGCGCGCCACTGCGGTCGGCAGCCGGCGGGTCGAGCGCCCCGCTGACGCGCACCTCGTTGTGGATCGTGCCCACAATCTCCATCCCCAGGTATTCCCGCTCCCACGCCCAACAGCCGGCAACCGCCGCTTCGTCCCGGATCAGCGACTCCAGCTCCTGCCATTCCTCGACAATCTGGTGGCGCACTACCCAGTACTCGTCGGCGGCGTCGACCGCCAGTAAGTCGATGCGACACGTGTAGATCACCGGAGACCCGTCCGCTGTCACCAACCCGCGGTCCGGATCACGCGGATCGGGTACCAGACCTTGCACCTCATGGTCGATCTTGATGGGCGCGAAGTTGTCGACGGTGCGCGCCCACGCGTCGTAGGTGTCGAGCACCATCGTCGCGGTCGGCAGCTGCTCGGGCGCGCAGGCGTCCTCGAGTGCGCGCTTGGCGGCCTTGTGCACCAGCGATTGCTTCACTTCATGTGGCCAGTCCCAGGTGCCCGGGTAGTAATAGACAGCAAGCGCATCGGTCAGCGCGGCCGGCAGGGCGGCATCGACGACCCCGACCGGCTCAAGATCGCGGCGGTGCGGCGACGCGAAATCCCATTGTCGCCGACAGCGTTTGAACCGCGAGCGGTCGTCCTGGGTGATGCGGTAGTCCATGGCGGGCGAGCTGATCAGTGAGTATGCGGCCACGGCTCGTCGAGCGGCCAGCGACATCGATCGGTGCGGGCGGCCATCGTTTCCAGCTCGGCGAGCAGATCATCGAAGAACGAGGGCCGAAGATCGGTGACCACGCCGCCCGCGGGCACTACCCGCCACTCGTACTGCTCGCCGCGTCGTGCCAGATACACAACGTCATCGCGACCGGGGCGCGCCGCCTCGATCGAGGCGAACAACTCATCACGCTTCATGCTGCGCCCCGCCGGTTTTAATGCTGCCATCCCGCGAGACCGTGTGGTAAGCCGTTGCGGATAGTTGGCCTCCAGTGCCGGGCGCTCAGGTGTAGAACGGTGTTCATGGTGAGTCACGGTGCATGAGCTGTCGCTGTGCCAGGCCATCGCCGGGGTGGTCAAACCGTATGCTGACGGCCGCCATGTCGACGTCGTCCGCGTGCGGATCGGCGCCCTGCGTCAGGTGGTCCCCGAATCGCTGTCGTTCTGCTGGACGCTTGTCCGCGATTATGAGGACATGCCCGACGCCGAGTTGGAGCTGGAGCTTGTCACCGCAGAGGTGCGGTGCCGGTCATGCGGCCGGTGCTCGACGATTGCCTCGCAATGGTGTTTGTTGTGCCCGCACTGCGAGAGCGCCGACGTCGAGGTGATGCACGGCGACGAGTTCCTGGTGACCTCGCTGGAAGTTTCATGAAAGGTACTCATCATGGGTAGGTTTCATCGCCACGACGACGGAACCGTGCACACCCACGACCACGACGACGCATTGCACACCCACGGCGACCACAGCGGCTACGCCACCGGCACTCAGCGCATCGACGTGCTGGAGTCTATCTTCGCCGAAAACGACGTCCGCGCCGGCTACAACCGGGAGGCGTTCGAGCGCAACGGGATTCGAGCGCTCAACCTGATGAGCTCACCCGGTTCGGGCAAGACGACGATCCTGCAAGCCACTCTCGACGAACTCGCCGGCGAGTTCGCCGTCGGGGTCATCGAGGGCGACATCGCCACCGACCTCGACGCGGCCAAGCTCGGTGGCCGCGGCGCGCAGATATCGTTGCTGAACACCGGCAACGGATTCGGTGGCGAATGCCACCTCGACGCACCGATGGTCAACCGCGCGCTGCAGGGCCTGGATCTGGCCAAGCTGGATCTCGTCATCATCGAGAACGTGGGAAACCTGGTGTGCCCGGCGGAGTTTGATGTCGGCGAACACGCCAAGGCCATGGTCTACTCGGTCACCGAAGGTGACGACAAGCCACTGAAGTATCCGGTGATGTTCCGGGCCGTGGATGCGGTACTGCTCAACAAGATCGATCTTGTCCCGTACCTGGACGTCGATGTCGACGCCTACATCGCCCGCGTCCGCGAGGTCAACCCGACGGCGACGGTCTTGCCGGTCAGCGCCCGCACCGGTGCCGGCATGTCGGCCTGGTTCGGATGGCTGCGGCGATTCGTCGCGGGCTGAGTGCGGCGCAACGAAAACCGGCTCGACGCAGTTGCAATTGCTTTGCAGGAAAGCCGTTGCGAGTCATTTGCATGAGTCGCTGGACGCAATTGTGCACACGTGTCAGATGCGAACACCACGGCGAATTTCATAAGCCCATCAAAGGTTTTCGCGATTTGCCGAAGCCGTTGACAATGCAACTACACCGGAGTAGACCCAGAAAATAGCGCCGCGTAAGCGGGCCGACCGTCGACCCCGGCGGTGTCAGGGGCCATCAGCCCATAGCCCCCTGGCCCCGGAAAGCTGCGGTATGCCAACGGAAGCAGCAGTCAAAGCGGAAGAAACATTGATCCATGTGCTGTGGATCAACGCGGGTCTCAGTTGCGACGGCGATTCGGTGGCGTTGACTGCCGCCACCCAACCCAGTGTCGAGGAAATTGCGCTCGGCGCGCTTCCCGGACTTCCCAAGATCGCCGTGCACTGGCCGCTTATCGATTTCGAATGCGGACCCACCGGAGGAGCCGACGACTTCCTCGAGTGGTTCTTCAAGGCCGACCGCGGTGAGCTCGAACCGTTCGTGCTCGTCGTGGAGGGCTCGATACCCAACGAGAAAGTCAAGGACGAAGGCTACTGGTGCGGATTCGGCAACAACCCGGCCACCAATCAGCCGATGACCACCAGCGAATGGCTCGACCGGCTCACCCCGAAGGCGACGGCGGTCGTCGCCGTCGGCACCTGCGCCACCTACGGCGGCATCCACGCGATGGCGGGCAACCCCACCGGCGCGATGGGTGTACCCGACTATCTCGGCTGGGACTGGAAGAGCAAGGCCGGCATCCCGATCGTCTGCGTGCCGGGCTGCCCCATCCATCCGGACAACCTGTCGGAGACGTTGACCTATCTGCTGTACATGGCGACCGGGCAGGCTCCGATGATCCCGCTCGACGAAGCACTGCGGCCCAAGTGGCTGTTCGGCCACACCGTGCACGAGGGCTGTGACCGCGCCGGGTATTACGAGCAGGGCGACTTCGCCACCGAGTACGGGTCGGAGAAATGCATTGTCAAACTGGGCTGCTGGGGCCCGGTCGTGAAGTGCAACGTACCCAAGCGGGGGTGGATCAACGGTATCGGTGGTTGCCCCAACGTCGGCGGTATCTGCATCGGCTGCACCATGCCGGGCTTCCCGGACAAGTTCATGCCGTTCATGGACGAGCCGCCGGGCGGCAAGCTCTCGAGCGCCGCGTCGGGGCTCTATGGCTCGGTGATCCGCAACCTGCGCGGCATCACCAACCGCACGGTCGACAAGGAGCCGCGCTGGCGGAAGAAGGGCACAGAACTGACCACCGGCGCACGCCGCACCTGGTAGACGCCGACCGACTACCGATAGAGAGCACAGTCCGATGACACAGATCATCCCCAAGCCGAGCCACGAGAAGCGCGAACCCGGCCAGCTGGTCGAGATGGCGTGGGACCCGATCACCCGGATCGTGGGCAGCCTCGGCATCTACACCAAGATCGACTGGGACAACAAAGAAGTCGTCGAGTGTCACAGCACCTCGTCGATATTCCGCGGCTACTCGATCTTCATGAGAGGCAAGGATCCCCGCGACGCGCACTTCATCACCAGTCGCATCTGCGGGATCTGCGGCGACAACCACTGCACGTGTTCCTGCTATGCGCAGAACATGGCTTACGGGGTCAAGCCGCCGCACCTGGCCGAGTGGCTGATCAACCTCGGCGAGGCCGCCGAGTACATGTTCGACCACAACATCTTCCAGGAGAACCTGGTTGGCGTGGACTTCTGCGAGAAGATGGTCTCGGAAACCAATCCGGGCGTGTTGGCCCAAGCGGAGAAAACCGAGGCCCCGCACGCCGATATGCACGGGTACAAGACCATTGCCGACATCATGCGGTCGCTCAACCCGTTTTCCGGCGAGTTCTACCGCGAGGCATTGCAAGTCAGCCGTTACACGCGGGAGATGTTCTGCCTGATGGAAGGCAGGCACGTGCACCCATCGACGCTGTACCCCGGCGGGATCGGCACCACCGCGACGGTCCAGCTGATGACCGACTACATGACCAGGCTGATGCGCTACGTGGAGTTCATGAAGAAGGTCGTCCCCATGCACGACGACCTCTTCGACTTCTTCTACGAAGCGATACCTGGCTATGACCAGGTCGGCCTGCGCCGCACCCTGTTGGGTTGCTGGGGCTCCTTCCAGGATCCTGACGTGTGCAACTTCGACTACAAGGACATGGAGCGGTGGGGCAACGCCATGTTCGTCACGCCCGGAGTGGTGGTCGACGGCAAGCTGGTGACGCACTCGCTGGTGGACATCAACCTGGGTATCCGAATCCTTTTGGGCAGTTCGTATTACGACGACTGGACCGATCAGGAGATGTTCGTCAAGACCGACCCGCTGGGCAACGCGGTGGATCGGCGCCACCCCTGGAACCAGCACACCAACCCGCATCCCGCGAAGCGGGACATGGATGGCGGCAAGTACAGCTGGGTGATGTCGCCGCGTTGGTTCGATGGCAAGGACCACCTAGCGCTGGACACCGGTGGTGGCCCGTTGGCCCGGCTCTGGCCGACCGCGCTGGCCGGATTGGTCGACATCGGCTACGTCAAGTCCACTGGGCACAGCGTGCAGATCAACCTGCCCAAGACCACCCTAAAGGGACCGGTCCAGCTGGAATGGAAGATCCCGTCGCAGGGCAGCAACACGATCGAACGCGACCGGGCACGCACGTACTTCCAGGCCTACGCGGCGGCGTGCGCGCTGCACTTCGCCGAGAAGGCATTGGCGGAAATCCGCGCTGGGCGTACGAAGACGTGGGAGAAGTTCGACGTCCCCAAGGACGCCATCGGCTGCGGCTTCACCGAGGCGGTGCGCGGCGTGCTGAGCCACCACTTGGTGATCCGCGACGGCAAGATCGCGAACTACCACCCGTACCCGCCGACCCCGTGGAACGCCAGCCCTCGCGACAGCTTCGGCACGCCGGGGCCCTACGAGGACGCGGTCCAAGGTCAGCCGATCTTCGAGGAGAACGACCGGGAGAACTTCAAGGGCATCGACATCATGCGCACGGTGCGCAGCTTCGACCCGTGCCTGCCGTGTGGTGTGCACATGTACCTGGGCAACGGCAAGACGCTGGAGCGGCTGCACTCGCCGACGCAATCTGCAACCGGGGAGTGATGAATGACGGATCGCCCCAAGGAGATTCAGGGGGACGCGCAATGGCGCACGGCGGGCGATCGGATCCAGACTCTGCTGGACGCCACCGCGGCCGGCGGGGCCGCCGCACGTGAACGCGCCGAGCAGCTGGTCCGGGAGGTAGTCGAGCTCTACGGCGAGGGCCTGGCCCGGATCGTGGGCACGGTCGACGATCCGGCTGTCATGGAGCGCCTCGCGGGCGACGACTTGGTGGCCAGCCTGCTGCTGGTGCATGGTTTGCACCCGCACGATCTGTCCCGGCGGGTGTCGGACGCACTGGACCGGGTGCGTCCCTACCTCGGTTCGCATGGCGGTGACGTGCACCTGCTCGACGTCGATGGCGACACCGTGCGGCTGCAGTTCGCCGGTAGCTGCAGGAGCTGCCCGTCGTCGGCCGTCACGCTCGAGCTGGCGGTCCAGGACGCGATTCGTGCTGCGGCACCGGAGGTTTCGTCGATCGAGGTGGTGACCGCCGAAGCCGAATCGTCGGTGATTCCGGCCGACTCCCTGCTGGCGAAGGTCCGTTCCAACGGCGGATCCGCCTGGCATCAGGTGCCCGACATCGCGGACCTGACTTCCGGTGAAGTGGGCGGCTTCCTCGTCGAGGGCACCGTGGTGTTGGCCTGCCGCGTGGGTGAGGCGCTGTACGCCTACCGCGACCACTGCCCGGGTTGTGACGGGTCGCTTGCAGGTGCGGAACTGCGTGGTGCCGTGCTGCGCTGCCCGCGCTGTCACGCGCATTTCGACGTCGTCCATGCGGGCGGCGGGCTGGACGACGCGACCGCGCATCTGGATCCGATCCCGCTGCTGGAGCGCGACGGGGTGCTGTCTCTCGCGATGCCGGCCGAACCTTTGGGGGCGCCCGCATGACCACCCCCTACGACGTGCTGGCGCGCATCACCACCAACCGGCGAGCCCCTGAACCAGTCGGCGAGCGGTGCGAGATGTGCTCGGAACCGATCGCCGGCGAGCACCAGCACGTCGTGAATGTGTCTGCGCGAGCACTGATGTGCGTCTGCCGGGCCTGCTATCTGCTGTTCACCGACTCCCAGGCGGAGCTACGCTACCGCGCGGTGCCCGATCGGTATCTGGCGTTCCCGGATTTCGCATTGGACCGCCGTGCGTGGGAGGCGTTGCAGATCCCGGTCGGGGTGGCGTTCTTCTTCCGCAACTCGGCTCTCGGACGCACGGTGGCCTTCTATCCCGGCCCGGCCGGGGCATGCGAATCGGAACTGGATTTGGACGCCTGGACCGCGATCAGCGCCGCCGACTCTCGGGTTGCTCTGCTGGCCGACGACGTCGAGGCACTGCTGGTGCGAGTGCCGGACAATGGGCAACCCGAAAGCTATCTGGTCCCGATCGACGCCTGCTACGAATTCGTCGGACGGCTGCGCATGCTGTGGCGCGGCTTCGACGGCGGCCAGGACGCACGGGAGTTCATCGACGAATTCTTCGCGAACGTCGCGGCGCGCAGCAGAAAGACACCGCGATGACCGGCCAGCCAGACGTGACGTTCGCGGTGCTCGACATGACACCTGAGCCCTACGCGGCCACTCCGGTGCTCACCGCCCGCGTCGGGGTCGCTGCGAACGGCGAAGACCCGATCCACGCGATCGCGCTGCGCTGCCAGGTCCGTATCGAACCCCTGCGACGCGGCTACTCCGACGACGAAGTTCCCGGATTGCTGGACTTGTTCGGGCCTCGCGAACGCTGGGCGTCCACCCAGCGCACGTTCCTTTGGCAGCACTGCACCACGTTGGTGCCGGGGTTCACCGGAACCACCCAGGTGGACCTGCCACTTGCCGCCACCTACGATTTCGAGGTTGCCGCCGCCAAGTACCTGCACGCCCTTCGAGACGGCTCGGTCCCTCTCCAATTCCTGTTCAGCGGAACTATTTTCGCCAAGTCCGAGCGCGGGTTCTCGGTCCAGCAGGTGTCGTGGAACTGCGAGGATCGCTACAACATGCCCGTGACGGTCTGGCGTGACCTGATGGCCCAGCACTACCCGAATACCGGCTGGGTGCGGCTGAGCCACGACACCGTGGAGGCGCTGGCCGCATACAAGTCGGCCCATGGGCTGCTGGGCTTCGACGAGGCGATCACCACGCTGCTGACCGCTGCGTCCGAGCGCGAGGCGGCCCGATGACCGCGGGTTGGGATCGGGTCCGCGCCGTGGCCGACGCGGTGCTGTACGAGGGCTACCTGCTCTACCCCTACCGCGGAACGTCGAGCAGAAACCAATCCCGTTGGCAGTTCGGCGTTCTGGGGCCGACGGGCGCCGCGGATGCAGGCTACGGCGAAGAGGACAGCCTGGCCGCGCAGTTCGTGGTCGACGGAGCCCAAGCGATCAACCTGGTGGTGAGGTTCCTGCATTTGCAGCACCGCCGGGCCGAACGCGATCTCGGTGGGCGCTTCGAACCCGTCGACGAACTGACCACCGCGACCGGCTCGTGGCTGACCTGGGACGAAGCCGTGGAGTGCGAACGACAGTTCGGCCCTTTGACATTCGACGATCCGGCCCAACCGTGGACGTTGCCGGTCACCGCGCCCGCGGCCACCGACATCGAACCCGTCGAGGGCGGCCGGCTGGTCCGCTGCCGCCAGGAGCTACACGCCTCGGTGACCGTCGATATCGAACCCGACGGTGTGCTGGACCGCGTCTCGGTGCGCGTCCGCAACACCGGCGCGCCGGCGGTCGACAAAGACTCAGCCGTTGCTCGATCGCTGATCGGCACCCACGTCATTGCCGAAGCCGTTGGTGGCCAATTCGTCTCGCTGATCGATCCACCGCCCGCCGCGGCCGAAGCGGTGTCCCGGTGCCGCCAACATCGCTGCTTCCCGGTACTGGCCGGGCCACCCGGTGCCCACGATCTGCTGCTGATCTCGCCGATCATCCTCTACGACTACCCCGAGATCGCCGAGCAGAGCGCGACCGCGCTGTATGACTGCACGGAAATCGACGAACTGCTGACCCTGCGCGTGCTGACAATGACAGATGAGGAGAAGGCGCAAGCCCGGGCCACCGATCCGCGGGCCGCGCAGATCATCGACCGTTGCGACTCCATGTCACCGCAGGAGATGGCGCGCCTGCACGGAGTGCTGCGCGACCCCCACCGGGCCGCCGGCCTCATTCCGGAGATACCCGAGGGCACCGATTGGTGGGATCCGTTGGCCGACACCGCGGTCCGCCCCGGCGTCGATGCCGTCCTGGTGAACGGCGTTCGGGTCGCACGCGGCAGCCGGGTCCGGCTGCACCCGGGCCGCCGCGCCGACGCGCAAGACCTGTTTTTGGCCGGCAGGACCGCGCACGTCACATCGGTGCACGAGGACGTCGACGGCAACCGGCACGTCGGGGTTGTCGTCGACGACGACCCGGCTGCCGATCTGCACGACTCGTATGGCCGCTACCTGTACTTCGCGCCCGACGAGGTCGAGCCGCTGGAACCACAACAAACCGGCACCGAAAGGAGTTCGACATGGAGGTCTTAGGTTGGGTGTTCGTCGGCATCCTTGCGCTGGTCGTCCTGGTAGCACTCGTGATGGGTGTCGTGTCGCTTCCAGACGCCAAGCGCTACCTCAAGATCCGGCACATGTAGGCGGTCGATGACAACGCGCATCCTGGTAGCCGGCATCGGCAACATCTTCCTCGGCGACGACGGTTTCGGCCCCGAGGTGCTGCGCCACGTGCCGGACAGGCTCGCCGAGTGCGACGGCGTGCGCGTTGTCGACTACGGAATCGGCGGCATGCACCTGGCCTACGACCTGCTCGAGGACTGGGACGCGCTGATTCTCGTCGACGCCCTACCCGGGCGCGGTAGCCCGGGCGCATTGCACGTCTTCGAAGCGGACCATGAAACACATGGCACCCCATCCTGTTTCGACGGCCACAGCATGGATCCCACGGCGGTGTTCGCCAGCCTGCGCGCACTCGGCGGCAGCCCGCCCTACACGGTGGTCGTCGGGTGCGAAGCCGGCAATGTCGACGAGGGCATCGGGCTCAGCGAGCCCGTCGCGAACGCTGTCCCACGGGCCGTCCGGGCGGTCGAGAACGTAATCGGGGAGATCGCAATCCGGGAGGAGGGCTAAGTCATGTGTCTGGGGATACCGGGCCAGGTAATCCGGATGCTGGAGGGCTACGACGGACAGCTCGCCCTGGTCGACGTCGCCGGCGGGCAGCGCAAGGTCAACGTCGGCATGCTGCCGGAGGAAACGTTCGCCCCGGGCGACTGGGTCATCATCCACATGGGGTTCGTCGTCGAAAAGACCGACCGGGCCGGTGCCGAGCAAGCGATGGCCGGTCTCGAGCTGATGGGCCGCGGTGGCGAAGTGACATGACCGACATGTTGCTGAGCTCGGGCGATGTTCGGCAGCGGTTCACCGTGACCGGTGTCGTCCAAGGCGTGGGCTTTCGGCCGTTCGTGCACCGGATTGCCGGCGAATTGGGCCTGACCGGGTTTGTCGGCAACGATTCGGGCGCGGTGTTTCTCGAGGTGCAAGGGCCCGCCGCGCGCATCGACGAATTGGGCCGTCGGCTGCGCACTGAGGCGCCGCCGCTGGCCAGGATCACCGGGATCTCCGTTGTCGACGTCGAGACCACTTGCGACAACGGTTTCCGGATCGTCGAAAGCCAAACGGTTGCCGGGGCGACCACGCCGATTCCGCCCGATATCGCGGTCTGTGACGACTGCGTGCGCGAGCTGTTCGACCCGCATGATCGCCGTTACCGGCACCCGTTCGTGACTTGCACGAATTGCGGGCCGCGGTTCACGATCATCCGCGCGCTGCCCTATGACCGCCCAGCCACCACGATGGCAGCGTTCGAAATGTGTGCGCGCTGCGCCGCGGAGTACCACGATCCGGCGGATCGCCGCTTCCACGCGCAGCCGATCGCCTGCCCGCACTGCGGTCCGTCGCTGTGGTTCTGCTCGGACGCCGGCCGGGTCGACGGGTCGGATGCCGCGCTGGCCGCCGCGCAGCAGGCGCTGGCCGGCGGGGCCGTCGTGGCGATCAAGGGTATCGGCGGCTATCACCTGGCCTGCCTTGTTGACGACGAGGCGGCGGTGGGCGTGCTGCGGGCCCGAAAGATGCGCGGCGCCAAGCCGTTTGCGATGATGGTGCGCGACCTCGACGTGGCGCTCCGCTTCGCGTGGCTCGATGACACCGAAGCCGCGATCATGTCCAGCCCGGCCCGCCCCATCGTCTTGGTGCGACGGCGCCCCCACGCGCCGATCGCCGAATCCGTGGCGCCAGGCAACCCGCTGCTGGGGATCATGTTGCCGTACTCGCCCATCCATCACTTGCTGCTGGCGGGGGCCATCGATGCCTTGGTGCTGACCAGCGCCAATCGCTCCGACGAGCCGCTGTGCTTCACCGAAGACGATGCCGCGCACCGGCTTCCGCCGCTCTGCGATGCGGTGCTGGACCACAACCGGCCGATCCATGTGCCCTGCGACGACTCGGTGGTGCGCGTCCTTGACGGCCGGGAACTGCCGATCCGCCGCTCCCGGGGTTACGCGCCGCTGCCGGTCGATCTGGGCCGCGAGGGCCCGGCGGTGCTGGCGGTCGGCGGCGAGCTGAAGAACACGTTCTGCCTCACCGATGGCCCGCGAGCCTTCATGTCGGGCCACATCGGCGACATGGGCACGCTGGAGACGCTGCAGGCATTCGACCGCGCGGTGGGCCAGCTCAGCGAAATCCGTGGCCGCCCGGCGCGGTTGGCCGCCGACCTGCATCCCGGCTATCACACCCGCAGTTGGGCCGAACGCCATGCCGGTGACCGCCCGCTGGATCTCGTTCAGCACCACCACGCCCACGTCGTCTCGCTGCTGGCCGAGCACGGCCGCATCGGCGAACCCATGATCGGTGTCTCGTTTGACGGCACCGGGTATGGCTGCGACGGCACCATCTGGGGCGGGGAGATCCTGGCGGTCGGACGCGACAGCCACCGGTTCACCCGAGCCGGTTACCTGTTGCCGGTGCCCCTGCCGGGTGGGGATGCCGCGGTGCGCAATCCGTGGCGGGTGGCGTTGTCGCAATTGCGGATCGCCGGCGTCGAGTTGAGCCGGGATTTGGCTCCGGTCACGGCTGCGACGCCCGCCGAGCTGTCTGCCGTGCGCGCGCAGCTGGACAGCGGGGTTGGCTGTGTGCCGTGTTCGAGCATGGGCCGGCTGTTCGACGCGATGGCCTCGCTGCTTGGGATCCGGCACCGGATCGACTACGAGGCCCAGGCCGCCATCGAACTGGAGGTGCTGGCCGAAACCGCCAGCGACCGTGCGCGGTTGCGGCTGGAGGTGCGCGACGACGGCGTGATAGACCCGCGCGGGTTGGTGCGGGCAATGGTGTCGGCGCTGCGCGCGGGAGCCGAACCGGCGACGCTGGCGTCCGGCTTCCACGAGGCGGTCGCCATCGCCGTCGCCGAGGCGGTTGCTCTGGTCGCCGGACCGGTCCGCCTGGTGGGCCTGACCGGTGGGGTGTTCCAGAATGTACTGCTGCTGCGCGCATGCCGAGAACTGTTGCAACAGGCAGGCTTCGAGGTCCTGACTCATCACACGGTGCCGCCCAATGACGGTGGGCTCGCGCTGGGTCAGGCGGCGGTCTCGGTGCTGACTGCACTGGAGGAGGCTGATACATGACTACCACCGCGGTTGACCGCGGGCTCGGCGCCGACCTGACCGCCGATCTCGCCGCTACTGCGCTCACTTTGGCCAAGCGGTTCGCGGCCGGCGCCACCATGTGGTCCATTGCGCCCGGCTGGGAGCCGCACGCCCTGCACATCGCGGTCGAGTTCATCCATCCGGTGATCGTGGGCAAGCGCGCGTTGCCGGCGGTCGCGCTGACCGGACCCGACGTAGTGGATTTGGTCAGGGTGTCGGTGCGTCCCGGCGACATCGTGATCGGCGTCGGCGGTGCCGACAACGCCGAAGTGCGGTCGGTGATGCGTCGCTGCCCGGCCTGGGGCGCCACCACCGTGTGGATCGGCAGCGGTGAGCGACCGAAGGCCGGAATGGCGGATCACGTGCTGTGGCTCGACGATCCCGATCCCAGGGTGCCCGCGACTGGGGGTTTCGTGCTCTTTTACCACCTGTTGTGGGAACTGACCCATGTCTGTTTCGAGCATCCGGGGCTGCTGAAACCGGATGCCGCAGAAGAGGTCTGCGTCACCTGCAGCGACGAGGGCCGCCTCGGTGAGGTGACGACGGTGTCGGCCGACGGCACCGCCGAGGTGCGCACCGCCCGGGGGGTTGAGACGGTCGCGACCACGCTCGTCGAGCCGGTCGCGCCGGGCGATCTCGTGCTCGTGCATGCGAGGACGGCGATCGGCCGCGCCGACGAGGAGGACGTCTAATGACTGACGAACCCACCAACTTCCTGTACCCGTTCATCGATGCGCAGGAAGACGACGCCGCGTCGCTGCTGGCCGATCTCACCGCCTCGGCGCAGGCCAAGGCCGCCGAAAGCCTGGCCCTGCGCCGGTCCACGGTGGAAGCCAACGCGGAACTATTGGCCACCGCCGCCGGCGAGATGGCGCGCCGTTTCGCGGCCGGGGGACGCTTGTTCACCTTCGGCAACGGCGGCAGCTGCACCGATTCCACCACGCTCGCAAGGCTGTTCGCCCGACCGCCGCTCGGCAAGCCGCTGCCGTCCTGGTCGCTGACCGCCGATCAGGCGATCTTGACGGCGCTCGGCAACGACGTCGGGTACGAGCTGGTGTTCGCCCGGCAGTTGATCGCCCGCGCGAAGGCGGGCGACATCGCGATCGCGATGTCGACCAGCGGCAGCTCACCGAATCTGATGGCGGGCCTCAAGGAAGCGCGTAATCGCGGCTTGTACACCATTGGTTTCGCCGGATACGACGGCGGCGCGTTCGCCAAGAGCCCGGACGTCGACGCCTGTTTCGTCGTCCGTTCCCAAAGCGTGCACCGCATCCAGGAAGCCCAGGCGCTGCTGGGCTACGAGCTGTGGCTGGCCGTGCACGAACTGCTGCAGACACCGGGGATGGTGGCGTGATGAGCAGATCCGCACGCGAATACCTGGCGTCGGGCCCGAAATTCGCCGAAAGCGACGTGATCGAGCGGATCGAGTCGTTCCGCAGACGCCGGCCCCGGTTGCTCGACGACCACGTCACGCTGGCGCACGGAGCAGGCGGAAAAGCCTCGGCGGCTCTGGTGGACGCGGTGTTCGTGGAGGCGTTCGCCAACCCCCTGTTGGCATCGCTGGGCGACGGTGCGGTCATCGACTTGCCCAGCGGCGAGCGGCTGGTGCTGTCGACGGATTCGTTTGTGGTGCAGCCCAGGCGTTTTCCCGGAGGGTCGATCGGTGAACTCGCCGTGCACGGCACCGTCAACGACCTTGCCGTGGCCGGTGCTGTGCCGCAATGGGTTTCGGCGGCATTCGTGCTCGAAGAAGGCCTGCCGATCGCCGAGCTGAAGGAAATCGCGACCGACATGGCCGCGGCCGCGGCGGCGTGCGGCGTGCAAATCGTCACCGGTGACACCAAGGTGGTTCCAAACGGCGCCGCAGACGGCCTTTTTATCACCACCACCGGTGCCGGCATCATTCCGGCGGGACGGCGGCTCTCGGCGCAGTCGGTTCGCACCGGCGACAAGGTGCTGCTGTCCGGATCGATGGGCGACCACGGGATGGCGGTGATGCTGGCCCGCGGCGATTTGGCGATTGAGGCCGACATCCGCTCGGACACCGCCTCGGTGAGCCCGCTGGTGGAACTGCTGTTGGCGGCGGCGCCGTCCACCCGATGGCTGCGCGACGCCACCCGTGGCGGCGTGGGCACCGTCTGCAACGAACTGGCGCAGGCCTGCGGACTCGGGGTACTGCTCGAAGAAGACAAGCTCCCGGTGCACCCGATGGTCAGCGGTGCGTGCGAATTGCTGGGCATCGACCCGCTCTACGTCGCCAACGAAGGCAAGTTCGTCGCCGTCGTCGCGCCGCAGGAAGCCGACGCCGGGCTGGCCGCGCTGCGGTCACATCCTTTAGGAGCCGAGGCGGCCGAGGTCGGGGAGATCATCGCCGAACCGGAGCAGACGGTCGTGGTGCGCACCGGATTTGGGGGTACCCGAATCGTGGACATGCTCGTCGGGGACCCGCTGCCGCGGATCTGCTGAGAGAGAAAGTGACCTGATATGTGTCTTGGGATTCCCGGGAGGGTCGTCGAAATCACCGACGCGGAAAACTATTTGGCGAAGGTCGACGTCAGCGGGGTGCAACGCACGATCAGCGTGCGGCTGCTGGAAAAGGACATGCCCGAACCGGACGACTGGGTGCTGATCCACGTCGGCTTCGCGATGGCCAAGATCGACGAGACCGAAGCGCTGCTCACACTGGCCGCGGTCAAAAAGATGGGTGACGCCTACGCCACCGAAATGGAAGCCTTCGACTCCTCCGCGATCGTCTAGGAGTGACAATGAAATTCGTCGACGAATTCCGCGATCCGGCGGCGGCCCGCAAACTGCTGGTGGCAATCGAGCACCTGGCCGGCGACGCCGGCGAGCACTTCAAGTTCATGGAGGTCTGCGGCGGACACACCCACACGATCTATCGGCACGGCATCGAACACATGCTGCCGCAGAACGTGGAACTGGTCCACGGCCCCGGCTGCCCCGTCTGCGTGATCCCGATGGGCCGAGTCGACGACGCGATGTGGCTGGCCGCACAACCCGACGTGATCTTCACCTGTTTTGGCGACATGATGCGAGTCCCCGGCTCGAACGGCAGCCTGCTGGACGCCAAGGCCCGCGGCGCCGACGTGCGGTTCGTGTATTCACCGCTGGACGCCCTAAAGATCGCCGTCGACAACCCGCAGCGGCAGGTGGTGTTCTTCGCGATCGGTTTCGAGACCACTGCACCGTCGACCGCCGTGACGCTGGTTCGGGCGCGCGATCTGGGCCTGCGCAACTTCAGCGTGTTCTGCAACCACGTCACGATCGTCCCGCCGATCAAGGCCATCCTGGAATCACCTGATTTGCGGCTCTCCGGCTTCATCGGACCCGGGCACGTGTCGACGGTCGTCGGCAACCGGCCGTACCGGTTCGTGCCCGAAGTCTACGGAAAGCCGCTGGTGGTCTCGGGATTCGAGCCGCTGGACATCCTCGCGTCGGTCGCGATGCTGCTGACCCAGATCCGCGAGGGCCGCTGCGAGGTGGAAAACCAGTACAAGCGGGTAGTGCCCGAGAACGGCAACCCGGCCGCACTGGCATTGATGGGCAAGGTATTCGCGTTGCGCCCGCACTTCGAATGGCGCGGCCTGGGCTTCATCTCGCAGAGCGCGCTGCGGCTGCACGACGACTTCGCCGACTTCGACGCCGAGCTGCGCTACGACATGCCCGGCGTGCGGGTCGCCGACCCCAAGGCGTGCCAATGCGGTGAGGTGCTCAAGGGTGTGCTCAAGCCTTGGGAGTGCAAGGTTTTCGGCACCGCATGCACTCCGGAGACCCCGATCGGCACCTGCATGGTGTCCCCTGAGGGCGCCTGTGCCGCCTACTACAACTTCGGCCGCATGCACCGCGACGCGGTCAAGCTGGTGGGCGCCCGGACGTGACGGTGTCGGTTGATACGCGCGGGCCGGAGATGTTCGCCCGCTATGCGTACGCGCCCAACGCCCTCGGCTTTTGCGGCCCGCCGCTGGGGGCGACGCTGCGGGACGGGTCGGCAGACGAAGTGCGCACGGCGGCGACGAAGTTCTCCGGTGCCTGGCCGTATCTGCAGGTGCTGTCAAACATGACCGGTATCGCCGATCCGCTGGATCACCGGCTCGTCGAATCGTATTGGCACGGGGGCGGTGTCGGCGCGGACCTGGACCCGACGACATTTCTCGACGAGTTGCTGGCCATCATCGGCCCGCAGGCCGGCCGTTACTGGTCGCATCTCGGGCCGGATCTCGCAAGTGAGGCCGCCGCCAATCACAGCTTCCACGTGTTCGGGGTCTACCCGTGGTCGCGGTTACTGGGGCGCGGCATCGACGAGCATCCGCTGAGCGTCCTGGACAATTGCCGAATCACGTGGGGCGCAGTGCTTTCCCGCGACGGCGACAGTATCGAGGTGTCGTGTCGGCGGTTGCTCTGGGACGGTCATGCGCTCGAACTCTCCGAGCCGTCGCCGCGTCCACTCGATGTCTGGGTCGACGGGTACAGCGCGGTGCCCGACGTGGCGGCCGGCGACGACGTCGCGATCCACTGGGGCCGACTGTGCGGGCGGCTGCGACCTGAACAGATCGAGGCGCTCGCGGTCAGCACGGCCCGCCAGTTACGTGTGACGAATAAACGGCTGGCGCACGCCTAGCTCCCCCCGTCAAGCACCCGAAGGGGTGGTCCGTAGCGCGTGCGATTCCTGCAGAGTAGTGCCCTGCTTCTCACCGGCCTCACCCGCCGCAAGCCGAAGGGTATGACGAAATGCCTCCGTGGCGGCTGCGCGACTTCCACGATGACGACCTGGATCAGGCGATTTCGATCTGGGATCAGAGTCGCCGTCCGGGCGAGCCACAACCGGCCTTTCCGATCTCGGAGGTGGTGTCGGCGGCCAAGTCGGGGCAGCCCGCTGTCGTCGCCGTGGTCGGCGACGAGCTGGTGGGCATCGCCGGTGCGCAGTTCCAGGGCGAACGAGCGTGGATCTCACTCGTCGCGCTCAGCAGCCGCTGGCGCAACCGCGGTATCGGCAGCGCACTGCTCGGCGAGCTTGAGCTTCGCCTGCGTTCCCTTGGTGCCCGCCGGATCGGCGCACTGCTGCCACCCGAGGCGACGGGGACAACCGCGCTACGCAACTCGGGATATCAAGAGCGGACCGACCTGTCGTTCTTCGAGAAAACCGACCATGTCGGCGCCTCGGACGCGGGCCTGCTGGCCGAACTGGGCGCCCAGGTGATGCCTCGCGGGCTATGGCATGCGATGGCGGGCATGGAATCGGAAAAGCAGATCATCGAGCGCCGGATCGTGCTGCCCCTCACCGAGCCGGCAGTGGCCGAACAGTACGGCGTCTCGCCGCCGAAGGCGGTGATCCTCTTCGGACCGCCGGGAACCGGCAAAACCAGCTTCGCCAAGGCGGTCGCCGGCCGGCTCGGCTGGCCGTTCGTCGAGTTGTTCCCGTCGCGGCTGGCCGCTCCCGATATGGCGATGGCCACCGCGTTGCGAGAGGCCTTCATGACGTTGACAGAGCTGGAAGCCGCCGTGGTATTCATCGACGAAGTCGAGGAGATCGCCGGGGCGCGCTCGGGGCTGCCGTCCGACCCTGCTCACGGCGTCACCAACGAACTGCTCAAGTTGATCCCGGTGTTCCGCCAGCGTGACGAGCGGCTGCTTGTCTGCGCGACGAACTCGGTGCGGTCGCTGGATTCGGCGTTTTTACGGCCCGGCCGGTTCGACTACATCATCCCGGTGCGGCCCCCGGACGCGAAGGCACGAACGGCCATCTGGCGCAGGTACCTTGGGCCGGCCGCCGACTCTGTTGACGTCGGCGCCTTGGTCGATGCCAGCGAAATGTTCACCCCGGCTGACATCGAATTCGCCGCCCGCAAGGGTGCGCAATTTGGGTTCGAGCGCGAGGTCGAGTTCCGTGGCGGCGAACCGGCCCAGACACAGGACTACGTAACGGCGATCAACGAAACGCGCCCCTCGCTGACCGACACCATGATCGCGGAGTTCCTGGAGGACATCGAGAAATGCACGCGGCTATGAGCTGCCGGTGCCACCTACTTGCGAAAAGCCTGCAGGGTTCTTGCGAATCTTCTGCATGAAGCCGCAGCCGTGAGCTACCGTCGTCGCGGTCGGGGTTTTCTTCTCAGCGCAGGAGAAGCGACATGGCCGGTGATGCGCTCACCCGCCAGAAATCGTCGTGGTCTGGGCTGCGGGCTGCATTGACGCCCGACGAATGGTTACGGCTCGGTGCAATGTCCGCGGTGATCGTCGCGCTGCATGTCGTCGGCTGGTGCACCCTGGTGCTCATCGTGGAGCCCGCGCACTTTTCGGTCGGAGACAAGGCATTCGGCATCGGCATCGGCCTGACCGCCTACACGCTCGGGTTGCGCCATGCATTCGACGCCGACCACATCGCGGCCATCGACAACACCACCCGCAAGCTGATGAACGACGGGCAGCGTCCGCTGGCGGCCGGGTTCTTCTTCTCGCTGGGCCACTCGTCGGTGGTGTTCGGGCTGGCGCTACTGCTGGCGGTCGGCGTCAGAGCCATCGTCGGGCCGGTCAAACAGGACTCGTCGGCGCTGCATCACTACACCAGCCTGATCGGCACCAGCGTCTCGGGCGTTTTCCTTTACCTCATCGCCGTCATCAACGTGGTCATCCTGGCCGGGATCGTGCGCGTGTTCGCCCAAATGCGTCGAGGCGTCTATGACGAGAACGAGCTGGAAGAGCAGCTGAACAATCGCGGATTACTCAACCGGTTCCTGGGCCGCTCCACCAAATCGATCACCGCGTCGTGGCACATGTATCCGGTCGGCGTGCTGTTCGGACTAGGTTTCGACACCGCCACCGAGGTCGCGCTGCTGGTGCTGGCGGGCACCGGCGCCGCCGCCGGCCTGCCCTGGTATGCGATCTTGTGTCTGCCGGTGCTGTTCACCGCCGGAATGTGCTTGCTGGACACCATTGACGGCTCGTTCATGAACTTCGCCTACAGCTGGGCGTTTTCCAATCCGGTGCGCAAGGTCTACTACAACATCACCATCACCGGGCTGTCGGTCGCGGTCGCTCTGCTGATCGGCAGCATCGAACTGCTGGGCCTTCTCGCCGAGCAATTCGGCTGGAACGGTGCCTTTTGGGATTGGGTGGGCGGCATCAACCTCAACGCCATCGGCTTTGTCATCGTCGGGCTGTTTGCCCTGACCTGGGTTGTCGCGCTGGCAGTTTGGCGTTACGGACGCATCGAGGAGAAGTGGACGGTGCAGACCGAGCGCATCTAAGCCGTGGGCGGACTGAGCGGTCCGACATGGTAACCAACACTTGATAAGAAATAGCCATGTACGTTGCTGGCCGCTGCGGAGGACCGCTTTGCGCTGCTAATGTCGAGACACTGTGACAACGAGCAACGCCTACGCGCTGCGGCGGCCTCGACCGGTCGTCGCGCTCGTAGCCGCGTTGGGTTTGCTGGCCGCAGTCCTCGGATGTTGGCTGCTGAGGTTTGACCGCGCCGCGTCTGACACGCCGTCGCCCGCACCGACATCGGTGGCCGCCGCCCACCACACGAGTATCGACCGCGGTTCGTCGCCCACCTATCACGGCGCCGTCATGGACGACGACCATCCCATCGCGCCCAGCCAGACCAGCGTCAAATCCGCTGGGCTGCACCGCGATCGGCCACCCACCTCGCTGCGGGTCGTGCCCTCGTTGCAGGAGTCGCCGTCGGCCGTCCCTGTGGCATCGCCGGGCCGGGGATTCAGTGTCGGCTATATCCGCGCTCCCGGCGCTGTCCTTGCCGGACAAGAACGCCTGACGCAGTTCTGCATCGCGCGTCGCTGATCGGTCGACGTCTGTCCGTCGTGCGCTGAGCGGTTGACGCATCGGCTTGCGCCGAGTCGCGCGACGAACCTCTCCACACCGCTACCGCCACCGCGGCGGTCCATTTTGCGTTCATTCATGTCTTTTGAGGAGAAGCTCATGTCATTTGTCGTATCACCTTCGATCCCAAGCCAATTCATCGCGGTCAGGAAAGGGAATTAGCGATGGATTTCGGGATGTTGCCGCCGGAGATAAACTCCGCGCGAATGTATTCCGGGCCGGGGCCAGCCTCACTGCTGGCCGCGGCGGCAGCCTGGAACGAGTTAGCCGCCGAGCTGAGTTCAGCGGCGGTGTCCTACTCTTCCGTGATTTCCGGGCTGGCTGGCGGGTGGAAAGGCCCGTCGTCGGCGTCAATGGCTGCGGCAGCCGCGCCCTACGTGGGGTGGCTACAGACCACCGCGGCGCAAGCCGAGCAGACGGCCGCCCAGGCCAACGCCGCGGCGAGCGCGTATGAGACGGCGTTTGCAATGACGGTCCCGCCGCCCTTGATCGCCGCCAACCGCGCGCAGTTGATGGCGCTGATCGCGACCAACGTGCTGGGCCAAAACGCCCCGGCGATCGCGGCCACCGAGGCCCAGTACGGCGAGATGTGGGCCCAGGATGCCGCAGCAATGTATGGCTACGCCGGCTCTGCGGCGGCCGCGTCGACATTGACGTCGTTCACGCAGCCGCCGATGACCACCAGCCCGGCGGCGCTGCCGGGCCAGGGCGGCGGGGTCGCGCAGGCGGCCTCGTCGTCGACGACGTCACCCGTCTCGGTGGTGAACAGTCTGAATACGCTGGCGATGCCGCTGCGAAATGCCGCCTATCTGACCAGCATTCCGATCACGACGACGAACGCATTGAGCTCGCTTGTCAAGAATTTGGGGACGACGAGCGCTGCGGCGGCCTCGACGGTCAAGTCGGCGGGATCCGCTCTGGCAAGCGGGTTCGCTTCGGGCGCAGGCGTGCTGGGCTCGGCGCCGGCTCTGGGAGGCGGCGCGGCGGTATCGGCGGGCATCGGCAAAGCGGTTGCCCTCGGCCCACTGTCGGTGCCGCAAGCCTGGGCCGCGGTTCCCAGCGCGGCGGGCCACAGCATTGCCGCGTTCCCGGGAAGTGGCGTCAGCGCCGCCCCAGCCGGAGGCACAACAGGGGTACCGCCGATGATGCCCATCGCGAATATGGCCGCGCGCACCACCGGCGGGGCCACCCCGCAATACGACATGCGTCCCACCGTGATTCCGCGATCACCGTCCGCCGGGTAGCGGGAGGCTACAGCGGAGTGACGTAGGCGGCGCTGATGCCGCCGTCGACCAGGAACGTCGACGCGGTGATGAACGATGCGTCGTCGCTGGCGAGAAACGCCACAGCCGCGGCGATTTCGTGCGCCTCAGCGAAGCGGCCCATCGGCACATGCACCAGTCGGCGCGCCGCGCGCTCGGGGTCCTTGGCGAAAAGCTCGGCCAGCAGCGGGGTATTCACCGGGCCGGGGCACAGCGCGTTGACCCGGATGCCCTGGCGGGCGAACTGCACACCGAGCTCGCGAGACATCGCCACCACTCCGCCTTTGGACGCGGTATACGAGATCTGCGAGGTGGCCGAACCCATCATCGCGACAAAGGAGGCGACGTTGACAATGGCACCCGCGCCCGCCGGAACCATGTGCCGCAACGCCGCCCGACTGCACAAGTACACCGATTTGAGGTTGACGTCTTGCACCCGCTGCCACACCGCCGGCTCGGTGTTCTCGATCAGCTCGTCCTCCGGCGGCGAGATGCCGGCATTGTTGACCGCGATGTCGACGGCGCCGTGGGTTGCCGCCGCGGTGTCGAACAGCGCGTCGACCGCGGCTTCGTCCGAAACATCCACGGGCACAAACGAACCGCCCACTTCGTCGGCAGCCGCCGCGCCGGCCCGTTCGTCGATGTCGCCGACGACAATCGTGGCGCCTTCGGCGTGCAGCCGCCGCGCCGCGGCCAGACCGATGCCGCTTCCCGCGCCTGTGACGACGGCGACCTTGCCGGCCAGCCGCTGCGTCAGATTCATTTGGTCACGCTCGCATAGGCTCGCGCCGCATCCACGATCGCCGCGAACAACCGCAAATCCTCGAGGCTTTCCTCCGGATGCCACTGCACGGCGAGCACAAAGTCGTCGCCGGGCATTTCGAGGGCCTCGATCACGCCGTCGGCGTCCCACGCGCTGACCACCAGGCCCTCCCCGACGTCGGCGATGGCCTGGTGGTGATAGCAGCGCGCCTCAACCGACTCTCCCAACAGCTTGGCCAGCCGCGTGCCGGGCACTGTTCGCACGCCCAACGTAGTGAACACGGCGTTGCCGGCCCGATGGCCGCTGTGCCCGATGACGTCGGGCAGGTGCTGGTGCAGCGTTCCGCCGAGCGCGACGTTGAGCACCTGGGCGCCGCGGCAGATGCCCAGCACCGGCAGTTTCCGGGCGAGCGCCTCGCGCAGCAGCGCGAACTCCCAGGCGTCGCGCTCGGGGCCGGGTTCGTCGGTTTCCGGGTGCGGTTGCTGGCCGTAGGCGGCCGGGTCGACGTCCTTGCCGCCGGTGATCACCAGGCCGTCCAGGCCGTCGAGCACTCGCCCGGCGATGCCGGCGTCCACCGGCTGCGGCGGCAGCAGCACCGCCACACCGCCGGCCAGCGTGACGCCCTGGAAGTAGGCGGCCGGCAAAAAGCTGGCACGAACGTC
Source organism: Mycobacterium branderi (assembly GCF_010728725.1). Taxonomy (NCBI): domain Bacteria; kingdom Bacillati; phylum Actinomycetota; class Actinomycetes; order Mycobacteriales; family Mycobacteriaceae; genus Mycobacterium; species Mycobacterium branderi. Next base: position 4,816,056 of record NZ_AP022606.1, read on the forward strand.
CCAAATGCCGGTCTGGGCCTGATCCAGGTAGGTGGTCATGCCGATCAGCGGCGATCGCGAAGCTTCCACGTCACCACCGTAAGCGCGCTACGGCGCGGCTGGTTACCAGGTGCTGGTCCGCAGGACGATCTCGGCGGCCAGTTGTGCAGTGGACTCCTGCGCGTTGCGCCGGCCCAGCAGCTGCACGATGCGGTAATCGCCGTAGACCCAGCGTTGGCTTGCTCGTGCCACGGCCTGGGAGGCCGGGGTGCTGACCAATGCGGTGGTGTTGATCTCCACGGGTGGACAGTGTGGGTCGCGGATCACCCCGGTCAGATCGGCCACGCGGGGGTGCCCCCGGTCGATGGCGATCAGGCCGGTGAAGCGGTCCAGCCTTGTTGCCGCCAGCTCCCACGCCAGCTCGCCGCCGATGCGGTCGCCGACCAGCACACCCCAGTTGATGTCGAGGACGTCCATGATCCCGACCACCGATTTGGCGGTCAGTCGTTGGTCAGGGCCGATGACGATCGTGCGCAGCGACGCGGTGTGCAGGCGCTCGCACACCGGGTCATACGCGGCGAGCGCCCGCTGCGCCGCGCCCAACACCACCACGACCGAGCCCTTTTCGGGACCTGCCACATTGACCTCGAGGGGGAATCCGTCGACGGTGGTCATCATCGTCGAAGGCACCTGTGCAAGGTAGCGCCAATTGGCCGCTGCGCGGGCGGTTTCTGCACTGTCTCTCAGGCCACTATTAGGTGCGACTCCACACGTGACGTGCATGAGACGAGCGGGTGTGGCAGCTGAGGTAGCCGTAAACTGCTGGGACAGTTAGGGTTTGACGACGACTACGACTACGCGCGGCCGGCGAGGAGGGTCGGCCGCGGCGGCGGCCCGCCGTCGAGCAGGCCGGTGACGGCGGCGACGTCGAGATGCGTGTCCAATAGATCGGCCAGCAAGTCCAATTGGGCGTCGCGGCGCGCCGTCACATCGATGTCGTCGGCCACCACGAAACCATCCCGGCCCGCGGCGGCGGCCACCAAAGTCAACCATTGTCTGCGGAAGTCGTCATTGTCGAACACCCCGTGCCAATGGGTGCCGAACACGTGATCGCGGCGATAACCGTGTGGGGATTCGTCCGCGCCGAACCAGGCGGCCTCGTCGCACCGGGTCACCCGACCGTGGTGGATCTCGTAGCCGGCCAGTGGGCTCCGCCACCGCCGCAGCACCTTCTCGGCGCCGAACACCACGTCGGCGTCCAGCAGGCCCAAGCCCTCGACGCGGCCCGACCCGGATTCGACCGGGTCGTCGATCGAGCGGCACAGCATCTGGAAACCGCCGCAGATGCCCAGCACCGGCCGGCCCGACGCCGCGTGCGCCGCCACACCGTCGGCCAGCCCCTGCTCGCGCAGCCACCGCAGGTCAGCGACGGTGGCCTTGCTGCCCGGGAGCACGACCACGTCGGCGTCGGCCAGGTCGGCGGGCTCGGTGACCCAGCGCACCAGCACCCCGGGCTCGCAGCCCAGCGCCTCGACGTCGGTGGAGTTGGAGATCCGCGGCAGCCGGACAGCGGCGACTCGCAGCCATTGCCGGCCGCGCGGCGGCTGCGGCACGCCCAGGACCCGGTGGGCCAGCACCGAGACGGAGTCCTCGGCGTCCAGCCACAACTCGTCGGCGTACGGCAGCACGCCGTAGGTGGGCCGGCCGGTCAGTTCGGCCAGCTGGTGCAGCCCGGGCTCCAGCAGTGCGGGATCACCGCGGAATTTGTTGACGACGAACCCGGCGATCAGCGCCTGGTCTTGCGGGTCGAGTATCGCGACGGTGCCGTACAGGTGGGCCAGCAGCCCACCGCGGTCGATGTCACCGACCAGGATCACCGGCAGGTTCGCCGCCCGGGCCAGCCCCATGTTGGCCACATCGCTTGCCCGCAGGTTGATCTCGGCCGGCGACCCGGCGCCCTCGCAGATTACTGCATCGAATTCTGTTCGCAGGCTTGACAATTCGTCGACGACGATGTCCAACAGCTGCCCGCGGTGCGCCCAGTAGCTCGCCGCGGTGACTGTATCGGCCACCTGGCCGCGGACCACCAGTTGCGAGGTGGCATCGCTGCCGGGTTTGAGCAGGATCGGGTTGAACCTCACACTGGGCGCCAAGCCCGCCGCGCGGGCCTGCATCGCCTGCGCGCGGCCGATTTCGCCGCCTTCGACCGTGACCGCGGAGTTGTTCGACATGTTCTGCGCCTTGAACGGGGCGACCCGGATGCCCTTGCGGGCCAGCAGCCGGCACAGCCCGGCAACCACCATGGACTTGCCGGCGTCCGAGCTGGTGCCGGCAACCAGCAGAGCACCGCTCACTATGTCGCCGAGTGTGAATCTGGCGACGCGGGAACGGCGTGTCGCGTCGCCGAATTCACTGTCGGCGACGTCACGGCAGCGTCAGGATGTCCGCGCCGGTGTCGGTGACCAGCAGCGTGTGCTCGAACTGCGCGGTCCACTTGCGGTCCCTGGTGACCACCGTCCAGCCGTCGTCCCAGATCTCGTAGTCCAGCGCGCCGAGGTTGATCATCGGCTCGATGGTGAACGTCATCCCCGGCTCGAGGATCGTGGTAACCGACGGCTGGTCGTAGTGCAGCACCACCAGGCCGTTGTGGAACGTAGTGCCGATGCCGTGGCCGGTGAAATCGCGAACCACGTTGTAGCCGAACCGATTTGCGTACGACTCGATGACCCTGCCGACGACCGACAGCGAGCGGCCCGGCTTGACCGCCTTGATCGCGCGCATCGTCGCCTCGCGGGTGCGCTCGACGAGCAGCCGGTGCTCTTCGGAGACGTCGCCGGCCAGAAACGTCGCGTTGGTGTCACCGTGCACGCCGTCGATGTAGGCGGTGACGTCGATGTTGACGATGTCGCCGTCCTCGATCACCGTCGAGTCCGGGATGCCGTGGCAGATCACCTCGTTCAGCGAGGTGCAGCAGGACTTCGGAAAGCCCTTGTAGCCCAGCGTCGACGGGTAGGCGCCGTGGTCGACCATGTAGTCGTGGGCGATGCGGTCCAGCTCGTCGGTGGTCACACCGGGCGCGACGGCCTTGCCCGCTTCGGCCAGGGCGCCGGCGGCGATCTTCCCGGCGACGCGCATCTTCTCGATCACCTCGGGCGTTTGCACCCACGGCTCGCTGCCCTCGCGCGCGGTGGGCTTGCCGACGTATTCGGGGCGCGGGATCGACTTGGGCACCGGCCGTGTGGGAGACAGCACGCCGGGAGAAAGCGCGGTGCGAACAGGCATGTCGTCAGGGTAGCCGTATCAGCGTCGATCGCGAGCGCGGCGGAGCCGGGCGAAGCGGGTCGGCGCGACAATCTAGCGTCGACGCAGTAACGACCGGCGCGGCCCGCGGATGACCACCGAGCCGCACACCACGCGGCCGGTCAAGACCACGTGCGGCGTGCCCTCGGCGGGCGCGTTCTTGCGGCGGTCGCTGGCGCTGCCCGCGTAGACCTCGACGTCGTCGATCGAGGCGCTGGCGCCGTCCGGCAAGCGAATCTCGACGCCACCGAACTTCATGTCGAGCTCGATCACGACGACCGGCCCGGCGAAGCGGGCATGCACGAGGTCCAATTCGCACGACCCCACTCGGCGCACTAGCGCCAGCCGTGTCGGCACGATCCATTCGCCGTGCCGCTTGAGCGATCCGAGCCAGCCGCGCAGCTCGACCCGGTCGGCTGCCGAGGTGACGATGGCTCCTGGTCCGGGCAAGTCGCCGACGACGCTGTCCAGCTCGCTGCGGGTCCGGGCGTAGGACACCAGCGACGAGCGTTCCTCGAATTCGCCGATGTCGATCAGCCCGAGCGCGACGGCGTTGTGCAGCCGCCGCAGCGTGCCGTTGCGGTCGGCGTCCGACACCCGCAGTTCGGTCAGTTCGTCGGGGCGCGTCATAGCGGTACCAATCTACCGCCGCGGGACCGTCAGGCCAGATAGTCGGCGGGCAGCGTCTGGAACATCCGCTTGGTCATCCGCACCGCGTGTTCGGAGCTGCCGCCCCCGACGATCAGGGCCGCGAACGCCATGTCGCCGCGGTAGCCGGCGAACCAGGAATGCGAGCCGCCGGGAAACTCGGCCTCCCCGGTCTTCCCGAACACCGCGCCGCAGTCGGCGATGTCGGTGGCGGTGCCGTTGGTGACGACCAGCCGCATCATCGGTCGCAGACCGTCGAGCATCTTCGGGCTGATCGGCGTCGTATCACCTTTGACCGTCGTCGGCCGGCCCTCGATCAACCGTGGCACAGGGGTTTTCCCGGCGGCCACCGTCGCCGCCACCAGCGCCATGCCGAACGGGCTGGCCAGCACCTTGCCCTGGCCGAAGCCGTCTTCCGTACGCTCCGCCAGGTCAACGGTCGGCGGCACCGAGCCGGTGACCGTGGTGATGCCGTCGAGCTGGTAGTCCAGCCCGAGCCCGTACCGGATGGCCGCCTGGTTCAAACCGCGCGGCGGCATCCGGCTGGCCAGCTCGGCGAATGTGGTGTTGCAGGAGCTGGCGAACGCCCGCGACATCGGCACCACCCCGAGGTCGAATCCGCCGTAGTTGGGAATGGTGCGATGCCCGATGTCGATCTCGCCGGGGCAGCCCAGCAGCGTGTTGGGGGTGGCCATGTCGCGCTCGATGGCCGCGCCCGCGGTGACCATCTTGAACGTCGACCCCGGCGGGTAAAGGCCGGTGGTGGCGACCGGCCCGTCGGCGTCGGCGGCGCCGTTCTGCGCGACGGCCAACAGCTCGCCCGTCGACGGCTTGATCACCACGATCATGGCTTTGCCGGGCTGAGTGTCGACGGCGTGCTGGGCGGCGTCCTGCACGGCGCGGTCCAGGCTGATCGAGATCGACGGCGCCGGCGACGGCTCGACCTCGTGGAGCACAGCGACGTCGACGCCGTTCTGGTTGACGCTGACCACCCGCCAGCCGGCCTCGCCGTCGAGCTGGTCGACCACCGCCTTTTTCACCTCGTTGATCAGGGCCGGGGCGAAATGGTCGTCGGTGGGCAGCAGTTCGGCCCGCGGGGTGATGACCACGCCGGGCAGCTGGCCGATCGCGGGCGCGACGTTGTTGTTGTCGTCGACGCGCAGCGTGATCAGGTCCAGCGGTGTGGGCGACGAACTGGCCTGCTCGGCCAGTTGCTGCGGGTCGTTCAGCGCGTCGTCGAAGGGGTGCAGCGCGTCGACGACGGCGCGGGCCGTGGCGATCAGGTTCGGCCCGGCCCGGGTGGCGTCCAGCGTGTAGTGGTAGAGGTAGCCGGGCGCCAGCACGTCGGTGCCGCCGACTTCGTTGACCGAGGCCCGCCGCGGCGGGTCGGCCCGCAGCGCAAACGTCTGATGCTCGCCGAGCCGCGGGTGCAGGTCGGTGGTGCTCCAGCGAACCAGCCAGCGGCCCTCGTCGCGGGCCATCTTCAGCTGTCCCTCGTAGACCCAGGTACGGTTCTTGGGCAGATGCCAGGTGTAGCGGTAGGCGACGGTGCCGGTGTCCTCGGTGTAGCGCGAGCCGAGGATTTCGGCGTCGAGGTGGGTGGCCTGCAAGCCGGACCACGCGGCGTTGAGCGCTTCGCGGGCATCGCTCGGGTCGTCGCTGAGTTCCGCGGCGGCGGCGGTGTCGCCGGTGGACAGCGCGGCGAAGAACCGCTGCGCCGCCGGGGCAGGGCCGTCCGGCCGCGGCGTGCAGGCGGGCAAGGCGACGGCCGCGAGCAGCAGCAAGCATGCGGCCTGTGATGCCACAGTTGTTTTTGTTGCCATCGAGGCCAATGTTACGAATTGCTAACGCGTATCGGGCGAAGGCGCACCGAGCCTGTAGTTACGGTGCTGCTTCCTCGCACTTTTGCGCCCTAGTTACAGGCTGGGCGCAGCTGACTCCCCGGGACCTCAGTCGAGCAGCACCGTCGCGAAGCTGCCCACTTCGCTGAAGCCGACGCGCGAGTACGCGGCGCGGGCCACGGTATTGAAGCTGTTGACGTACAGGCTGGCGATTCGTCCGGTGCCGACGATCACCGCCGCCAGCGTCGCGGTGCCTGCGGTTCCCAGACCCTGGCCGCGACGATCCGGATGCACCCACACACCCTGGATCTGACCAACGGCCGGCGACTGCGACCCGACTTCGGCTTTGAAGACGACCTGACCGTGCTCGAAGCGGGCCCATGCCCGGCCCTGGGTGATCAGGTTGGCCACCCGGCGGCGGTAGCCGCGGCCGCCGTCGCCCAGCCGCGGATCCACCCCGACCTCGCCGATGAACATGTCGACGGCGGCCACCAGGTAGGCGTCGATTTCGGTGAGCTTGACCTGGCGCACCTCGGGGTCGATCGCGCAGTCAGGCATGCGGCCCAGCGCCATCAGCGGCTGATGCTCCCGTACGTCGCGGGCCGGGCCCCAGGCCGACTCCAGCCGCCGCCACATCGGCATCACCAGTTCGGCTCGGCCCACCAGCGACGAGCACCGCCGCGACCCGCTCATCGCCTCGTCCGCGAAGGCAATCAAGTCGTCCGGCCCGCCGCGCAGCGGAATCAGGTTTGGCCCTGCGTAGCAAAGGGATTCGTCGGCGCCACGCCGGGTCCACAGTTCGCCGCCGATCGCCGACGGCTCGATGCCGTGGTCGGCGACCCGGGCGGCGACCATGCACGACCCGACGGGGTCGTGGTCGAGTACGCGGCGCACCGCCGCGACGTCCCGCACCACCGACACCCGTCGCTGGTCGACCAAGCGATGGATGGGCGGAGCCGACATCGTGACTCTTTCTGCGAAAGCGGGCGTCCCTCAGCTTACGGTCACAACGGGCGAACCGCTCGCAGTACCTTGCTCACCGGCGAGCCGCATGGCCTCTTCGATCAGCGTCTCGACGATCTGCGCCTCGGGCACCGTCTTGATCACCTCGCCGCGCACGAAGATCTGGCCCTTGCCGTTGCCCGACGCCACCCCGAGGTCGGCTTCGCGGGCCTCCCCCGGGCCGTTGACGACGCAACCCATCACCGCCACCCGCAGCGGCACCTCCAGGCCGTCCAGACCGGCGCTGACCTCGTTGGCCAGGGTGTAGACGTCGACTTGAGCCCGACCGCAGGACGGGCAGGACACAATCTCCAGCGAGCGGGGCCGCAGGTTCAGCGATTCCAGGATCTGGTTGCCGACCTTGACCTCTTCGACCGGCGGCGCCGACAGCGACACCCGGATGGTGTCGCCGATGCCCTTTGACAACAACGCGCCGAACGCGACGGCCGACTTGATGGTGCCCTGAAACGCCGGCCCAGCCTCGGTGACCCCGAGGTGCAGGGGGTAGTCGCACTGCGCGGCCAGCTGCTCGTAGGCCGCGACCATGACGACGGGGTCGCTGTGCTTGACGCTGATCTTGATGTTGCCGAAGCCGTGCTCTTCGAACAGCGACGCCTCCCACAACGCGGACTCCACCAGCGCTTCGGGCGTGGCCTTGCCGTACTTGGCCATGAACCGCTTGTCCAGCGAGCCTGCGTTGACACCGATGCGGATCGGAATCCCCGCCGCCGCAGCGGCTTTGGCGACCTCGGCGACGCGGCCGTCGAATTCTTTGATGTTGCCGGGGTTTACCCGCACCGCGGCGCAGCCAGCGTCGATCGCGGCGAAGATGTACTTGGGCTGGAAGTGAATATCGGCGATCACCGGAATCTGGCTGTGCCGGGCGATTTCGGCCAGCGCGTCGGCGTCCTCCTGGCGCGGGCAGGCCACCCGGACGATGTCGCAGCCGGCGGCGGTCAGCTCGGCGATCTGCTGCAGCGTGGCGTTGACGTCGTGGGTTTTGGTGGTGGTCATCGACTGCACGGCGATCGGATGGTCGCTGCCGATGCCGACGTCGCCGACCATCAGCTGGCGGGTCTTGCGCCGTGGCGCCAAGGTGGGCGCCGGCGGTTCCGGCATGCCCAGACCGATAGTCATGCGCCGCTCCTCCTCATCGCTTCGCTCTGCATCGTCGTCGGCGCGCAGTCATGAATCTCCTACTGGAACAACCTGATCGGGTTGACCAGGTCGGCGGTCACGGTCAGCAGCATGTAGCCGACCACCACGACCAGGATGACGTAGGTGGCGGGCATCAGCTTGAGGTAGTTGACGGGCGCCGCGGCGACCATGCCGCGCGCCGACCGGATCATGTTGCGGATCTTCTCGTACACGGCGATCGCGATGTGCCCGCCGTCGAAGGGCAGCAGCGGGACCAGGTTGATGGCGCCCAGCACGAAGTTCAGCTGAGCCAAAAAGAACCAGAACGCCACCCACAGCCCGTGGTCGACCGTGTCGCCGCCGATGATGCTGGCGCCGACGACGCTGATCGGGGTTTCGGGGTCGCGTTCTCCGCCGCTGATCGAATGCACCAGCGCGCCGACTTTGGTGGGAATCTTGGCCAGCGACTTGCCCAGCTCCACAGACAGGTCGCCGGTGAACGTGAACGTGGCGGGCACCGCCGTAAGCACGTTGTAGCGCGTCGGCCCGGACAGCGCACTGCTGCTGATGCCGATGGCGCCGACGGTGGATGCGGCGTCGGCGTGCTGGGATGTGAACCGCTTTGTCTGCGTGACGTTCACGGTCAAGTCGAGCCGGCGCCCGTCGCGCTCCACCACCACCGGCGTGGGCCCGCTGCGCGGCTGCACGGCGGCCTGCACGTCCGCGAAGCTGCGCACGTCCTTGCCGGCCACCTTGACGATCACGTCGCCGGGCTTGATCCCGGCGATGGCCGCCGGCCCCGGACCGGTGCACTGGCCGAGCTCACCCTTGCTGACTTCCGGTGCCACACAAGCGGTTCCGCCTACGACGGCGCGGGTGTCGGGGTGTAGGTTCGGCAGCCCCCAGACGACGGCGATGGCGTAGATCAGCACCAGGCCGATCAAAAAGTTCATCCCCGGCCCGGCCAGCAGCACCGCGGTGCGCTTCCAGGTCTTCTGCTTGTACATCGCACGGTCACGTTCGTCGGGCCGCAGTTCCTCGACGGCCGTCATCCCGGCGATGTCGCAGAACCCGCCGGCGGGCACAGCCTTCAGGCCGTATTCGGTTTCGCCGCGCCGCGTCGACCACAGCGTCGGGCCGAAGCCGACGAAGTAGCGGCGCACCTTCATCCCGGTGGCGCGCGCGACCCACATGTGGCCGCACTCGTGCAGCGCCACCGAGATCAGGATGGCGAGCGCAAATGCCACGATGCCGACAACGAACATCATCGAGTGGGTATGACCTCCTGTGTGACCGCGCGCCGCGCCACCTGACGGGCCCAGCGCTGCGCGTCGAGTACGTCTTCCACGGTAGCGGGTAAAACCGACCATTGGTCGGCGGCGCTCAGCACCTCGGCGATCGTGCGCACGATCGCGGGGAACTTGATCCGTCCCGCCAGGAACGCCGCGGCCGCTTCTTCGTTGGCGGCGTTGTAGACGGCGGTCATGCAGCCGCCGGTCCGACCGGCCTGCCGGGCAAGCTCGACGGCCGGAAACACCGCGGTGTCCAGCGGCTCGAACTCCCAGCTCGACGCGGTGGTGAAGTCGCAGGCGGCCGCGGCGCCGGGCACCCGGTCCGGCCAGCCCAAGGCCAGCGCGATCGGCAGTTTCATGTCCGGCGGGCTGGCCTGGGCGATCGTCGAGCCGTCGGTGAAAGTGACCATCGAGTGCACGATCGACTGCGGGTGCACGACGACGTCGATGCGCTCATAACCGACGCCGAACAGCAGGTGGGTCTCGATGAGCTCGAGGCCCTTATTGACCAGCGACGCCGAGTTCAGCGTGTTCATCGGGCCCATCGACCAGGTCGGGTGGGCGCCGGCCTGTTCGGGGGTGACGTGTTCGAGCTGGGCTGCCGACCAGCCGCGGAACGGGCCGCCGGAGGCGGTGAGCACGATCTTGGCGACCTCGTGCGGGGCGCCGCTGCGCAGGCATTGCGCCATTGCGGAGTGCTCGGAGTCGACGGGCACGATCTGGCCGGGTTTGGCCGCCCGCAGCACCAGCGGCCCGCCGGCGACCAGCGACTCCTTGTTGGCCAGCGCCAGCCGGGCGCCGGTCGCCAGCGCGGCGAGCGTCGGCCGCAGACCCAGCGCCCCCACCAGCGCGTTGAGCACGACGTCGGCCTCGGTGTTCTCGATCAGCCGGGTGACGGCGTCGGGGCCGCGGTAGGTGACCTCGTCAATGGCCGCGGCGTCGTCGGCGACGGCCACGTTCGTCACCCCGGTCTCGGCGCGCTGCCGGGCAAGCAGGTCGGGGTTGGCCCCGCCGGCGGCCAGCCCGACCAGCTCAAAGCGGTCCGGGTTGGCGGCGATGACTTCCAGTGCCTGGGTCCCGATCGAGCCGGTGCTGCCCAGCACCAGGACGCGCAGCCGGTCGGTTGTCACCAGTTCATTGTGCCGCGCCGCAGCTAGCTCCGGCGCTTAGCGCCAGACCGCACGGCGTGTGCCAGAATGTCGGGGCATCAGCTAACCCAATCTGGAGGTAATCGCCGTGGTCGGTACTGAGGTCGAGCGCCACACCGGGGTCGATGTTGCCGACGTGCCGTCCGCCGAATGGGGCTGGAGCAAGATCAACCACCGCACCTGGCGCATCGTCGGGCTGTGCATCGCCGGGTTCTTGCTGCTGATGCTGCGCGGCAACCATGTCGGCCACATCGAGAACTGGTTTTTGATCAGCTTCGCCGCGCTGACGCTGTTCGTCGTGGTGCGCGACTGGTGGGGCCGCCGCCGCGGCTGGATCAGGTAAGCGTCGCGACGGCCCGGTGGATGTCGACGTCCCCGGAGCCGGTTCGCACCTTCACGATCAACGTCTCGTCGCCGTCTTCGGGGCCGCCCGAGGGCTCCAAGCGGTTGGTGATGAGACCGGAGCCGGTCATGATGTCGAGGCGGGCGGCGCTGCCCTCCGGGATGCCGATTTCGACGGCGCCGCTGCTGGTATAGGCGGCGACGGCGCCGCCGACAGCGGCCGCGATGCGAACCGAACCGGATGCCGTTTGCGACTTCACCCGGCCGCGCAGCCGATCGATCGACAACGAGCCGCTGGCAGCCTGGAACTTCACCTCACCGTCGAGCTCGCCGATGTCGGCCCCACCCGAGGAGGTGGCGGCCTTGAGTCGGCCGGTAACCGTTTGTGCGACAAGGCTTCCGCTGGCTGACATAAAGTCGAAGTCCGCGAATTCGCCGTCGGCGCGCACGTCTGCGGACGCCACGGCGGCGCGGATCCGGGACTGCGACGGCAGTTCGACGACGATGTCGACCGCGCCCATCCGGTGCCCGAGGAAGCCGAATTTCGCCGGCGCGACGGTCAGCTGACCGTTGGCGTAGGACACCCGCGCCTGCTCGGCGGCGCGGACGTCGGCCTGGCGGTTCGGGTCGCGTGGGCGGACCTCGACGACGGTGTGGGTCCGGTCGGTGGCGATCAGGCTAATCGAGCCCGCACCCGCGTCGACGCGGGCGGAGATGGGCTCGGGAGTGGCGAACGTGGGCATGGGACCTCCTTTATCGGTTCTCAGCGCACCCAACCGGTGACGTGATGGCGGGTGTCGGTTCGTGGCGGCGGTTCGATACGCGCCGCAGCGGCGCGGACCAACCAGGCGTTCAGGGAGATGCCGTCGCGGCGGGCGGCCGCCTCGATCCCGGCCCGCAGCGATTCCGGCAGCCGCAGAGTCACCCGCCAGGTGCCACCCTCGTCGTCGACCACTGGCGGCTGGGCGGGCGGCTCGTCGAGCGGTGGGCTGACAACGAACTCCGGGTCGCGGCCACGCAGCCGAACTTCGACCGAACGCGGCGCCAGTTCCCGCGTGATCTCCTCGGCGCCACTTGACAGCACCTCCAAGAGCGCCAATCGGATCGCCGACTCGAGTGGGGCGCTGAGCCTGTCGGCCAGGGCCTGCGCCTCGGCGCCGCCGGCCGCGGCAGCGACGTTCAGCTCGTGACGCACCGCGTCGACATACGGCTGCAAGTCCATGCTGTCATGATGACATCATGTTGGTGTCACATCAAGTGTCGTGATGACGTCGTCGGTAGTGGGCGGTTGCGAGCGCGGCCGCTACCAGCAGAACCAACGCCAGCAGCCACGGCCAGGCGCCGTGCTGGTGCACCCATCCGGCCAGTGCTCCCTGGACCCGCCCGGCCGCGGCGATCACCGCGTCCTGCGGGTGCCCGTGCAGGCGAAACAACCGCACCTCATAGAGGCCGTAGTAGCCGACGTACAGCCCGACGATGACCAGCAGCGCGCCGCCGGCGCGGTTCACGAACGGCAGGATTCGCCGCAGGCGATCGGCCAGCGCCGAGCTTGCACACGCTGCGGCGACCGCCAGCACGCCGACAACCAACGTCAGCCCCGCGACGTAGGCCAGGTAGATCGACACGCTCCCCAAGATCGATCCGCCGCGAAGACCGGCGGCGGTGACCGCCAAGAACGGGCCGACGGTGCACGACAGCGATGCGATCGCATAGCCCAGGCCGTAGCCGTACATCGATCCCAGCCGAACCGTCGGAGCTCGTTGCGCGCCAAGCTTTTTCGGTACCAGTAAGGTCAGCTCTCGACCGACTAGCAGCCAAATGCCAAGGGCGACAAGCAGTCCGCCGATCAGCACCGTCAGGTACGGCATGTAGCGCTGCACCGCGGTCGCCGCCGACACGGTGAGCGCCCCGAACACTGCGAATACCGTCAGGAAGCCGAGCGCCATCCCGACGGTGGCCGCCACTGCGCGGCCGACCGACGTCAACCCTGGCGAGTCGCCGTCTTCTCCGCGGACCACCAGGACGAGATAGCCGGGCAGCATGGCGAATCCGCACGGGTTGAGCGCCGCGACCAATCCGGCGGCGAACGCCAAACCAACCAGTCCCTGGTCCACCGATTACTTGAGCGCCGCCACCCGGTCGGACAGCTCTTGCGCAGGCATAGCTGCCGTCGGGTTGTTCACGAATGTCGATGTGCCGTCGGCGCGGTAGAACACATACGCGGGCTGCCAGGGAACGTTGTAGCGCGCCCAGATGGACCCGTCGGCGTCATTGAGGTTGGTGAAGTTCAGGTTGTATTTGGAGACGAAGTTCTGCATCGCCCCGACATCCGAGTGCGCCGCCACGCCCACGAAAGTCACCCCGGGGTTGGCGGCCGCAACCTGGCTGACCCCCGGCGCCTCGGCGTTGCAGTACGGGCACCACGGCGTCCAGAACCACAGCACGGCCGGTTTGCCCTGCAGACTGGCGCCGTTGAACGGGGCTCCGCCCAGAGTGGTTGCGGTGAAATTCAGCCGGTCGTCGGCCGCAAGCGCACTCGGTGCAATGCTGGTCGCGACGGCGATGACAACCAGGGCAATAAGTTTCGTCAGGATGGAACAGTGAACCCTCATGGCAGGCCTCCGATTTCGTATTTGCCTTAACCACGTAAAGCTGACCGGGTTTAGTTCAAAATACGCCGGATTCACGTCGCGTGTTCGGCGGCCAGCTGGCCGCACGCGGCGGCGATCTCCCGGCCGCGCGTGTCACGAACCGTGCACGAGACGCCCTGGGCCCGCACGCGCCGGACGAATTCGCGCTCCGCGGGTTTCGGGCTGGCGTCCCAGTCGCTGCCCGGTGTGGGGTTGAGCGGGATGACGTTGACGTGGGCCAGCGTTCCGAGAGCGCGATGCAACAGGGTGCCCAGCCGCTCGGCCCGCCACGGCTGGTCGTTGACGTCGCGGATCAGCGCGTATTCGATCGACACCCGCCGGCCGGTGACGTCGGCGTAGTAGCGGGCGGCGTCCAGTGCTTCGGCGATCTTCCACCGGTTGTTGACCGGCACCAGCGTGTCGCGCAGCTCGTCGTCGGGTGCGTGCAGCGACAGCGCCAGCGTCACCCCGAGTCGCTCGTCGGCAAGCTTGCGGATGGCCGGGGCCAGGCCGACCGTCGACACCGTCACCGAGCGCGCCGAGATGCCGAAACCGCCCGTGATGCCGCGGACTGCGGCGACCACCCGGGCGTAGTTTGCCAGCGGCTCCCCCATGCCCATGAACACCACGTTCGACAACCGGTCACCGAACTCGTCACGCAACTCCACCGCGGCGGCCCGCACCTGTTCGAGGATCTCCGCGGTGGACAGGTTTCGGGTGAGACCGCCCTGGCCCGTCGCGCAGAACGGGCAGGCCATACCGCAGCCGGCCTGCGACGAAATGCACACGGTGTTGCGCTGCGGGTAGCGCATCAGTACCGACTCGAAGCTGGTTCCGGCAGGGTCGTTGACGGCTCGCCACAGCGTCTTGCGGGTCTGGCCGGAATCGCAGGTGATCTCGCTGGCCGGCGCCAGCAGGTTCGGGAACAGCGACTCGGCGATTCGGTCGCGAACCGCGGCGGGCAGGTCGGTCATCTGGCGCGGGTCGGCGATCAGCCGGCCGTAGTACTGGTGGGCGAGCTGTTTGGCGCGATACGCCGGCAGCCCAAGCTCGGCGACGGCGGCCGCGCGGCCGGCCTCGTCGAGGTCGGCCCAGTGACGCGGCGGCAGGGCCCGCCGCGGCGCCTCGAACACCAGCTTCATGGCACCATCGTCAACACGACCCAGGCGGCCACCGCCGACGGCAAGAACCCGTCGAAGCGGTCCATCACCCCGCCGTGGCCCGGCAGCGATCTGCCCATGTCCTTGATGCCCAGGTCGCGTTTGACCTGCGATTCCACCAAGTCGCCCAGGGTGGCCGTGGCGACCAGCGTCAGACCCAGCAGAACGCCGATCCAGGGTGGCTTGCCGGCCAGATACGTCACGCTCAGCGTCGTCGCGGCGGTCCCCAGGATCAGCGAACCGACCAGGCCCTCCCAGGACTTCTTCGGGCTGATCGCCGGGACCATCGGATGTTTGCCGAACAACACCCCAGCGGCGTACCCGCCGACGTCGGAGGCCACCACCCCGACCGCCAAGGAGAACACCCGGCCCGGCCCGTCGTGCGGATAGACCAGCAATGCGGCAAACGACGCGAACAGCGGAACCCAGGCGGCCAGGAACACCGTCGCCGACACGTCGCGCAGGTAATTCGCCGGTGAGGCATCGGGAATCGGCGCCGCCCGGCGACCGTGGCGGCTCAGCAACCGCCAGACCATGCAGATCACCACGGTGGCGCCGAAGCCGGCCAGCGCGCCGCGCGTTCCGAACGGCCAGGTGAGCCACACGGTTGCCTGGCCGCCGAGCACCAGCGGGATCACCGGAATCACATAGCCGGCGCCGCGCAGCCGCCGGCCCACCTCGAGCGTGGCCAGCAGTACGCCCACGGCAAGGATGCCGACGAACGCATGCGGGGCGAACAGCAAGCTGGCGATGACGGCCCCGCCCAGTACGGCGCCGACGGTGATCGCGACGGGCAGGTTGCGTCCCGCCCGTGACTTCTGCACCGACCCCTCCGCCGGGGTGCCTGTGCCGGTATCAGTGTCTGCCACGGACATCGTTGCTGCGCGGCCGCTAGACCTCCAGCAGCTCGCCTTCCTTGTGCTTGACCAGCTCGTCGATCTGGGCGACGTACTGGTGCGTGGTCTTGTCCAGGTCCTTCTCCGCCCGGCCGACCTCGTCCTCGCCGGCCTCCCCGTCCTTGCGGATGCGGTGCAGCTCTTCCATCGCCTTGCGGCGGATGTTGCGCACCGAAACCCTGGCTTCCTCGCCCTTGTGCTTGGCCTGCTTGACCAGCTCGCGACGACGCTCTTCGGTCAGCTGAGGCACCGCCACCCGGATCAGGGTTCCGTCGTTGGTGGGGTTGACGCCCAGATCGGAGTTGCGGATCGCGGTCTCGATGGCGTGCAGCTGGTTGGCCTCGTACGGCTTGATGACGACCAGCCGCGCTTCGGGGACGTTGATGCTGGCCAGCTGGGTGATCGGGGTGGCGGCGCCGTAGTAGTCGATGACGATCTTGGAGAACATTCCCGGATTGGCCCGGCCGGTCCGGATGGTCGACAGATCATCGCGGGCCACCGACACCGCCTTTTCCATCTTCTCTTCGGCGTCGAAGAGAGTTTCGTCAATCATGTTGCGCCGCTCCTCCTCATCGCTGGGCGCTCTGCATCGTCGTCGGCGCGCATGCGCCGTTCCTCCTAGGTGGTGACCAGCGTCCCAATTTTCTCACCCGCAACCGCGCGGGCGATATTGCCGTCGGTCAGCAGGTTGAACACCAGGATCGGCATGCCATTGTCCATACACAGGCTGAACGCGGTGGCGTCGGCCACCCGAAGCCCGCGGTCGATGACTTCGCGGTGGCTGATCGCGGTGAGCAGCTCGGCTTCGGGGTTGACCCGCGGGTCGTCGGCGAACACCCCGTCGACCGCCTTGGCCATCAAGACCACCTCGGCGCCGATCTCCAGGGCCCGCTGCGCGGCGGTGGTGTCGGTGGAGAAGTACGGCAGTCCCATGCCGGCGCCGAAGATCACCACCCGGCCCTTCTCCAGGTGCCGACGGGCGCGCAGCGGAATGTAGGGCTCGGCTACTTGACCCATGGTGATCGCGGTCTGGACCCGGGTGGCTATGCCTTCCTTTTCCAGAAAGTCTTGCAGCGCAAGGCTGTTCATGACTGTCCCGAGCATGCCCATGTAGTCCGAGCGGCTACGCTCCATGCCGCGCTGCTGCAATTGCGCGCCGCGGAAGAAGTTGCCGCCGCCGATCACCACAGCCACCTGAACGCCGTCGCGGACCACCTCGGCGATCTGGCGGGCCACCTGGGCCACCACGTCGGGATCCAGGCCGACCTGGCCGCCGCCGAACATTTCGCCGCCGAGCTTGAGCAGTACCCGGGAATATTTGGGCCGGCGTGGCGGCTCTGCGCCGGGATAGCCGTTGTCCGGTGGAAATGCCTCGACGCCGTTGGTGCTCGTCGGCTCCTGCTCCGTCATCAGACTCCTCGCATGCGGGAGCGCCTTGCGGCCACCCCCAGGACAGCACCTTCTATCCTGCCTCATGGCAAGTCGCGGCGTTCGAGGTGGACCAGATTTTGCGGCGTGCCCGCCCTACGACGACGCGGTCAGGCCACGCGTGGCCGGCCCCTCCAGCAGTGTGCCGTCCGGCGCGAACCGCGATCCGTGCAGCGGGCATTCCCACGACTTGTCGGCGTCGTTCCAGTTGACGATGCCGCCCAAATGCGGACATACCGGCGAAACCCGGTGCGCCACACCGTCAATCGTGCACTGCGCTTCCATATGCCACGGCAATCCCTTGACCACGCCGCCGTCGGTCGACGCCTCGCGGCCTAACCGCGTCGCCGGCACCACCCATCCCTTGGCCATGTGCAAAGCGACCTCGAGATTCGCGCGCACGGCGCTCGTGACGCCGGCGATTTCATGCGGGCTCCACGCCGCGAACGCCTTCGACCAATCCATCCGCCCGCCCAGGATCCGGCCGCTGAGCACAAGCGCGGCCGCCACCCCGGCGGCGAGCCCCCACTTGTTGAAACCCGTTGCTATGAAAACCTTTTCGTCGCCTGGCAAGATCGACCCGACGTACGGCAGATGATCGACGGGCGTGTAGTCCTGCGCCGACCATTGGTGGGTCTGCGTGGCGCCGGGATAGTGTTCACGCGCCCACGACGACAACTCTTCCAGTTCAGCGGTGGGACTCTTGCGGCCCACGACATGGCTGGCACCGGCGACAATGAGCCGCTCGCCGTCGCCGGCCGGGGCGTATCGCACCGACCTGGTCGGCGCGCCGGCGGAGATGAACATCGGCCGGGTGATGGCCCCGGGAACCTCGAACGCCAAGCAGTAGGACCTGTTGGGCTTCAGCCGGGCGAAGTATCCGCCGCGGTCCAGAATCGGCATGCCGGTAGCGAGCACGCATTGCGCCGCGTCCACGTCGACCTTGGCGTCCCCCGTCCGCGCGGTCAGTCGCACGCGGCCCTTACGGTGCGAGAGCCCCTGCACCCGCACACCCTCGACCAGTCGGCCGCCGCGGGTAGTGAGCTCATCAATGAGACTGTCCAGCAAGGGCATTGGGTCAAATTGCGCCTGGTTGGCCAGCCGGACGCCGCCGTGGTAGGGAAAAGGTACCTCGGCGTCGTCGTCCCATTCGGCGTCAAGCCCCGCCAACCGGCACGCAGCCAGTTCCGCACGCGCCGCCTCCACCTCGCCCGCGGATTGCGCATAGGTGTAGGCATCCTCCCGTTGAACCGCAACGCCGTTCGCCTCGCAGTAGTGCAGCAGCCAATCCTGGCCTTCCCGATTGCCCTGCACGTAGTCCCGCGCGACATCAGCGCCATGGTGGGACACGATCTTCGAGAGCACGGTGCCCTGTAGCAGGCTGATCTTCCCGGTGGTGTTGCCGGTGGTGACCGCCCCCGGGCTGCGGGCCTCCAACACCAGCACGTCCTTACCCGCGCGGGCCAGCAGCACGGCGGTGGTCAGCCCCGTGATGCCGGCACCCACGACCACCACGTCGGCGAACGGTTGTCCCAGGTTGGTTTTCGCGTTCTGCCGGCTTCGCTCGGCCAGCCACAGCGACATCGTCATCGCCTCCACATACCCGGCCCGGCGTGGGCGAAACAATCGGAGGTTTGAGCGCGCAGTGCGGCGGGAATCCGCCGAGACGCGGCGAGAAGAGCGCGGAGATAACGAAGTCTTTGCGCCGCGCCGACAACCGGTCGAGACGATGGCCGGTCCACGAGCAAGAGAGCCGATGAGGAGGAATCCATGGCGGAGGAAAACAAGAGCGGACCCGCGGAAGGCGTAAAGGGCGTCGTCGAGGACGTCAAGGGCAAGGCCAAGGAAGCCGCCGGCAACGTGCTGGGCCAAGACGAGATGGTCCGTGAGGGCAAGGCGCAGCAGGACAAGGCGCAAGCCCAGCGCGACGCGGCGAAGAAGGAAGCCGAGGCCGACGCCGCCCGCGGCAGCGCCGCTGCCTCGGAGAAGCGCGAGCAGTCTCACCAGCAGTAGCTGGATACAAGGACGGGCCCGGTCTGCAGTGGCGGACCGGGCCTGTCGCATGTCTAATTACCCGGACGTAAATTCCGGTATATCGGAATAATCCTGTGCTGATCGGGGTAACCTGTGCTTGCTTACCAGGGGAGATACGGGTGGATGTCCTGCTGCTTACCGACGAAGCCGATTTCGCATCGGCGTTGCCGACGCTGGAGTTGTTCGCGGAGAAGGTCCGTCAGGCTCCCCTGAGCGACAGCACTGCGGGCCGGCACGAGCGCGCCGACATCGCGATCATCGATGCCCGGGCCAACCTGCCCGCGGCCCGCAAGGCATGCCAGCGGCTGACGGCCACGGCGCCCGCGGTCGCCGTGGTGGCCGTCGTGGATGCCGCCGACTTCGTAGCGGTCGACCTCGACTGGCATTTCGACGACGTGCTGTTGGCCAATGCCAGCGCCGCGGAGCTGTCGGCGCGGTTGCGGTTGGCGATCGCGCGTCGGCGCAGCACGCTGGAAGGCATCTGGGAGTTCGGCGACCTGGTGCTGCACCCGGCGAGCTACACCGCGATGCTGTCGGGCCGTCATCTCGACCTCACGCTCACCGAGTTCAAATTGCTCAATTACCTTGTGCAGCATGCCGGTCAGGCGTTCACCCGCACCCGGCTGATGCACGAAGTGTGGGGTTACGACTGCGATCACCGGGCCCGCACGGTCGACGTCCACGTGCAACGCCTGCGCGCCAAACTGGGGCCCGAGCACGAATCGATCATCGACACGGTGCGCGGGGTCGGCTATATGGCCGTCACCCCGCCGCAACCGCGCTGGATAGTCAGCGAGCGTGCTGTCAGCCCGGTGCGGGCGTCGTAGTCAACCGAACAGCGGCAACGCCCGTTTGCGGGTCAGCGCGTCCATTCCGCGCTGAATGCTGTCCTGCACCTCATGGTATTTGGCGTCCACGTACTCGTCGTCGTCGGCGCGGGCAGGATCGTGATCCAGCTCGACGGGCGGCATGAACCGGGTCCGGATCTTGGCCGGCAGCGGAAACTGCGGCAGCGCCGCAGGGGCAATGCCCCACGGCAGCGAGACCGCCAGCGGGAACACCTTGAGCCGCAACAGCTTATCCAATCGCAGGACACGGGAGAGCTTGTCGCCGCGAATCAGCACCGGCATGGCGTCGGCGCCGCCCACCGTGGCGATCGGGACGATCGGCACGCCGGCGCGAATTGCCATCTTGACAAAGCCTTTTCGGCCGGCGAGGTTGGCGCGGTCGCGCTCGCTCCACGGCCGAAGGGAATCCACCTCGCCGCCCGGCCACACCGCGACGTCACGCCCTTCGGCCAGCGCCGTGGCTATGGCGTCCGGCGCTGCCGGCAACACGCCCATCGAGCGGAAGAACCGGCCGAAGCCCGGGATGGCCATCAGCGCATCGTGCGCGGTGCCGTGCAGCGTGCGCTCCGAGCCGAACCGCCGCCACCATTGCAGCCCAACGGTCCAGGCGTCCCACACGAACGGCGCACCGGAATGGATGCCGACCAGCAGCACCGGCGGCTCGCCGACGTTCTCCCAGCCGTCGATTTCCATGCGGAACCAGTAGTCCACCAACAGATTCCAGAAGAACTTTTGGCGGTGCAAGCGAGATTCGTCCTGACGGGAAAGGTCCCAGCGCCCGGCGCGGCGGGCCACCCAGCCGCTCAGGCCGCCCTGCGCTCCGCTGCGCCGGTCCTCCATCGCGGCACGGGCCTGGTCGGCGTGTTGTTGTGCCTGCCGACGCACATCGGCGGGTCTGTGGTCGCTAGTCGTCATGACGGTTCGGGTACCCCATAACAGCCTCCCCGCGCCGAAAACTGACGCGGGGAGGTCGCCGATAACCGGTCAGGGATGGGTGGCGTTGGACGGTGTCGTCCAGATCAAGACGTCCTCTACGCCGTCGTTGTAGACCACGCCGTTCGGCGGCGCCCCGGTCACGTCGAAGTAGATCTTTCCGTTGGCCTGCTGACCCTGGCTCAGCGGTGCCGGCGGCACGCCGTTCGGGACCGCCACGGTGTCGATCACCCGGTAGGTTGTCCCGTCGGCCGCACGAGCGTTGAAGTCCGAGATCAGCGGTGTGACGGTTCCACCGTCCGACCGTACGGTGACGTCGGCCTGATAGAGCTTGCCCTGCGGGGTGTAGCCGGGAATCGCCGTATTGCTCGGCTGCAGGTTGTTCACCGTGTAGTTGGTGACCATCGGGCCGTCGAATAGCGATTCGCTGGTGCCCAAGGACTGGACGGTGGGGGGCGCGGCCGACGCCATGCCAGCGCCGAAAACACCGGCAGCCGCGAGCGCAGCGGCGCCGATCCCCGTTTTCACAGTTGTCGAGGTGAACTTCACGCTAACTCCTTTCGTTCGCGTCGTTCAGGATTCGTTTCTCGATGCGACGGCCACACTTCAGTGGTCGCCGCCCGCAATCGCCGCATACCCACCTGCACCGGCCTCAAACACAATGTGGACGCCCCGCCGGCAAACACGTCTTTTACTGCCGGATAGGCGCATGACTTCGGTGATTAGTCGTTTCTGGTCGCGGGTAGCCCACCGACGGGAGGTGAACAAGCGTGGCCCAACATGTGCGGATCGACCCGCAATTGTGGGACGAGTTCCACCGCGTGGTGAACATGTCGTCACGGGAGTTGTCCGATTGGTTGCGCACGCGCTCGGCCGGCGAACACGGCGAAGCGCTGCCCGACCGCGCGGGGACCGAGACGGGGCGCAAGGTCCTGCAGATCCTGCAGAAGCGGCGGGTCGACCTCGACGAGCAGGACGAGCAGACGATGCGCAAGGTGGTCGAGCGAGTGCACGCGCAGCGCAGCGAGGACCTGGAACCGAAAGCCGGCCAAGAGAATTGGCGATACCGGCTGATGACGATCGGTCACGACCCGTTGAAGGAGACGCGCTGATGGGACGCGAAAGCGCCAAACACAACCCACGTGAGGATGACGAGCTCAAACACGAGTTGCGCGGGACCTTGCAGGGAAACCGGTCCAGCCGGGCCGAAGAATGGCGCGACCCTGAACCACCGGCCGACGACGACCCGGATATCCCGACCGCCGGTCCGGCGGGCCAGCAATAGGCCACTGCGATGAGTTTTCCCGAGCAGCAGCAACCGGTGCCCGGCGTGCAGGCTCGGATGAACCCGGTCCCCGATTGCGGCGAAGAAAGCTACCGTGGCTCGGGAAAGCTCACCGGCAAACGCGCGATCATCACCGGCGGCGACAGCGGAATCGGGCGGGCCGTCGCGATCGCTTATGCCCGGGAAGGCGCCGACGTGCTGATCGCCTACCTCAACGAAGACGACGACGCGCACGACGTCGCTCGCTACGTCGAGGAGGCCGGCCGAAAATGCGTGCTGGTGCCCGGGGACCTCTCCGAACCGTCGCATTGCCGCGCAGTTGTCGACCGGGCGGTACGGGAATTCGGCGGCATCGATGTCCTGGTCAACAATGCCGGCTTCCAGATGACCCACCAAACGCTGGAAGAGATCAGCGACGACGAGTGGGATTACACCTTCAAACTCAATGTGGGGGCTTATTTCTACCTCACGAAGGCGGCTCTGCCGTTCATGGGTCCGGGCTCGTCGATCATCGGCAGCTCGTCGGTCAACTCCGACATGCCCAATCCCACCTTGGCGCCGTACGCCGCCACCAAGGCGGCGATGGCGAATCTCTCGGCTAGCCTCGCGCAGCTTCTGGGCGATAAAGGGATTCGCGTCAACAGCGTGGCGCCGGGTCCGATCTGGACGCCGCTGATCCCGTCGACGATGCCGGCGGAGAAGGTGAAATCGTTCGGGGAGAACGTGCCGCTGGGCCGCGCCGGTCAGCCGGCCGAGCTGGCATCCGTCTATGTGCTGCTGGCCTCCGACGACGCCAGCTATGTCTCTGGAGCGCGGGTGGCGGTCACTGGCGGCCGGCCGATCCTCTAACACCTCGCAATCCACCGCCAAGCCCCAACGCCGTTGGGGTGCACCGGAATTGGTGTAGACTGGTGACTGTGCGGGCGGAGTGATTCCACTCCCCTGACTCCCCGCAGTTAGGCAGCTCATGCATCGTCGGACGGTCCTGAAACTGCCGGTGATGCTTGTTGCAGGCGCAGCACTGGCCCAACTACCGCGCGCCAATGCGGAGGAACCGGGCCGCTGGCCGGCCGAGCGTGCACACCGGTGGTACCAAGCGCAAGGCTGGCTTGTCGGGGCGAACTACATCACCTCCAACGCGGTCAACCAGCTCGAGATGTTCCAGGCCCAAACCTACGACCCGGGCCGCATCGACATCGAGTTGGGCTGGGCGCGGTTGCTCGGTTTCAACTGTGTGCGCGTCTTTCTGCACGATCTGCTGTGGGCCCAGGATTATCGCGGTTTCCAACGACGTCTCGCGCAGTTCGTCGACATCGCGGCGCGCCACGGCATCAAACCGATGTTCGTGCTGTTCGACTCGTGCTGGGATCCGTTCCCCAAACCGGGTGAACAGCCCGCACCGAGGTCCGGGGTTCACAACTCCCGCTGGGTTCAGAGCCCGGGGGCCGACCACCTCGGTGACCGCGCATACATCCGCGTTCTCCAGGACTACGTTACCGGGGTGTTGGCCCAATTCCGCAGCGACGATCGCGTTTTGGGCTGGGACCTGTGGAACGAACCCGACAACCCCTCTCGCGTTTACCGCCAAGTCGAGCGAACAGACAAGCAAGAACTCGTCGCAGACCTGCTTCCCCAGGTGTTCCGGTGGGCGCGCAACGTCGATCCGGGTCAACCGCTGACGAGCGGGGTGTGGCGCGGCGTATGGGGAGATCCGTGGCGGCGCAGCGTGATTGTGGACATCCAACTCGCCAACTCGGACATCATCACGTTCCACAACTATGGCCAGCCGGCGGCGTTTGAGGCACGCATCGCCGAGCTGCTGCCGTTCGGGCGACCGATCATGTGTACCGAGTACATGGCCCGGCCCCTGGGCAGCACCATTGAGGGGATAGCGCCAATTGCAAAGCGGCACAACGTTGCCGCACTGAACTGGGGTCTGGTGGCCGGCAAGACCCAAACATATTTTCCGTGGGACTCATGGGATCACCCCTACCCATCGATTCCGGACGTGTGGTTCCACGATCTGTTACAACCGGACGGACGGCCCTATCGAGATTCGGAAATCACTGCGATTTCGCCCGTCGATCGCCTGGTGGTCCCGCCGGGCGCTCGAGAGCAAAGCCACTAATCGATTCGCGCCTGAGTCGGTAGAGTGCACTGAGAGGTACGGCGGTGACTTCTCCGGCCGCTGGATGCGACCGGCTTGTTTTCACGCGGCGTGCGCGTGACGGGCCAGTCCAGCCCGAAGGATGTTGCGTGCGGCATGTTCGTCTGCCTGTGCGCGATGACCGCAACATTGGCATTCGAATACCGCTTGGCTGACGCGATTCGCCCGGGCTGCATGTCCACAGTTCTCGCAGCCATCGGAGGTGTGGCGGGGGTCGACCTCAATCCAGATACGCCCAGCGTCTTCCGCTTTGGCGCGCAGTATCGAGACGAACCGTCCCCAGCCAGCGTCACTGATGCTTCGATTCAGCCCGGACTTCGCCCGGGCGCCATTGGCCAGATGTTGGCCAGGATTGTCGTCGTCGGGCACCGGTTTGGGCCGACGTACCATGTTGGCGATCTTGAGATCCTCCACCACCAACACGTCATAGGACTCCACGAGTTGGCGTGCTTGCTTGTGGTGAAAGTCTTTGCGCTGGTTGGCGATCTTGCGGTGCCGCGCTCCCACCGTTTCCCGTTTGGCCGCCCGGTTGTTCGATCCGCGCTTGGCGCGGGCAAGCCGCTGCTGCGCCGCCGCCAGTTTGTCCTGTGCAGCCCGGCCCCATCGCGGGTTCTCGACCTGGGTTCCGTCGCTAGTCGTGGCGAAACTCGCCACCCCGACATCGATCCCGGCCTGCCGGCCGGTCGCAGGCAGCGGGCTGGGGGGCACGTCGTCACAGGAAAGCACCAGTACCCAGCGGCGCCCCTGACGTTTGATCTGGATCGTCTTCACTCGCCCTTGAACCTGGCGGTGCACGTGAACCTTCACCTGGCCGACACCTTGTAAGTACACGCGTTTGTGTTCGGGCAGCCAACGGGCGCCGTCACCGTCTTTGGGCCACTCCACCGAATCGAAGCGGGCCTTACCCTTAAAGCGTGGATATCCGGGCGTCTGGCCGCGTTTGACCCGGCGGAAGAATCCGTCGAACGCCTTGGCCAAGCGGCGCAGCGTCGCCTGCTGGCTGGAGAACGACCACACCGCCTGATCCGCACGCACCGCGCGGATTTCGCTCAGCTGCGCCGACTGATCCCCGTAGAAGACGCGGGACTTGCTGTGTGACCACGCATCCCGGCGTTCCTGCAACGCAGCGTTGTACAACTCGCGATGCGCATCCAAGCACGCCGCCAACGCCTGGTGTTGGCGTGCGGTCGGGCGCAGCCTAAACACATACGCGCGCCTCACGCCGCCACCACACCCCACTGGTGCCCGATGCAGCGGCGTACCGCCGCCTCCGAGACGTATCCGACCGCGGCGGCAAAATACGACGGCGACCTCAGCAGCTCCACCAACCGCCGCAGATACGCGAACTCAGGCATCACTTCCTTGGCCACGACCTCCCACCCATGCCCGTCAGCGATCTGCTCGGCCAGCTCGCCGCAGCGGGCCAATACCCGGCCACCCAGAGCCCGGCGTCGATATTTCGGGCACCACACCAGGCGCAACCCCAATGAGCACACACCACCATGTGTGCGACGAAACCGGCGCTGCGACATACCGTGAACCCTACGAGACAGGACCGACAAAACCCCGAGCACAGACTGTTCACATGGCCGATTCCCCCGACCGCTCAAGCCGCCAGTCCCGTCGGGCTGCACTGATGGGAACATCTGCGGCACATGGTGGTTTACTGGTCTAATGGAGCCGGGGACTGCACCGGAATTACTCCGCTTGCTACACGTCGACCATGAGCCGGTCGCTAAACAGTGGCCGGCAATCACCGAGTGGTTGTCGGACCACAAAGCGACCATTTCGCTGAGGTGCAGCCTGCGCGCCAATGGCTACGGTTATCTACTGAGAAAGGCGCGCCAGGGCGCTCCCCCAATCGGCAGCATCACAGCACCCACCCACCATCCATAGTCTGTCGGCCGTTACAGTTCGGCAGTCAATTCCCCTAAAGCCTGGACATCGTGGGCCATCGGGGCTACTAATGAGTATTCCGCTGTCTTCAGAAACGTAGGGCCAGCATCCGTCGAATGCGCCCCTGGGCGCACAACTGGAGTGCGTTTTGGGCTCTGCAACAATCAAAGTTTCTCGCTCCCGGGCTAATTCGAGCCCACGGTCGAGTTCCGACCCTGGCGCGCTGAGCGTCACCACATCACAACGCGGCCGGGCACTGGTCATCTGCGTCGCGGGTGAAGTGGACGCGAGCAACGAACGCGACTGGAGATATCTGCTGGCCGAGATGGTCGCGATCGCCGCCGTGCCCGGTCGGGTCGTGGTCGATGTCCGCAACCTCGACTTCATGGGCTGCTGTGCCTACGCAGCGTTGGCCCGCGAGGCAGAACGGTGCCGGCGCCGCGGTGTGACCCTCTGCTTGGTCAGCCAGGACCCGATCGTCGCGCGAATTGTGGCGGCGTGCGGACTTCGCTGGCTACTGCCGATGTATCCGACGATCGACGCGGCGCTGGGCGTCAAAGAGGAGTAGCGTCAGGCCGCCCCAGCCCCGGCGCCCAGGGTGCTCTGCATGTCCGGCTTCATCGCCGCCAGCTGGGCACCCCAGTAGCCCCAACTGTGGACGCCGTTGCTGTCGAGGTTGAACGTGGCGTTGTGCCCGCCCGCGGCGTTGTAGGCGTCCTGGAACGCGACGTTGCTTTGCAGAATGATCTGCTCGATCACCTGGCCGGGCAGACTGCCCTGACCGATGGCTTCCGACGGTGTGCCGTTGCCGCTGTAGATCCACAGCCGGGTGTTGTTGCCGGCCAGCCGCCCGGCCTGCACGGTGGGATCGTTGCGCTGCCACCCGGGTCCGCCCGTTGGTCCCCACATGTCCTGCGGGTTGAAGCCGCCCTCGTCGTTCATCGCCATCCCGATCAGCGTGGGCCCATTCCCGCTGGAGGGGTTCAACAACGCCGACAACGAGCCGGCGTAGGCGAATTGCCCCGGATGGTAGGCCGCCAGGATCAACGCCGATGACCCGGACATAGATACCCCCACGACCGCGTTGCGGTTCGACCGGACTCCTTTGCCCGACAGGTAACCGGGCAGCTCACTGGTCAAAAAGGTTTCCCATTTGTAGGTCTGGCCATTGGCCGAGCCATACCAATCGGAATAGAAGCTCGAGCGCCCGCCCACTGGTGCCACCACCGATATGCCGGAACCGGCGTAGTCGTTGAATGCGTTGGTGTCGATATCCCAGCCGCTGCGGTCGTCCCGGGCCCGCAACCCGTCGAGAAGGTAGACCGCCGGCGCTCCGCCGCTTTGGAATTCGACGGTGATGTTGTGACCCATACTCGCCGAGGGCACCTGAAGAAATTCCGGCGCTGCCGCCCGCGCGTGCGGCGCGCTCCCAACACCGGCGAGCCCCGGCAGCGCAGCGACGGCGACGCCCGTAACCAGTAGTCGACGCATCCAGCGCTCTTTCTTCCCGTTCATCCCCGCTCCTTCCATTCAGGGGGATTCCCAATTGGGTTCTGCGCCGCCCCCAAGTCATCTCGATACCGGCGGTAGCGCGTCGATCGGCATCCCGCGCATGCGGACGCGCTGAGGCCGGCCATTCCACGAGGTGAAGCCCTGCCATCGCGCCATCCTTGTGACCGCCCGCCCTGGTTTTCAGCGGCCCAGAGGATCTGGGAGTACCCATGGCAGCGCGGTTTCTACCGCCGGATGAATTGCCGAAACATGTCGCGCACCGGGCCCCTCACAGTGGCGCGTGAATCGGGGCGTGCCCGGGCTGGATTCCAACCCTCAATAAATTGCCAAAAATTTCCAGTTTGGAGAAGCGCTTCCATGGGCACCTATGCGGCATGATCGCACATCACACCCTCATTCGTTACCTTGGTCCGGCCGCAATTGCCGCGGGCGGCCTCGGTGCCTGCTACCTCGCCGGCCTCGCTGCCGCCCCATCGGCTTCCGCCCAGCCGTGCCCCGACGTCCAGGTGGTGTTCGCCCGGGGCACGGGCGAAGAGCCCGGCGTGGGCCCCACCGGACAGGCATTCGTCGACGACCTCCACAACCGTGTTGGCCCAAGGTCGTTCGACGTCTATCCGGTCAACTACCCGGCCACCGAGCAATGGGAGACCGGCCTCGATGGCATTCGAGACGAAGGCGCTCACGTCGTTTCGATGGCGAGCAACTGCCCGAGTACCCAGATGGTGCTCGGCGGGTACTCCCAGGGCGCGGCCGTGACGGGCTTCGTCACGTCGGCCGCAGTGCCGGATGGCGTGGACCCGGCGACCGTCCCGAAACCGCTGGACCCCAAGATCGCTGACCATGTGGCGGCGGTCGTCCTCTTCGGGATGCCCAACGTCCGGGCCATGAACTTCCTCGGTGAGCCACCGGTCGTTATCGGCCCGGCGTATCAGAACAAGACCATCAAGATTTGCGCGCCCGAGGACCCGATCTGCTCTGACGGGATGAATTTCGCCGCGCACGACGCCTACGCCGACGACGGCGCAATCATCGACCAGGGAGCGGCATTTGCCGCCAGTCGCCTTGGCGCAAATTCCACCGGGCTGGCACCGGGCACCTCGACCGGAGGTACCGGGGGGTTCGGCGAGTGAGTTGACGGCTGCTCGCAGCCGGCTCACGCACCCGGGCGGTATGGCGCACCTCGCTGTGACGGTGCGCCATACCGGGCTCAATTAGCGCTTCCCATGCCGGCGAGCGGATGGAATCGGTTCTGTCCCAGTTCGATAACAAACCGCGGCGAGGAAGCCGGTTTCACTAGATGTCCCGCACCCCTCAGGCAGCGCCGCTAGCCGGCGAGCCGCGAACACCCGGGCACGCTCGCGGGACGAGTCGAAAACAACCAGCCCCCAAGCTGATTGGCGCTGCACGACCCATTACGGGTCAACTCTTGGCGCATCAGAAAAGGGTCCCGCAATAGGGTGCGCGTTCGGTACAAAACGCGGCATCAAGGTCGTGAAGCGAACCGGCATTCAGTTCGGTGACGCGCCCCGCTCGGTGAAGTTCCGAAGCGCGATGCGCGCCCATGTAAATCGTTCCCAATTCACCCAGCCCGATTCGGATGTCCGGTGAACCTTCGTCTGGCACGCATTTTCCGACGCCGTCGCGAGTCTGCAGCAAGAATTGTCCTCCGGCGACGCCAAGCGGATCGGTGACGTCGAGTACCACGTCGACATCGGCGGAGTACTCCCGTGCTCCGAGGGCTTCGGGCACATTCATGATCCGCAGCCACAGAAAATCGCCCAAGCATGTCGTTTGGGCAGCGGCCTGATCCTGGAATTTGAGCGGAAGCGGATCATCGACCGGCACCTCGATCTCAATACTGTCGAACATTTCCAAGCCAGATAACGTCGCCAACAGCTCGGTATGCGCTTCGTCCGTCACAGCGCAGAAGTCTTGAATAACCACCGAGCCGAACGGTGGCCGAAATGCATGCGCCGGCGCTCCGACCACCCGATACGTCAGAAACCCGTCTGGATGAATAACGAAATTCAGCGGCGATCCATCATCGCGTTGCGTCATTCGGTCTTCCAGAAAATCGGCCCACCACGCGCTGTCCCGGCTCAGCGCCCCGGGGGTGGTGGCACACCACCGATCGTAAATGCGGGGTAAGTGGCTTTTTGCCTCGGCCGCCACCACCTCCCGGGCCGGGTTTCGGCTGGGCGCAGCACGCAGCTTCGCGGAATGCGGATCAACGTGGAATGTCCGGGCATAGCTCGCCACGCCGGCACCCAAGATTTCGTAGACCGGCGGCCGGGTCGGGACACCACAGAGGATGGGGTAACCGCGGTCTTGGAGTATTCCGAAGCCCTGCAGGCTGATCTGCTGCCAAATCCCCCTTCTTTGATGTGTTGCCGCGACCGTGATCATGGCCAGCCAAGCGGCGTCGAGCGTTGCACCACCTGGCACGGTAAGCCGCAGCCGGTAGTAAAGGGACGTGGCGACTAGGAATGGGTTTTCCGGATCGGAGATATCCTCGGCGACCAGGATGTCTTCAGGATTGACTTTGCGTTTCCAGGCTTCGATATCGGCCGGCTCCACGGAATTCCCATATACCCGGGCCTGATTCTCGTAGACCGCCTGCAAGTCGTCGTCGGTTGCAAACCTTATCTTGATGGTGTCGTCCATATTGTTCATCGGCATCCGTTGAGTCGTATTTATGGAGACGTGTCAAGGGTGCAGCTTCGGTTTGCGTACCCACCAATCGGTGCGGCCAACCACGGCGACGGCCGCGTGGTCGGGCGACCCGGATCGGGTATAGCCCGTAGGGACCCGGAAATCGACTGCGGGAGGACGCCGAGATGCTGCATGCAATCACCCGACTCGCCATCGCGGCGCCCCGACGGATCATCGCAGTGGCAGTCCTGGTGGTGTTCGCGGCCGCTGTGTTCGCCATCCCGGTGGTCAACAGCTTGTCGGCCGGCGGTTTTCAGGACCCGACGTCCGAGTCGGCCCGGGCGACCGAGCTCCTCCGGGACAAATTCGACCAAACCGATCAGAAGATGATGATCGTGGTCACCTCCCCCGGCGGTGCCCGCAGCGCGCAGGCCCGCCGGGTCGGTACGGACATCGTCGACCACCTGCAACGGTCGCCGTGGGTGCTCAACGTGTCGTCGGCGTGGACGTCACCCCCGCAAACAGCCGCGCGCCTGCTCAGCCGGGACAACAAGTCCGGCCTGATCGTGGCCAACCTCAAGGGCGGAGAGAACGATGCGCAGAGGTACGCCAAAACGCTTTCCGCACAACTGGTGCACGACCACGGCGGGGTCACCGTGCGCGCCGGAGGCATGGCTGTGGCGTACGCCGAGGTGAATCAGCAAAACGAGCGCGACTTGCTGACGATGGAGGCGATCGCGATTCCTCTGAGCTTCGCGGTATTGGTCTGGGTGTTCGGCGGCCTGGTGGCGGCAGCGCTGCCGATTGCCTTGGGCGGACTGGCCATTCTCGGCACCATGTCGGTGTTGCGGCTCATCAGCTTCGCCACCGACGTGTCGACCTATGCGCTGGACCTGAGCATCGCAATGGGTCTGGCTCTGGCGATCGACTACACGCTGCTGATCATCAGCCGCTACCGCCAGGAACTGGCCCAGACCAGCGACCGCGACAAGGCGCTGTTTCGGACCATGGCCACCGCCGGGCGCACCGTGTTGTTCTCTGCGACCACCGTCGCGTTGTCGATGGCCGTGTTGATGGTGTTCCCGATGTACTTCTTGAGATCGGCCGGCTACACCATGGTCGCCACCGCGGTCATCGTTGCGATGGCCGCCGTCGTCGTGACCCCTGCGATCATCGCGGTGCTGGGCCCTCGGCTCGACGCACTGGACGTGCGCCCGCTGGCGCGACGACTTCTGCCCTCGCGCCCCGACTACGCGCGCAAGCCGGCAAATCCGATGTTTTGGTACCGCTCAACCAAATTCGTGTTGCGCCACGCCGTTCCGGTCGGCCTGAGCGTGGTCGCGCTGTTGCTGTTGCTCGGACTCCCGTTTTTGGGAGTGCGCTGGGGTTTTCCCGACGAACGCGTGCTGCCGCCGTCGGCGTCGTCGCGTCAAGTCGCCGACATGCTGGACCACGATTTCGCCGACGACCTGGGCACGTCGGTGTTCGTCGTCGTTCCCGACGCCCGCCGGGTGAGCCCGGTCGAGCTGGATCGCTACGGCGCCGAGCTGTCGCGGGTGCCGGACGTGTCGGCGGTGACCGCCCCAACCGGGACATTCGTGGCCGGACGCCGGGTGGGCCCGCCCGCCGCGCCGACCGGTATCGCCCACGGCAGCGCATTTTTGACCGTGGCCAGCGCCGCGCCGCTTTTCTCCCAAGCCTCCAACTCGCAGCTCGACCGGTTGCACCAGGTCGCCGGACCGTCAGGACGGTCGGTGCAGATAGCCGGGCTGGCACAGACCAACCGCGACAGCGTCGACGCACTCACCAAGCGGCTGCCGGCGGTGCTGTTGCTGATCGCCGTCATCACCTTCGCGCTGTTGTTCTTGCTCACCGGCAGCGTGGTGCTGCCGCTGGAGGCGTTGGCGTGCAACGTGTTGTCGCTGACGGCGGCATTCGGCGCAATGGTGTGGATTTTCCAGGACGGTCATCTGGGCGCACTGGGCACCACCCCCACCGGAACATTGAACGCCAACATCCCGGTGTTGTTGTTCTGCATAGCTTTTGGGCTGTCCATGGACTACGAGGTGTTTTTGGTGTCGCGCATCCGTGAGTACTGGCTGGCATCCGGCGCCGCCCAGGAGTTGCCACCGAGTTCGGCCGAGGCGCGCACCGCCAACGACGAGAGCACGGCGTTGGGCATATCCGGTATCGCGCGGGTGGTCACCGCGGCCGCGCTGGTGATGTCGATTTCGTTCGCCGCCCTGATTCCGGCACACGTGTCGTTCATCCGGATGCTCGGGCTGGGGTTGACACTCGCCGTGCTGGCCGACGCCACCCTGGTGCGAATGGTCCTGGTTCCGGCCTTCATGCACCTGTTCGGTCCGTGGAGCTGGTGGGCGCCAAAACCGTTGGCATGGCTGCACGAACGGTTCGCGCCTGGCGAAGCGGCGGCCACCGCGGTGGGGCGCCGGCACTGGGCGGCCGAGGCGTCGCAACCGCGGTTAGCGGGTCAACCGCGTTAGCGCACGGCGCCGTCGGGTTTTCTCCTCGGCGCCCAACCGCGCTGCGATAGCCTCCACGCGCGCGAGCTGGACAATGGCCGTCGCCATGACCAGCGCCGCGACTACCAGACCGACCGCCCCGAGCGGCCCGGTGTTCAGCGTCTCGCCGAGAACCACCACACCCAGCACCGCCGCTACGACCGGCTGCGACACCTGCAGGGTGGGCATCGAGGCGGTCAGCGGCCCGGCTCTGAAGGCCGACTGGCTCCAAACCAAACCACCCAGCACGGCCAGTAGACAGGCGTACAGCTCAGGTGTGCGGATCAGCGCCCACCCGCCATCGCCCAGGCGAGCGACAACCTCCTTGGCGAGCACCGCGAAAACCCCCCACAGCGAACCCGACACGAAGGCGAACAGAACTGCGGCCACGGCGCCGCCTTTGACGCCGCCGGCCACGGCGCATCCGACCAGTAGCGGCCCCAGCACCGCAACGACGGCGGCCCACGTGTGCAGCGACGCGCCGGAACGACCGGCCTGCGGGTGGCCGACCGTGACGATCACCGCCACCGCCACAGTCAACAGGCCGGCCCAGACCCATTCCTGGCCGGTCACCGCACGCTGCGACAATCGCGCGTTGATCGGCAGCGCGAACAGCAGCGAACACGTCAGCAACGGCTGTACCAGCAACACCGAACCCTCACCCAGCGCGGCCGCCTGCAACCCGATGCTGGTGATCAGCACCAGGGCGCCCAACCACCACCGCCCGTCGCGCAGCAATTTCGCCAGCAATTCGATGTGGCCCACCGGTCTGTCGCTGATCCGGTGCGCCGCGCGTTGCTGCACGACGTCGCCGATCGCCACGCACAGCGCAGAACTCAACGCGAGCACGGCCGCCAGGTGCGTCGGGGTCATGAGCGCTAGTTACCCCTTTTTCCGGGTGCGAAAGCCACCTCGCGCGTAACGAGCGCACGATGGTGATATGCGGATCTCATCGTCGGCGCTGATAGCGGAAACACCGTTTCGCTTCCGGATCGACCGATCCGGCGCCATGTTGGTGCCCGGGGTGATCTTCGCGTCGCGCTCGCTGCTTCCCGAGACCAACCTGGATCCGCTGCTGCAGCAAGTGGCGAACGTCGCGACCCTTCCCGGAATCGTCGAGGCCTCGTATGCGATGCCGGACATCCACCTGGGATACGGGTTTCCGATCGGTGGTGTGGCGGCCACCGATGTGCGCGACGGCGGCGTGATCTCGCCGGGCGGAGTGGGATTCGACATCTCGTGCGGTGTTCGGCTGCTGGCCGCGGACATCGACCGAGAGGACTTCGTCGCTGCCGCCGGCAAGGTGATGGACGGATTGAGCAGACGCATCCCGCGGGGTGCGGGCCCGGGAGCCGTGTGGTCGCAGGTGAGCGAGAGTGAGTTGGACGAGGTGCTGCGCGGCGGCGCGCGCTACGTGGTCGAGCATCGCGGGGGCTCTGCGCTGGACCTGGATCGCTGCGAAGACGGCGGCGCGTTCGACGACGCCGACCCCGACGCGGTGAGCGAGCAGGCACGTGCCCGGGGGATCCGTCAGCTCGGCAGCCTCGGTTCGGGCAACCACTTCCTGGAAGTCCAGGCCGTATCCGAGGTGTTCGACGAGCCGGTTGCCAAAACGTTCGGCCTGCGCGTCGGGCAGGTCTGCGTGATGATCCACTGCGGCTCGCGGGGCCTTGGACACCAGATCTGCACGGACGCGGTGCGCACCCTCGACCAGAGCATGCGGCGACACGGCGTGCAGGTCCCCGACCGGCAATTAGCCTGTGCACCAGTTGATTCCACCGAAGGCGGCCGCTACCTGGCGGCGATGTCGGCCGCAGCCAATTACGCTCGCGCCAACCGTCAGCTCCTCGGGTCGTCGGCAAGCGATGCATTCAAGGCCATCACCGGCAAGGGGCTGGAATTGGTGTACGACATCTCGCACAACCTTGCCCGGATCGAGCACCACGAGGTCGACGGCCAGACACTCGAGCTTTGCGTGCACCGCAAGGGCGCAACACGCGCGTTGCCACCCGGACATCCCGATCTGCCAACGGATTTGGCTGACGTGGGGCAACCAGTGCTGATTCCCGGCTCGATGGGGACGTCGTCGTACGTGCTCGCCGGCGTGCGAGGCGGCGGTGCGTTTCATTCGACGTGTCACGGCGCCGGCCGGCGGCTCAGTCGACACCAGGCGGCTCGCTCGGTGTCGCCGAAGGTCCTGCTGGACCAACTCGAGCGGCAGCAGGGCATCCATGTCAGGGGCGCCTCACGGCGCGGCCTGGTCGAGGAGGCGCCGGCGGCCTACAAGGATGTCGCCGAAGTCGTCGCCGTCGCGGAACAGGCCGGGCTGTGCCACACAGTCGCCCGACTGGTGCCCCTGGGCGTCGTGAAAGGCTGATCGTGGCCGGCAGCGGGCATCGAACTGTGCCGCATCCGGCCGATGTGACGATCGAGGCATGGGGACCCACCCGTGAGGCGTGTCTGGCCGAGGCGGTTGTCGGCTTGTCCGCCAGCTTCGTCGACCTCTCCCACGCGAAGCCCGTCGACACCGTCACCTTGGAATTGGCCGCCGCCGACGACGAGGATCGCCTGGTGGCGGCGCTGGACCAACTGATCTATCTGCTTGATACACAAGGAGTTATCCCGCTACGCGCCGACGTGGACATCGGAGCGCAAACATTCCGGCTGACCATGCAGGTGGCGTCGATAGACAAGGTCAGAACAATCGGCGCGTCGCCGAAGGCCGTTGCGCTTTCCGGACTGGAGTTCCGCCACACCGGCGACCAATGGCGCTGCAGCGCCACGATCGACGTGTGATCGCCGGGTCACGGCGTCGGGCGCTTGGACGCGCGCGAGGGTTCCGCCAGCAGTGCCCGCACCAACGGCCGGGGACCGACAGACCTCAGCATCTGGCTGGCCGGCCGGGTACGCACCTTCTTCGGCCACCAGAACCAGCGGCCCAGCAGGGTGGCGATCGACGGTGTGATGAGCGAGCGCACAACGAGCGTGTCGAACAGCAACCCGAGGCCGATCGTGGTGCCGAACTGACCGATTGAACGCAGGTCGCTGGTGATCATCGATCCCATCGTGAAGGCGAACACCAGGCCCGCCGCCGTCACCACCGGGCCGGTGCTGCCCATCCCCCGGATGATGCCGGTCTTCAACCCGGCGCCGATCTCTTCCTCGAAGCGTGACACGAGCATCAGGTTGTAATCGGACCCGACGGCCAACAGCACGATCAGGGCGAACTCCAATGCCACCCAGTGCATTTGGAAATGGACGATGTGCTGCCAGATGAGATTCGAGAAGCCGAACGCGGCGCCCAGCGACACGACGATGGTGCCGACGATCACGAACGCGGCTACCAGGGCTCGCTTAATGAGAACCATGATGATGAAGATCAGCATGATCGAGGCGACTGCTGCGATCATCAGGTCGAATTTGGCGCCGTCCCGAATGTCTTTGTAGGTGGCGGCGGTACCGCCGAGCTCGATGTTGGCGTTGGACAACGAGGTCAACTTCAACGCCTCCCGTGCCGCCTGACGCTCGGCGTCGACGGTCGAGATGCCTTCTGTGGTCGCGGGATCGACGGCGTGGGTGATGATAAGGCGGGCGGCCTTGCCGTCCGGCGACACCATCAGTTTCAAACCCAGCTGGAAGTCGGGGTTGTCGAACACCTCCGGCGGCAGGTAGAACGAATCGTCCACCTTTGAGTCGTCGAATGCCCGCCCCATCACGGCGCTGGTGTCGGTCAGGCGATCGAACTGGGTGATCAAGCTGTTGAACGTGCTGTACGAGGTCAACGTGATGTCGCGGATCGACTTCGACACCGCGATCATCGGGGGGATCTGCGCAAGCAGTTGCGGCTGCAGCCTGTCGATCCGCTGCGCGTCTTGAACAAGTGCCGCAGTCTGTTCGGCGAGCTGGTCGACCCCGTCGGTTGCGTCGTAGAGAGATCGAAACGCCCAACAGATCGGGATATCGAAGCAGTGCTTCTCCCAATAGAAATAGCTGCGGATCGGACGGAAGAAATCGTCGAAGTCGGCGACATTGTCTCTGATCTTGTCCGTGACCGCTTGCAGCTTCTGCAGATCGCCCGTCGTGTCGTGCGTGGCCTCCGTCAGCTGGCGCGTCAAGTCGTATGTGCGCTCCAGAATGGCGATCATCGTGTCGAGCTCACCGACTGTCTTCAACGTGTCGGCGACCCGATCTTTCAGATATTGCAGGTTGTCTCGGATCGGCGCGCTTTGCACGCTGAGCTGAAACGGTACCGACCCGTGTTCGATGGGCGGACCGAGCGGTCGGGTGATGCTCTGTACCCGTTCGATACCCGGTAACCGGAAGATGTTTTTGGCCACCCGGTCCAAGACCAGCAGATCGGTTGGATTACGCAAGTCGTGGTCGGTCTCGATCATCAGCAGGTCGGGATTCAGGCGGGCCTCCGAAAAATGCTGGCCCGCTGCATCGTACGCCTTCTTCGATGAGACGCGGCCGGGCAGGTAGTAGCGCTCGTTGTACAGCGGGTTGAACCCGGCCAACCCCAATGCACCGATCATGGCGACGACGAGTGCGGTGGTAAGAATCGGCGCCGGCCAGCGAACGATGGCGGTGGCCAGGCGGCGCCATCGCCGATAGTTGAACTCCCGCTTGGGATCGAGCAGACCGAAGTGGCTTGCCACGGTCATGACGGCAGGCCCCAGCGTGAGCCCGGCGGCGACCACCACGAACAGGCCGACCGAGCATGGAATACCCAGCGAATTGAAATAGGGCAGGCGGGTAAAACGCAGGCAGAACAACGCCGCAACGATGGTCAGGCCCGAACCCACGATGACTTTGGAGACGCCGGTGAACGTGTCGTGATAGGCGGCTTCGGAATCCATGCCGCCGCTGCGGCCCTCCTGGTAGCGCCCGAGCCGGAATACCGCGTAGTCGGTTCCCGCGGCGATCGCCAGCGCGGTGAGCAGGTTTACGGCGAACGTTGACAGGCCCAGCAGGCCGCTGTATGCCAGCAGCGCGACGACGCCCCGGGACGCGGCCAATTCGACGAAGACGACGAACAACAGAAGCAGCACGGTGGAAACCGAACGAAAAACGAAAAGCAGCATCATCGTGATGACGAGGACCGTGATCATCGTCATCTTCAGCATGCTTCTGTCGCCGGCCTCGATCGTGTCCGCGGTCAGCGCTCCTTGACCGGCCACGTAGGCCTTGACGCCTTTCGGCGGTGTCGAATGCTCCACGATCTTGCGGACCGCGTCGACCGATTTGTTGCCGCGGGCCCCGCCCTGATTGCCGACCAGGTTGACCTGAACGTAGGCGGCCTTGTGGTCATAGCTCTCCACGCCCGATGAGGTGAACCGGTGCCCCCAGAAGTCCAGGAGGTACTGGACGTCTTCGCTGTCTTGCCTCAGCCGACGTACCAGCTCGTCGTAGTACTTGTGGGCATCGTCGCCCAGCTCGTGGTCGCCGACGAGGGTCACCAGTACGAGGTTGTCGGAGTTGTATTCCTTGAACTTCTCGCCTATCCGCTTCATCCCCTTCACCGACGGCGCATCGGTGGGCGAGAGCGGAACAGACGTTTCTGCGGCAATCTTTTCCAGTTGCGGGATGAACACATTCAGGGCAACGGCGAACGCCACCCAGACAACAATGATGGGAACCGCCAGTAATCGGATCGTGCGCGCGATCGGGTGCGTTGTCTGGTTGTCGCTCATGCCGATTTGTCCAGACACGAGATCTGGGCGTTGCGCTGGTTGGCCGATTGCTCGTCGACGAGCTTGCCGTCGACGGTGATGCGGCAACCGATGTAGTCGCTATCGCCTTGGGCAACCACGTAGGCGAAGATTCCGGGTAGCCGCGCGGTGATGGTGTGTGTCCACGGCAATGTCGTGAAATTCGCCCGCTGTGGTTGGGCGTTTTCGTCCATCCAGTTGACGACGCCGACCGTCCCCGGCGGGCCGATGATCTCGTAAGTGGCGCTTTTCGGCGCGTACGGCGGGGTCTGGCTGCGCGGGTCGAGTTTCGACGAGGTGGTTATCGGAAAGATCCCGTGGAGACGTTCGACGGCGAATCCGCCCACTGCAAGCGCGACGGCGACAACCAGTGGTATCCATGCCCGCTTGAGGACGTTCACCACAGAATCCCCTAGCTCCGCCGGCGCGCGGGGCACACCCAGGGTTGTTCACGCTTGTGCCACAGCCCGTACGGTCGTCAATGTCCTATATGTATGTATGCCTCCACATTCCAAGGCCGAGCCGCGGTAGACGGCAAAGGCATCTTGAACTTACCGCTTCTTGACTGCAAGAGGGAGGCAACAGGAAACTTCTACGCCGCCAGCGAGACAGGCTTTGTGGTGAACCGCAGCCCCTCGTCGTCGACCTTGCCGCGCCTGATCATCTGCACGTCGAGCAGATAGTTCTGGTTCAGCCGCCACGGCTTGCGTGAACCCTGCTTGGGCAACTCGTCGAGTTTGCGCAGCACGTAGCCCGGTGTGAATTCCAGGAACGGCCGCTCCTCGACGTCGGGCGCCGGCCGCTCCGGCACCACGACGTCGTAGCCGTTGGCGTCCATGTAATTCAAGATGCGGCAAACGAATTCGGATACGAGGTCGGCTTTGAGGGTCCACCCGATATTGGTGTAGCCGACGGTGTAGGCCAGGTTGGGCAGGCCCGAGAGCATCATGCCCTTGTAGGCCATCGTCTGCGTCAGGTCCACCTCCTGCCCGTCGATGGTGCCCGTGGCGCCGCCGAAAAGCTGCAGGTCGAGACCCGTTGCGGTGACGATGATGTCGGCGGCCAAGTCGCGGCCCGAGCCGAGCTTGATGCCGGTCGGGGTGAACCGGTCGATGGTGTCGGTGACCACGTCGACCGTTCCGTGGCGGATGGCACGGAACAGGTCGCCGTTGGGCACGACACACAGCCGTTGGTCCCACGGGTTGTAGCGTGGGCTGAAGTGCTTTTCGACGTCGTAGCCCTCGGGTAGCTGGCGTTTGACAAGGCCCATCAGAATCTTCCGCATCCGCTGCGGGAAGCGGCGGCACAGCTGATACAGCGCCACCTGCAGGACCACGTTCTTCCACCGAACGATGGTGTAGGCCTTGCCGTTGGGCAGCACCCGGTTGAGCCCGGCGGCGACGGGATCACGCTCGGGCTGGGAGATGATGTAGCCCGGTGAGCGTTGCAGCATCGTGACGTGCTTGGCGCCCGAATTAGCAAGTGCGGGAACTAAAGTCACCGAGGTGGAACCGCTACCGATCACGATGATGTTCTTGCCGGTGTAGTCAAGATCTTCGGGCCAGTGCTGCGGATGGATGATCGGGCCGGTGAAGTCCTCGGAGCCGGGAAACGTTGGCGTGTAACCCTGCTCGTAGTTGTAATAGCCGCTGCACAAGAACAGGAACGAGCCGCTGATCGTACTTTCCTGCCCGTGCGTCTCGACGCGCACACTCCAGCGGCTCTCGGCGCTCGACCAGTCGACACCGACGACCTTGTGGTTGAACCGGATGTTCCTGTCGATGCCATAGGTGGCTGCGGTGTCCTTGATGTACTCCAGGATGGCCGAGCCGTCGGCGATGGACTGGCTGCCGCTCCAGGGGCGGAAGCGAAAGCCGAGCGTGTACATGTCGGAGTCGGAACGGATGCCCGGATACCGGAACAGGTTCCAGGTGCCGCCCATGTCCGGCCGCTTCTCCAGGATGACGTAACTCTTCGTGGGACAACGCTCCTGCAGATGCCAGGCGGCACTGATCCCCGAAATGCCGGCTCCCACGATGACGACGTCGAAGTGTTCGGCCATAGCCCACGGTAGCAACAGATTGAGTTGGGGTTTCGGTTATCGACGACGACTCCGCGAGCTCCCCCCGCGCCCGTCACAGGGCACTGGTGGAACCCGTTCCCGAGCCGCCCGACAGCCAACTGCTTGTCCCCGCCGATCCGAGGCCTGGCCAAGACGTTTAGCCGGTGGTCCGGGATCTGTCAGACAATCCCAGGCGCAGGTGTTCGCTGTGGTAGACGGCCTCATCGAGCAGTTGGGCGACGTGATCGTCGTAGAGGTGATAAACGATGCTGCGGCCGGTGCGCACCCCGACCACCAGCCCCAAGTTGCGCAGCAGCCGCAGCTGATGCGATACCGCCGACTGCTGCATCCCGATCGCCTCAGCCAACTCAGTCACCGGCCGCGGCCCCTGCCGCAGCTCGGTCAGCAGCATCAACCGACTCGGGGTGGCCAACGCCTGCAGCGTGGTAGCGACCTGCGCCGCGCCATCGGCGTCGAGCCGTGCGGCCGGTCGGTTACGGCCCTGGACCCCATGTCCCATACCCAGGCAGCTTATCCTATCCGACTATGCATGAAGACATGTTCATGTCTTCTGATACCGTGGTTGGCTTCGAAGGCGATGTGTTGGAGGTGACATGCCGGTGCCCACCCTGGCCCAACGGCGCCCGGCCCCGGCGCGACAGCTGGTGGCGGTGCGCCGGACCCGGCTATTCGCGCTGCCGGAGATGCGTTGGGCCGCAGCGGCATTGACCCTGTTCCTGGCTGCTCTACCCATCCAGCTCACCGGTGGGCCACAGTGGGTGTGGTGGGCGCTGTACCTGGCCTGCTACGCGGCCGGCGGCTGGGAACCCGCGCTGGCCGGGCTGCGCGCACTACAGAACAAGACCCTCGACGTGGATCTGCTGATGGTCGCCGCAGCGATCGGCGCCGCCGCAATCGGCCAAATCACCGACGGGGCGCTGCTGATTGTCATCTTCGCCACCTCCGGCGCCCTGGAAGCGCTGGCAACCGCCCGCACCGAGGATTCCGTGCGCGGACTGCTGGATCTAGCCCCCGACACCGCAACCCGAGTGCACGCCGATGGGAGCGAGGAAAAGGTCAAGGCCGCCGACTTGCAAGTCCGAGATGTGGTGGTCGTGCGTCCGGGTGAGCGAATCGCCGCGGACGCCACCGTAATTGCCGGGGGCAGCGAGGTGGATCAGGCCACCATCACCGGCGAACCGCTACCGGTCGACAAGAGCGTCGGCGATGAGGTTTTCGCCGGAACGGTCAACGGAACCGGGGCGCTGCGCATCCGAGTCGACCGCCGCACCCAAGACTCGGTGGTGGCCCGGATCGCCTCGCTGGTGGAGCAGGCCAGCCGAACCAAGGCCCGCACCCAGCTGTTCATCGAGACCGTCGAGCAGCGCTACTCGATCGGCATGGTGGCCGTCACCCTGGCGGTGTTCGCCATCCCGCTGCTGACCGGAGACGCACTGCAGCGCGCACTGCTTCGGGCGATGACGTTCATGATCGTGGCCTCGCCGTGCGCGGTGGTGCTGGCCACCATGCCGCCCCTGCTGGCCGCAATCGCCAACGCCGGCCGACACGGCGTGCTCGCCAAATCGGCCGTCGTGATGGAACAGCTGGGCGCCACCACCAAGATCGCGTTCGACAAGACCGGCACGCCCACCCGCGGCACCCCCGAACTAGCCGAAATCTGTTGTCTGGAGCCACAATTCGACAAAGGCGAGCTGCTGCGATTGGCGGCCGCGGCCGAACATCCCAGCGAACACCCCCTCGGGGGAGCGATCGTGCGCGCCGCGCACAACCGTGGCCTGAACCTGCCCCTGGTCGACGACTTCACCGCCCATCCCGGCCGCGGCGTCACCGCACGAATCGAGGGCCGACGCATCAGGGTCGGATCCCCGGCCGCGCTGTTGGCACGTAGCAACGCCCAACAGGCCGGCCCGCTCACCGCCGCCATCGATGCACAACAGGCCCGCGGCCACACCGCCGTCATCGTGACCTGCGACCACCACCCGGTCGGGGTGCTGGGTCTTCGCGATCAGCTGCGCCCCGAAGCCGCCACCACCCTCGCGGCCGCACGATGGCTCACTGGCACCACACCGACTTTGTTGACCGGTGATCACCCCGCCACCGCCGACCGACTCGCCACCGAAGTCGCAATCACCGATGTGCGCGCTTCACTGCTGCCCGACGACAAAGTCACCGCCGTCCACCAACTACAAACCGGCGGGCACAACGTGACCGTGGTCGGCGACGGCATCAACGACGCGCCTGCCCTCGCCGCCGCTGACACCGGAATAGCCATGGGCGGCGCCGGATCCGACCTGACCCTGCAAACCGCCGACGCCGTCATTGTCCGCGACGACCTCACCACCATCCCCACCGTGATCAACCTGTCCCGCCAAGCTCGCCGCGTGGTCGTCGCCACCCCATCATCGCCGCCACCTTCATCACCATGCTGGTCATCTGGGACCTCGCCGGGACCCTTCCGCTGCCGCTCGGCGTCGCCGGCCACGAAGGCTCCACCATCATCGTCGGACTCAACGGCCTACGCCTGCTACGCCAAAACGCCTGGCGCCGCTCAGCCCACTGGGAACACAGGCCAACTCGCACCGTTCTGGATGCGACTGGGGCCCAAGCCCGCTCACTGGGGCCCAAAACACTTGACGAAACTCAGACCCGCAAACGTGCCCGGGTGTTTTCGGTCCCACTCCCGCCGAAGTAATGGCGTTTGCCGCGCAGTGGACCGGGCAACCCGTCCCCAAAGGCTGGCGCGCTTTTCAAGGAGGTCACGCCGATGGCGATCTGCGACACCTGTGGCAACGACTATGACAAGGCCTTCACTGTGACGTGGGTGGATGGCCGAACCGCCACATTCGACAGCCTCGAGTGCGCGGCGGTCGAGTTGGCGCCGACCTGCGAACACTGCGACTGCCGGATCCTTGGCCATGGGATCGAGGCCAATCAGGGAATCTATTGCTGTGCGCACTGCGCCCGGGAGGCCGGCAACCCCGACGTCAACGACCGCTATCCCGTCCCGGACGGCGCCTAACCGTGAACACTCCCACCATGTCGTCGGGTGGCGACAGCCTCGAAGCCAGGCGGACGTTCGCGCGGGCTGTCCGGTTCACGGCGATCGACGTCGCCGCCGCTCTGGTCGTGTTGGGACTAGCGTTGTGGTCGGTTGCCGGCTGCAAATCCGGGCAGGGCATCGGCGTGCTGGACCGCTGCGGGGCGCTGCAGCGCAACTTCCTGGCGATCGGCGCGCCGCTGGTGTTGTTTCTCGGCGGCGTGTGGGCATTCGTCCGCACCATCCAGGACTGGCGGGCCCGCCGGCGCTGGTGGATCTGGCAAGGCGCGGGATGGTTCATGTTGGTGCTGATGGCCGTCGTCCTGGTGATGACTGCGCCGGCGGCCCTGCAATAGTTTCGGCGCCGTCGCGCCGGACAGCCCGTTGGTGGTGAGCTGCGCGGTTAGGTCGATGGCAGGAGCGGGTAGTCGAAAAGGCATGCCGAACCCTGGAAGTCACCGCTAGTGCAGCTGCAGGCTCAACACCGCCGCCAGCACGGTCAGCGCAGCGAACATCCATGCGACGTAGTCGCCGACGTGCCCGGAGTGCGCCCTGTGTAGCGCGGCGACAGCCGGCCGGTATACGCGCTGCAGCGCAGACTGGTTGTCCCGCAAGCCAATAGCAGCCACGCCGGCAGCGGCGGCGACTCCGATCACCGCGAGGACTATCCCCGGCGCAGACCAACCCGACGCCGGACCGGTCGACGCAGTTGGGGCGCTGTGCCCGAACATCGCGGCCAGGTAGCCCGCGGTGTCGACGAAATGCCGCCCGGCCGCGTCGGCGGCCTCGGACACCCACGGCAGCACCCCGGCGGCAAGGCAGCCGGCCAACAGCACGGCGATCGCCATGTACATGCTCGGCGGGGTGCGGCCCAGTACCGTGTCCGGTTCTTCCTCGCCTTTGGTCGCGCCCTCCGTGGGTTCCTCCACGCCACTGCCCCATCGGCTGAAGCAGCGCACGCCGGCACGCAACACCGCGCCGCCGGTCGCCGCCGACGTCACCAGGAACAGCGCAGCACCCCAGCCTGATCCAACTGCCTCCTCGCACAACGACTTTCCCAACGCCGTGCCGAACGGCGGCAACCCGGCCAGCGCTACCGCCGCCAACAGATAGAGCCCGCCCAACAGCCACTGGCCACGCCCGCGCCCGGACAGCTCGAACTCGTCGACGGTCTGATGGCGGTCGAGCAGCAACCCCACGATCAAGAACAGTGCCGACTTCGCCCCGGCATGGCCCACCACGTAGACGGCAGTCCCGCCGATCGCATCAGGGCGCAGCGACGCAGTGCTCACCAGAAACAACCCGATGTGACCGATCGTGGAATAGGCGAGCAGCCG
This sequence comes from Mycobacterium branderi, assembly GCF_010728725.1. NCBI lineage: Bacteria > Bacillati > Actinomycetota > Actinomycetes > Mycobacteriales > Mycobacteriaceae > Mycobacterium > Mycobacterium branderi. The sequence goes on from NZ_AP022606.1 coordinate 4,860,876, forward strand.
CTTGAGATGCCGTTGCAGCAGGCACATTACGGCGCCGACCGCCGCGGTCAGCACCCCCACCACCACGAAGGTGTGTTCGACCGCGGAGCGTGGCAGCGCCCCGGCGAACGTCACCCAGTACACCCGCCACATTCCGTAGAGGCCGAGCTCTACCATCACGCCGGAGAACATCACGCACACACCGGCCGGCGCGACGGCGTGCGCGTCGGCCAGCCAAAAGTGCAGCGGCACAATGGCGCCCTTCACCAGCAGCCCGGCCAGGATCAGCACGAACGCGGCGACGGTGACCGCCTTGGGCCCGTCGCGCGCCAGCGACATCCCAGCCTGGGCCATGCCAAGCTGGCCCACCTGCGCATAGAGCATCGCGATGCCGACCAGTGACAGACAGGCCGAAAGCGACTGGATGATACCGAAATTGAGCGCTCCCTGGATCGCCGACTTGTCTTCGATCTTGATCCCGGTCAAGGCATATGCGACGGCGCCCATCAGCTCCAGGAACACGAAGAGGTTGAACACGTCACTCGCCAGCACAAAGCCGTTCATTGCCGCCAAAAACAGCAGCATCAGCGCATCGAAGCGGGAACCGGCCTCGTCGAGGCCCCGACGGCTGTAGAGCGCGGCGCAGGCCATCAACATGCTCACCAACGTCGCCAGGCCCGCGGCCAGCGGGTCCGCGGCGAGCGCGATCCCGACTGTTGCGTGCCGCAGCATGGACCAGCCGCCGATCCAGGTGACGAGCATGTGCTCGCGCGCGGCCACCGCAGCGAAACCGGCGACGCCGGCCGAGCCGACCGAGACGGCCACCGTCAGCCACGTTGCTGTCGTGCGCGAGATCCGTGCGCCGAGTGCGAGCAGCAGGCAGCCCGTCACGATGGGCACGGCGACCAGCAGCGGCAACAGCGCAGCCGCGGTGGTCTGCACGGCCGAGTCAGCCTTTCAGCGCCGACAGCTCGTCGGGATCCACAGTGCCGTGGCGTTTGTGGATCTGGATGACCAGCGCCAGCAACAGGGCAGTGACGGTGGCCTGGATGACGATGTCGGTCAAGGTCATCGCCTGCACCACGGGATCGACGACATTAGAAGGTGGCGGCGGGTTGGGCCCGGCGAAAACCGGTGGGGCGGCGCCGCGCTGAAATCCGATCGCCAGCAGGAGGAGATAGGTTCCGGACTGTGCCACCGACAGACACACCACCGCGTGGATCAGGTTGTGGCTGCGCGTGATTCCCCAGGCGCCGATCAGCACAAGCCAGCCGGCCACGCAGTACGGGTAGACGCTCATCGGCGATCACTCCGCTTGGCGACAGTGATTTCCTGGGCCAGGAATTGCCCCAGCAAAACCGTCATGCCGCAGGCGACCTCCACGCCGACGGCGATGTTGAGCAGCACCACGGAGCCCGACGAGAACAGGTTGCCCATGGTCCCGGTCGGCAGCAGGTTGGCGAAAAACACGCCGCCGACCACCATCCCGGCCAGGCCGATCGCCACGAACGCCGCTGCTCCCAGCGCCTCGCCGATGTCGAAGACATTGAGGGGCCGCAGGCGATCCAGTGCCCGGAAGCTGCCGGTGATGTACAGCAGGTGCAACCCGGCGGCCAGCACCACGCCGCCCTGAAATCCGCCGCCCGGCGTGAGATGGCCGTGCACGACGATGTCGATGCCCAGCGCGATGGTCACCGGCAACATGAGGTAGCCGACCAGGCGGGTCGCGTCCAGCGCTGCGCCGCGGCCCGGCGCGTTGTATTCACGCTCCTCGATGGCGGGGCGTAGCAACGCCATCACCCCAGTCACCGAACCCAGCAGGATCGTCTCCTCCCCCATGGTGTCCAGCGCGCGCTGGTCGAAGTTCACCGAGGCGACGACATTGGCGGTCGCCCGCGAAAACGCCGCCGGCACAGCCAAATTCCGGTACAGGTGACGGGCCTGCCCGAACGCCGGCAGTTGCGCGAAGCCCAACCAGAGCAGTGCTGCCAGCCCGCCGGCCCCGGCCAGGAAAAGCGCCGTTCGCGCACCGCGATTCATCGGCTGTCCTCTTCGGCTTCGGCGCTGTGGCGGCGCAGGGCACGCAACGTCAGCATGACCATCAACGGCACCACGACCCCGCCGATAACCAGCTGCGACAGCGCGACATCGGGGGCTTGGAGCACCACGAACAACATCGTCAGCGCCAGACCGAAGACGGACAGCGGTATCGCCTGCTGTTCGGGGCGGCCGGTCAGCGCGACCACCGTGCCGGTCACCCCGGTCAGCGTCACCACCGCAAGCAGCAGGGCCGTCACGACGGCGACTCTTCTTCGACCAGTCCCTCATGCTGTGCGGCCAGCCGGCCCGTCGCGGCCGAGATCACCGGGGAACCCAACGCCACCAACACGATCGTCACCGCGATCATCGCCGACGATTCGCTCCACCCCTGTGAAATCATGAGTCCCACACCGGTCAACGGCACACCGAGCGACGTCGTGACCGCCAGCAGATGCAGGCGGTCAAATACCCGCGGCAGCGTGGCTGCCCCCAGCGCGGACAGCACCATGACCACGACCCCCGCGAAAACCACATACCACGAGATCACGTCTTACCCGCCAGCAGCCGCGTGAACACCAAGGTGCCGGGCAGCGTCACCAACGCCAACACCAGCGCGACGATGAGAAATGAATTCCGTTGCCAGGCAACGGCAACCATGATGACCGTCATCACCGCAGCAACTCCGGCGAACTCCAACCCCACCAACCGGCGCCGCGGCTCACCACGGGATGCCATCCAGGCGCCGGGCACAAACACCCCGAGCAACAACGCCAGCGCCGCCAACTCCCCCGCATTCATCGCTGCACCGCCCTTGCCAGCCGACCAGTGCCCGGCCGGATACGGTGCAGCAGCACCTGTGAATTACAGTCCAGCACAACGGTTCCCGGCGTAGTAGCGAAGGCCAGCACGACCACCGCACGACGCGCGTCCGCAACCGGTTCCGGTTCGGCCGGCAGGCTCACCGCGCTGATCACTCCCCGCCGGCGTCGCATCAGCACATACATCCACGTCTGGAACGCTTGGAGCGGTACGTCACGCAAAATGGTTGCCGCCCAACGAAACCAGTCGACACGGAACCGCCAGTAGCCCCGATTAGCCCGTCGGGCGGACCGTGCCGCCACGGCGCAGGGCAACGTAGCACCCACTGCCACCGCAAGTTCGGCGGCGGTGAACGACGTCAGCGTCGCCAGCCACACCGCCGCTGTGAGCGCCCACCACAGCAGGATTTCGGTCAGTGCCGCGAACCGGTCACCGGGTCCGGGCACGACGATTGGCCTTTTTGATCGCGTCGACCAACTCGGCCTTGTTCATCGTGGAGCGTCGCGGAACGTCGAGCCGGCGCGCGACGTCCAGCAGATGCTTCTTGCTGGCGTTGGCGTCGACGCCCTCCGCCGACGGGGTCGGGTTGCGCAGGCCGCCGCGCTCGGCACGCTTGTCGGACGGGCCCTTCTTCTTTTTGGGCTCCCAGTGGTCGCCGACTTTTTCGAAGCTGTGCTTGAGCGCGGCATAGCCGACCCGGTGGGCCCTCTGCTCGCTGCCGTACTCCTCGGCGGCCGCGTCGTGTGCTTTGGCAAACGTGCGCTGGGCCTTGGCGCCGGAGCGCTGAAGCGTGCTGGGCAGCTCGCTCTTCTTGGCCTTGCCGCCCTTCGTCGTTTTGGGCATGACTCCTCCTTGTTCTCCTCAACCCTCGGCGGACTGCTGTGCCATCGCGTAGGCGAGCTGTAGGAAATCGGCGCCGGCCAGCGCGGTGAAACTGCCTGCCACCAGCCGAGTGAACCGCGGCGCGAAGATCAGGCCGATGACAAAGACGGTGGCCACCCACATGTCCAGGCAGAACGGGCATGTCAGCAACTCGCCCAGGCTGTGCCGCAGCTGGCTGTCGTGCCGGGTTTCCTCGTGCAGCTCGGCGGGGCCGCCGGTCCCGGCATAGTGGGCGAACGGTGCCCGCAGCGGGCTTGTCACCGCGTCTTTGGACAATGTGCGCGACAGCTTGTGCGTCCCGCACGTCACCATCAGAAGGTCTTGAGTCAGCCACCGTTCGGGCAGCCTGCGCGCGGTGAGGGAGGCAACGATCGCCGTCACGGCGATCACCGTGCCGTACACGAACAGCACTACCAGGTATCCGCCCAACGGACGCGGATTGTCGCCGCGGTAAGCCTCGGCCTCCTGACGCGCCCGTTTGCCGATTTCCCTAACGTCGCCCACAACCACTCCTCGAGGTCGGCTCCCGGACCCGGTTACCCGATGTCGACGCACGGCAATCACCGCAATTGGGTTGACTGGTTGCCGACGGGGTATTCACAAGCCGGCAAACCACCACAACGAAAGGATCGCGCGGTCATGGTCGAACCCAAACCGGCTGTGCTCTTCGATGTCGACGGAACGCTGGTCGATTCCAACTTCCATCACGTCGTGACGTGGCACCGAGCGTTTCTCGACGTCGGCAAGGAGGTTCCGTGCTGGCGCATCCACGGGTTGATCGGCCGGTCGGGCTCGGAACTGGTTCGTATCCTGCTCGGCGACGAGTTTGCCGAAGTGCACGGCCCCGACGTCGAAAAGCGCCATACCCGCTACTTTCTCGAGAGCGCGTCCACGCTTCGCCCGCTTCCGGGTGCGCGCGAACTGCTCGGCGCAATCGCCGAGCACGGCTGGCGGGCGGTGCTGGCGACGTCAGCCGGAGAGGACGAGTTGGCCCTACTGCGCGAGGTGCTCGACGCCGAAGATCTTGTAGCCGCGGTGACATCGGCAGCCGACGCAGAACGGGGTAAGCCGGATCCTGACATCGTCACCAGCGCACTGAAATGCATTGGCGCGCAGCCGGACCAGGCCATTTTTCTCGGCGAGACCGTGTGGGATGTCCAGGCGGGCCGCCGCGCCGGCGTTCCGACCGCCGCGGTGCTCAGCGGGGGTATCGCGCGGGAGGCGCTGGAGCACGCCGGCGCGGCGGCAATCTATGCCGGTCCCCTCGATGTGCGGGCGCATCTCGAGGAGTTCGGCCAACTCCTGCGGTTGCAGGCCACTTAGCCCAGGTGCGCGGACAGCAGCCAGGCGGGCACCGACTTGCGTCCGTTGCCCTCGTCGCGCAGATCCACCACGGGGAACTCCGGCGACCGGCCGTCGGGGAAGTTGGCGTGAATCCGGGCGGGCCGGATTTCGTCGATGACCCAGTACCTGGACACCACCTCGCGTAGCTCGTCTTCGGTGACCGGGTTGGGGCCACGGCTCTCCGGCATCCCGGCGCGGTCGAAGACCAGCACGAAATACGACGCACCGGGAGCGGCGGCGCGGACGATCGATTGCTGGTATCCGTCGCGCAGTTCGACGGGCATCGAATGGAACAGCGTGCTGTCGATGATCGTGTTGAACCGGCCTTCGGAACCGGTCGGCCACCCGTTGAAATCAGTGATGTCGGCCACCTCGAACGTGGCGTTGGTCAACCCGCGCCGGGCCGCCTCCGCGCGAGCCAACTCGATAGCGGTGGGCGACGCGTCGAGCCCGACGGTGTTGTGTCCCAACGCCGCCAGATGCAGCGACACCGCCGCCTCACCACAGCCGGCGTCGAGCACGTCGCCGTGGATCTTGCCCGCCTCGATCAGCGCGGCGATCTCCGGTTGCGGCTCACCGAGGCTCCATGGCGGGCGGACACCTTCGCCGAACTGGGGAGCCTCGCCGCGATAGGCCGGGTCGAAATCGAAATCGAACTTCTGCGTTTCGGTCATGTCTTCCTGTTTATCAATTAAGTTGATATATGTCAAGATGGTTGATGTGGGTCAGATAGACGATGCTCCGCTCGGTTATTTGCTGCACCGGGTTGGGGCCGCGCTGCGTCCGGAAGTGACGGCGGCGCTGCGGCCGCTGGGGCTGTCTCTCCCCGAATTCGTTTGCATGCGAATACTTTCCCTGTACCCGGGGATGTCCAGTGCGGAGCTGTCGCGGTATGGCAACGTGACGCCGCAGGCGATGAACACGGTGTTGCGCCGGCTCGAAGACCTCGGCGCGGTGTCTCGGCCGGCGTCGGTGCCGTCCGGGCGGGCGCTACCCGCCACTCTGACCAGCGCCGGCCGGACGCTGCTGAAACGCGCCGAGGCCGCCGTGCGGGAAGCCGATGCCCGGATCCTGGGCAAGCTGTCCGCGGCCGAGCAGCGGGAGTTCAAACGGATGCTGGACGCTTTGGGGTCGGACTGGGCTTAATGGTGGCGACCCGCCGCGCCCGGCTCCGCCGCGCTTGCGATCGCCACTAAACCTGGATGCGCGCCCACGGGCGCGCCTCCTCCAGCTCATAGCCCAGCTCCAGCAGCCGCGCCTCCTGCCCGAGGTCGGCCGAGAGCATCATGCCCACTGGCAGGCCGTCCGCCGATTGGGCCAGCGGCAGTGACATGGCGGGCTCGCCGGTGACGTTTTGCAACGGCGTGAAGGCGACCCAGTCGATCAATCGGTCCATGATCTGCTGATAGTCGGCGGTCGGGTCGAGGTGACCGATCAGCGGCGGCCGGTCGGCCAGGGTCGGCGTGAGAACCGCATCATAGGTCTCGAAAAACTGGGCAGTGCGCCGCCGCATTGCGCGCAGCCGCATGATCACCCGCGGCATCCGGTGCAGGTTGCGGCCGGCGTGTCGATACAGGCCCAGGGTCAGGTTGTCCAGCCGGGTGCGGTCAAAGCTCGCGCCGAAGAAATGCCGGCCGGTGCGCACCTGAAGCAGGGACAGCAGCGACCAGTACAATACGAAGTCGGCGATGAAAGTGCTTGGGACCGGCGGGTTTTCGACATGCTCGACCCGGTGGCCCAGCTCCTCGAGCAGTGCCGCGGACTTCAGTGTGAGGTCGCGGACCTCGGCGCTGCATTCGCGTTGCACCGAGCGCGTGATGACCGCGATCTTCAGCCGCTGACGTGCGGGATGCCGGACATCCCCGATCGGCGGCAGATGCCGATGCCGGCGGACGCGCTCGGCCTCGCGGTAGAAGGCCGCGGTGTCGCGCACCGAGCGGCTCACCACGCCGTTGGCGACGATGCCGACCGGCAGCCGGCGCAACTCGCCGTCGACCGGCAGCCGGCCCCGCGAGGGCTTCAACCCCACCAGCCCGTTGCAGGAGGCGGGGATGCGGATCGAGCCGCCGCCGTCGTTGGCGTGGGCGATCGGCACCACGCCGGCGGCGACGAACGCCCCGGATCCCGACGACGACGCCCCGGCGGTGTAGTCGGTGTTCCATGGGTTGCGCACCGGCCCCAGCCGGGGATGCTCGGCCGAGGCGCTGAAACCGAATTCCGACATCTGCGTCTTGCCCAGCGGCGCCAGGCCGGTGGCCAGATACAGCCGCGCGAAATCGCTGTCGGCGCGCGCCGGCGTGGGCAGCCACGCGTCGGTGCCGTGCATCGTCGGCATCCCGGCGACCTCGACGTTGTCTTTGACGAACGTCGGCACGCCGCTGAAGAAGCCGGGCTTGGGCGGCTGGGCCGCCTCGGCGCGCGCCCGGTCGAACGCCTGGTAGGCCAGGCCGTTCAGAGCTGGGTTGACGGCTTCGGTGCGAGCGATCGCGGCCTCGACGAGTTCGCCGGGCGAGACGCGGCCAGCCCGCAATTCCTCGACGAGTCCGACGGCATCCAAGTCGCCCAGGGCGTCGTCACCGAACGCGTGCACATGTCGCATCCGGCTGATGCTACTGCTGGCCCACCTCGAAACGGGCGAACCGCGTCACGGTGACGCCTGCCTCGTCGAGCAGCGCCTTGACGGTCTTCTTGTTGTCGGACACCGAAGGCTGCTCGAGCAGCACGACGTCCTTGAAGAACCCGTTCAGCCGGCCCTCGACGATCTTGGGCAGCGCCTGCTCGGGCTTGCCCTCGTTCTTGGCGGTTTCCTCGGCGATGCGCCGCTCGTTGGCGACGACGTCGGCCGGCACGTCGTCGCGGCTCAGGTAGCGGGCCTTGAGCGCGGCGATCTGCAGTGCGACCGCGTGCGCGGCATCTTTGTCCGAGCCCGTGTACTCGACCAGCACGCCGACGGCGGGCGGCAGGTCGGCGGCCCGCTTGTGCAGGTAGGTCTCCACGGTGCCGTCGAAGTGGGCTACCCGGCGCAACTCGAGCTTTTCGCCGATCTTCGCCGACAGCTCGGCAATCGCCTGCTCGACGGTCTTGTCGCCGATCGGGGCTGCCTTGAGCGTGTCGACGTCGGCGGCCTTCGCGGTCGCGGCGGCGCTCACGATGTCGTCGGCCAGCTTCTGGAACTCGGCGTTCTTGGCGACGAAGTCGGTCTCGGAGTTCAGCTCGATCAACGCGCCGGCCTTGGCGGCGACCAGGCCCTCGGCGGTGGCGCGCTCAGCGCGCTTGCCGACGTCCTTGGCGCCCTTGATGCGCAGCGCCTCGACGGCCTTGTCGAAGTCGCCGTCGGTCTCGGCCAGCGCGTTTTTGCAGTCGAGCATGCCGGCGCCGGTGAGCTCACGCAGCCGCTTGACGTCGGCAGCGGTGTAGTTCGCCAATCCTCAGCCCTCCGTGGTGGTGGTGGTGTCGGTGGTGGTCTCGGTGCCGGCCGCAGGGGTCGCCGAAGCCAGCAGTTCCTGCTCCCATTCGGCCAGCGGCTCGGCCGCCTCGGCCTCGGGCTTGCCGTCGCCGCGGCCCAGACCGGCGCGGGCCTGCAGGCCCTCGGCGACCGCGGAGGCGATCACCTTGGTCAGCAGGGCGGCCGAGCGGATGGCGTCGTCGTTGCCCGGGATCGGGTAGTCGACCAGGTCGGGGTCGCAGTTGGTGTCCAGGATCGCGATCACCGGGATGCCGAGCTTGCGGGCCTCGCCGACGGCGATGTGCTCCTTGTTGGTGTCGACGACCCAGACGGCCGAGGGCACCTTGTTCATGTCGCGGATACCGCCGAGGCTGCGCTCGAGCTTGTTCTTCTCGCGGGTCAGGCCCAGGATTTCCTTCTTGGTGCGGCCCTCGAAGCCACCGGTCTGCTCCATGGCCTCGAGCTCCTTGAGGCGTTGCAGCCGCTTGTGCACGGTGGAGAAGTTGGTGAGCATGCCGCCCAGCCAGCGCTGGTTCACGTAGGGCATGCCGACGCGGATGGCCTCGGCAGCGATCGACTCCTGCGCCTGCTTCTTGGTGCCGACGAACAGGATGGTGCCGCCGTGCGCGACGGTCTCCTTGACGAACTCGTACGCCTTGTCGATGAATGTCAGCGTCTGCTGCAGGTCGATGATGTAGATGCCGTTGCGGTCGGTGAAGATGAACCGCTTCATCTTGGGGTTCCAGCGACGGGTCTGGTGCCCGAAGTGGGTGCCGCTGTCAAGCAGCTGCTTCATGGTCACAACAGCCATGAGTCCATGGTTCCTTTTTGTCGGTTGTCGCCCGGCGACGGGTGAAGCCGGGCCCTGGTGTCTGCGGGATGCCCGACCCTTGCGGGGACCGAGCGGCATCCGGTCGGCTGCAGACACGCGAAGTCAGCCCGCTTGGCGCGAACTGCGGAGATGAGTTTACACGCTGGTAGAGGGTGCTTTGTCCACAGCCCGGCTGGCGGGGCGGCGTGCGACGCGCTGAACTGCCCGGGTGCGGTTCTGGGTGCTCGCGCTGGCGGCGGTGGTCTGCGCGGCCCCGGCTGTTGCCGACGACGTGCGGTTGGAGTGGCCGCTGCGACCGCGCCCGGCGGTGGTGCGGGCCTTCGATGCGCCGTCGCCGGATTGGAACCGGGGCCACCGCGGCGTCGACCTGGCCGGTGCGCCCGGCCAACGGGTGTACGCGGCCGGGCCCGCGACGGTGGTGTTCGCCGGTCTGCTGGCCGGTCGGCCGGTGGTGTCGCTGGCCCATCCGGGCGGTCTGCACACCAGCTACGAGCCGGTACGTGCCGCGGTCCGGGCCGGCCAGCGGGTGGACGCCGGCTCAGTGATCGGCGAGTTGGTGGCCGGCCATCCGGGATGCGGCGCCGCGGCGTGCCTGCACTGGGGCGCGATGTGGGGCCCGGCGTCGCGCGCCGACTACGTCGACCCGCTGGGGCTGCTGGCGTCGACGCCGATCCGCCTCAAGCCGCTGTCTTGATCGCCGAGTGTGGGGTTGATGCACGCATTCGACGAAAAAGCGTGACACAAGCCCACACTCGGCGAGCGCTAGGCGCGGGGGTGCGCCTGGTCGTGTACTGCCCGCAGCCGCGCGACGGTCACGTGGGTGTAGAGCTGGGTGGTGGCCAGGCTGGAGTGGCCGAGCAGCTCCTGGACGACGCGCAGGTCGGCTCCGCCTTCCAGCAGGTGGGTGGCGGCGCTGTGCCGCAGCCCGTGCGGGCCCATGTCGGGTGCGCCGTCGACCGCGGCGACGGTCTGGTGCACGACGGTGCGCGCCTGCCGCACGTCAAGCCGGCGGCCCCGCGCGCCCAGCAACAGCGCCGGCCCGGACTGCGCAGTGGCCAGCGCCGGACGGCCGTCGGACAACCAGGCACCAAGCGCCTCGGCCGCCGGCTCTCCGAATGGCGCAGTGCGCTGCTTGTCGCCCTTACCGAGTACGCGCACCAGCCGATGGCCGGTGTCGACGTCGTCGATGTCCAGGCCGCACAATTCGCTGACCCGGATGCCGGTGGCATAGAGCAGCTCGACGATCAACCGGTCTCGCAGCGCGAGCGGATCACGTTGCTGCGCACCGGATTTCGCTGCGGCCATGGCGGCCAGGGCGTGATCCTGACGCAGTACGGCCGGCAGCGTGCGATGCGCCTTGGGCATCTGCAGCCGGGTGGCCGGATCGGTGCTCAACAGGCCGCGGCGCGTCGCCCACGCGGTAAACGCCTTGACCGCCGAGGTGCGACGGGCCAGCGTCGTGCGGGCAGCACCCGATCCCGCTTGCACCGCGAGCCACGACCGCAGCGTCGGCAGGGTCAACCCGTCGAGACCCGAACCCAGGGCACGCTCTTCGATGAAGGCGAACAGCGACCGCAGGTCGCCGAGGTAGGCGCGCCGGGTGTGCGCCGACCGTCCGCACTGCAGGTCCAAATAGTTGTCGAACTCCTCGAGGATCGCCTCCACGCCCCTACGGTCACAGACCCCGGGCGTTGCGCTCAGGTGACGCGCCGCAGCGCGTCGCGATCGAGATCTTCCCGGGTCGCATACCCGTCCACGGCCATGATCAGGTCGGCTTCGGCCAACAGGGTGCGCAGCACGTGCACAATCCCCTCGACCCCGCCGAGCGCCAGCCCGTAGGCATACGGGCGGCCGACGCCGACCGCCGTCGCGCCGAGCGCCAGCGCCTTGACGACGTCGGCGCCGCTGCGGATCCCCGAGTCGAACAACACCGGCAGCCCGTCGGCAGCGTCGATTACCGCCGCCAGGCAGTCCAGCGCGGGCAGTCCGCCGTTGGCTTGCCGACCGCCGTGGTTGGAGCAGTAGATGCCGTCGACGCCGCCGTCCTTGGCACGACGGGCATCCTCGGGATGGCAGATGCCCTTGACGATCAGCGGCAGGCTGGTCAGCGACCGCAGCCAGGGCAGGTCGTCCCAGGTGAGCGGGTTGCCGAACAGCTGCGCCCAGCGCAGCACCACGGCCCGCGGGTCGGCTTCCGGCGGCTGTGCCAGGCCGGCCCGGAAGACGGGGTCACTGGTGTAGTTGGAGAGGCAGTGTCCGCGCAGCTGCGGGAAGTTGGCAGTGGTCAGGTCGCGCGGTCGCCAGCCCGGCACCCAGGTGTCGAGCGTGACGACGATGCCCCGGTACCCGGCGGCCTCCGCGCGGTGCACCAGACTGGCCGCCAGCTCGCGGTCCTTCGGGGTGTACAGCTGGAAAAAGCCTGGGGTGTCACCGAATTCGGCGGCGACGTCTTCCAGCGGGTCGGCGGTAAGCGTCGATACCACCATCGGCACACCGGTGCGGGCCGACGCGCGGGCGGTGGCCAAATCGCCGTGGCCGTCCTGGGCGCAGATGCCGATGACGCCAATGGGCGCCATGAACAGCGGCGACGACAGGGTCATCCCGAACAGCTCGACGGACAGGTCGCGTTGGTCGGCGCCGACGAACATCCGCGGGATCAGCCCCCAGCGGTCGAAGGCCTCGCAGTTGGCCCGCTGCGTGCGTTCGTCGCCGGCGCCGCCGGCCACGTACGACCACACCGACGGCGACATCGCAGCCTGCGCCTTGGCCTCCAATTCGGCGTACGCGATCGGCAGCGACGGCACCACTCCGGCCAGGCCCTGCAGGTAGATCTCGAACTGGTAATCGCCGAATGCCATGTGCTGAGAATGCCAGGCCGCGGTCAGTCGCCGGCCTCAGCCTCGGCCAGTTCCTTTTTCCACTGCCGAAATGTCTCCTCGGTGCGGCCGCGGCGCCAGTACCCCGAGATCGAGGCCCATTTGGCGTCGACTTCGCGGTCTTTGCGGATGTAGGGCCGAAGGTTGTGCATCACGGTCTGGGCTTCGCCGTGGACGAAGGCGTGCACCTGACCGGGCAGCCACTGCGTGGTCTTGACCGCCTCGATCAGCGGGGCATGGTCGCCGGCGCGATCCTCGGGAACCAGGTCGGCGCGCCCGCCGCGGTAGATCCAATTGATCTGCACACCTTCCGGGGCGGTCAACGGGATCTCGTCCTCGGGGTCGGCGACCTCGATGAACGCCTTGCCGATTGCGTTGGCGGGCAAGGCTTCCAGGGCCACGCTGATCGCCGGCAACGCGCTTTCGTCGCCGGCGAACAGATGCCAGTCGGCAGCCGGGTCCGGGGCGTAAGCGCCGCCGGGCCCCATCAGGTACGCCGGCTGGCCGGGCTCAGCCGCCACGGCCCACAGCCCGGCTACCCCGTGCTCGCCGTGCACCACGATGTCGATCGCGATCTGCCGGTTGGCCGGGTCGACGCGGCGCACGGTCATGGTGCGGATGACGGGCTGCCGTTCGGCGGGCAGCTCGGAAAAGCTGTCCAGTGTCAGCGGCTGCGGCAGGGCGGCCACGTCGACGTCCTCGGCGACGAACACCAGCTTGACGTAAGAGTCGGTGAACTCGCTGGGCCTGAAGGTGTCAAAGCCGCTGCCGCCGAGCACCACTCGGATCATGTGCGGTGTGAGCTCTTCGGTGCGTACTACTTCGAAGGTGTGTACTGGTCGACCGGCCACGTCGTCGACTATACGGCGGCCTCCTTTCGCCGCCGGATGATGCGCCAGCCGCCGTCGCGGCGCTCGGCCAGGCCGGCCATCTCCAACATCGCCAGCGGGCCGAGCACTCGCTCCGGGGCCAGGCCAGCGGCGACGGCGATCTGGTCGACGGTGGCGATTCCACGGCCCGGCAGCGCCTCGTACACCTGCCGCTCGCCGTCGCTGAGCCCGTCGAGCGCTGTCGCCGGCCGGGGTTGTTCGGTCGCCAGCTCGCCGATGCGGCCCACGAGTTCGACGACGTCGGCGGCGCGGGTGATGACCTCCGCCCCGTTTCGCAACAGGGCGTGGCAACCCGCCGACGCCGACGATGTCACCGGCCCGGGCACCGCGCCCACCACCCGGCCCAGGGCTCGGGCCCATGCGGCGGTGTTGGTCGCGCCGCTGCGCAGACCGGCCTCGACCACCACCGCCGCGCCGGCGAATGCGGCCACGAGGCGATTGCGGGTCAAGAACCGGTATCGGGCCGGCCGCACGCCCGGCGGGTATTCGGTGACCAGTAGCCCGTTTCCGGCGATGCGGTGCAGGAGTGCGGAATGCCCTGCGGGATACGGAACGTCGATACCACCGGCGAGAACCCCGATGGTGACGCCGTCCGCGGCGAGCGCGGCGCGGTGGGCCGCCCCGTCGATTCCGTAGGCCCCGCCGGAGACCACCGTCACGTCACGCTCGGCCAGCCCGGTCGCCAGGTCTGCCGTGACGAGCTCGCCGTAGGTGGTGGACGCGCGAGTCCCGACGAGGGCGGCCGCCCGCTGGGTGATCTCGTCGAGCCGTTCCGCGCCCAGCACCCATAGCACCATCGGCGGGCCGCTCCGCGGTCTGCTCGCCATCGCAGGGCCACCGAATGCGCTGAACGCCAGCACCGGCCACTCGTCGTCCTCCGGCGTGATCAGTCGCCCGCCACGACGGAAGAGCAATTCCAAATCCTCTGCGGCCCGGTTGATTTCGCGCCTCGCCGCGGTGTGCTGTGCCAAGGTGTCGTCGACCTGCTCGCGCCGGATCCGTTCGGCGGCGTCGACCGGACCGACAAGGTCCACCAGCGCGGCGAGTTCGGGGCACGGCGGTTCGGCCACCCGCGACAAATACGCCCATGCCCGCAGCGTCGGATCGCTCATCGCGACGCTCCGGCTTGGCGGAAGCTCAATGCGGCGGCAACCTCGTCGCGCCCAGGCGATGTGCGACCGGCCAGATCCCCCAATGTCCAAGCGACTCTTAATGTTCGGTCTACACCGCGGATGGACAGCAGTCCGCGGTCGAGCGCGGTGCGCAGCGGCTCCATGGCGGCGTGGCTGAGCCGGAACTTCCGCCGCAGCAGCGGGCCGTTGACTTCGGCGTTGGTGGAAAAGCCGTGTGCGCGCCAGCGTTCCGCGGCCGCCGCGCGGGCCGCGGCCACCCTGGCGCGCACCTGCGCCGTCGACTCGGCCGGCGTGGTTGCGAAGGCTTCCCTGCGCACTGAATGCATTTCGACGCGCAGGTCGACGCGGTCCAGCAGCGGGCCGGACAGCCGGCCGAGGTAACGGCGTTTGACCGCAGCCGCACAGATGCAGTCCTGCGGGTCCGTCGGCGCGCATGGACACGGGTTGGCGGCCAGCTTGTGGGGGTAGTACGCCACTGACCATTGACCGCATCTCTTTCAGGGCGTTTGCGTCGGAGTCATCTGTATTGGGTAAAAGGTTGCGGTAACGGTGTTTCCGGTTAGGGGTTGATTGGCGTGTGCTGGTCGATGCGACGTTTCAGGAGCCCATCATTCCGCGGCCGCCCATCATGGGGCCCATCATGGCGGGCATGCCGTCGGTGACGAAGCCGGTGACTTCTTGCGCGTGGGCGCGGATGGCGTTGGTGAGGTTGGGGTCGGTGGCGGTTTCGGTGGCGATTACACCGTTGGGAGTCAGCGTGATTCGGCGCTGGTAGTCAGGTGCGCGGCGAAACAGGGTGGGCAGGCTTTGGCTCATGCATGTCACTTCGGCGTCCTGGTCGAGATGTTGATACATCGACCCGACATGGGCGTGCAGTTGCGCGACGAGGTCGGGCGCGTCGGATTCGGTGGTGGTGCGCACGCCTCCGGGGATGTTTTCGACGGTGCGCCGCAGTTCGCCGTGGCGAGCGAACATGGTCATGTAACGGTCCATGTCGGTGCCTGAGACTCCACCCATCATGCCTGGCCCGTTGGCTCGACCGGCAGGCGTACGAATGGTGTTGGTGCGCAACAGGTATCCCACCACGCCGATGGCGCCGGCAGTGCCGATCACGGCTAGTGCGGTGCGTCTGGTGAATTCGGGCATGTGCGGCTGCTTTCGTGAGGGTGTCCTGCTCAGACCGCTTTGGCCACCGGGCAGATCAGGTCATGGCGGCGGTTTTGTGGGCGACGACGCGTTCGACGAGGCCGAGTGTGAATCGTTCGACGCGGTCGATGTCGAGGTCGTTAGCGGCGCGGAGGTGGTTGAGGGGTCGGCGTAGGAAGTGTTCGCCGCCGAGCGGAACGGTGAATAGTTCGAGGAAGCGCTGCACGGCTCTGACGGGGGCGGCGCTGCTGCGGATGTGGTCGACCAGGATGAGCCTTCCGCCTGGGCGGAGTACTCGGGTCATTTCACTGAGGGCCTGGGTGTGGTCGGGGATGGCGCACAGCCCGAAGGTGCAGACGACGGTGTCGAAGCTGGCGTCATCGAACGGCAGGTGGTGGGCGTCGGCTTGTTGCAGGGTGGCGGGGTGGCCGAGGTCAGCGGCGCGTTCACGGGCGAGGTCGAGCATCTGCTGGCTCCAGTCGATCCCGGTCAGCGTGACCTCTTTGGGGTAGAAGGGCAGGTTGAGGCCGGTGCCCACGGCGACTTCCAGTGTGGCGCCGGCGGCTTGGCTGCAGACCCACTGGCGGGAGTCGCCGAACAGGTGGCGGTCGAAGAAACCGATCTCCCGGTCGTAGGTGGCCGATTTCTTGTCCCAGTATCGGTTCCAGCGGGCGGCTCGATCATCCGTGGCCATAGTTCACCTCGCGGTCGGCGGTCAGATGGTCAGGCGTGTCTGATGTGGGGAACAAACCGGCCGACAGCTTCACAGTAGTCGCGGTAGGCCTGGCCGTGGACGGCGTTGAGGTAGGGCTCTTCGACCACGCGGACCTGCAGTTCGATCGTGACCAGCAGGACGAGGAATGCCACCAGGGCGAGCGGGTTGGGGGTCATGAGGGTGATGCCGGCGGCGAAGATCAACATGGCCGTGAAGATCGGGTTGCGTACCAGCCCGAAGACACCATTGCGCACCAATGTGGTGGTTTCACTGGGGTCCACGCCGATGCGCCAGGACTCGCCCATGTCGCGTTGGGCGTAGAGGGTCGCGGCGATCCCGGCGACGGCGAGCACGGTCCCGACCGTCTGGATCCACAACGCATTCAACGTGGCGACTGGGGTGAGGATGCCGAGCAGCTGCAGCAGCGGTGCGGCCGCCCCGGTCGGGATGGCGGCAACGAATCCGGCGCCGGCGAACCATTCCAGCGATCCGGGCCGCCCGTGGATGCCACGGAATCCGGTCGAGCCGGTGTGGCGATATTGGGTCCAGCTGCGCCAGCCAAACCCCAAGACGGCGAAGACCAGGTAGAGGATGAGCGCGGTGATGGGCATCGGGTGACGCTTCCTTCTGCTGTCGGGTCGGCCAACCGAGCGTGGCATCGTTTGTTGTCGATGTTGCCCGGTTTGACCGATCAGTAGTGATGAACGCTATCATCGTCGCGTGGCGATGAAAAGTGGTTCGGTCGATACCCCGGCGTGCGGGAGCCTGGATGCGGCGACGACGTTGTTTCACAGCCTCTCCGATGGCACCCGGTTGGCGATCCTGCGCCGCCTGGCGGGTGGTGAGGCTCGGGTGGTGGATCTGACCGGCGAGTTGGGGTTGGCGCAGTCGACGGTGTCGGCGCATCTGGCCTGCCTGCGGGACTGCGGGCTGGTGGATTTCCGGCCGCAGGGCCGTGCCTCGGTGTATCGGCTGGCCCGCCCGGAACTGCTGGAGATGTTTCGGGCCGCCGAGGCGGTCTTGGAGGCCACCGGCAACGCGGTGGCGTTGTGCCCCAACTACGGCCACCCCACGGCACGGAAGAAGGCGGCGCGATGAGTGAGGCGTGCGGCTGCGGTGGCGACGACCGCCCCAGCGAGGACGATCACGAACCCGAACGGCTCTGGGAGGTCAGCGAATTGCGCGCCGCCGCGGTGGCCGGTGTGGTGCTGCTGGCCGGGTATGTGGTCGGCTGGTCCGGCGGGCCCCGGCCGGTCGAACTCGGCCTGTATGCCGTGGCGCTACTGATCGGGGCTTACACGTTCGTGCCGTCGACGCTGCGCCGGTTGGCGCGGGGCAAGATCGGGGTGGGGACGCTGATGACGATCGCCGCGGTCGGCGCGGTGATCCTCGGCGAGGTCGGCGAGGCCGCCATGCTGGCGTTCCTGTTCTCGATCAGTGAGGGCCTCGAAGAATACTCACTGGCCCGCACCCGCCGCGGCCTGCGCGCGTTGTTGTCTCTGGTGCCCGATGAGGCCACGGTGCTGCGCGCCGGCACCGAAATCACCATCCCGGCAGGCGAGTTGGCGGTGGGTGACCGGATGCTGGTCAAGCCCGGTGAACGGGTCGCGACCGATGGCATCATCGTTTCGGGCCGCACTGCGCTGGATGTTTCGGCGATCACCGGCGAATCCGTGCCGGTGGAGGCCGAGCCCGGCGATGAGGTGTATGCCGGGTCGATCAACGGCACCGGAGTCCTCGAGGTCGAGGTCACCTCCACTGCCGCGGACAACTCGCTGGCCCGCATCGTGGCGATCGTGGAGGCCGAACAGTCCCGCAAAGGCGAAGCCCAGCGCCTGGCCGACCGCATCGCCCAACCCCTGGTCCCGGCGATCATGATCGTCGCGGCCCTCATCGCCGCCATCGGTTCCGTCGTTGGCGATCCTTTGGTGTGGATCGAACGGGCCCTGGTCGTGTTGGTGGCAGCTTCACCGTGTGCGCTGGCGATCTCAGTCCCGGTCACCGTGGTCGCTGCGATCGGCGCGGCCTCCAAGCTGGGCGTACTGGTCAAGGGCGGCGCTGCCCTGGAAGCTCTCGGTGCGGTCCGCACGATCGCGCTGGATAAGACCGGCACCCTGACCGCCAACACACCGACCGTCATCGACGTGGCCACCACAGAGGGAGCGACCCGCGAGCAGGTCTTGAATGTCGCGGCCGCGTTGGAAGCGCGCAGTGAACACCCTTTGGCCGCAGCGATTCTCGCCGCCGCAGACCCGGCCGTCCCGGCGCAGGACGTGGAGGCGGTGACCGGCGCCGGTCTGATCGGGTATCGCGATGGCGGCCGGTTGCGGCTCGGGCGGCCCGGCTGGCTCGATGCCGGCCCGCTGGCCGAACGGGTCGCCGCGATGCAGGCCGCCGGGGCCACCGCGGTCCTCGTCGAAGACCACGACACGCTGATCGGGGCGGTCGCGGTGCGTGACGAACTGCGTCCCGAAGCCGCCCACGTCGTCGCCCAGTTGCGTCGCGGCGGCTATCGGGTGGCGATGCTCACCGGTGACAACAACGCGACCGCCCATGCCCTGGCGAAGCAGGTGGGGATCGATACCGTGCATGCCGACCTGCGGCCCGAAGACAAAGCCACGCTGATCACTCAACTGCGCCAACACTCCTCGACGGCCATGGTCGGTGACGGCGTCAACGACGCCCCCGCCCTGGCCACCGCCGACCTGGGCATCGCGATGGGGGCGATGGGCACCGACGTGGCCATCGAAACCGCCGACGTCGCCTTGATGGGTGAAGACCTGCGCCACCTCACCCAAGCACTGGCCCACGCCCGGCGAGCGCGGCGGATCATGCTGCAAAACGTCGGCCTGTCCTTGGGTTTGATCACCGTGCTGATCCCGCTCGCCCTCACCGGCGTCCTCGGACTGGCCGCCGTGGTCGCAGTGCACGAACTCGCCGAAATCATCGTCATCGCCAACGGTGTCCGCGCCGGACGCACCAAACCCCTGGCAATCGCAGACCCGAACCGAGCGGCCGCCCCCCGACATTCTCAATCTGGGGACCGCACGTCACGGATCACCCCAGATTCAATGACAACGCGCATCCGCGGAACCAGATAGGCGGGTTCGGCGTCTAATCGGTTGTGGATGCTGAGGAACGTCAAGCGTTGGCCGATGAGGGTCTTGACCCCGACGACCCGCGGGTGCTGGAGGGGATTGATTTGGTGCGGTGGGAGTTGTCGCTTCTGCTCGATCAGGATGACTGATCGGCGAGTTCGGCGGCGAGGGCCTGAACGCGAGTGTTGATGTCGTCGCGGATGATTCGCATGCGTTCGATCCCGTCGATGCCGCGTAGGGAGGGTTCGTCGGTGTCCCAGCGCTGGATGGTGGTGCCGGGGTGGTCGAGTTCGGCTTGGGTGCCGACGATGACGACCAGGTCCGCGTCGTCGAGCATCTGGTCGGTGAGTTGAACCGGTCGATGGTCGCTGATGTCGACGCCGATTTCGGCCAGAGCTTGTGCTGAGAGATCGTTGACGGCGGTCTTGGCGCGGGTGCCCGCCGAGGTGACGTGGATGGTTGGTCCTGCGATGTGGCGCATGAGTCCTGCTGCCATCACTGACTTTCCGGCATTGCTGACGCAGATGAACAGGACGGTTGGGGGTGTGGTGGTCACCGGGTGTCTCCTTCGTGGTGGGCAGTCAGATGATGTGTGGGCTGCGCCGCTCCAGGAGGACGACGTCACGCCAGTGGCCGTGGAGTCGGCCGTGGCGCTCGCGCACCCCGACGACGCGGAATCCGGCCCGGTGGTGCAGGGCGAGCGTGGCGGTGTTCTCAGGAAACACCTGGCTTTGCAGTGTCCAGATTCCGGCGTTCTGGCTGGAGGTGATCACCGACTCCAGCAGCAGCGTCCCGATACCTTGGCCGCGCGCGTGCTCGGCGACATACACACTGAGCTCGATCACCCCGGCATGCACGCACCGTGAGGAGACAGGCGAAGCGGCAACCCATCCCATGACCTGTCCGCCAGGATCGGTGGCGACGAAGCGGTGATCCGGGAGGTGCTCGGCCTCGAAGGTTGCCCAGTCCGGAGCGTCGAGGTCGAAGGTGGCGTTTGCGGTGTTGATCCCGGCTTGGTAGATCGCCAGGACGGCATCGGCATGTTCGGCGGTCATCGGCGCCACCCGATGTTGACTGCGGATCATCGCGACGGGTGCTTGTGCGGTGTGCTGGTCAACGGGTGACGGCGACGTTGAGGTCAGCAAGTAGCCGGTGGACGCGTTCTTCGATGTCGTCGCGGATCGGGCGCACAGCGTCGAGGCCTTGGCCGGCCGGATCGGGAAGCTCCCAGTTCTCGTAGCGTTTTCCGGGGAAGATCGGGCAGGCGTCCCCGCAGCCCATGGTGATGACGACGTCGGCGGCAGCCACGATTTCGTCGGTCCAGGGTTTGGGATATTCGCCGGTGATGTCGATACCGACCTCGGCCATGGCGGCGATTGCAGCCGGGTTGATCTCGTTGCCGGGTTCCGATCCACCGGACCAGGCCACGGCGCGGTCACCCGCCATATGAGTGAAGTATCCGAGCGCCATCTGGGAGCGGCCGGCGTTGTGGGTGCACAGGAACAGCACGGTGGGTTTGCCGTCGCTGATCTTGCCCTCCACGCGGGCCAGGGCGTGCAGGCGTTGGCGGGCGAACCGTTCGGCCAGCAGCGGCAGGAAGTTGGGAATGGTGGCGCGGCCGGCGAATTGGTCATACGACGAGCAGAGGAACCGTTCGATGGTCTCGGTGCCGAACGTGCCGTCGAACTCGCCGTGCAGCCGGGTCGCCGCGGTCTTCAAGGCGAGCTGTTGGTCGATCGAGAGGTCGTCGCGCAGTTGGTGGGTGACGGGGCTGTCGGTCATGGGGTGGGTTCCGTTCTCGTCGTCGAGCCGTCGCTGGGCAGGTGTTGGGAGGTGTGGTGGTGAAACCGTTTACGCAGTGCCAGCGAGACGTAGACCAGCCCGACCAGGACCGGCACCTCGATCAGGGGGCCCACGACTCCGGCCAGGGCTTGACCGGAGGTGGCGCCGTAGGTGGCGATCGCCACCGCGATGGCCAGTTCGAAGTTGTTGCCGGCCGCGGTGAACGCCAGGGTGGTGGTCCGCTCGTAGCCGAGATCCAAGAAGGTGCCGAGCAGGTAGCCCCCACCCCACATGATCGCGAAATACGCCAGTAGCGGCAGGGCGATGCGGGCCACGTCCCAGGGCTGGTGGGTGATCTGATCTCCTTGCAGGGCAAAGAGAATCACGATGGTGAACAGCAACCCGTAGAGCGCCCACGGCCCAATCCGCGGCAAGAACTTCGACTCATACCAGTCGCGGCCCTTGGTGCGTTCCCCGATGCGCCGCGACAGGTAGCCGGCCAGCAGTGGAATGCCGAGGAAGATGAGCACGGATTTGGCGATCTGCCACGGCGAGGTGTCGATGGTGGTTTGTTCCAAGCCGAGCCAGCCGGGCAGCACCGACAGGTAGAACCAGCCCAACGCCGCGAACATGATCACCTGGAAGATCGAATTGAGGGCGACCAGGACGGCGGCGGCTTCGCGGTCACCGCAGGCCAGATCGTTCCAGATGATGACCATGGCAATACATCTGGCGAGGCCGACGATGATCAGCCCGGTGCGGTATTCGGGCAGATCCGGCAGCAGCAGCCAGGCCAGCGCGAACATCAACGCCGGGCCGAGCACCCAGTTCAACACCAGTGAGGACAGCAGGAGTTTGCGGTCTCCGGTGACGGTGTCGAGGCGGTCGTAACGGACCTTGGCCAGGACCGGATACATCATGATCAACAGACCGAGGGCGATCGGCAGTGAAATGCCGTCGATCTGAACGCGTTCCAGCGCGGTGTTCAGGCCGGGGATCCAGCGGCCCAGCAGCAGGCCGGCGACCATCGCTGCGCCGATCCAGAGCGGTAGGAACCGGTCGAGGGTGGAGAGCTTTCCGACCACCGGCGGTGCGGCAGTCGTGGTGTCGGTCATGCCGGCACTCCCGCCATGGTGTGAGCGGTGGTCGTTCCGAGGAGTACTGCCAGGCTGGCCAGCGTTTCGGGCACCACCGCGTAATACACCCAGGAGGCCCGGCGCTGCGAGGTCAGCAGGCCGGCGTCGCGCAAGACTTTGAGGTGGTGGCTGATGGTCGGTTGTGACACCTCGATGTCGGCGGAGATGTCGCAGACGCAGGCCTGGCCGCCAGCGTGGCTGGCGATCGCCGAAAACAGCTGCAGCCGCACCGGATCGGCCAGGGCTTTCAGTTTGACCGCCATATCGGCGGCGGCCGCGGCCGTGAGGGGTTCGTGCAGCAGCGCCCCGGGTGGGCAACACGCATCTTGGTCGGGCAGCAACTCCTGCGGTTTCGACATACATCGATATTGATGGATGTCGAATCAATCGTCAAGGTGGCCGACGGTGAACAACACCCCAACGAATCGTGGCCGCGGTGGTGTGGTTGCGCTGGCTGCGCGGATGTGCGAGGTTGCGCTGCGTGTTCTTGGATCAAGGGCGGGTCGGGTCGTCGCATCGGGTTAGTGATGGGTAGTACCGGTGCTCAGGATCGTCGCGCGGCGGTGTATCGGTGGTCGGGCTCGCCGGTGCTGGTGGTCGCGGCGGGAATGGCGATCGGCGTTCTGGGCGGTCTGATCGGGTTGGGTGGGGCCGAGTTTCGGCTTCCGTTGTTGATCGGGGTGTTCGGTTTCGCTGCCTTGGAGGCGGTCATCCTGAACAAGGCGATGAGCTTGATCGTCGTGGTGACCGCGTTGCCGGCCCGGCTGGTCGCCGTCTCATGGAGTGATGTGGCCGGGCACTGGCCGGTGGCGCTCAATCTGCTGGCCGGCAGCCTGATGGGGGCTTGGGTGGGGGCGTCGTGGGCGACCCGGATGCGTTCGGCGACCCTCTACCGGGTGTTGGCGATCCTGCTGGTACTGATCGCGACAGCGTTGATCATCACCCACCTGGGCCAGCTCCCCGCGGTGCAGTTGCCCTCGGCAGCGCGGATTGTGGTGGGCATCGTGGCCGGCGCGCTCATCGGTGTCGTGGCGTCCCTGATGGGGGTTGCCGGTGGCGAATTGATCATCCCGACGATCGTGTTGCTGTTCGCCCTCGACATCAAAATCGCGGGCACCCTATCGCTGGCGGTCTCACTGCCCACCATGCTCGTTGCGTTCACCCGCTACAGCCGCGACGCCAGTTTCAGCGTGCTGCATCACAACCGGCGATTCGTCATCCTCATGGCGGCCGGCTCGATCGCCGGGACCATGCTGGGCGGCCTGCTTCTCGGCGTCGTTTCCAGCACCGTCCTGATCCCGCTGTTGGCCGCTCTGCTGGTGCTGTCCTCGATCAAAGTCTGGAGACACCACTGACCGGCCCGATTGCGCTGAGGTGGCGGTACTGCGCCAGTCTCGGTCGGCGACAGCGCTCAATGTGCGCCGGGGTTGCCCATCATCACGGTGCGATGGGCAACCCCGAGCCCTAACGAGTACTCAGCAGCACGACGCGGCGCTGGCCGGCTGGCCCGCCTCGCTGGCCGCGGCGGCACCGCCGCAGCACACCCCGCCGGTGTCCTCGCCGGATTCGTCGAGGTGCTGGGGGCTGGTGCCGAAGGTGTCGGAGTCGGCCAGCACGGTGTAGACCTCCCATTTCTCCCCGGCCGGGCCGGTCACCCAGACCTTGTCCTGGGTGGCGAAGCAACAGGTGGTGCCGATTTCCTCGTCGGTGAACAGGCCCTCGCCGGTCAGGCGGGCGATCTCGGCGTGCACCTTGTCGCTGGACTCCACCTCCACGCCGAGGTGGTTGATGGTGCCACCCTTACCGGGGTTTTCCAGCAGCACCAGTTTCAGCGGCGGCTCGGCCACGGCGAAGTTGGCGTAGCCCGGCTTCACCTTCGCCGGATCGACGCCAAACAGTTTGGTGTAGAACGTGATCGCCTCATCGAGATCGTCGACGTTGAGGGCGAGTTGAACACGGGACATGATCCACCTCCACTGGTGATGAGACATATATCGAACTGACGCGTCGACCTCAGAATGCCACCTTTTCGATATATGTCAAGAGTTGTGGCAGGATGGGCGCATGCCCAAAGCGCTGCCCGTGATCGACATGTCTGCGCCGGTGTGCTGCGCCCCGGTGGCTGCCGGGCCGCTCAGCGATGCCGACGCGCTGCAGGTGGCGATGCGGCTCAAGGCGCTCGCCGACCCCATGCGGGTCAAGATCATGTCTCTGCTGTTCAGCTCGCGCCCCGGGGAGGAGACTAGCGGGGATCTCGCGGCTGTTCTCGACCTGAGCGAATCCACGGTCAGTCATCACCTGGGCCAGCTCCGCAAAGCCGGGCTGGTGATCTCCGACCGACGCGGCATGAACGTTTTTCACCGGGTGAAACCTGAAGCGCTGCAAGCACTCTGCGTGGTTTTGGACCCTAACTGCTGTACCTGATCATTGGGTTGCCTGCGGTTGCTCGATCTATCAGTTCGATGGCGGTCGGCTTGGTCGTCGCCGATCGATCGAGGTCGTATTGGTAAGCGCCTCGATTTCTTTGCGGAGGTCGTGGTTCTCCAGCGTTAGTCGTTGGATGTTGGCGATTGCGAGTTCGCAGTTGCTCTTCCAGTCGCGTAGTTCGCTGCGTAATCGGTCGTTCTCCTTTTTCAGTTGGTCGAATCTGGTCGGTTGCGTGTCAACATCCGGGCTGGTCTCCCGCTGGGGTTGCTTGAGTTCGGCGACGATGTCGGGGAAGTTCCGCCGGAACGTGGTGTTGGCGATTCCGAGCCGACGAGCGACGGCGAAGGCCGTCGCGGGGCGCCCGGTCGCATCGCTGACGGCAGTGATCGCTGTGTGCACCTCGTCGATCGTCGGCAGGTGTGTCTGACGAGGGCTCACGATGCTGGGCTTGTCCCTTCGAGGAATGCCTGGATACGGTCCCGTCGTCTGACGAGTCGCGCCCGCAGCAGTGGCGGTAAGTGGTCCGGGTGTTCGAGCTGGGTGTTGATCTTGTCGGCTTCACGGCCTAACGCGGCGGTGTTGTCTTGGGTGAGGGCCACGTTGGCGCAGTCCAGGGGTTGGCAATCGGCGAGGTTGGGCGTGTCAGCACGGGCACCTTTCTTCAAACACAATGCCTTGGACGGATCGAAGACGCAGTTCACGTATGTGCCGGGATAGATTTCGGGGTCATTGCGCTTCATCAGGCGTTTAAGTCGGTGGGAATCGGTGGTGGCGATGCCTTCAAATCGCGCTGTGCGGCCGAGTTCGTCGAGTCGTCGCGTGGCTTCCTCGGCGGCCGGGCCGACCAAGGGGTGCTGGTGGGCGTCGGTGAGCGGGAGCAATCGCTCACCGCGGGCCAGCGCCTGTTCAGACTCGACCTCGGCGCGGAAACCCGATGCCGACGTTCCTGCATAGCCCTCGAACATTTGGATGCTCAGGTGCCGGTACTGGATAGCCCCCGCGATCGATCCGCCTGGTTGGCGGGCGATGAACCATGCCAGTGTTCGACGGAACTGCCGGGTCGACAACGTCCAGGGCTTGCGTTGACCAGTGGGATGTCGTCCGGTCGGCCATGGGTGGCGCAGTAGTCGTTGATCCAGCTGACCAGCTCTTTGAACCGCTTGTTGGTGCACTTGGTGGTTTGTGCCCTGTTCGGTGAGTTCTTGGTCGGGCCAACGGCATTGCTGTGTTCCAGATGCGAGAACAGCAGCGGCCGGTCGGCGGAATGGAGACGTCCCAGGACTCGCGCTGCGCGGGCCGCTGGGTGACCGACAACCCATGTCGCCGCGGTGCCCGAGGGATCCTGCTGGGCTTTGAACGCCCGGCCTGCGATACGCCATCGATAGGGTTCGCCGTCAGCGGAGCGGAGTTCGGTCACGCATCCCCGTTGCAGGTGTTTCATTTCGCTGTCGCGCATCCCGGACAAGAAGGCGATGACGACGTAGCAGCTGGTTTGGAGCAGCCGGGCAAGTTGGCTTAGCGATTGGCTGGGGTGTTCCAAGGCTATGCCGTCAACCCAGGGCCGGTCATCGATGCGTCCCGTGATCGTGATGGGTAGCCATGTGTGGTCGGCGATTCCGAGTTGGTCGGCTGCCTCAGCGAGCTGCGGTGCGTAACGGTGCAGACTGCTGTAGTGGCAGCCGACCTCGGTGGAGATGAACTGCAGATTGAGCTCCCCGTTTCGCCCCGGCAAAGGCTCACCCCTGCCGATGGCGGTGGCGAGGTAGCGCTCAACGTCGGTGCCGATGCCGTCGTTGCGGCCGACACGGCCGTTGGCGACGCTCGATCGGTAGCGCCGCCACGATGCGTCTGCCGCGAGGATGTCTGCAGCGAAGTCGTCGACGAATCTCAATGCCCACGCCAGCAGCGGCCCGAGAACCGGCTCGGGGATGCGGTCTGTGGTGTTCTCGGCCGTCGTGCGTGAGCGCTGCGACCAGCCGTCGATCGTGCGTGGGTTGACCAATAGCGGGTCGCTCATCGCGGTGCGATATCGCCATAGCAGCTGCACGGCGCCGCGGGCGCCCGCCTGTCCGGCTGTCATCGTGGCGATGTGCCGGTTGTAGTCCTCGAGATGGCCTTCGTTGAGCTCTGCCAGCTTGTGCGGCTTGGGCCGGCGCGGACGGTCATCGGGTAGGTCGTCGACCCAATTGAGGAACTGGCACACGCATTTGAAGGCTGTGCGGATCGTCAGAACGGAGAGGCGACGCTCACCCGGGGGCAGTGTTCCCGACAGGATGGCCATGCATAGCTCTTTGGCCTGGTGTCGGAAGCGTGGGCGGACTGTATCGAAGTAGAGAGTCACAGTGGGCCAATGGTGTTGCAGCACTGCGGGAGCGAGATCCCACCGGTCATCGTCGAACACCGACGTGTCAGCCAGCTCGACCCCTGGTCTGAGCTGACGGTTGGCCAACACCCACCGCGGCTTCTCCTCGTGCGCCGATGCATCGGCCAACGGATGCGTCATGGCCGCTCCCAGGGACCTTCGGCGACCTCCAGCAGCTGGTGCTGGGCGGCCTGTTCGGCTGCAGCATCGACTTCTTCCGGAGTGAACTTCGGAAGTACGTCATACCGTATTGCCGCCCAGGCTGACCCGTAGCGTTGCCACCACTCGTCCTCGCCAAGGGTGGTTCGGCGCCGAGTAAACGTGTCCATGAGCGCCACCAGGGCGGGCAGGTGCGTGCGGGTGATCAACGCGTTGGCGCAGTGAAAGCAGTCAAGAAACGACACATCACGGCAGGGGCGCCCCGTCTCGGGCCGTTGCTCAGGGTCGGTGCATGCCGTCCAGGCCCCGTGTTGCAGATCCGTATCCTGCGCATCAGGCTCGACGACGAGTTCGGCAATGCGTTTCCGATGCGCGGCCAGAGCGGACTGCTCGGCATCGACAACGGCATCGCTGACGACGTCTTCGGCCCAGTCTTTCACCGTGGGATCGCCCTGTAGGTAATTGCTGAACAGCACGTTGGTGGTGTTGGACCGAATCGACGACGGCAGATGTCCACCGAGTCGTCGTGTTCGCCGGACCTCCACGGTGGTCCGGATACGCCCTATGTCGATCGCCAATGCCGGCGCTGGACCATCCGTTTCACTAGGCTCGGCCCGCAGGTCATGCGTTGCCGCCCACCGCCGAAACTCCAAGCCGGCGTCTAACCGGCGGGCGAACGGGTCGTGGTGTTCGCGCAGAGAACCGATCGGCGGATCGGTGCGGCCGTTGCGCCAGACCGACCACACCGACTGCGATCCCGTCAGGGCTCGCCCCCGAGCCATCAGCCGATGCATCAGCAGGTAAAGCCCACCCGGTGTGTGCAGCTCACGATGCGGCGGGCCGATCTCCCAGGTGACGGTGTCATGCCAGCGCTGCAGTCCACGACGCCGCTTCACGACCAACAGCTCGACAGCCAGACCATCGTCGAGAATCCGGTGCTCGACGGGCAATTCCTTGATCGTTTCGGCGTTGCGACCGCTGAGGGCTGCCATCAAGACGAGTAGGGGTTCCCGGTCCGAGCGTGTTACGAAAATCTGCTGGGCCAGCTGCGTTCTTCGGATCCGCTCCTGATCGTTCAGGGTGACCGGAATCCGAGGCACCAGACCGGTTTCAGCGATGCCGGCAAGCGTCCGCATCACCTCCGCCTGCTCTGGACTGAAAACCTCGGGTGTGGACTGCCACGTCGCCAACTGCGCCTCACCATGGTCGATACGGTCACGCAGGGCCGCGACATCACGACGTGCGGCGGCCGTTAGTGCGGCGAACTCGCCGTCGGAATAACCCGGCCGCGGCGGCAACGTCAAGTTGATCCTCTGGGCGGCAAGACTGTGCACCGCCGACGAGATCATCGAGGCCAGCGGCTCCTGACGAAACAGCAACCGCAGTTCCTCCAGCTCCTTCACGCCCCATCGGTCACGATCGGTGAGGAACTGCTTGACGTGCTCCTCGACAAGTTCACCAGGAGATGCCGGCGGAGAATCAGCCCGGGCCAGGAAGTGCACGAAACGCTGCACCGGGTACCACGCCGCCCTCGCCGAGGCCAGCGTCCGACGCCGACCAGAGGGTCCAACGAATGCTGCGAAAGCTGCCGCCACCGGCCGTCGCCACTGCGGTAGCGGCAGCTTGCTGACATCGAAAGTTCCTGTGCGCCCGTCATCCCCGGTGAACAACACCCGTAGTCCCCGGCCATCGTCGATCACCGTCGCAGCGTGCTCGTAACCTGGCGCAGGCAGCTGTGCAGCCCGACCAGCATGGGTTCCCCCACCACGTTTGCGGTCCGCCATCAGCGGGTGACCGCATGGCCGGAAGCAGGCGCGTGATCGACTTCGGCGGTCCGCCCCGGGTGCTCCCATGTCTCGGGCACCAGCGCCATCCGTGTATGCATCTCAAGTTCGGCCAAGGCGTGCAAGTACTTCTGCGTAGTCACCACCGAACGATGGCCTAGACGGCGTCGCACCCAATCAAGAGGGTCGCCGAAGATTCGGGTGTAGTGGCCACGCTGGTCAGGGTTGAGGTCGCCAAGCGCAGCGATACGGCCGCGTTGCAGCTGCTCCAGGGTAACGACCGCGAAGGTATGCCGAAGCATGTGGGCATGTGCCGCCAACGTGACCCCCGCACGCACGCACCGATCATTGGCGTCCGCGAACATCTTCTTCCATGAGTCGACCGATATCGGTGCACCGAACTCGCCGAGCCAAATCGCTGCTGGCTCAAGTCCTGACGGCCTTTCCACGAACAATCGACGGCGCTCGGCTAACCCAAGGTGCGCAACCTTCACTATGGACTTGGCGCCGCTGCCAAGCCCGACCGTCGCAACAGGCCGCGCTGGATTCTCGACCACATAGGGGCGCCGCACCCGCCGATACCTGCCATCACTCTGAGCGAACTCGATCACCGCCCTCCGGTCATCCCGCATGTACGCGGCCATTTCCCTTACCAGCGACGAAGGCACGTAAATCCAGCGCGCAGAGCGCCCCTTCGCAATGGCCGGAGGCAGCCAAAATCGTTGATAACCCTCACTCTCGACGATCGAGGGAACGTCAAACACAGTCAGTGCAGCCTGCTCGGAAATCCGCAGCCCCGTCCGGACCATGAAATCGCAGAACAATGCGTTGCGGTCAGCCCATCGACCTCGAAAGCCCGTTTGAGGCAGTCCTTTCGAGCTAAACCCACGCACACCGACATCTCGCCACCGCCGATAGTCCTCGGGAGGTAACCATTTCGTTCGATCGCGAACCACGTCCGACGCATAGGTGGCTGGGCGCAGCTCATCAAGCACACCGCGGTAACCTCGGCCCGCGCTAACAGGCACAGGTCGTCTCGATGCTTGCGGTATCGGACTTGCATGGACAAGTCCCTGTTTCAATGCCCAGCGAAAGAACTCATTGACCGCAGCGACTTCACGGTTCCACGTCGCACCCAACACATTCGGGCCTGAAGGATCACGCCGACGCCAGAAGTGGTACGCAATGTGATCAGCTTCGTCGAGATCTTTCCAGGATCGCCCGGACCGTCGCCGCTCAGCAAAAGTCAAGAAGGCAGCGAGATCGCGAGCGTAGCCCTCCTGAGTCTTGAGGGCACGACCAATCATCGCCCCGGATTGGAAGTACGCATTCAACTCGATGTCGTACTCCAGTCGCGGGGACAAGAGGAACGGCGTCCCCGGCACAATCGCAGCTCGCCGAAGCCACCCGTCCCAGTCACCGGGCAAGTCGGCCACGAACGGCAGTGGGGCGATCACCGCCTCCGGCTCCATAGGAGTGGACCTCACCAACCACCGGTCTGCAGCCACAGCCAGCATGTATACGGTCAATGACCGGTACTACACAAGTGAGCACCAGCTGAAACCGGGCCGGGTAGCAGGCCACCCCGTCGCGACGGGCGAGGCGAATCTGCCCGTCCTCCAACGGTGTTCGCAATGCCTCCAATGCGCTGACGCCGATCTCGGCGCACTCGTCGAGGAACAGCACGCCGCGATGCGCCCGGCTGACGGCGCCGGGCCGGGCGAGTCCCGACCCGCCGCCGACGAGCGCGGCGACGCTGGAGCTGTGATGCGGCGCCACGAACGGCGGCCTGGTGATCAGCGGCGTGGCATCCGACAGCAGACCGGCGACCGAGTGGATCGCGGTGACCTCCAGCGACTCGCTGTCCGACAGTGGCGGCAGCAGACCCGGAAGACGTTGGGCCAGCATCGTTTTGCCGACTCCCGGCGGGCCGGTCAGCATCAGGTGATGCGCGCCGGCGGCGGCCACCTCGACGGCGAAGCGCGCCTGCGCCTGTCCGACGACGTCGGCCAGATCCGCCGTGGGCTCCGGCGCGGTGATTGCCCCGGTGATGCGCTCGGCCAGTTTCGCCTTGCCGCCGAGCCAGGCCCGCAACTGGCCCAGCGTCTGCAAGCCCAAGACCTCGATGCCGTCGACCAGGCTTGCCTCGGCCAGGTTCTCGACCGGCACCACGACGGTGTGCCAGCCGTCATTCTTGGCCGCCAGCACCGCCGGCAGCACGCCGCGCACCGGCCGGACCCGGCCGTCCAGCGCCAATTCGCCCAGCAGCACCACGGACTCCAGCCGCCGCCACGGTTTTTTTCGCTGCGCGGACAGCACGGCCGCCGCCAAGGCGACGTCGTACACCGAGCCCATCTTCGGCAGGGTGGCCGGTGAGAGCGCCAGTGTGAGGCGGGCCTGCGGCCATTGGTTGCCACAGTTGGTGATCGCCGCCCGCACCCGGTCGCGGGATTCCTGCAGCGCGGCGTCCGGCAAGCCGACCAGGTGCACGCCAGGCAGTCCGGAGGTGATGTGGGCTTCGATCTCCACGATCTCGCCGTCCAACCCACGCACCGCCACCGAAAATGCGCGTCCCAGCGCCATCAGCCGACTCCCTGCAGATGAGTGATTTCGGGGGTGCGCCGGCGACCGATACGTACACCGACCACATCGATCCGGATCGCCGCCCACCGTCGGTCCTGACTGGCCAGCCACAGCCCGGCCAGCCGGCGCAGCCGTCGCAGCTTCTGCTCGGTGACCGCGTAGGCCAGTCCGCCGAAGCCGTCCCCGGTGCGGGTCTTGACCTCGACGAAAACCACCGTGCGCGTTGAGGGCACTGGTGGAAGGCACGTATTCGAAGTGTGCGCTATTCGTCGCGTCAACATCTGAGTCACCCACCACGTGTTATGTCGGGAAGTCGTATTCATAGCTGGCGATTCCGGTAACTTCGGCGCGGATCCCGCTGTCGACGCAGCTAATGGTGTGCGCGTGGCTGATTGCCGAAATCCGAAAGGTGTTCAGATTCGTTTCCGCGTCGTGGATCTGTCGATCAAGGAGTCGAGTTACGGTGGCCAGCGCCGATTGGAGTGCCGCAACTGCGTCGTGACCAGTCTTGACCGATACGGCGTGAAAGATGCCATGAGGCAATGTCGTTCTCCTGTTCGTCAGCTTGCTCCGGGTTGGGCCGTGGATTGGCATGCCTCGAGGTAGGCGGCCCAGCTGCTTTGGGCGTATTGCGCCCACTGGTAGGCCGTTGTCGGGTGTATGCCGAAGAGTTCTGCCACGACTGGTGGTGGAAGTGTGGCGGCGTTGGCGATCATGGCGGTGTTGCGTGCGTGGATGACCGGCAGTCCGTGTTTGGTCAGCCGTTGCTGCAGGGAGCGGGGATTTACGGGCCTGCTCGGCGGCCGGCCTGCCAGTAGGTAGGCGGGATTGTCTTCAGATACGTTGCGCAGCAGCGTGTTTACTGGACCTCGTGCGATGAGCTGTTCAATGAGGCGGGCCAGGGTTGGTGGTAGCAGGACCGGGTGGCGGCCGATCGTGAGATACGCGCCGTCATCGTCAGTGTGGTATCGGTCGGTGGTCAGTTCGGCGATGCGCACCAGGGGTGGGGCGTAGAGCCTGACCAGGGCTCCGACCACGCGAACATCGAGTGGCAGCGTGTCATCGGTGAGGCACCGCTTGAGTTGCTGCTCGAGCTCGTCGTCGGAGAGCAGGCGCGACGCGAGCTGGGATCCGCGTTGGGGAACGACGAGCTCTGCTTGTGTCAGGCGCTGCTTTTGCAGCCAGCCAATGAATGCGGCCAGGTATTTGTGTTTGGTGGGATGGGCGTCCAACCAGCGGTCCAGGTGAAGTTGGGTGACGGAGCCCAGCGGGACTTCCTGGTCATCAAGCCAGGTCAAAAATGCGATGGTGGTGCTGATCTTTTGGCGGTCGTTGGCTGCTGAGCCGATGGTGTAGCGGCGTCGTGTGGCGCGTTTTCTCGCGTCACGGATGACGCGCCATTCGGCAAACGGTCGGACGACACGGGATTGATGTGCTGGAAGGTCTTGGATTTTGCGGCTCGCCCAGATCTGCAGTTGGGCGAACTCTTCTTGGCGCGACGTCAGGATCCCGGTGGTGACCAACAGTTGGCGGATATAGCGGGTGACGTTGTCCTGGTCGAGTTCATCGAGAAGCTCATGGGAGATCGCGCGGCGCTCAGCGACGAGCTGCGCGAGCAGTCGAGCAGACGAACTTGCTCGCAGCCAGGTCTGCACCGATTCGGGATTGGCCGCCGAAAGAGCATCGGCCAACGGCTGCAGCTGCGGCACCACCGTAGCGTCGTCGAAGCTGAGTAGGTCGTTGACGCGGTCAGTCATCACGCAGCGCGTGCACTTCCCGTCGGCGTAGTTCAGGCCCTCGACCCCGCATGTCCTGCAGGAAAAGTCGAGGTCCACCCCACAGCACGCGGCGCAGATGTCCTGGGCATCGGCGTTGCGGCCAACCATCACCGCGGTGCGCTGACAGTTAGCGCACGGCTGCGGGTGCAGGCGTCGACGGTGATAGCAGTCCCGGCATACCATTCCTAATGGCCATGTGGCGCAAGCAATCCCTGGTTTATCGCAGCTGTCGCAGCGACGCGGGTGGTGCGGCCAGCAGGTAACGCAGTGAAACGGCCCTCCGCGATATTTACCGCCGGCGCGGGTTCGCCGGCAGACCACACACTCGCCGATGTTGCGGTAGCACCGCACACAGGTATCGGGGTGAGCGTCGGTGGCGCGAGCCTGGATTGGCGCGATCTGCCCGCATACACCACATTTCCGTGCCGGTGATCGGTAGCAGCTCCGACAGATCGGGCCGTCTGCGCTCTGGGCGTGGACCCGGCGCACATCGCCGCAGCGGCAACACGATTGTGGGGGCGGCAGACTGCACCCTTGGCAGAGCACAGTGCCGTCGTCGCGGCGAACATTGGGCGGGCGCTTCCGTCCGCAGCCGGCGCATACCTGAAGGAACTGGGGGTCTTTGTTGTAGCAGCGACGACAAACCGGGCCGTCTGCACGACGAGCGATGATGTATCCGTCTTCGCCGCAGCGCGCGCAGGGCCGCAGTTCGGTGCGGATCACACACCAGGGACAACAGCGCCCCTCGGGGCTATTTCGCCGCAGCGCCAGATCGGTGCGACCGCATTTTGCGCATCCCAGCAGCCTGACCGCATCCGCGTACCCGGCCGCGGCAAGCAAGGTCAACAGGCGGGGAAAGGCTGCCGGGCAGTCATGAGTGGGCGCGGTGAAGGCACCCGGATTCTCGCCGAGATATTCGTGAAGGCGCCGGGCGTTGGCCGTGGACCACCCTTTGGCCTCCACTAGCAGCTGCTGCGCTCGTTCCCGGGTCACCCCCGGACCGACAGCGCTGATCACAGACGACACCAAAGACTCGCGCACCTGCGCGATCGGCACCGTCGAGCATGCCCGTGTCATGACTTGCCAGGCCGTCGCACGACTGTTTTTCTGGGCGTGACCGCCGGCGCACCACTCCCCCCAGCGCCGGCGGTCTTACGGACGGGCTTGTTGACAACCTCGAGGACGATGAGGTCATTGGGTGTGCATCCGAGGATGTCGCACAACGCCACCAGCGTGTCCATGCTCAAGCGCTGAGGAGGCTGTGTCACCAATCGAAAAACCTGCTCGCGTGAGAGCGTGATCCCGCGCTCCACCAGGTGCGGAATCAGATCAGTGGTCTTAAACATCTGCTGATCGGCCATCAAGTCACGCAGCCGCCAGCGATAACCCATCTTCTTGATCATGCCGGTGCTCCATCCCAGTGCTCGCCGAGGCGGCCCATCAGCGAGGCCTTCAGCAGTTTGTTGCGGTACTCGTTGGAGACATGGGTGTAGATCGACGTCGTCGATGCATGCGCATGACCCACCTGTTCCTGAACAAACCTTGCGGGATAACCGAATTCGGTCCAGTGAGTTACTGCAGAGTGGCGAAGGCAATGCAGATTCAGTGAACGGTCCAGTCCCGCGTCGTCACGAGCGTCCACAAACGCTTCGTTGATCGATCGCGGAGATAGCCGGCCCCCGCGCTCGGTCACCCACAGCGCTGGATGGCGATCCGGCGGTGAAAACCGTGGACGGATCTCGGTGAGCCACTGATCCAATGTCTCGACCACCCAGTCCATCTCGGGGACGAGCAGCACAGTGCGCCGCTTAGGCGGTGCCCCCTTCGGGGCCTTCCCGTAGCGGACCATCACCACCCCGAAGCCACCGAACTGTGGTGCTTGGCTGTTACGGCGCAGATCGACCAAATCCAGCCGAGACGCCTCGGTTCGCCGAAGGCCAAAGGCGTAGATGGTTTTCAAAACCGCGGCATCCCGCGCGGCTCCCAACGCGCCCTTCACGCCGCGGCCCCGAATCGTGCCTGAGCGGGCATCGGCCGCGTCAAAGAGCGCTTGGATCTCGTCATAGCTAAGCGGGCGACGCCGCGGATCACCCTCGTAGTCCAGCTTGTGCTGAATCGAATTGCCCTCATGAAAGATCGCCTGCGGGACATCGCCGAACTGATCGGCACACACACCGGCCCACCCGTAGCGGGGATCCAGCAAGTACTCCATAAACAGGCTGATATCGATCTCGTAAGACCTCGCCGTCGACACCGCCTCCACCGTCGTCGACCGCAAGTGATCGATGAACGCCTCGCCGTCGGCCGGCGCCCACTGCCACGGATACAGTCCGCTGAATGCTTCCAGCCGGCGAATCAACCGCAGCCTGGCACCGATCGTGCCCGCCCGCAGGAAACGCGCTGATTGCTGGCGGCGCCAGCCCTCCAACATCGCCTCGAACACCGCCGCAGCAGGATCGAGGTGAACCACATTCTGCGCCAACACCAGATGCGCCGAACCAGGCGCCGATAACGTCACCGCTCTGTTGTATCAGATGCAATGACGATGCGTTGGAAGTGACATGGCTGATCACGGCCCCAACGCTCCGATCCCGGACTCCGCCGCCGGTCCCCACCACCTGGCACTAAGCTGATTCCGCAACCGTTCGAAATGTTGCATCCAATGCAATTCCGCGCATTTCTCGACGGCAATGACGTCGAGCTCGCCGTAACGGCAACGCCAGTTGCAGTCCAGCACCTGCAACCCCAGGCCCGTCAGGTGGTCGACGGCCAGCTGTTCACCAAGCGCTCCGAGTTGGGCCCGCGTCAACGTCGTCATGCGGACACACTGCGCGATGCCCCCGACACGACGGACCGGCCGCCATGCCGCAGCGGCGAGTTATCCCCAGTTGCAGGTCAATCCACAGGCTTGATCGCGCGGATGATTGCGGCGTGCATGCCGTCGGCGACTTGGTGAGTGAATTCGACCGCGGCATCGGTGAATCCGGCTGCGGTCAACCCGTCGAGATATTCCTGTCTGGACAGCGCCCCGGCGATGCAGCCGACGTAGGACCCGCGTTCGGCGCGGTCCGCCGGGCCCAGACGGTCTTCGGCGACCACATCGGAGACTCCGATCCTGCCGCCGGGAACCAGGACGCGGAACATCTCGGCAAGCACGGTGGGTTTGTCGACGGACAGGTTGATCACGCAGTTCGAGATGACGACGTCCACGGCGGCATCGGGCAACGGGATGTTCTCGATTGTGCCCTTGCGGAATTCGACGTTGGTGGCGCCTGCTTTGGCCTTGTTCGCCTCGGCAAGCGCGAGCATCTCGTCGGTCATGTCGACGCCGTAGGCGAACCCGCTCGGCCCGACCCGGCGCGCGGACAGCAGCACGTCGATGCCGCCGCCGGAACCCAAGTCCAGTACACGTTCGCCGGGATGCAGTTCGGCGACGGCTGTCGGGTTGCCGCAGCCGAAACTCGCCGCGACGGCCTCGGCAGGCAACTCGGAGTGCTCATCAACGCCGTACAGCCCGGCGCCGAAGCTCTCGTTGACGTCCGTCGGGCCACCCGATCCGCAGCAGCGCTCGGCGGTCACTGAACCGGTATCGCCGGCGGCAACCGCGCCGGCGGCCTGCGCATAGCGGACACGGACCTGCTCACGCAGCGCGGCGTCTCGGGCTGTCATAGAGCAACCCTGGGCTATGCATCGATAGTTGTCAATGTGTATGGCAGAATCGCGGTGTGGCGCGCGCGACCGGCTCCCTGCTTACTGCCGACTTGTCGGCGTGCTGCAGTCCGATCACCGGGACCGTGCTAGACATCGCCGCCGCAGAACGGCTTGCAGCAGTGCTCAAGGCGCTGGGCGAGCCGACGCGGCTTCGGCTTGTGTCGCTGATCGCCGCACATCACGGGGCCGAGGCATGCGTCTGCGAGCTGACCGAACCGGTCGGGCTATCCCAGCCGACCGTGTCGCACCACCTGAAGGTTCTCGTCGACGCTGGGCTGATCGAGCGAGAGCAGCGCGGCAAGTGGGCTTACTACCGCCTGGTCCCGGGAGTGCTCGATACATTGGCCAACATCCTGACTCGTCACGGCTGATCGCCGGTCCCCGGCCCGGCCGACCCGGTATAGCGTGGGACCAGGCGCACCCGGTTGGCGGGACGCCGTTGAGACGAGGAACACCGTGGCAGACGAAGCACAAACCGGCGCGGAGGGATCGGTCCGGCCGGTCAAGGCGGATCCTGCG
The DNA here is from genome assembly GCF_010728725.1 of Mycobacterium branderi. Taxonomy (NCBI): domain Bacteria; kingdom Bacillati; phylum Actinomycetota; class Actinomycetes; order Mycobacteriales; family Mycobacteriaceae; genus Mycobacterium; species Mycobacterium branderi. The sequence goes on from NZ_AP022606.1 coordinate 4,898,316, forward strand.
ACGGTGTTCGCGGCGCTGGCCGAGATCATCTATCAGGGTTCGGACCCCGGCGAGCTGTACGCGGCCATCTGCATCGCGGCGACCCTGGTGGTGCCCGGCTGCGACCACGCCAGCCTGTTGACGCGCCGCGGCGACCGCTACGTCACCGTCGGCGCCAGCGACAGCCTCGCCAAACGCATCGACGACATGGAGCGCGCCGTCGGCGACGGGCCGTGCCTGGACGCCATCGAGGAAGAAACCCCGCAGATCGAGACCGACCTGACCACGCCGTCGCAATGGCCCAAGCTGGCCGAACGGCTGCTCGCCGAGACCCCGGTACGCGGGGCCATGGGGTTCCGATTGCTGATCGACAGCCGCAAAGCCGGCGCGCTCAATTTGTTCAGCGACAGCCCGAATCGCTTCAACACGGAGTCGGCCAGTCAGGCCATCGTGCTGGCGGCGTTCGCCAGCGTGGCCATCAACGCCATTGCTCAAGGAGAAGACGCCGCCACCCTGCGTCACGGGTTGCTGTCCAACCGGGAGATCGGCAAGGCCGTCGGCATGCTGATGCTGCTGCACAACATTTCCGAAGAAGAGGCGTTCGACCTGCTGCGACGCAACTCCCAGGAGCTGAACATCAAGCTTGCCGACGTGGCACGGACGGTTATCGAAAACCGGGGCCAGCTGCAAATCGGCGACGACGAGCTCTCGCGCGATCGCCGGTAGCGCTAGCCCTATTCAGGCAGCCGCAATTCCGGCTTCTCCACCTCTTCGATGTTGACGTCTTTGAAGGTGACCACCCGGACCTGCTTGACGAACCGGGCCGGCCGGTACATGTCCCACACCCAGGCGTCGGCCAGCCTCAGCTCGAAATACACCTCGCCGTCGGCGTTGCGCGGCACCATCTCCACGCTGTTGGCCAGGTAGAACCGCCGCTCGGTTTCCACGACGTAGCTGAACTGGCCCACGATGTCCTTGTATTCGCGGTACAGCGAGAGCTCCATCTCGGTTTCATATTTCTCGAGATCTTCGGCACTCATCTGTCAGCCGTCCTTCTGCTCGCCGTTCTGGTCCCATCTTCCTCCATCGGGTGAGCCTCGTTTGAATTCGGCCACCACCCGGGTGCCCGATCGGGTTGCCACCCGGCGGACGTTGATGAACGAGTACCGGTGCTCGGCGCAAGGCCCCCGCTCGGCCAGCGCCGCCGAGTGAGCCGGAGTGCAGTACCCCTTGTGCTCGGCGAACCCGTAACCGGGATGATCGGCATCCATTGCCACCATCAACCGGTCGCGGCTGACCTTGGCCAGCACGCTGGCTGCCGCGATACAGGCCGCCGCGGCATCCCCGCCGACCACGGGCAGCGACGGCACCGGCAGCCCTGGCACCCGAAAGCCGTCGGACAGCACATAGCCCGGCCGCACCGAGAGCCCGGCCACCGCGCGCCGCATCCCCTCGATGTTGGCCACGTGCACACCGCGCCGGTCGACCTCGGTCGACGGGATGAACACCACGTGGTACGCCAGCGCGTAGCGGCGGATCAGCGGGTACAACTTCTCCCGCGTCTGCTCGGTGAGCTTCTTCGAATCGTCCAGGGCCGCAAGGCTTTCCAAGCGTCCCGGACCCAGCACGCAGGCCGCGACCACCAGCGGGCCGGCGCAGGCTCCCCGACCCACCTCGTCGACTCCGGCAACCGGCCCCAACCCGCTGCGATACAGCGCGGACTCCAGGGTGCGTAACCCCGACGACTTGCGGATCACCGTTCGCGGCGGCCAGGTGGTCGCCATGACTACCGATTCTGTTGAGGATTCACCGAACCGACACCGCCCCACCGCGACGGCGGCCACACGATGAACCTGGCTTTGCCGATCACGTTGCCCACCGGAACCGTCCCGGACATCGGGTCACCCGTACACAGCAGCCCCTTCATCGCGTCGGCCGGGACGCTGGTGCAGTGGGCGCGGGAATCCGCCGAGTGCGTGCGGTTGTCGCCCATCACCCACAACCGGTCCGGCGGAACAGTGACCGGGCCGAACTCGTTGCCCAGGCACGGGTAGACCGACGGGTCGGCCATCATCGTCGCCGGATCCAGATACGGCTCCTCCAGCCGCGTGCCGTCGACGGTCAGGCCGGTGTTGGCGCGGCACTGCACCGTCTGGCCTGCAACCGCGATAACCCGCTTGACCAGGTCGTTCTCATCGGGCGGGACGAAGCCGACGAACGACAGCGCGTTCTGCAGCCAGCGCACCACGGTGTTGTCCGACCGGATCGACTTGTAGCCGACGTTCCACGACGGCGGCCCCTTGAACACGATCACGTCGCCGGGGCGCGGCGAGCCGAACCGGTAGCTGACCTTGTCCACCATGATGCGGTCGCCCACACAGCCCGAGCACCCGTGCAGCGTCGGCTCCATCGACTCCGACGGGATCAGGTAGGGCCGGGCCACGAAGGTCAGCATCACGTAGTAGAGGACCACCGCGATCGCCGCCAGGATCGCGACTTCGCGCAGCGCGGCACGCTTCTTACCGTGCGACTCTTGGGTGGCTTCCGCCTCCGACGCCGCGGGATCGCGGGTGGCGACGTGTGGCTCGCCCGGACCGGAATCGGGTTGGCCCTCCGGCGACGAATCGGTGGTTTCGGTCACCAGATCAGCGTAGCCAGGGCGAGGTGCGGCAGCTGCGGCACACTCAGCGCTTCTCCTTGATCTTGGCCTTCTTGCCGCGCAGCTCGCGCAGGTAGTACAGCTTGGCGCGACGGACGTCGCCGCGGGTCACGACCTCGATGTGGTCGACGTTGGGTGAGTGCACCGGGAAGGTGCGCTCCACGCCCACGCCGTAGCTTTCCTTGCGCACGGTGAAGGTCTCGCGGATGCCGCCGCCCTGCCGGCGGATGACCACACCCTTGAACACCTGGATGCGCTGCTTGTTGCCCTCGATCACCTTGACGTGCACGTTGACCGTGTCGCCTGGGCCGAAAGCCGGGATGTCGTCGCGCAGCGACGCCTTGTCGACGAAGTCCAGCGTGTTCATGGCGAGACACTTCCTTGCGGTTCGCGGCTGCCGGTTCGACCAGGCATGGAGCGGTCGACCGAGCCGATGGGTTGGGCATCTGGGCGCATCTCGCAGCAGGCGGGGCGCAGCCGGCCGGCCGGCAACTGCTGGAGACAACTGGTCAATTGTGCCAGACGGCCGGCGCGGGAGCGAAATCACACAAAAACGCCGCTCAGCGTGGCCGTCCGGACTAGATGCGGATGGTACATATGAACGGGGTCGCACCACACGAACCGGAAAGTCTCACGTTAATCTGACGGGTCGGGCGGATGGCGGTTGTGGCGAGCCCGAGTCAGGTCATTCTCGGTAACCCGTTGAGGAGACGCATGCGAGCGCGGCCCCCCATGCTGCTGATCGCCACCGCGGTGGCGACGGTGCTGGTGGCGGCGGGGTGTGAAGCCAAGGTCTACGGCGCCTCCAACAACAGGCCCCCGGAACACCGGACGAGCCGCGTCGCGCCGCTGGTGCAGGCGATCATGCCGTCCGAAGTGCCGCTGGCAGAGCCGGCCGCTGCGCTGGGCGGCTTGCCGGCCCGCATCCAGCAGGCCACCGAGGAGGCCGCGGAGCAGGGCGCGACAATCTCGGTCGCGGTGTTCGACCGCGCCACCAAGCAGATGTTCTCCAACGGCAGGGACCAATTGGTCGGCATCGCGTCGGTGGCCAAGCTGTTCATCGCCGACGATCTGCTGCTGCAGGAATCCCAGGGCAAGACCCGCCTGTCGGCGGAAGACCGCCAGGCGCTCGACGGCATGCTGCGTTCCTCCGACGACGGCGCTGCGGAGAATTTCTGGGCGCAAGACGGCGGTGAGTCGATCATCACCGCGGTCGCGGGCCGCTACGGGTTGACCTCCACCACGCCACCCAGCAGCGGGCGCTGGTGGGACACCATGAGCTCGGCATCCGATCTGATCCGGTATTACGACATGCTGCTGGCCGGCTCCGGCGGCCTTCCGGCGGAGCGGGCCGACATCATCGTGAAGAACCTGGCGCAGTCCACCCCGACGGGCATCGACGGCTACCCGCAGCGGTTCGGCATCCCCGAGGGGCTGTCCGCCGAGCCGGTTGCGGTCAAGCAGGGCTGGATGTGCTGCATCGGCAGTGACTGGATGCACCTGTCGACCGGAATAGTCGGCGCCGACCGCCGCTACATCATGGTGATCGAGTCGCTGCAGCCCTCTGACGACGCGACCGCCCGGGCCACGATCACCCAGGCGGTCAAGACGATGTTTCCGCAGGGCCGGATTTAGCTGCTCGGACTAATCCAACAGGTCCGGGCGGCGTTCGCGGGTGCGTTGCTCGGCGGCTCGCCGTCGCCACTCGGCGATGCGGGCATGGTCACCGGACAGCAGCACCTCGGGCACGTCGAGTCCACGCCACGTCGGCGGCCTGGTATACGACGGGCCTTCCAGCAGGCCGTTGGAGTGCGAATCGTCTTGGTGTGACAGCGGATTGCCGATGACCTGAGGCAGCAACCGGACGATCGCCTCGATCATCACCAGCGCCGCCGATTCTCCTCCGGGCAGCACGTAGTCGCCGATCGAAACCTCCTCGACGCGCATCCGGCGAGCGGCGTCGTCGACGACTCGCTGGTCGATTCCCTCGTAGCGGCCGCACGCGAACACCAGATGCTTCTCGGCGCTCCACCGCTGCGCGGTCGCCTGGGTGAACAACCTGCCGGCCGGGGTGGGCACAACGAGAAGTGAAGTCTCCGAACAGATTTCGTCGAGCGCCTCACCCCACACCGGTGCCCGCATCACCATCCCTGGGCCGCCGCCGTAGGGCGTGTCGTCCACGGAGCGGTGCACGTCGTGAGTCCACCGGCGCAGGTCATGCACCCCGAACTCGACAACGCCCGATTCGATTGCCTTGCCCGGCAACGATTGTCGCAGCGGCTCCAAGTAATCCGGAAAGATCGTGATGACGTCGATGCGCACTACTGCCCCAGTTCCAACAGGCCCTCGGGCGGATCGATCTCGACAGTGCCGGCATCCAGCGACACCGTCGTCACTATCGCGCCGACGAACGGCACCAGCAGCTCACCGCCGTCGTCGCGGCGAACCGCCAACAGCTCACCGCCTGCGGTGTGCAGCACCTCGGCGATGGTGCCGATCTCGCGGCCGGTGGTCGTAAGCACCCGAAGGCCTTCCAGCTGGTGGTCGTAGTAGGTGTCCGGTTCGTCGATGGGCGGCAGGGCCTCGGAGTCGATGACCAGCAGGCTGCCCCGCAGCGCGTCGGCGGCATCGCGATCGCTCACCCCGGCGAACCGCACCAGCAGCCGCGCGCCGTGATCGCGGGCGGCCTCGACGGTGTAGCTGCGCTCGCGGCCGTCAGATCCCTTGGCCCGCAATATCGTTCCCGGGGCGAACCGGGTGTCGGGTTCGTCGGTGCGAACCTCGACGACGACCTCGCCGGTGATCCCGTGCGCTTTGGCCACGCGTCCGACCACCAGGTCCACGACCGGGACTCGCCTACTGGTCGGTGTCCACCACGTCGACGCGGATTCCGCGGCCCCCGATTCCGGCGACCAGGGTGCGCAGCGCGGTCGCGGTGCGCCCACCGCGGCCGATCACCTTGCCCAGGTCGTCGGGATGGACGTGCACCTCGACGGTACGGCCGCGACGGCTGGTGACCATGTCGACTCTGACATCGTCGGGGTTGTCGACGATCCCGCGGACCAGGTGCTCGACGGCGTCGACGACGACGGTACTCATCGCTCGGTCAGCTTTCGGTCGCCGGTGCGGCCTGCTCGGTTTCGGCGGCCGGCTCGTCGGCCTTCTCGGCCTTGGCGGCCTTCTTGGCCGGGGCTTTCTTCTTCTTCGGCGTCGCGGCCTCGGTGGTGGGGCCGCCATCGGCGGCGGCGAGCGCGGCGTTGAACAGCTCCAGCTTGCTCGGCTTGGGCTCGGCGAGCTTCAGCTTGCCCTCGGCGCCGGGCAGCCCCTTGAACTTCTGCCAGTCACCGGTGATCTTCAACAGCTTGAGGACGGGCTCGGTGGGCTGGGCCCCCACCGAAAGCCAGTACTGCGCGCGCTCGGAGTCGATCTCGATCAGGCTCGGCTCTTCCTTCGGGTGGTAGCGGCCGATGATCTCGATGGCGCGGCCGTCGCGCCGCGTGCGGGCGTCGGCGACGGCGATGCGGTACTGGGGATTGCGGATTTTGCCAAGCCGGGTCAGCTTGATCTTCACAGCCATGAATTGCTCCTGTGGTGTCACGCTGCAATTCAGCGATCCGGGCGGGATGCCGGGATCCGGGTTTTGCCTCGCGTGTGCAGCCGCCCATTGTGCCAGAGGCCGCTGGTCCGGTGGAAATCCGCCGGCCTCTCGCGCGACTGTGAATCTGGCGACGCGACACGCCGTCGCGGCGTCGAAGGGTTCACACTCGGCCGATGGGGACACGCCCCGGTCAGGGCCGACGGTCGAAGCACTTGGTCTCGACGCGCCGGCTCATCCGCCAGCCGTCCGGCGTGCGGACGAACTCGTCGTCGTACCACAGACCCAGCAGCATGGTGCTGGGCGCCTCGCCAAACACCATCGGGTTGAAGCAGAAAGTCCGGGCGGTGGCGGTGTCGCCGTTCAGCCGGATCGACGGCAGTCCCAGCATGTGGGCGTAGTTGGCGAAATTCGGCAACACCTCCGCCAGCCAGGCCTTGACCTCGGGATAACGCCCGACGATGCCGTCGAAGGCGCTGTAGTCGATATGAGCGTCCGGGGTGAACACCGCATCCAGGTCGTCGAACCGTCGGGTGTCGATCGCCGTCGAGTAATCGACCAACAGCTGTTGGATCTCCAACCTGTCGGAGATCTCGGCTTGGCTCAGCATGCCGGTTAGGCTAATCGCCCATGCGGAGGCTTCTCGCCGCGGTCGCGGCTTTTCTCGCGGTGATTGCATGTCCGACAGCGCGGGCCGACACCAGCGTGCAGCCGGTCGGCTCGGTGCCCATCCCCGACGGCCCGGCACAGACGTGGATCGTCGCCGATCTGGACAGCGGACAGGTGCTGGCCGCGCGCGACGAGAACGTCGGCCACCCGCCGGCCAGCACCATCAAGGTGCTGTTGGCGCTGGTTGCCCTCGACGAGCTGAGCCTGGACTCCACCGTGGTCGCCGACGAATCCGCCACCCACGTCGAGTGCAACTGCGTGGGCGTCAAACCCGGCCGCACCTACACGGCGCGCCAGCTGCTCGACGGCCTGCTGCTGGTGTCGGGCAACGACGCGGCCAACACGCTGGCGCAGATGCTGGGCGGCCAGCAAGCCGCAGTGGCCAAGATGAACGCCAAGGCGGCGTCCCTGGGCGCCGTGAACACCCACGCGGCGACCCCGTCGGGCCTCGACGGGCCCGGCGGCTCGGGCTCCTCGACCGCCCATGACCTGGCCGTCATCTTCCGGGCCGCCCTGGCCAACCCGGTGTTCGCCCAGATCACCTCCGAGCCGTCGGCGATGTTCCCCGGCGACGGCGGCGACCACCAGATCGTCAACCAGGACGAGTTGCTGTACCGGTATCCCGGCTCCATCGGCGGCAAGACCGGCTTCACCAACGCCGCCCGCAAGACGTTCGTCGGCGCCGCGGCCCGCGACGGCCGCCGGTTGGTGGTCGCCATGATGTATGGCCTGGTGCACGAGGGCGGGCCGACCTACTGGGACCAGGCGGCCACCCTGCTGGACTGGGGCTTCGCCCTCAACCCGCAGTCGGCCATCGGCACCCTTTAGGATCGGTGCGCTAATCTGCCACTGCCGTGGCATCCTGTTCTGCAGATGTCGAATATGGTTTCCGCGGCGCTGCGCCGACACCCGTCGGCGCTGTTGATTCGTGGGTTGAGCTCACAGCCCTTGCCAGCATGCCGATGTCGCGAACTGGCTGCACAGGTGCACACAAGCAATGAGGATCGATGATGGCCGAACACCACCACGCTCCAGCTCCTCCTCAACCCGACGACTTCAACGTCGACGAGAAGTGGGTCGATCAGCTCGTCGTGTTATCGGTGAGCGGCAGCGCGGACATGCTCAGTGCGCCGTGGCTGACCGACGCCATCGAATCCGCTCGCGCGAAGAACCCGGCCGGAATGGTCGTCGACTTGTCCCGGGTCGAGTTCTTGGGATCGGCCGGAATCAGCGTGCTGATCGCTGCTCACGAAAATATCGGTGACTCAGGCAAGTTCGCCGTGGTCGCCGACGGGCCGGTCACCCGCCGGCCACTCACCCTGTTGGGTCTGAACGAGATCATGTCGCTGTACCGCACCCTCGACGACGCGCTCAGCGCGCTCGGCGACGCCTGACCCCTCCGCATACATCCCGTTCAACAGCGATGCCAGCAGCCCGATACGCTGCGCCTCGATGTCGGGCTGCGGTAGCACGGCCCGAACCAGGGCGGCGCCGTCGAACGTGTTGGTCATCACCGCGACCAGAGCCGGGAACACATCCTCAGGGATGGCATCGGCGCCGGGCAGCGCACGCGCGGCGTCGTGGATCTTGGCCCCGTATTCCTCGAGAACGTTCTGCAAAGTGGCTTTGAGTTTTTCGTCGGTGCGCGCAGCGACCATGAGTTCATACATCACCGTGTTGGTGGAATTAGCGGTGAGGTCGCGCAGGATGGCCAGCGCCGCCTCCAAAACCGGCCTGTCGGAGGGTATTTCGGTGACCTTCTTGCTGAATTCGCCGAGCTGGCGGCGCATCACCTCGTAGGCGGTGGCGGCCATGAAGTCGCCCATCGTGTCGAAGTGCCGAAACAGCGCGCCCACGGAGACTCCTGCGCGCTTGGTGATTACCGCGGCCGATGCTCGGGCGTAGCCGACTTCGGCGATGGTCGCGATGCTGGCATCCAGCAGACGCGCGACTGTTTCCTCGCGGCGCTGCTGCTGCGTCCTGGCCATCGTCAGACCCGCTGCAGCTGCTGCGCGCCTGCCCGCACGAAACGCCCCGATTTGACCGTGCTGCCGTAGCCGTCGCGAAATCGCCCGTCGCGGAACACCACAACACCACCGACCCCGGTGGCGACGACGGCGGCGTCGTTGCGGTTCACCATGCGGCGCAGCCCACCGTAGAACGGCACCTCTTCCTCGTAGTAGCCGTCCACGGCTTCGTCGAGACCGGCCGGGTCGATCACCGCGAAATCCGCACGGTCGCCCTCGCGTAACGTGCCCGCGTCGAGGCCGAACCAGTCTGCCACCTCGGCGGTCAGCCGGTATACGGCGCGTTCCACGCTGAGGAAGGGCGCACCGGCGCGGCTGGCGTCCAGCGTGCGCTTGAGCAGCCGCACCGGGTAGTTGTAGAAGGCCATGTTGCGCAGATGGGCCCCAGCGTCCGAAAACCCCATGTGCACACTGGGTTCGGCGGCCAGCTTGTCGAGCTGCTTGGGGCGGTGGTTGGCCAGCACAGTGGTCCAGCGCACGTTGCGCTCGCCGTTGTCGATCAACACGTCGAGGAACGCGTCGAGCGGATGCAGCCCGCGCTCGTCGGCGATTGTCCCGAAGCTCTTGCCGATCAGTGACTCGTCCGGGCATTCGACGATCACGGCGTCGTGAAAGTCCCGGTGCCACAACGACGCTCCGAGCTTGCGGCGGTCGAACTCGCGGCGGAACTTGCGACGGTATTGGGTGTCGGCGAGCAGCTGGTTGCGCTCCAGTTGATCACGCAGATGCAGCGCCGCGGTGCCCGCGCCGAACTCCTCGAAGACCGGTAAGTCGATCCCGTCGGAGTACACCTCGAACGGCACCGGAAGGTGCTGGAACCGCACGCTGGAGCTCAGCACGGCGTTGAGCAGCCGGGTGAGCGGGCCGAAGATCGTTGCCGAGCCCGGCATCGACTTGGAATCCGCCGAGACGAGCAGGCTCATCCGAACACCCTTGCGCCTCCCGAACATTCGGCTGCTGGCCAAGAAGAACAGCACGCCCGACAGTATCTTGTCGACGTCCGGTGCACTCTGCAGAATCCGGCCGCGCCGGCGCAGCACGCCGATCAGCTTGCGCCGTTCTCGCCAGGTCGCAAACGTCGACGGCAGCGCCCGCGAGCGGTAGCGGTCGCCGTCGAGTTTGTCGATCGCCGCATCCATCCCGGACATGCCCAAAAGACCGGCGTCGAGCGCCTCGTCGAGCAGGGCCGCCATGCGGTCCAGCTCGGCGTCGCTCGGCCTGATGCGGTCGTCGGTGGCTCGGCCCAGCCCGAGCACCGCGGTGCGCAGATCCGAATGCCCAAGCAGCGAGCCGACATTGGGGCCCAGCGGTAGTTCGTCGAGTGCGCGGACGTACTCGGCCGGCCCCGACCACGTCTTCTTGGCTTGCAGCGCGCCGAGGACGAACTTCCGCGGCACCGCTTCCACCCGGCTGAACAGGTCGGCGGCGTCCTCGGAGCTGGCGTAGACCGTCGACAGCGAGCAGTTGCCCAACAGCACCGTGGTGACCCCGTGCCGCACCGATTCCCGCAGCCCGGGATCCAGCAGCACCTCCGCGTCGTAGTGGGTGTGCACGTCGATGAAGCCGGGGACCACCCACTTGCCGGCCGCGTCGATCACCTCGCCGCAGCCGGTCTCGTCGAGCTGCCCGGCGGACACCACGGATACGACGCCATCGCGAATCCCCAGATTGCGGACTTGGGGCGGGGCGCCGGTCCCGTCGAACCACAAACCGTCGCGGACGATCACGTCATAGGTCATGGCAGCAGACGCTAGCAGAGATAGTGAGTACTTACAATCTTTTTGTCGGCTGGTCAGCGGCCCGGCGTCGGCCCCGGCGCGGCGGGGCTTTCGGCCGACGGCGCGGCAGACGTGGTCGTGGACGGAGCCGGGTTGCCGGTGGCCGGCCCTGGGCCGGGGACGGTGACGTCGGGCGGCACCGCACTGACCCGTCCGGCCACCGCCGGAATCGTGATCCGACCGCCCTGCTGGCCGCACTCGTTGGTTTCGACGGTCACCGTCATCACGCCGCGCAGCGGCCCGTGAACCTGCGGCTGCAACGACAACACCTGCGTCGTGGTCTCGTTGTCCGCGGCTCCCTTCGGCCCGATACAGGGAAACCGCAGCGTTTCGGCTCGCGATTGCCAAGCGCCCTGGCGGAAGTCCAGCATGAGCGTGCCGCCGGGATTGCTCGCCGTGCGGTGGTCGTTGTCGTCGAGCTGTATGCCGGTGGCAATGCATCCGGCCGCGGTGCACCAGGAACGAAACGCCCACCATGTCGATACGTCGGGCGGTTGCGGGTCGGGGTTGTCGTTGAACGTCTGCTGTGAGCGGTTGATGTCCACCTGATAGGTGCCGTCGAGCAGCTGGTCCGGAGCAGGCATGGCGGAGGCGGTGGACGTGGTGGGGACCGCGGCCGGAACCCGCGCGGTGCTCGACGGGCCGGCCTCAGTGACGGTCGGGTTGTTCTTGCGGCCGATCAGGAAGCCGGCGAGCAGCCCCGTCAGCAACAACACCGCCGCAACGGCCGCCGCCCCCAGCAAAAGCCACGGCCGGCTCGGTCTGGCCGGCGCGACGTCTGTTTCGGGCTCGGCATCCTCGGGGTAGTCGACGACGGCCAGGGCGGCCTCGGGGCTGCGCTCACCGGTCCAGCCCCCGGCCCGCTCGATGAGCGCCGCGGCGAAGTCGCTGCACCGCCCGAATCGGTCCCGGGGGTTCTTGGCCAAAGCCCTGGCCAATACGTCGTCGAGCGGCGCAAGCTCGGGGCGCCGCGCGCCGAGCCGTGGCGACGCGCTCCCCTGGTCCGGCGGCGCACCGGTGAACAGGTGGTAGGCGGTGGCCGCCAACCCGTATTGATCGGCGCGGTCGTCGATGTCGGCGCTCATCAGTTGTTCCGGCGCCGAGTAACCCGGCTGACCGGTGTGTCGCGTTATCCCGAAGTCAGTCAACAGGATTCGCTGTCCACCAGCCAGCGGGTTGGTGAGCAGGATGTTGCTGGGTTTGACGGCGCGGTGCAGGAGTCCGCGCCGGTGGGCGTAGTCGAGCGCGCTCGCGACGGCCGCGACGATGGCGAGCACGTCACCGGCGGGCATGCCGGCAGGATGCCGCTCGGCGACCAGCTGAGCCGCGTTGATCCCGTCGACGTAATCCATCGCGATCCACAGCCGGCCGTCGAACTCGCCGCGCTCGTGCACGTCGACGATGTGCGGGTGGTACAACGTCGTCGCCGCCTCGGTCTCGCGGGTGAACCTCTCGCGGAATTCGGTGTCGGCGGTGAGTGCCGCGGGGAGGACCTTGAGAGCGTCGTAGCGGGTCAGTGTGGAGTGCTGCGCCAGATACACCTCGCCCAGCCCGCCGAAGCCCAGCATCCGAAGGATGGTGTAGCCAGCAAACGTCGTGCCGGCGGTCAACGACATCCTTCGATGCTAACGGCCGATTCCCGACCTTGCTCGGTCAGAACACCCGGCCGCGCAGGATGACCACGTCCGGCCGGTTGAGTACGGCCGCGCCATGACGCGGATCGTCGTTGTAGCACAACAGATCTGCCGAAGCGCCATGGTCCAGAGCCGGCCGGCCCAGCCAGCGCCGGGCGTCCCAGCACGCCGCTCCGAGCGCCTCCGTCGGGCTCATCCCGATGCCCTTGAGCGCGTCGACCTCGTCGGCGATGCGCCCGTGCGTGATGCCGCCGCCGGCGTCGGTGCCGGCGTAGATCGGCACGCCGGCGTCGCGTGCAGCGCCAACCCGCTGGCGGCCGCGGGCATACAGTTCGCGCATGTGGTCGGCGTAAACCGGGTAGCGCGAGGCCTTATCGGCGATGCCCGGAAAGTTCTCGATGTTGATCAGCGTGGGCACCAGGGCCGTGCCGTGCTCGACCATCAGCGCGATCGTGTCGTCGGTGAGCCCGTAGCCGTGCTCGATGCAGTCGATCCCGGCGGTGATCAACCCGGGCAGCGCGTCCTCACCGAAGACGTGCGCGGTGACGCGGGCGCCGTGAGCGTGCGCGGTGTCGATCGCGGTCTTGAGCACCTCGTCGGACCACAGCGGGGCCAGATCGCCTGCGTCCCGGTCGATCCAGTCGCCGACCAGCTTGACCCAGCCGTCGCCGCGGCGGGCCTGTTCGGCCACCGCGGCGGGCAGCTGCGACTCGTCGTCGAGGTCGATCGGCAACCCGGGGATATAGCGTTTCGGCTTCGCCAGATGCCGTCCGGCGCGGATGATCCGGGGCAGATCGTCACGATCGTCGAGGCTGCGCGTGTCGATCGGTGAACCGCAGTCGCGCAGCAGCAGCGCCGCGGCGTCGCGTTCGGTCTCGGCCTGCCGGATCGCCTCGTCGAGCTCGACGGCCCCGCCCGGTCCGACGCCGACGTGACAGTGCGCGTCGACGAGCCCGGGCAGGATCCAGCCTTTGTCGAAAACGGTTTCGGCGCCCGCGACCGGTTCGGCGCTGAGCGTGCCGTCGACGATCCACCACTGCACCGGTTCGTCGTCGGGCAGTCGATTGCCGCGGACATGAAGCCGCATGCGGCTATTTCTTGCCGGGGAAGTTCAGCTTGGACAGGTCGAGATCGGCGAGGCCGGGCGGCAACTCGTCGAGACCGGCCGGCATCTGTGACAGGTCGGGAAAGCCGGCCGGCAGATTGAGCGGGCTGCGCTTCGGCGGTGTCGGGCCGCGCTTCTTGCCCTTTTTACCCTTGCCACCCTTGGCTTTTCGCGTCGCAGATTTGCGGCCCAGCCCGGGTATGCCCATGCCGCCGACCATCGACGACATCATCTTGCGGGCCTCGAAGAAGCGGTCGACCAGCTGGTTGACCTCCGAAACGGTCACCCCGGAGCCGTTGGCGATCCGCAGCCGGCGCGAGGCGTTGATGATCTTCGGGTCCGCGCGTTCCTCTGGCGTCATTCCGCGGATGATCGCCTGCAGCCGGTCGAGTTGTTTGTCGTCGACGGCGGCCAGCGCCTCCTTCATCTGGCCCGCGCCGGGCAGCATGCCCAGCAGGTTGCCGATCGGGCCCATCTTGCGGATGGCCAGCATCTGCTCGAGGAAGTCCTCCAGCGTCAGCTCGCCGGTCCCGATCTTGACCGCGGCGGCCTCAGCCTGTTGCGCGTCGAAGACCTGCTCGGCCTGCTCGATCAGGCTCAGCACGTCGCCCATGCCCAGGATGCGGCTGGACATCCGGTCCGGGTGGAAGACGTCGAAGTCCTCGAGCTTCTCCCCAGTGGAGGCGAAAAGTATTGGGACACCGGTTACTTCGCGGACCGACAGCGCGGCGCCGCCGCGTGCGTCGCCGTCGAGCTTGGTCAGCACCACGCCGGTGAAGCCGACACCCTCACGGAACGCCTCGGCGGTGGTGACGGCGTCCTGACCGATCATCGCGTCGAGGACGAACAGCACCTCGTCGGGATCGATGGCCGAGCGGATGGCGGCGGCCTGGGCCATCATCTCCTCGTCGATACCCAGCCGCCCGGCGGTGTCGACGATGACGACGTCGAAGTGCTTGGCCCGTGCCTCGGCGAGGCCTTGGGCTGCCACCGCGACGGGGTCGCCGGGCCCGGCTTCCGGCGATGCGCCCGGGTGCGGCGCGAACACCGGAACCCCGGCCCGCTCACCGACGACTTGCAGCTGGTTCACGGCCGCCGGCCGCTGTAGGTCGCAGGCGACCAACAGCGGGGTGTGGCCTTGACCGCGCAGCCAGGTAGCCAGCTTGCCGGCCAGCGTGGTCTTACCGGAGCCCTGCAGACCCGCGAGCATGATGACGGTCGGCGGCGTCTTGGCGAACCTCAGCTGGCGGGTCTCGCCGCCCAGGATCCCGATGAGTTCTTCGTTGACGATCTTGACGACCTGCTGCGCAGGGTTGAGGGCACCGGACACCTCGGCGCCCTTGGCGCGTTCCTTGATCCGGCTGACGAAGGCCCGCACCACCGGCAGCGAGACGTCGGCTTCCAGCAGCGCCAACCGGATTTCGCGAGTGGTGGCGTCGATGTCGGCCTCGGTCAGCCGGCCCTTGCCGCGCAGCCCCTGCAGGGCGCCGGTCAGCCGGTCGGACAGCGATTCAAACACGCCGCCCAGCGTAGTGGTGGTCGCAAGCGCGGCGGAGCCGGGCGCGGCGGGCCGCCACCATCAGCACAGCCGGGCGAGGACGGCCATCAGCCGCGCCATCAGCCGTCGAACGTCGAGCTGTCGGGCCGAACCGCGGGCAAGAGGCACGACAAGTCGACGCTGGGAATGTCTAAGCAAGTGCCATGGCGACAAAATCGAGTCGCCACAGCGACTGGAATAACTTCCGGCCGAAGTTCTCGTGGTCGATGCCAGCGGCTTGGCCCAAATCACTCTTCGCCACGCATTCGGCAATTTCTCGAACCGTGCGACGCCCGTCGACGTACTGCACAAACGCCGACTGGATTGGATTCAGACGCATTCGGGCCCCGGGCCAAAAAATATCACTGCCGGAGAAGCCGCACCGAGTGCGAAGCAGCGGAATGTAATCGAGCGCCGCGGCAGTCCTGAAGTCGATGCAGTAACTTTCTTGCGGCCGGTCGGGCCTACAAGCGATGAAAAAATGGCAACCATTTGACGTCTGCAGGCGCTCCATGACCGACCAGATCCGATCCTCGGGCAACGCATCTACAATCGCGTGGAATCCGCTTCTTTCAACCAGCAAGTCGTGCGGGTAATACGGCGTCTTGTGGAACCAGCCCTGAAACTCCAGACCTGCTGACGCCACTAGGGCGATACATTCTTCGACGGTATAACTACGGGCTCTACCGTGCAGGAACGTGTCGACGAAGGCGGCGTCGGACTGCAGGTCTCGTGCTAGCTTGAGATAGCTTTGGGCGGGATGATCCGCTGGCAGCAATGAAAGCGTGTCCTTGACTATTTGGACTGACGCATCATCCTGAACCAGTCCCAAGTCCCGAAAGACCGATTCCAGCAAATCAATACCGAGCCTGCCGTACTTTGCATAGAGCATGACAGCCATAGCACCATCCCGGCGCAAGCAGGCGCCGATCGCCTTCATGCCGGTAAGCGGATCCGCCATGTGATGTAATACGCCGGTCGATACCACCAGATCGAAATCGCAGCCCAATGTCGGCAATTCTTCGATCGGCATCAGACGCAAATCCAGGTTTGACAGTCCGTGCTTGTCTTTCAGATATTGCTGGTGCTCCAGCGAGGACTCGCTGATGTCGACCGCCAGTACCTTCGCATGCGGATTGGTGTAGGCAAAAACCGCCGCCTGATTAGTGCCACAACCCGCGATCAAGATGTCGAGATCGGGTTTGTATTCACGGTCGGGCCATAACACGCGGTGAGCGTGCACCGGGTCGAACCACTCCCAGTGGCCGGCCGTCCACTCCGCGAGGTCCCGGATCGGAGGCGGGTAGCTCCACCGCTGGTATTGACGGCCGACCGCATCGGAGCGCGGGTCATCGTTCACGTCAGCGGTGACCCCCTGTCGGTGAAATCGGCGCCCGGCATACCCGGGTGGTCGAGCGGGTTGCGACGACCGTACCCGGCCCGGGGCGGGCGAGCGCCCGCCGTGCCGGACGCACGCTTGAGCGCGACAAGTTGGTAACGCGCTTTTAACGGTCCCGCCGCCGGCCCGCGCCGATTTCAATGGCCGGTGAGCGTTCGGAAACCTGACCAACTTCAGAAATGGTGAGGATTTATTAACAGCCCAGTTACGTACCCTCAGAATGGGTCCACAAACGAACTGTTAAAAGTTTACCCGTACACGTTAAAAAGTCATTAACCCGCTTTGCCGCGGACAGACGGTTACGCAAAATAGCAATGGATCCATTGCCAGACCGCCACACACTCAACTCGTACTCGGCTCCGGAAAGAGTCGATTTATTTTGCTCGGGAGAAATACATGGCCTTCGTGAAGACGGTGCCTGAAGCGATCGCCGCGGCCGCAGCCCAGCTCGAGGGCATCGGCAACTCGTTTTCCGCCGAGAGCGCGGCCGCAGCGCCTCCCACCACTGCCATCCTGCCGCCGGCCTCGGACGAGGTGTCGTTGCTGCAGGCGGGCGTGTTCTCCACCTACGGCCAGCTCTACCAGTCGGTCAGCGCGCAAGCGCAGGCTGTTCACCAGCAGTTCGTCAACCTGCTGGGAACCAGCGCCGGCTCGTACGGCGAAACCGAGGCGGCCAACCAGGTCGCGGCCGCCTCGACACCGCTGCAGGGACTGGGATCGCTGTTCGGAGCGTCGTCGGCGGCCCCGACCCAGTCGACCGGGCTCGGCGACATCTTCGAAAACCTCGCCAACATGCTTGGTTCGTCGTCGAACCCGTTCAACAGCAACATCGCCAACCTTGCCAACATCCAGGTCGGTAACTGGGCGTCGGCTGCGTCGGACCTGATCGGTATGGGCGGCGGCGGACTTCTCACCGCGCTACCCGAGGAAGCCGCCGCGGACATCGGCGGCGTGGCGGCCGGCCTGGACGGAGCCGTCACTCCGGTGGCCACCGGCGGAGTGGGTGGCCTCGCCGGTGCGCCGGCCGTGCTGGCCGGGGTCGGCCAGGCCTCGGCGGTCGGCGGTCTGTCCGTGCCGCCCAGCTGGGCAGCCGGAGTGCCGGGAGCGAGCACACCGGTGACATTTGCGGCTCAGAACTGGACCACGGCCGCGCCCCACGCGGGGACGGTGACCACCATGCCGGCCGGCATGCCGTCGGTCGCCTCGGCCGGTCGCGGCGGCTACGGCTTCGGGGCACCCCGCTACGGCGTCAAACCCAAGGTCATGCCGGCAATGCCCAAACCGACGGTGACGTAAACGATTTGCGATGGCCAATGGCGGCCGGATTTCACCAATTGAATCAACTGAGGGACGGGATTCGACGAGATGTTCTTTGATTTCGCAGCGCGACCGCCAGAGGTCAACTCCGCGCTCATGTACGCGGGGGCCGGGGCCGGCCCGCTGATGGCCGCCGCGTCAGCGTTCAGCAGCCTGAGCTCGGAATTGAGCTCGAACGCGGCGTCCTACGAAGCGGTGATCTCCCAGCTCGTCGGCTCGGAGTGGCTTGGACCGTCATCGGCGTCGATGGCCGCCGCGGCCCAGCCCTACATCGCCTGGCTGAACACCACCTCCGGGCAGCTGCAGGAAGCGGCCTCCAAGGCCATGGCGTCGGCGGCAGCCTACGAGACGGCGTTCATGGCCACCATTCCGCCACCCGTGATCGCCGCCAACAGGGCGCAGCTGGCGGCCCTCGTCGCGACGAACATCCTGGGCCAGAACACGCCGGCGATCATGGCGAACGAGGCGATGTACGCAGAGTTCTGGGCGCAAGACGCCGCCGCCCTGTACGGCTACGCGGCCACCTCAGCGGTGAATGCGCAGGTGTCTCCGCTGACACCGCCGGCCCAGAACACCAACCTGGCCGGAGGGAGTCTGCAGGGAGCCGCGGTGGCCAACGCCGTCAACAGCAACGCGACGTCGACCGGCCTGAGTGGGCTGCTCAGCAACCTCACCAACACCCAGGGGGCGCTCGCCAACCCGCTCAGTGCGGTGACGTCGAACGCGAGCTCCGGAACGTCGATTTGGCAGGGTCTCAACGACCTCCTCGGCGTCCCGATGGTGTCGAACTCCATCAACTCCGCAGATGTCACAGCGTCGTGGTGCGCGATGATGACCATCTCTGCCGCCGCGACCCTGGGCCACTTCGTGGCCAACGCGCCGGCGGGTGTCACGGTCGGCGAAGTCACGCCCGTCGGGGCCGGCGTGGGCATGGGCATGACGCTCGCAGGTTCGGCGGGTCCTGCTGCCGGCGGTTTCGGAGCGCCGACGGTGCTGGCGGGAATGGGCTCGGCGTCCTCGATCGGCAGCGGACTGTCGGTGCCGGCCAGCTGGTCCGCGGCAACCCCCGCCGGCACCGGCGCCACGCTGGCGGGCACAGGCTGGACGGCGGCCGCCGAAGAGGCGGGCGAGGTGACGGCTCTGCCGGCCGGCATGCCGTCGGTGGCCTCGGCCGGTCGCGGCGGCTACGGCTTCGGGGCACCGCGCTACGGTGTCAAGCCCACGGTGATGCCCAAGCAGGTGCTCGTCTGACGAGCACCACGGCAAAGGCTGCGGTCGCCGCGAATCCAGCGGCAACCGCAGCCTTTTAGCTGACCGCCTAGCTGTCGGCGACGTCAGGCGCTGGCTGCGTGGCAGCGCCGGCAGCCAGGATGCCCACAAACATCTCGTGCATCGCCCGGGCTTGGGCGCTGACCGCCCGATAGGCCTCGCCGTGCAGTGCGAACTGCGTCGCCATCAGCGCCGACACCTCGTCGGTGGACGCCGGGGAAAGCCCGGCCGGCGGGGCGGCGATGGCCGCCTCCAGAGCCTGCAGGGCCGCGCCCCTGCCTTGCAGTTTTGTCAGCGCCGCCGCCAACCGCTCCGGCTGTATGGCCATATCGAACGAACCTTTCTCGACAAATCCACCGGAAAATGGGCCGGCCTCTGCGGCGCCTGCCCATTCGCCGTTCATTAGTTTTCCCGACACATCGGCCGAAGAACAGGTTCACAACGGCTTTTTAACGGCCGAGTCCGAACCTTTAACACATTTCGTCCGAACATGACGACAACATGAAGAACTTAACAACGCCGAAACATTTGATATGGCCAGCCCAGGCGCCGAAAGTGGCGAATTCACATGCGCGGCGCTCTTTCGGAATCGGCGCCCGCATTTCCTAACCCGCGCGGTCGACGGGTCTGTCGGCTGCGCCGCGCAACTCGGCGAGCAGGTCCCGCTCGATCGCGGCTCGCAGCTCCGGGACGTCCTCGGCGTTCCCGTTGGGCAGCACGATGCAGAACACGTCGTCGACCATCGAGCCCCGAGTGGTCACTTTCGCCCAAACGATGTCCGCCCCGGCGCGCTCCAGCGTGCCGGTGAGCCGCGCGAGCAGGCCGGCGCTGTCGGTGGCGCGAACTTCGATCACCTGCCTGCCGGCCGTGCCGTCGAACCAGACGATGCGTGGCTCGGCGGTCGAATCGTGGACAGGGACACCGGTCGACACGTCGCGCACTGGGCCGCGGTGCGCATCGTTGTCGCGCTCCGCGAGCATGCCGAGCACGTCGAGGTCTCCGCCGAGCGCTCCGGCGAACTGCTGGCGCAGCAGCTCGGCCGAGGCTGGAGAGCCGAAGTGCGGCGATACCACGAATTCGTTGATCGCGGCGCCCTCGTGGATGTTCACCGATGCGGAATGCACCCGCAGCGAGTTCAGCGCCAACACGCCCGCGGCCTTGGACAACAGCCCGCGCTGGTCGGGGGCGATCATGGCCACGTGGTAGCTGCGCCGACTGCTGCCGGCCCGCAACTCCACGTGCACTCGGTGGTCCGCAGCCAGCGAAAGATATTCGGGGTCGATCGGATCGGCGTGCGGCAGCGACTCACCGGCCATCACCAGCCGGCAACGCCGCACCAGGTCGGCGACCAGCGACGCCTTCCAGTCGCTCCACACCGCGGGCCCGGTGGCCAGCGCGTCGGCTTCGGTCAGCGCATGCAACACGTCCAGTAGCACCGGATCACCGCCGAGGGCATCGGAGACGGCGGCGATGGTGTCCGGGTCGTTGAGGTCGTGGCGGGTGGCCGTCTTCGCCAGCAGCAGATGGTGCAACACCAGCGTCGAGAGCATCTCGACGTCGGATGGCCACATACCCAGCCTGGTGCCGATCTGCGTCGCCAGCTTGGCGCCGATGACGCTGTGGTCCGCGCCCCGGCCCTTACCGATGTCGTGCAGCAGCGCGGCAAGTACCAGCAGATCGGGGCGTGCCACCCGGGTCGTGAAAACCCTTGCGCGCACGGCTGTTTCGACTAGGTGCCGGTCCACTGTCCAAATATGGACGATGTCGTGAGGCGGCAGGTCGCGGACGGCCTCCCATTCCGGGAACACCCGGCCCCATAGCCCTGTGCGGTCGAGCGCCTCGATGGTTGCCACCATGGCAGGCCCGGCGGCCAGCAGGACCAACAGATTGTCCAGCGCCTCGCGCGGCCACGGTGTGCGCAGCTCGGGCGCGGTGTCGGCCAGCCAGCTCAGCGTGGACGCCGCGATCGGCAAGCCGGTGACGGCCGACGCGGCGGCCACCCGCAACACCAGGGCGGGATCGCGTTCCGGTCGCGCGTCGCGGGCCAGCACCACCTCCCCCGCATACTCGACCACGCCCTCGTCCAGCGGCCGGCGCAGCCGGGGCCGCATCGCCGACATCCCGCGCCGCGGCAGCGCGTTGGCGGCCGTGCGCAGGCCGGCGTCGACCCGATAGCTGATGGTCCGGGCCACGTCGGACAGTGCGCGGGCCAGGTCGTATCTGTCGCCGATCTGCAATGCCGCGCTGATCTCGTCCGCGTACTGAGCCAATAGCAGGTCATGGCCGCGCCCGGAGACGCGGTGCAGTTCGGTGCGGACGTCGAGCAGCGTCAGGTAGGCGGCGGCCAGCGAACCGCTATCGCGGTCGGCGAGCTGGGCCACGGCCAGCGCCTCGAGCAGTTGGACATCGCGCAGCCCGCCGCGACCGCATTTCAGGTCTGGCTCGGCGCGGTGCGCGATCTCGCCGCTGCGGCGCCACCTCGACTGGGTGGCTTCGACGAGTTCGCTGAAGCGCGAACGAATTTCAGCTCGCCACTGCTGGCGTACGCCGTCGACGAGTCGGGCCGAGAGCTGCTCATCGCCGGCGATGTGGCGCGCGTCCAGCATGGCAAGGCCGGCGGAAATGTCCTCGCCCGCAACCTGCAATGCCTCGGTAACCGTGCGTACGCTGTGGTCCAGACGAATGTTGCTGTCCCACAACGGATACCACAAGGCCTCCGCGACTCGGCCGACGGTGTCTGCGGCCACCTCGTCGTGGACCAGCAGCAGGTCCAGGTCGGAATGCGGCAACAGCTCGCGGCGGCCCAGCGAACCGGTAGCGACGACCGCAAAGCCACTGTCCACAGTGATCCCGATTTCGGTTGCCTTGGCGCACAGCCAGAATTCGTGCAACTCCCCCCACGCTCGACGCAGCGCCGCCGCATCCACTTGGCATGGTGAGCTGGCGAGCAGCTGGCTCCGGGCAGCAACTAAATCAGTTGCGGCACAGCGATTTACACCTGAGGCGAAATCCGACCGGAATGCCTCGGGTGAATCTGGGCCAGGTGGTGTCATTACTGCCCAGGTCGGATCAGCTGCTCACGATCAGTCTCAAATCGCATCGCCTCCACGCTCGCCGGTGCGAACCCGCACAACGGTTTCCACCGGGCTGACCCAAACTTTGCCGTCGCCGATCTTGCCGGTGCGAGCCGCCCGCACGATGCTGTCGACGACTTTGTCCGCGGCAAAGTCGTCGACCAGGACCTCGATCCGCACCTTCGGCACGAAATCCACCGAGTACTCAGCACCCCGGTAGACCTCAGTGTGACCCTTCTGTCGCCCGTACCCCTTGACTTCGCTGACCGTCATCCCGAGGAGCCCCAGCTCCTCCAGACTGTGCTTGATGTCTTCCAGCGTGAACGGCTTGACGATCGCGGTAATCAGCTTCATTTCCTTGTCCCTCTGCTCCCTCGATGCCGTGATGTGCAGGAACCGAACTGGCGACAACCGCGAAGTCGTAACCGCTCTCGGCGTGCTGAGCTTCGTCGATGCCCGAGGCTTCATCCTCCGCGTTGAGGCGCAGCCCGATGGTGAATTTCACGACCAGAGCCAAAATAGCCGTGCCCACAGCCGAATAGACAAGGACACTGCCGGCGCCGATGGCCTGCCGCGATAGCTGGCCAAAGCCGCCGCCATAGAGCAAGCCGGGCGAAACCCCCGAGACGCCGGCGATGGCAAGGGACTCCGGCGCCGCAAGCAGGCCCACCAGCAACGTGCCGACCAAGCCTCCGACCAGGTGCACCCCGACCACGTCGAGGGAGTCGTCGAAGCCGAATCGGTACTTCAGCCCGACAGCCAATGCGCAGGCGACACCGGCCGCAAAGCCGATCGCCAACGCACCCAAAACATTGACCGACGAGCACGACGGCGTAATGGCGACCAGGCCCGCCACGATGCCCGACGCTGCGCCCAGTGACGTCGCGCGGCCGTCGCGAATGCGCTCAGTGAGCAACCAGGCGAGCATGGCGGCAGCCGTCGCGATCGTGGTGGTGATGAACGTCGAACCGGCCCCGCCGTTGGCGCTGGTGGCCGAACCGGCGTTGAACCCGTACCAGCCGAACCAGAGCAGCCCGGCCCCCAGCATGACGAAGGGCAGGTTGTGTGGCCGCATCGGAGTTGCGGGCCAGCCTCGGCGCTTGCCGAGAATGATGGCCAGCACCAGGCCCGCCGTGCCGGCATTGATGTGGACGGCGGTGCCTCCGGCGAAGTCGATGGCGTGCAGCTTGTTGAGAATCCAACCGCCGTGGGCGGATGCGGCCTTGTCGGCGGCGAACACCCAGTGGGCGATCGGAAAGTAGACGACGCTCGCCCACAGTCCGGCGAACAGCATCCAGCTGCCGAACTTCAACCGGTCGGCCACCGCACCGGAGATCAACGCGACCGTGATGATCGCGAACATCAGTTGGAACGCCACGAAAACCGTTGCAGGCAAAGTGCCCACTAGTGGGATCTCGACCGCCGCGGTGTGGCTGGCCGGGTCGGCGGCGACGGCGTTGACCCCGATGAGGCCCTTCAGGCCCCAGTATTGGGTGGGGCTGCCCGCGATGTTGCCGACGTCGTTGCCGAAGGCGAGCGAATAGCCGTAGAGCACCCACAGCACCGTCACGACGCCCATCGCGCTGATGCTCATCATGATCATGTTGAGGACGCTCTTGGCGCGGACCATGCCGCCGTAGAAAAACGCCAGCCCCGGCGTCATCAACAGCACCAGCGCCGAGCTGGCCAGCATCCAGGCGGTGTCTCCGGTGTCCGGCACCCCCATCATCGGGAAATGGTCCACGCCCGCAACCTCCTGTCATTGACCTGGTCAAACAATGAGCAGTGGTTGTTTCGGGTCCGACGCGGCGCGGTTTCGCGGGAGTTACAGGGTGCTCACCGGAGGTGAGATCACCCCAGCAATGCGTCGACGAACGCGGCGGGCTCGAACGGCGCCAGGTCGTCGGGCCCCTCCCCGAGCCCGACCAACTTTACCGGCACGCCCAGTTCCTGCTGGACCCGAAAGACGATGCCGCCCTTGGCCGTGCCGTCCAGCTTGGTCAGCACGGCGCCGGTGATGTCGACGACGTCGGCGAACACCTTCGCCTGCGAGAGCCCGTTCTGGCCGATCGTGGCGTCGAGCACTAGCAGCACCTCGTCGACCGCCGCGCGCCGGCTCACCACCCGCTTGACCTTGCCAAGCTCGTCCATCAGCCCCGTCTTGGTGTGCAGCCGTCCAGCGGTGTCGATGACGACGACGTCGGCGCCGGACGCAATGCCCTTGTCCACCGTGTCGAACGCCACCGATGCGGGGTCGGCGCCCTCGGCTCCGCGCACCACCTCGGCGCCCACCCGGGCGGCCCAGGTCTGCAGCTGGTCGGCCGCGGCGGCCCTGAACGTGTCGGCCGCGCCCAGCACGACGCGGCGACCGTCCGCGACCAGGACCCGCGCCAGCTTGCCGACCGTCGTGGTCTTGCCGGTGCCGTTGACGCCGACGACCAGCAGCACCGACGGATGGTCGGCGTGCGGCAGCGCGCGGATGGAGCGGTCCAGGTCGGGGCGCAGCTCGCTGATCAGGACCTCGCGCAGCACCGCGCGGGCCTCGGCCTCGGTGCGGACGTTCTTGCTGGCCAGTTGGCTGCGCAGCTGCGTGACCACCGAGGCGGCGACCACCGGGCCGAGGTCGGAGATCAGCAGGGTGTCTTCGACTTCCTGCCAGGAGTCTTCGTCGAGGTCCCCGCCGCCGAGCAGGCCCAGCATGCTGCGGCCCAGCGCGTTCTGCGACCTGGCCAGCCGGCCGCGCAGCCGCTCCAACCGCCCTTCGGGCGGCGCGATCGCCTCGATGTCGGGAGCCACCACTTGGGGTTCCGGCAACTCGATGTCAGTGATCGTGCGTTTGGGCGCGTCGCGCGGAATGGCCGCGTCGTCGCCGACGCCGGGCAGGCCGGTGGTGTCGAGCCGCTCTGTCTGGCTGAACGTGATTCCGGACGACGCGGTGTAGCCGCCAGAACGGTCGACGGTCTGCTCGCGGGCCGACAGGCTGATCTGCCTCCGGCGGTAACGGACCAGGCCGAAGACCAGCGCGGCGATGACGACCAGTGCGGCGACGACCGCTATTGCGATCCAGAGGCTTTCAGACACCCCGCCATTGTTCCAGGGGTGACAGGCGGCGCCGCCGGCCCCTAGCGCTCGACTGTGAACCATACGACGGGTTTTCGGCGTGTCGCGTCGCCTCGTTCACACTCGCGGTGCGCGGCTATGCGGGGCTGCCGACCAGCTCCTGACCCCGCAGCCGCTGTGAGATGACCGCGGTGATGCCGTCGTCACGCATCGTGACGCCGTACAGGGCGTCAGCCACTTCCATCGTGGGCTTCTGGTGGGTGATCACGATCAGCTGCGACTGGGCGCGCAGCTGCTCGAACAGGTGCAGCAGCCGGTGCAGGTTGGTGTCGTCGAGCGCGGCCTCGACCTCGTCCATGATGTAGAACGGCGACGGGCGGGCCCGAAAGATCGCGACCAGCATCGCCACCGCCGTGAGCGCTTTCTCGCCGCCGGACAGCAGCGAGAGCCGCTTGATCTTCTTGCCCGGCGGGCGGGCCTCGACCTCGATTCCGGTGGTGAGCATGTCGTCGGGGTCGGTCAGCCGCAGCCGGCCCTCGCCGCCGGGGAACAACGTGGCGAATACCTGCTCGAACTCGCGTTCCACGTCGGCGTAGGCGTCGGTGAACACCTGCAGGATGCGGGCGTCGACGTCGGCGATGACGTCGAGCAGATCCTTGCGTGCCGCCTTGACGTCCTCCAACTGCGTGGACAGGAAGTTGTAGCGCTCCTCCAGCGCGGCGAACTCCTCTAGTGCCAGCGGGTTGACCCGGCCGAGCTCGGCCAGCTCGCGTTCGGCGCGCTTGGCGCGGCGTTCCTGAGTGGCCCGATCGTAGGGCATCGGCGCCGGCGCGGTGACCTGCTCGCCGCGCTCGCGGGCCTGTTCGTATTCAGCCATCTCCAGCTCTGACGGCGGCAGCGGGACGTCCGGGCCGTATTCGGCGACCAAGTCGTCGGGCGCCATGCCGAACTGCTCGAGCACCATCTGCTCGAGCTGCTCGATGCGCAGCGCCGCCTGCGCCTTGGCCACCTCGTCCCGGTGCATCGACTCGGTCAGCGCAGCGACCCGGTTGCCCAACGCGTTCACCTCGTCTCGCACCGACGCCATCGCCGTGGACCGCTGCTGGCGTTCGGCAGCCAGCGCGTCGCGGTTGCGCGACGCGGCGCGCACCACCTGGTCCAGTTTGTCGGCCAGCAGCCGTCCGGCGTCGGCCACCGCGGCGGCCACCGCGGCGGCATGCTCACGCGCGGCGCGGGCCTGCTGGGCGCGCACTCGGGCCTCACGTTCGGCAGCGGCGGCACGACGCAGCGAATCTGCCCGCCCCCGAACGGCATTCGCGCGTTCCTCGGCGGTGCGCACCGCCAACCGGGCTTCGACCTCGGCGGCCCGGGCGGCCTCGGCGGCGGCCGCGATCTGCTGGCGCTCGACGGGCTCGGTGGCGGTTTCCGGCTGGGTCTGCTCGGCGTTGCGCAACCGGGTCTCCAGCTCGCCAAGCTCCTCGAGGGCCTGGGCGCGTCCGGCCTCCAGCTCCTCGCGCTGGTGCAGCAGCCGGCGCCACTCCTCCTCCGCGGTGCGGGCGTCCTGGCCCAGCCGGCCCAGCTGCTCGTAGATCGCCGAGATCGCGGCGTCGGATTCGTTGAGCGCGGCCAGCGCCTGCTCGGCGGCGTCCTGGCGGGCGGCCTGTTCGCTCAACGCCCCCGACAGCGCCGCCGTCAGTTGGCTCGCCTGCGCCTCGGCGGCGGCGAGCTCGGCGCGCGCCTTGTCGATCTCGCTGGTGATCTCCAGCGTCGACGGTTTGCGGTCCGAACCGCCGCTCACCCACCCGGCGCCGACCAGATCGCCGTCGAGCGTGACTGCACGCAACTTCGGTTGTCCCGCAACAAGTTCCAGGGCGGCGGTGAGGTCGGCGACCACCGCGACGCCGGACAGCATCGCGGTCATCGCCCCGCGCAGCCGGGGCGGCGCGTCGACGAGGTCCAACGCCCAGCGGGCGCCGCCGGGCAAAGCGCCCTGTGGCGCAGGCTGTTCCGGCCAGTCCCCCAGCACGATCGCCGCGCGGCCTCCGTCGGCCTGCTTGAGCGCGGTCACCGCCGAGCGGGCCGCGCCGAAGCTGTCGGCCGCGACCGCATCCGCAGCCGCGCCGAGGACCGCCGCCAGCGCCGTCTCGTAGCCGGAGGCCACCTTGACCAGTTTGGCAAGAGTGCCGAAAATGCCTGCGCCACTGCGGTTTTCGGTCAGCCAGGCGGCACCGTCCTTACGTTCGAGGCCCACCGCCAGCGCGTCGATGCGCGCCCGCAGCGACGCGACCTGCCGTTCGGCGCCGCGCTCGGCGGCCTGCAGTTCTGCGACCCGCTCGTCGGCCAGCCGCAGCGCCGCGACCGTGCGGTCGTGGTGCTCGTCGAGA
Source organism: Mycobacterium branderi (assembly GCF_010728725.1). Lineage (NCBI taxonomy): Bacteria > Bacillati > Actinomycetota > Actinomycetes > Mycobacteriales > Mycobacteriaceae > Mycobacterium > Mycobacterium branderi. The sequence goes on from NZ_AP022606.1 coordinate 4,925,802, forward strand.
CCGACCTCGCCCTGGTCGAGCTCACCGACCCGGCCCTGCACGGTTTCGAACTCGGCCTGGGCCTGCTGGGCGCGGGCGGCGGCTTGTTCGATGCGCTCCGAGAGCTTGGCCACCTGGGAGTCTGTCGACTCGACCCGCGCACGCATGGTTTCCACCTGGCCGGCCAGCCGGGCCAGGCCCTCGCGCCGGTCGGCTTCGGCGCGCACCGCCGCCAGGTGCGCCGCTTCGGCTTCGGCTGCGTGGCGTTCGCGGTGGGCCAGTTCCGCGCGGGCGGCCTCCAGCCGGCTGCGCGCGCCGGCCAGCTCGGCCAGCAGCTGTTGTTCTTGCGCCGCGACCTGTTCGGCTTCGGCCTCCAGCGCGTCGGGGTCGGGACCGCCGGTGGCGGCCGGCTCGACGTCGAGATGCTGGGCGCGTTCGGTGGCGATGCGCACGGTGGCGCTGACCCGTTCGGCCAACGCCGACAAGGCAAACCAGGTCTGCTGGGCCGTTTCGGCCTTGTTCGACAAGGCGGCCAGCGCGTGCTCGTGGGCAGCCAGTTCCTCCGAGGCCACCGACATCCGGGCCGCGGCCTCGTCGTGCTCGCGGCGCAGCGCCGCCTCAGCCTCGCCTGCGTCGTTGAGCTCGGCCTGCCGGGTGACGACGTCGTCGGCGGCCAGCCGCAGCCGGGCGTCACGCAGGTCGGCCTGGATGGTCGCCGCGCGACGGGCCACCTCGGCCTGGCGGCCCAACGGTTTGAGCTGGCGGCGCAGTTCGGTGGTCAGGTCGGTGAGCCGGGCGAGGTTCGCCGACATCGCCTCGAGCTTGCGGACCGCCTTTTCCTTGCGCTTGCGGTGCTTGAGCACGCCGGCGGCTTCCTCGATGAATGCGCGGCGGTCCTCCGGCCGCGACTCCAGGATTTCGTTCAGCTTGCCCTGCCCGACGATCACGTGCATCTCGCGGCCGATGCCGGAGTCGGAGAGCAGCTCCTGCACATCCATCAAACGGCAAGTGCTGCCGTTGATTTCGTATTCGCTGGCGCCGTCGCGGAACATCCGGCGGGTGATCGACACCTCGGAGTATTCGATCGGCAGCGCGTTGTCGGAATTGTCGATGGTGACGGTGACCTCGGCGCGGCCCAGCGGCGCCCGCGACGATGTGCCGGCAAAGATGACGTCTTCCATCTTGCCGCCGCGCAGCGTCTTGGCGCCCTGCTCGCCCATCACCCACGCCAGCGCGTCGACGACATTGGATTTGCCCGAGCCGTTGGGCCCGACCACGCAGGTGATGCCCGGCTCGAAGCGCAGAGTCGTCGGCGAAGCGAAGGACTTGAAGCCCTTGAGCGTCAGACTCTTGAGGTACACGACGTGTGAGACTACCTTTCGGTGAACCCGTTCATGGGTTCGCCGCGCTGCGACCAGTCGGCGACGACTTTGTCGACGTGGCCTGGTGTTTTGCCACCCTGCAGCAGACCCAGCAGTTTCTCGCACGCCTCGCGTGGGCCCTGCGCGACGACCTGCACCCGCCCGTCGGGCCTGTTGGCGGCGTAGCCGGTCAGCCCCAGCTCCAGCGCGCGGCTGCGCGTCCACCACCGGAAGCCGACGCCCTGCACCCGGCCGTGCACCCAGGCGGTGAGCCGGACATCAGGCATCGGCGATCTCGAAGGTGACTTTCGTGCCGGATTTCAGGGTGCGCCCGACAGTGCACACCTGGTCGACGGCGCGCTGCACGACGGTCAGCACGCGGGCCTTCTCGGCGTCGTCGAGGCCGGACAGGTCGAGCTCGAGGGTCTCCTCCAGCAGCGGGTAGCGCTCCTGCTCGCGGTCGGCCTGGCCCGAGACACGGACGACCGCCTGGTAGTCGTCGCCGAGACGGCGGGCCAGCGGCTGGTCGCTGGCCATCCCGCTGCAGGCGGCCAGCGCGATCTTGAGCAGCTCCCCCGGCGTGAACACGCCCTCGACGTCCTCGGAGCCGACGAGGACCTGGGCGCCTCGCGAGCTATGCCCGGTGTAGCGCCGTGTACCCGTACGTTCGACCCACAGTTGCGTCATGGCTTCTTTTCTACCGGCGTGGCCGCGGTTGACACCTCGGACAGTAGAACGACGAGCGGTTCATGAATTTCTCGCGGCGGATCACCGCGCCGCAGCGCCGGCATGGTTGGCCGTCGCGGCCGTAGGCGTCCAGCGACCGGTCGAAGTAGCCGGACTGGCCGTTGACATTGACATAGAGCGAATCGAATGAGGTGCCGCCGTGGGCCAGCGCATCGCGCATCACGTCGGCCGCCGCCTGCAGCACGGCGGTCAGTTTCGGCCTGGTCAGCGTGTCGGCCAGCCGCGTGCCGTTCACCTTGGCCCGCCACAGCGCCTCGTCGGCGTAGATGTTGCCGATCCCCGACACGACGGTTTGGTCCAGCAGTTGGCGTTTGATCTCGGAATGCTTGCGCCGCAACACATTAACGACCGCCTTGGCGTCGAAGCGCGGGTCGAGCGGGTCGCGGCCCAAGTGCGCCACCGGCGCGGGCACCACACTGCCGTCGACGGTCACCAGGTCGGCCAACAACCACCCACCGAAGGTCCGCTGGTCGACAAAGCTCAGCGCGGTCCCGTCGTCGAGCACCGCGGCAATCCGCAGGTGACCGGTGTTGGGGACGGTGCCGATCAGCATCTGCCCGCTCATTCCCAGATGCACGACGAGCGCGGTGTCGCCGTCGTCCAGCGTCAGCCACAGATATTTGCCGCGCCGGTCGGTACCGGTGATCCGCGCACCGAGCAGCCGCGCCGTCAAATCGGCCGGGCCGGCCTCGTGGCGGCGCACCGCCCGGGGGTGATGCACCCGGACCGCGGAGATGGTCTTGCCGACCACATGGTCAGCCAACCCGCGCCGCACCACCTCGACTTCGGGTAATTCAGGCACTGTCGAGAGCGGTCCACGCGGCCGCCGCGGCCTTTTGCTCGGCCTCCTTTTTGGTGCGGCCCACACCCGAGCCGTACTCGGTGTCCATCACGATCACGACGGCAGTGAACACCTTGTCGTGGTCCGGACCGGTAGAGGTCACCTGGTATGACGGCGCGCCCAGGCCGCGCGCGGCGGTCAGCTCCTGCAGGCTGGTCTTCCAGTCCAGGCCAGCGCCCAATGTGGGCGCCGCGTCCAGCAGCCCGCCGAACAACCGCAGGATCACCTCGCGGGCGGTGTCGATGCCGTGGTGCAGGTAGATCGCGCCCAGCAGCGATTCCATCCCGTCGGCCAGGATGCTGGATTTGTCCGCGCCGCCCGTGTTTGCCTCGCCGCGGCCCAGCAGCAGATGAGCGCCCAGCCCGTGGTCGGTCAGACCCCGCGCGACGTCGGCCAGCGCCTGGGTGTTGACCACGCTGGCCCGCAGCTTCGCCAAGTCCCCCTCGGAGCGGTCCGGGTGGCGGCGGAAGAGCTCGTCGGTGATGGTCAGGCCGAGGACCGCGTCGCCGAGAAACTCCAGGCGCTCGTTGGTGGGCAGGCCGCCATGCTCGTAGGCGTAGCTGCGGTGGGTCAGCGCCAGGGTCAGCAATTCGTCGGGCAGATCGACGCCCAGCGCGTCGAGCAGATCACTCACTGCCCCGCCTCGTCGTCCGGGGACAGCATCGCGGTCAGTTTCGCCCAGCGCGGGTCGATCTTCTCGTGGTGATGGCCGGGTTCGGCGGTGGCCAGCGGGACACCGCAGTCGGGGCACAGGCCGGGGCAATCTGCCCGGCACACCGGCGACAGCGGCAGTTCCAGTCCGACGGCGTCGATGACGGGCTGCTCGAGATCGACGATGTCGTCGACGACGCGGCCGACCTCGTCTTCCTCGGTGGTGGCGTCGGTGGCGCTGTCGGGGTAAGCGAACAGTTCGGTCAGCTCGACCTGCACGTGCCCGGCGACCGCCGTCAGGCATCGTGCGCACTCGCCGGCGGTGGGCGCGCCCAGCGTGCCGGTCACCAGCACGCCTTCCGACACCGACTCGACCCGCAGATCCAGCTGCAGCGGGGCGCCGCGCTCGATCGCGATCATGTCCAGCCCGATCCGGGACGGGCTCGCCACGGTGTCGTGCACCGAAAACATTGCTCCGGGGCGGCGTCCCAGTCGCGCAATGTTGATCGCCAGCGGCGAAATCGGATGCCGCTGGGCGGTGGAACTGTGCTGCCTGGGCATGCCCGTAATCCTACGGGCGCGGCGGGTCGCCGCCGATCAGCTAGTGCCTATCGCTGCGCGTAGTCGTGGATGCCGGCGGCGGTCCGCAGCTGGTGACGGCCGCGGTTGACCGAGCGCAGCGTGCCGTTGAGGAACTCCTCGAACTCGGCCAGCTTGGAATCGACATAAATGTCGCACTCGCCGCGCAGCCGGTCGGCTTCGGCGTGCGCAGCGTCGATAAGCCGGGTGGCCTCCGCGTTTGCCGAGGCCACTACTTCGGTCTGCGATACCAGGCGCTGCTGCTCTTTGATGCCCTCTTGCACGGCTTTCTCGTAGGAGATGTTGCCCTCCTCGACCAGCCGGTCGCATTCCGCCTTGGCGCGCCCGGTGGTGGCCTCGTACTCGCGCTTTGCCGCAGCGGCGATTCGAACCGCCTCGTCACGCGCCTCGGAAACCATCCGCTCGCTGTGCTGACGGGCCTCGGCGACCATCCGGTCGGCCTGCGCCTTGGCATCGGACAGGATCCGGTCCGCCTCCGAGCGGGCGTGGTTGAGCATCGACTCCGACTCGGTGGTTGCCGAGGACACCAGTGAGTCGGCGTGCGTCTTGGCGTCGTGCAGCAGCGAGTCCCGCGCGTCGAGCACGTCTTGGGCGTCGTCGAGTTCGCCGGGGATGGCGTCCTTGATGTCGTCGATCAGTTCCAGCACGTCGCCGCGCGGCACCACACAGCCCGCCGTCATCGGCACGCCACGGGCTTCTTCGACAATCGCGCCCAGCTCGTCGAGCGCTTCGAAAACTCGGTACACCGCAACACCCTCCCGGCATCGTTGTTGTTACCAGTGTGCCTGGTGTTGCGCCTGTGACTGCGTTGGCCGACCCGGTGTGTCGAATATTGACGGGCCGGAGCCGTGCCGCTCACCTGCACACTTGGCGTCATTATGTCGACCTGCACCTGCTGGTGCCAATGCGCCCACAATGAGACGGGTGGGCGCCGTACTTCACGCTCTCGGCCTGGCCGGCTCGATGGCGTGGGAAATTCTGTGGGCTTTGGTGTTGGGTTTCGCGCTGTCGGCGGTGGTGCAGTCACTGGTGCGACGCTCGACGATCGCCGGCCTGTTGGGTGACGATCGTTTCCGCACCCTGGCCGTAGCGGCGGGGCTGGGCACGGCGTCGTCGTCATGCTCCTACGCTGCGGTGGCGCTGGCCCGTTCACTTTTCCGCAAGGGCGCCAACTTCACCGCCGCCATGACCTTCGAAATCGCCTCGACGAATCTGGTGCTGGAGTTGGGCATCATCCTGGCGCTGATGATGGGTTGGCAGTTCACGGCGGCCGAGTTCGTCGGCGGTCCTGTGATGATTGTCGTTCTGGCGCTGTTGTTTCGGCTGTTCGTCCGCTCGCGGGTGGTCGACGCCGCCCGTAGACAGGCCGAACGCGGTATCGCCGGTTCGATGGAAGGCCATGCGGCCATGGACATGTCGGTGCAGGGCGAAGGCTCGTTTTGGCGACGACTGCTCTCCCCGCGGGGGTTTACCGCTGTGTCGCATGTATTCGTCATGGAATGGGCAGCGATCCTTCGTGACCTTGTCCTCGGCCTTTTGATCGCGGGCGCCATCGCCGCCTGGGTGCCCGAAACTTTTTGGCAGCACTTCTTTTTCACTCAAGATCCGGCGCTCGCCAAGCTATGGGGACCGATCGTGGGACCGTTGGTGGCGATCGCGTCGTTTGTCTGCTCGATCGGAAATGTGCCGTTGGCGGCAGTGCTGTGGAACGGGGGCATCAGCTTCGGCGGCGTCATCGCGTTCATCTTCGCCGACCTGCTGATCCTGCCGATCCTCAACATCTACCGGCGCTACTACGGCTTTCGGATGATGCTCACACTGCTGGCCACCTTCTACGCCGCGATGGTGGTGGCCGGGTATTTCGTCGAATTGCTTTTTGGCGCAACGGGTCTCATTCCTGGTGAGCGGGTTGCTACGGTGATGCACTCCGGTATCTCCTGGAACTACACCAGTTGGTTGAACATCGTGTTTTTGCTTTTGGCTTCAGGGCTGGTCGTTCGGTTCGCGACGACGGGCGGCATGCCGATGCTGCGGATGATGGGCGGCTCACCTGACGAGCACGGGCACTCTTAGTAGTTGCTGGCAACGACAAAACCCATATTCGGGCGGCCCAGGCCCGAGCTGGCGGCTGCCTCCCGAAATCACTTTAACCACTTGTGCCACTTTGGTTTTGTCAGTGGATTGTGGTTGGCGCCTGTCCGGCGCCCGTGATACCATTCGAACATGCGTTCGAGTAGCCGAGAGGAGATCGTCGAAGCCTTCGACGCACTCGAAGCCGACCTCAAACGCGCCCTGGATCTGTCCTTCGAGGTGTTGACCACCCCGGAATGCCTGGCCATGCTGGAGCGCTTCGAAACCATCCGCCGGCGGTTGCCGGCGGTGGAGCATCCGCTGATCAACCAGCTGGCCGAACAGGCCAGCGACACCGAGTTGGGCGGCACGCTGCGCTTCGCGCTGGCCGAGCGGCTGCGCATCACCCCGGCCGAAGCCAGCCGGCGCATCCACGACGCCAAAGACCTCGCACCGCGCCAGGCCATGACCGGCGAACCCCTCGACGCGCGGTTGCCCGCGACGGCCGCCGCGCAGCGCGCCGGGCAGATCGGCACCGCTCATGTGGCCGTGATCCGTGGTTTCATGCACCGGCTGCCCGGCTTCGTCGACGCCGAAACCCGCGAGCACGCCGAAGCCCACCTGGCCGAGTTGGCCGGGCAGCATCGCCCCGACGACCTAGCCATGTTGGCCCAGCGGCTCACCGACTGCCTCAACCCCGACGGCGACTTTTCCGACGACGAGCGGGCGCGCCGACGCGGCCTGACCCTGGGCAAACAAGGCCCCGATCTCATGTCGCAGCTAAGCGGCTGGATCACCCCGGAGCTGCGCGCCACCCTCGAAGCCGTGTGGGCCAAACTCGCCGCCCCCGGCATGTGCAACCCCGCCGACACGACACCCGTCGTCGACGGAACACCCCCCGAGGAGGCGGCCCAACGCGACACCCGCAGCACCGCCCAACGCCAGCACGATGGGCTGCTCGCGGGGCTACGCGCGCTGCTGGCCTCCGGAGAACTCGGTCAGCACAACGGGCTACCGGCCAGCATCATCGTCACCACCAACCTGCAAGACCTCGAAGCCGGCACCGGACACGGCCTCACCGGCGGCGGAACACTACTCCCGATGTCCGATGTGATCCGGCTGGCCTCCCACGCCCACCACTACCTAGCCATCTTCGACAAAGGCAAAGCCCTGGCGCTGTATCACACCAAACGCTTAGCCTCCCCCGCCCAACGAATCGTGCTCTACGCCAAAGACCGCGGGTGCAGCTTCCCCAACTGCCCCGTACCCGGCTATCACTGCGAGGCCCACCACTGCACCCCGTATGCCCAATGCCACACCACCGACGTCAACGACCTCACCCTAGGCTGCGGCGGGCACCACCCCATCGCCGAAGACGGCTGGACCACCCGCAAAAACACCCACGGCGACACCGAATGGATCCCACCCCCACACCTCGACCACGGCCAACCCCGCACCAACCGATACCACCACCCGGAGAAGCTCCTCCGCGAAGACGAAGACGACGACCCGTAGCGAATTACGCTCCGCGCGAAAGCTTTTCGGCCAGGCGGCGGTTCACCGGTTCTGGCAGCAGCTCAGAGACGTCGCCGCCCATCGAGGCGACCTCCTTGGCCAGTGACGACGACACGAACGAATACCGGGGCGTGGTCGCCACGAAAAACGTGTCCACGCCGGCTATGTGCTTGTTCATCTGCGCCATCTGCAACTCGTATTCGAAGTCGGTGCCGGTGCGCAGACCCTTGACGATGGCGGTCAGCCCGCGGGACCGGACAAAGTCCACCACCAACCCAGAACCGGACTCAACCCGCAGATTGGGCAGATGCGCGGTCGACTCCTCGATCATCGCGATGCGTTCTTCGACGCTGAACATGCCCTTCTTGTTCGGATTGACCAGCACGGCGGCCACCACTTCGTCGAACTGCGCAGCCGCCCGCTCGAGGATGTCGACGTGTCCCAGCGTCACCGGGTCGAATGATCCCGGGCATACCGCGCCGCTCATGGCTCACGACGGTATCAGCCCGCTCCGGACCGTTCGGCCAGCTCCAGCCGGGTGTCGCCGTAGCGGCGCTGCGGCAACATGACCCAGCCGTCGGGCCAGGCCAGCGGCGCACTGGCAATGGCGCGCTCGAACACCGCAAGAGTCCCGGAAACTGTCCAACCGCGCGCAGTCAATGCGCCCAGCACCGCGTGGATCTCGGCGGCGTCGACGTCGTAGGGCGGATCGGCCAGCACCAGGTCGACGGGTGCCGGAGCACCGCCGGCCAAGACCGCCGAAACGCTGCCCCGGCGAAGCGTCGCACCGGTCAGGCCCAGCGTCGCGATGTTGCGCTCGATCACCGCCGCAGCCCGCCGATCGGACTCGACGAACAACACCGACGCGGCCCCACGCGACAACGCCTCCAAGCCGAGCGCCCCCGAGCCAGCGTAGAGATCCAGCACCGAGATACCGCCGAGATCCAGCCGCGCGCTCAACACGTTGAACAGCGCTTCACGCACCCGATCGGTGGTCGGCCGGGTCCCGCGCGGCGGCACCGCGATCCGTCGCCCCCCGGCGACACCGGCGATGATGCGGGTCAGCGCAACACCACCAGCAGATCCCCGCCCTCGACCTGGGCGGTGGTGGAGACCGCCACCCGTTCGACGGTGGCATCAACCGGCGCGGTGATCGGGGCCTCCATCTTCATGGCCTCGATGGTGGCAATGGTCTGCCCGGCACTGACTCGATCGCCTTCGGCCACACCGATTGTCACGACACCGGCGAACGGTGCGGCGATATGGCCGGGGTTGGCGCGGTCCGCCTTTTCGGCGGCGGGAATGCTGCTGGCGATGTTGCGGTCTCGCACCTCCACCGGCCGCAGCTGACCGTTGATGATGCACATCACCGTGCGCATGCCGCGTTCGTCCGGTTCGGAGATCGCCTCCAGCCCGATCAGCAACTCGACGCCGGGTTCCAGCTGCACCCGGTGCTCTTCGCCTTGGCGCAGGCCGTAGAAGAACTGGTTGGCCGACAACTGCGAGGTGTCACCGTAGGCTTCCCGATGGGCCTCGAATTCCTTTGTCGGGCCGGGGAACAGCAGCCGGTTCAAGGTGGCCTGCCGCTTGGGGCCGGCCAACGCCAGCGTCGCCTCGTCCTCCGGGCTCAGCTCGGGAGCCGGTTTGGCCGGGGCACGACCGGCCAGCGCGTTGGTGCGCAGCGGCTCGGGCCACCCGCCCGGCGGATCACCCAGCTCTCCGCGCAGGAATCCCAGCACAGATTCAGGAATGTCGAATCGCGATGGATCCGAAGCGAATTCGTCGGCGGTGATCCCGGCACCCACCAACGCCAGCGCCAGATCGCCGACCACCTTCGACGTCGGAGTCACCTTGACCAGCCGGCCCAGCAGCCGGTCCGCGGCCGCGTAGTTCTCTTCGATCTCCTCGAAGCGGTCACCCAGGCCCAGCGCGATCGCCTGCTGGCGCAGATTCGACAGCTGCCCACCGGGAATCTCGTGGTCGTACACCCGGCCCGTCGGCGCCGGTAACCCGGATTCGAAGGGCGCGTACACCTTTCGCAGTGCCTCCCAGTACGGCTCCAGGTCGCAGACCGCCGACAGGGATAGCCCGGTGTCGTAGTCCGTGTGCGCGGCCGCAGCGACGATCGAGCTCAGCGCGGGCTGGCTGGTGGTGCCCGCCAGCGGCGCCGCGGCCCCGTCGACCGCGTCGGCCCCGGCATGCCACGCCGTCACATAGGTGCCCAGCTGCCCGCCCGGCGTGTCGTGGGTGTGCACATGGATCGGCAGGTCGAAACGACTGCGCAGCGCACTGATCAACCGCTGCGCGGCGCCGGCCCGCAACAGCCCGGCCATGTCCTTGATGCCCAGTACGTGCGCACCCGCGTCGACGATCTGCTCGGCGAGCTTGAGGTAGTAATCCAGCGTGTAGATGTTCTCGTCCGGATTGGCCAGGTCGCCGGTATAGCACATCGCGACTTCGGCTATGGCAGAACCTGTTTCACGCACCGCGTCGATCGCCGGTCGCATCGACTCGACATTGTTGAGCGCGTCGAAGATCCGGAAGATGTCGATCCCGGTCGCCGTGGCCTCCTCGACAAACGCCGATGTCACGATCTCCGGATACGGCGTGTAGCCAACGGTGTTGCGGCCCCGCAGCAGCATCTGCAGGCAGATATTGGGCATCGCCTCGCGCAGCGCGGCCAGCCGCTCCCACGGGTCTTCCTTCAGAAAACGCAGTGCCACATCGTAAGTCGCACCACCCCAGCATTCCATCGACAGCAGCTGCGGGGTGAGCCGAGCGATGTAGGGCGCCACCCTCAGCAGGCCGGCGGTCCGTATCCGGGTGGCAAGCAGCGACTGGTGCGCGTCGCGGAACGTGGTCTCGGTCACCAGAACCGCAGCGGATTCCCGCATCCAGCGGGCAAACCCCTCCGGGCCCAACTCGACCAGCCGTTGCTTGGAGCCGGGCGGCGGCGGCGCGTCCAGGTCGATGTCGGGCAGCTTGTCGTGCGGATATACCGCCGACGGGCGAGAGCCGTGCGGCTTGTTCACGGTGACATCGGCCAGATAATTGAGGATCTTGGTGCCGCGGTCGGCCGACGACCGTGCGGTCAGCAGTTGCGGCCGCTCGTCGATGAACGACGTGGTGATGCGGCCGGCCCGGAAATCAGGGTCGTCCAGAACCGCTTGCAGGAACGGGATATTCGTCGAGACCCCGCGGATCCGGAACTCGGCGATCGCGCGACGCGCCCGGGCCACGGCCGCCGGAAAATCACGGCCCCGGCAGGTCAACTTCACCAGCATCGAGTCGAAGTGCGCGCTGATCTCCGCGCCCAGATTGGTGCCGCCGTCCAGCCGGATGCCCGCCCCGCCGGGGCTGCGGTAGGCGCTGATCCGGCCGGTGTCGGGCCGGAACCCGTTCGCCGGGTCTTCGGTGGTGATCCGGCACTGCAGCGCGGCGCCGTGCGGGCGGATGGCCTCCTGCCGCAAGCCGAGGTCGTCGAGGCTCTCGCCGGCGGCGATGCGCAGCTGGCTGGACACCAGGTCGACGTCGGTGATCTCTTCGGTGACGGTGTGTTCGACCTGGATACGCGGATTCATCTCGATGAACACATGGTGGCCGCGCTCGTCGAGCAGGAATTCCACCGTGCCCGCGCAGCTGTATCCGATGTGGCGGGCGAACGCCACCGCGTCGGCGCAAATCCGTTCGCGCAACACAGGATCCAGGTTCGGGGCGGGTGCCAGTTCGATGACCTTCTGGTGGCGGCGCTGCACACTGCAGTCCCGCTCGTAGAGGTGGATCACGTTGCCGTGGGTGTCGGCCAGGATCTGCACCTCGATGTGGCGCGGGTTGATCACCGCCTGCTCGAGATACACCGTCGGGTCCCCGAACGCCGACTCGGCTTCGCGACTGGCGGATTCGATGGCCTCGGCCAGTAGGGCCGCGTCGTTGACGCGCCGCATACCGCGGCCGCCGCCGCCCGCAACCGCCTTGACGAACAACGGGAATTGCATCTTTTCCGCGAAGGCCACCAACTCGTCGACCGACGCGGACGGCGCGGAGGACATCAGCACCGGCAGGCCGGCTTCGCGGGCCGTGGCGATCGCGCGGGACTTGTTTCCGGTCAGCTCGAGCACCGCGGCACTGGGACCGACGAACGTGATGCCCGCCCGTGCGCAAGCATCCGCCAATTCCGGGTTCTCCGAAAGGAATCCGTATCCGGGGTATATCGCGTCGGCGCCTGCGCGGCGAGCGGTTTCGACGATCTCGTCCACCGACAGGTAGGCCCGCACCGGGTGGCCTTCCTCACCGATCTGGTACGACTCGTCGGCCTTGAGCCGGTGCACCGAATTGCGGTCTTCGTACGGGTAGACCGCGACGGTGCCGATGCCGAGCTCGTAGGCGGCGCGGAAGGCGCGGATCGCGATTTCGCCCCGATTGGCAACCAGCACTTTGGAGATCATCGCGCGCCCCTTTTACAGAAGTGTCGACCAGTAGTCCCAGAACCGCGCCAGGATCATCAAAATCACCGCGGTGAACCACAGCGCGGTAATCGACCACCGCCAATGGTAGAGCCCACGCAGCACCGCGTTTCCCTCGATGACCGGGTGCAGCGCGATCGAGGCGACCACCACCAGCAGCGGTATGGTGACCGCCCACACCACCATGCAATACGGGCACAGCGCCCCGATTCGATACAGGCTCTGGAAGATCAGCCAATGGACAAACGCCGCGCCGGCCAGTGTGCCGATCGCCAGTCCGGCCCAATACCACCGCGGCAGCGCAACTTTCGCGACGACGAGCACGCCGCTAACCACAACCACGGTGAACGCGGCAATACCGATGAGCGAATTCGGGAAACCCAGCGCCGAGGCCTGCGGCGTCGTCATCACCGAGCCGCACGACACCACCGGGTTGATGTTGCACGACGGCACGTACGACGGGTTGAGCAGGATGTTGATCTTCTCCACCGTCAACGTCACTGAGGCGACCAGGCCGACCACGCCGGCGATCAGCACCCACCACGCGCTGCCCGGACCGACCGGCGCCGCGGGCGAAACCATAAGTGGCTCACCCGGTTGCGCGGACACCGCGGTGGTCACGACGCCGGCGTCGCCGCCGTGTCGAGGCCCGGCACGTTCCCGACGATTTCTTTGATCTTGGCCACCAGCGCATCGGGGGTCGACGGGTCGTAGTCCTGGCCGTTGATGCGGATCGTCGGGGTGGCGTGAATATTGTTGGCCGCCGCCATGCCGTCGACAAGCGGAATGTACTTGCCGCTGTTGACGCAGTCGGGAACCTTGCCCACGACGCCGGCCTCGCGGGCGCGTTCGATCAGCTCGGCGTTGTCGGGAAACTTCGAACCGGTTTCGGAGGGCTGCAGGTTCTTGGTGAACAACGCGGTGTGGAACCGGCGGAACGCGTCGAGGTTTTCATCGGCCACGCAGTAGGCGGCGGCCCCGGCGCGGCTTGAATAGTCGTCGTTGTGCGGGCTGCTCAGGATGCCGACCATGTAGTAGTCGGCGGCGATCGCTCCCGAGTCGATCAGCCTGGACACCGTCGGCCCGAAGGTCCGCTCGAAATTCCCGCACGCCGGGCACAGGAAGTCTTCGTAGAACGACACGACCGCCTTGGGCTCTTTGGTGCCCTCGTTGGTGACCAGCTTGCTCGACGTCACCCGCACCGCGCGTCCCGCGTGGTCGGTCTTCTTGTCGTGCGAGATCACGATGTAGCCGATCACGACGACAGCGAAGATCACCACGACCGCGGTGATACCGATCCGGACCGCCAGATCGCGTCGGCGGCCCGCCAGCTTCGGGTCGTAGCCGGGGCGTTTCGATTTGTTGGCCACAGGTCCTCCGGTTGTCGATGGCGCTTCTAGCGTAGTGTGCTCACACCCGGCTGAGGTGGGCGCGCAGCGCCGAGACCAGCTCGGCAGTGGCGGTCGCGCTGCCGCCGCCCAGCGGGAACAGGTTGGCGAACCCATGCGTCAACGACCCCATGCAGCGCACGTCGACGGCGTTGCCGGCGGCCCGCAGCGCGGTGGCGTACCGCTCGCCCTCGTCGCGCAGCGGGTCGAAACCCGCGACCGTGATCAGCGCGGGCGGCAGCCCGGACAGCGTTTCGGCCAGCAGCGGCGACACCCGCGGATCTGCGGCGTCGACGCCGGACCCGCCCAAGTAGTTCGCCTCGAACCAGTCGATGTCGTGCTTGGTGAGCAGGAACCCACTTGCAAACAGCGACAGCGACCGGGTCTGCGCGGTGAAGTCCGTTCGCGGATAAATCAGCCACTGCAGCACCGGCGCGGGTCCGCCGTCGTTGCGGGCCAGCTGCGCCACGACGGCCGCCAGGTTCCCGCCGGCGCTGTCGCCGCCCACCGCCACGCGGCCGGGGATCGCGCCCAGGTCGCCTGCGTGCTCGTGCGCCCACCGGAACGCCGCGTAGGCGTCGTCGACCGCGGCGGGGGCGCGATGTTCGGGGGCCAGTCGGTAGTCGATCGACAGCACGTGGATGTCGGCGTCGCGGCAGACCAGCCGGCAGAGCTGGTCGTGGGTGTCCAGGTCACCGATACACCATCCGCCGCCGTGGTAGAAGACCAGCAGCGGCGCGGGCTCCGTGGAAGCCGGGCGGTAGTGGCGGGCACCGATGTCGCCGGCCGGCCCGGGTATGGACAGGTCGCTGACCGCGACGTGGATCTGCGGCCCGGGAAACGCAGCGGTGAGCTCGCGCATCTGGGTGCGCGACGCGGCCGGGTCGTCGTCGGTCACCAACCCGTCGATGCCCATGACCCGCAGACCGGAGAGCATCAGCTGCAGGGTGGGGTCCAGGGTGTTGCCGTCGATGGTGACCGAGCGACCGCCGGAGAGCAGGCGCTTGGCGCCGGTCGGGATGAACGGGATGGCCTTGATGCCGACATTGGCGGCGGTGTTCTGCAACCGGCTGGTCAGTCCGGGCACGCCTGGCAGACTTTTCGTCATGGCTGCTCCCCTCGTCACGCTCAACGACGGCAATTCCATCCCCGCTCTGGGATTCGGCGTATTCCAGATTCCACCTGCGGACACCGAGCAGGCGGTCGGGGCCGCGCTGCAAGCCGGTTACCGGCATATCGACACCGCGGCGGCCTACCGTAACGAACGCGAGACCGGGCGTGCGGTAGCCAGTTTCGGCGTGCCCAGAGACGAACTGTACTTGGTGACCAAGCTGTGGAACGCCGACCAGGGCTACGACAGCACGCTGACGGCGTTCGACGCCAGCATGGACAGGCTGGGCCTCGATTACCTCGACCTCTACCTGATCCATTGGCCACTGCCCCAGCAGGGCAAGTTCGTCGACACCTTCAAGGCCTTCGCCCACCTCCGCGACCAGGGCCGCATCCGGTCGATCGGGGTGAGCAATTTCGAGCCCGAGCACTTGCAGATGCTCATCGACGCCACCGGCATAGTGCCCGCGGTCAACCAGATCGAGCTGCACCCGCGGTTGCCGCAGACCGCGTTGCGCGAGGTCCACGCGCGCCTCGGGATCGCCACCGAGGCGTGGGGCCCGCTCGGCCAGGGTTCGCTGCTGGACCATCCGACGATCACCGCAATCGCCGACGCCCGCGGCCGGACACCTGCCCAGGTGTTGATCAGGTGGCATATTCAGCTAGGTAATATCGTGATCCCCAAGTCGGTGGACCCTGCGCGGATTGCGAGCAACTTCGAAGTGTTCGATTTCGAACTGAGCAACGACGAGATGGCATCGATCTCCTCGCTCGACGACGGAACACGACTTGGTCCGGATCCACGAACCTTCAATTTCACAGGCAGGTGAATGATGTCGGGCGCCACCGTCCCCGCTATTGCGCTCAATGACGAGAACACGATGCCGGTGCTCGGCCTCGGCGTCGCAGAGTTGTCCGACGACGAGACAGAACGCGCGGTATCGGCGGCGCTGGAGGCCGGCTGCCGGCTGATCGACACCGCCGCGGTCTACGGCAACGAAGCCGCCGTCGGCCGCGCGATCGCCGCGTCGGGAATCCCGCGGGCCGAGTTGTTCGTCACCACCAAGCTCGCCAACGCCGACCAGGGGTTCACTTCCGCGCAAGAGGCGTGCAAAGCCAGCTTGGAGCGGCTGGGCCTGGACTATGTCGACCTGTATTTGATTCACTGGCCCGCGCCACAACTGGGCGAGTATGTGAACAGCTTCGGCGGCTTGATCCAGTGCCGCGCACAGGAGTTGACCCGTTCGATCGGCGTGGCCAACTTCACCGAGGAGCACCTGTCGACGGTCATCGACTTGACCTTCGTCACGCCCGCCGTCAACCAGATCGAGCTGCATCCGCTGCTCAACCAGGCCGAACTGCGCAGCGCCAACGCCAGCCACAACGTCGTCACCCAGTCCTACAGCCCGCTGGCCGTCGGCCGGTTGCTGGACAACCCGACGGTGACATCGGTTGCCGCGGAATACAGCCGCACACCCGCGCAGGTGTTGCTGCGCTGGAACCTGCAACTGGGCAACGCGGTGGTGTTCCGGTCGGGTAAGCCCGAGCGCATTGCCGGCAACTTCGACGTCTTCGATTTCGAGTTGGCCGCCGAGCATATGGAGGCGCTCAACGGCCTGAACGACGGCACCCGGGTGCGCGAGGATCCGCTGACGTACACGGGTATCTAATTCCGCGCGAGCTACCCGGCCGGGCACGTGGCAGCCGCCTGGCGCAGCACGTCGGCCGACGCCTGGTCGACGGGTAGCGCGTAGCCACGCAGCACCGCGATGAACTGCATGCTGTACTGGCACCAGAACGCGGTGTTGGGCGGCATCCACAGCGCCGGTTGCGAATCGCCTTTGTCCTCGTTGGCTTTTCCGGCAACCGCCAGCAGGTTGGCGGGATCGTTGGCGAAGCGCACCCGCTCGGCAAACGGCCAGTTGTAGGCGCCCATATCCCAGGCCAGCGCCAGCGGGACGATGTGATCGATCTGCACGGACTCCCCCACCCGGGCGCCGCGCTGAAACGCCACAGTCGCATTGGTGTAGGGGTCGTGCAGCGTGCCGGTGGCCACGGCATCGGGACAGCGTTTGATCGACACGTACGTCTTGTCGACCAGATCGCGGTTGAGGATGTCGTTTCGGGTATCGCATCCGTTGTGCCCGCCCGGCGCGTCGTTGTCGTCGGTCCAGGCATCGCCGTATGCGGCGCGGCGATAGTCGTAGCGGTGAATCCTGGCCGGCACCACCGCAATTCCGGCCAGCACGTCGACGCCGGGTGCAACGGTCGGAACGTCGGCGCGCGCCGCGAACTCGTCGGCGCGGTCGCCCACCGACGCGGTCATCACCTGATAAGCGACAACGACGGCGAGCACCGCGATCGCCGACAACCACAGCAATGTCTTGCGGCTCACGACTTGTCCAGGTATTCGATGCGATCGCTGCCGGTGAACGGCGCGGCCAGCAGTGCCATTCCCGGGTGTGCCGGGTTTTCGTCGTACAACTTCTCACACAGGTCGTGGGCCGACTCGATGACCTGCCGGTGCTCGGCCAGCGACAGCAGCTTCAAGGTTATCGGGCGGCCACTTTGACTGCGGCCCAACACATCTCCCTCGCGCCGTTCGTCGAGGTCCAGGTCCGCCAGCGCGAACCCGTCGAGGGTTTCGGCAACGGCCTTGAGGCGCTGGGCGGATCGGGAATTCGGCGACACCCAGCTCGCCAACAGACACAGGCTTGCGTGCGCGCCGCGGCCGATGCGGCCGCGCAGCTGATGCAATTGGCTGATGCCGAACCGGTCGGCGTCCATCACCAGCATCACAGTCGCGTTCGGGACGTCGACGCCGACCTCGATCACGGTGGTGCACACCAGCACGTCGATCTCGCCGGCACGAAACGCCGCCATCACGGCGTCCTTCTCGTCGGCGGCAAGACGGCCGTGCATCAGCCCGAGCCGCAGACCGGCCAGCTCCCCCCGACGCAGCCGGGCGAACAGCTCTACCGCTGTCGCCGAGGGTCTTCCGCCCTCCTCGCACTGCGCGCTGTCGTCGTTCTCGTCGATCCGCGGCGCCACGACATAGGCCTGACGGCCCGCGGAGACCTCCTCGATGATGCGCCGCCACGCCCGGTCCAGCCACGTAGGTTTGTCCTTGACGAAGATCGTGTTGGTGGTGATCGGCTGGCGGCCGCGGGGAAGCTCGCGCAGCGTCGAGGTTTCCAGATCGCCGTAGACAGTCAGCGCCACCGTCCGCGGTATCGGCGTCGCCGTCATCACCAGAAGATGCGGCGTGACTCCGGCCGGGGCCTTTGCCCGCAACTGATCTCGCTGCTCGACACCGAACCTGTGCTGCTCGTCGACGACCACCATGCCCAGCCGGTGAAACTCGACGGCGTCCTGCAGCAGCGCGTGGGTTCCGACGACGATGCCGGCCTGCCCGCTGCCGATCTCGTCGCGGACCTGCTTCTTCTGCGTCCCCGACATCGAGCCGGTGAGCAACGCCACCCTGGTGGCGTTGTCGGCGCCGCCGAGCTGACCGCCCAGCGCCAGCGACCCCAGCACGTCGCGGATCGACCGGACATGTTGTGCGGCAAGCACTTCCGTCGGCGCCAAGAGCGCGCACTGGTAGCCGGCGTCGACCATTTGCAGCATTGCCAGCACCGCGAGGATCGTCTTGCCCGACCCGACCTCACCCTGCAACAGCCGGTTCATCGGACGGCTCGCGCTCAGTTCGGCGGACAACACGTCGAGCACCTCGCGCTGCCCGGAGGTCAGCTCAAACGGCAAGCGCCGCAACAGTTCTTGCTTCAGTCCGTCGGACCGCGGCGAGGCCGCCGGGCCTGATTGCGACAGCTCGCTGTGCCGGCGGGTCACCAGCGCCCACTGCAAACCGACGGCCTCGTCGAAAGTCAGCCGCTCTCGGGCGTGTCGCCGCTGGGCTTCGTCTTCGGAGACATGGATAGCGCGCAGCGCTTGGTCCTCGGAGATCAGGCCATGTTCGGCGAGCACCGGATCGGGCAGCGGGTCGTGCACCGGGTCGAGCACCGCGAGCACCTGACGCACGCACGAATAGATGGTCCAGCTTTGGACTTTCGCGCTGGCCGGGTAGATCGGGAAGAAGGCTCGTTCGAAGGCCGACTGCAACACTTCGCCGCTGACCGCCCGCGACGCGCCGGCGATCTCGCGCAACGACGTGCTGCCGTGGTCCTTGCCGTCCGGCGAGTTCAGGATCAGGAAATCGGGGTGGGTCAGTTGCATGACGCCCTTGTAGTAACCCACCTCTCCCGAGAGCATGACCCGGCTTCCTTTGGACAGCTGCCTTTCGAACCACTTCTTTGGGTGAAAGAACGTGGCGGTCACCTTGCTTCGGCCTGAGCCGATGGTGACCACCAGGAACTTCTCTCCTGGGCGTTTTTTCATCGGCTTCAGCTCCGCCCCGGTGATGGTGTCGACGAGCGTCACGTGCTCGCCGACCGGCGGTCGTTCGTCGCCGGCCCCGCGCACCGCCGCGCCCTCGACGTAGCTGCGCGGGTAGTGGCGCAGCAGGTCGTCGACGGTGCGGATGCCGAACGCCTCGTCGAGCGGTTTCGCGGATTTCGCGCCGACGACGTAATCCAGCCGGTCGCTCAGCCCAACCATCGCTACTCGACCCCGATCAACAGCGCGTCGCCACGATGTCCGGTGTGATAGGTCGCCAACTCGGTGCCCGGATGCTGGTCATGCACATGCTGCTGCAGCGCGTCCCCCAGGGCGGGGTCGACGCCGGCGCCCACCAGCACCGTCACCAACTCGCCGCCGGCTGCCAGCAGCAGGTCGATCAGGCCGATCGCCGCCGAGGCGATGTCTTTGGCCACAATCAGCACCTCGTCGCCGGCGATGCCCAGGCCGTCGCCGGGCTCGCAGGTACCGGCCCAGGTCAGCGCCCGCTCGGTCGCGACGCGCACCGAGCCGTGCCGCGCGGCGCCGACGGCGCGGGCCATCGTGTACCCGTCGTCGACGGCCTGCCGGTCCGGTTCATGCACAGCCAGCGCGGCCAGGCCCTGCACCATGGACCCGGTTGGCAGCGGTACCACGTCGATGCCCCAGCCGATGGCGGCGGTGCAGCCGGCGACAAGTTCCTCGGCCGCGACATAACCGTTGGGCAACACCATCACCTGCGCGGCGCCCGTGTCCACCACCGCCCGCAACAGCTGCTGGGCGCTGACCGCGGTGGCCGGGTCGGCCGCCCCGGAGTCGGGCCGCAGCACACAGGCGCCCTCCCCGGCGAACAACTCCGCGGCGCCGTCGCCGTCGACGACGGCCAGCACGGCCCGCTCGCGGGTCCAGCTGCCCGGCGGTAGGCCCGCAGGACCGCCGTTGAGCACCGAGATCTGGATCCGGCGCGGGCGGCCGAACGCCAAACCGGCCTCGACTGCCGCGCCAGCGTCGTCGGTGTGGACGTGAACCGAGTAGCCGGCCCCGGACGCGTCGGCCGCGGATGTGGCGATGGCCACCGAGTCGCCGAGTTGACCGAGGCGCTCCCGCAGTGCGTCCGCGCCGTCGGCGTCACACTCGCCGAGCAGGTACATCACCTCGAACTGGGGACCGGGCTGTTCCGGGGCGACGTCGGCCTGCGGCCGCCGCGGCGACGGCTCGTACACCGCGCGGGCGGGTGCCTGACCGGTGATCGTGGAGCGCAGCGCGTCGAGCAGCACCAGCAAACCGCGTCCCCCGGCGTCGACCACCCCGGCGTCGCCCAGCACGTCGAGCTGTTCGGGGGTCTTCTCCAACGCGATCACCGCTGCGTCGCCGGCCGCGGTGATCGCCTGGACCAGCCCCTCCCCGGCATGCTGCTGGGCCGCCGCGGCCGCGGCCTGCAGCACCGAGACGATCGTCCCGGCAACCTCCCGACCGCCCATCGAGGCGAGTGCCAGATCCACGCCGTGCCGCAATGCCGACCCGAGAACCGCGGCGTCGATGTCGCGCAGCTCACCGCCGGCTCGGGCGGCGGCGTCGGCGGTGACGTCGGCGATGCCCCGCAGGATTTGCGACAGGATCACCCCGGAGTTCCCGCGGGCGCCGTTCAGCGCACCGACCGACAGCGCGGCCGCCACCCGCGCGACGTCGCCCGACCGCGCTTCGGTGTTGGCCTCGGCCAGCGCCGAGCGCATGGTGAACAGCATGTTGGTGCCGGTGTCGGAATCGGCGACCGGGAACACGTTGAGGCGGTTGATCTCGTCGATGTGAGTGATCAGGTCACTGACGGCGGTGTGTGCCCAATCACGCAGCGCGGCCCCGTCCAGCAGGCGTTCCGGCGTGTCCACGTCAGACACCTGGCCCACCTCCTCGCGCCTCCTGCGGTGGGCGTCAGCCTAACCAGTGACGGCGACAGGACTGGTCATAAGGTATCCAGCGGTTGTTGACCGTTTTGGCACTTGCGCCCGGCTGCGGCTATCCTGACCAGGTTGTCGTGGTCACCCGAGCTCGGTTGTTGGCCCCAGAGATTTGAGGAGTTTCAGCTATGGCCGCCGTGTGCGACATTTGCGGGAAGAGCCCCGGCTTCGGCAAGTCGGTGTCGCACTCGCATCGCCGGACCAGCCGCCGCTGGGACCCCAACATCCAGACGGTGCACGCCGTGACCCGCCCCGGCGGTAACAAGCAGCGGCTCAACGTCTGCACGTCGTGCATCAAGGCCGGCAAGGTCGTCCGCGGCTAAGGCAGTCGCCAGTCGACGGGCTCGGCGCCCATCTTCTCCAGCAGCTCGTTGGCGCGGCTGAACGGCCGCGAACCGAAAAACCCCCGCGACGCCGACAACGGTGAGGGATGCGGCGATTCGATCGCCACACACTCCTCACCGGCCAGCATCGGCCGCAGCGTCGACGCGTCGCGCCCCCACAGGATCGCCACCAGCGGTTTGCGACGGTCCACCAAGGCGCGGATGGCGCACTCGGTGACCGCTTCCCACCCCTTGCCGCGGTGCGATGCCGGGTTGCCCGGCTGCACGGTCAGCACCCTGTTGAGCAGCATCACGCCGCGCTTCGCCCACGGCGACAGGTCACCGCACGACGGCGCCGGATAGCCCAGGTCGCTGCTGTATTCGGCGAAGATGTTCTCCAGGCTGCGCGGCAGCGGCCGCACCTCGGCCGCCACCGAGAAGCTCAGCCCCACGGCATGCCCCGGCGTGGGATACGGGTCTTGCCCGACGATCAAGACTCGCACCTCATCGAATGGAAAAGTAAAGGCGCGCAACACATTCTGGCCTGCCGGCAGATAGCCGCGGCCGGCGGCGAGTTCGGCCCGCAGGAATTGGCCCATCTCGGCGACGTTTTCGCCGACGGGTCCCAGCGCACGCGCCCAACCGTCCTCGACCAGTTCACGCAACGGACGCGCGGTCATGTCAACCCTTTCGCGAGCAATACCACGGTGTCGGCGCCGGCTCGGCGGTCCTTCGAGATCTCTTGGTACTCAGGCGATTCCGCCCACCTGCGGAATGCGGCCTCGTCCGGAAAGGACATCAGCACCACCTTCTCGCGGTCCCACTGGCCCTCGATCACCTGCGGCGACTCGTCGGCAGCCAGCAGCGTTCCCGGGTGGCGGCTGAAGACCTCCATGAACTTCGCCTGATACCGGTCGTAGGCGGCGCGGTCGGTGAACCGCAGCTGGGCAATCGCGTAGACGGTCACGGCGTCACCTTACTGAGCCGAACGATTCCCAGCCCGCGTATCCCTGCCACTCTCGCCCGTCGACGAGCACCCGCGCCGGCCCGTCGAGCACCCGCCCGACGACGCGCCAGCCGGCGGGAACGGCGCCGGCGAACACGGCGACCAGGGCGTGGTCTTCGCCGCCGCCGAGCACCCACGACCAAGGGTCGGCGTCGACGGTCTCGGCCGCGGCTGCCAGCGCCTGCCGGTCAGCGGCCAGCGCATCGGTGCTCAGGTCGACACCGACGCCCGACGCCTCGGCCAGGTGCCGAAGGTCGCCCACCAGACCGTCGGACACGTCGATCATCGCCTGCGCGCCGGCCTCGGCGGCGACGCGGCCCTGCCCGTAGGGCGGCTGCGGCACCAGGTGACGGCGCCGCAAGTCGTCGAAGCCGCTAATTCCGTTGCACCACAGGGCATACCCGGCCGCTGACTGCCCGAGTTCGCCGGTCACCGCAACCGCCGAACCGGGTCGCGCCCCCGAGCGCAGCACAGGAGCGCGGCCGGCCAGATCGCCCAGCACGCTCACCGATACCACCCACTGCGGGCTGCTTACCAGGTCGCCGCCGGCGATACCGGCGCCAACCCGCTCGGCCTCCTGCCACATGCCGTCGGCCAGCGCGTCGACCTCCGCGGCGGGCGTCTCGGCCGGTGCCCCGAAGCCGACGACGAACGCGGTGGGCCGCGCACCCATCGCCTCGATGTCGGCGGCGTTTTGCGCGATCGCCTTGCGGCCGACGTCGTGCGGCGTCGACCAGTCCAGCCGGAAGTGCCGACCCTCGACCAGCATGTCCGTCGACACCACGACGCGACCGTCGTTGGCCAGGACCACCGCCGCGTCGTCGCCGGGGCCCAGCGCTACGGCGGGCGGCTGGCCTCCGCGGCGCACCAGCCGGCCGATCATGCCGAACTCGCCGAGTTCACCCAGCGTGCTCACGTGGCCTCCCGTGCGGGTACGTTCACCAACGACTCCGGGAGTGTAAGCACGTGGACAACGACGAAGGCCCGCCGCGCGCCGTGCTGATCGCCGCGCTGGTGATCGCCGTCGGCGCGATCGGCGCAGTGCTGGCGATCGCGGCGACGCGCCACCCGGCGCAGCAACCGGTCGCCATCGCCGCAGTGCCGGCGCCGCAGGCGGGAAATCCGGCATGCGGGGCACTGCTCGAGGCGCTGCCGCAGCGACTCGGCGACTACCAGCGCGCCGCTGTCGTGCAGCCGGCGCCCGCCGGTACCGCCGCCTGGCGAGCACACGATGAGCCCATCGTGCTGCGGTGCGGACTCGACCGGCCCGTCGACTTCGTGGTGGGGTCGCCGATCCAGGCTGTCAACCGGGTGCAGTGGTTCGAGGTGCGTCAGGATGACCGATCGACGTGGTACACCGTCGACCGGCCGGTCTATGTGGCACTGACTTTGCCGCCGGGCTCGGGGCCGACGCCCATCCAGCAGCTCTCGGATGTCATCGACCACACGATGCCAGCCGTGCCGATCAGCCCCGCGCCACCGCCCGCCTAGCGCGAATGTGCAGTTGTGTCACGGCATTTCGCGTCCGGCGTACCTCAAGTCAACACTCGGGCTAGCGCAGGCCGGTGCCGCGCGCTAACGCCGTCTCGACCATCGTCGCCAGCAGGGTCGGATAGTCCACCCCGCTGGCCGCCCACATCCGCGGATACATCGAGATCGTGGTGAATCCGGGCATCGTGTTGACCTCGTTGATCAGCGGCCCGTCGTCGGTGAGGAAGAAGTCCACCCGGGCCAGGCCCTGACAGTCGATCGCACGAAACGCCCGAATGGCCAACTCGCGCACCACATCCGCTACCTCGTCGTCGATCTTGGCGGGTACGTCCAGTTCGGCGGCGTCATCGAGATACTTGGTCGCGAAGTCATAGAACTGGTCTTCGCGTCCACGTACGCCGGCCACCCGGATCTCCCCCACTGTGCTGGATTGCACTGTGCCGTCGGGAAATTCGAGTACGCCGCATTCCAATTCGCGCCCGGCGATCGCGGCCTCGACAATCACCTTGGGGTCGTGGCGGCGCGCTTGCTCGACGGCGTCGGGCAACTGGCCCCATTCCGTCACGCGGCTGACGCCGATCGACGAGCCGCCGCGTGCCGGTTTGACGAACACCGGCAGCCCGAGTCGTTCGCGTTCGGCGATGTCCAGCGTGGGCTGCGGCGCTCGCAGCACCGCGTGCGGGCCCACCGGAAGTCCCTCGGCCATCAGCAGTTTCTTGGTGAACTCTTTGTCCATGCCCGCCGCGCTGGCCAGCACCCCGGCCCCGACGTAAGGCACCCCGGCCATCTCCAGCAGTCCCTGGATAGTCCCGTCCTCGCCGTAGGGCCCGTGCAACACCGGGAACACCACGTCGACGGATGCCAGCACGTCGGGGTCGCCGGGCGACAGCGACACCAACTGGCCGGCTCGCTGCGGATCGGCGGGCAGCGCCAATTCGGCGCCCGATGCCGAGGTGATCGCGGGCAATTGCCGGTTGGTGATCGCCAGCGCATCGGGGTCGCCGTCAGTGAGCACCCACGAGCCGTCGGGGGTGATACCGACCGCGGTGACGTCGAATCGTTGCGGATCCAGGTTGCGCAGGATGCTGCCCGCCGACACGCAGGAAATCGCATGCTCGTTGCTGCGTCCGCCGAACACGACGGCGACGCGGATGCGGTCACGGGCACTCACAACCTAGAGAGGCTACCCGCCCGGCTACGCCGCGCTTGCGATCGTCACTCCGGCTTGGTGCTGCGGCCCAGCAGCAACAACACCGCCTCGCCGACCGAGAGCCCCTTGTGACAGACCCGGTGCACCGCATCGGTGAGCGGCATCTCGACGTCGTAACTCGAGGCCAGTGCCAGCACCGACTCGCACGACGTCACACCCTCGACGACGTGGCCGCCGGTGGCGTGCAGCGCCGATTCCATCGTCCCGCCGCGGCCAAGGCACTCGCCGAAGGACCGGTTGCGCGAATGCGGCGAGGTGCAGGTGGCCACCAGATCGCCCACCCCGGCCAGCCCGGCCAGCGTCGCACCTTTGGCGCCCACGGCGATGCCGAGCCGCATGATCTCGGCCAGGCCGCGGGTGATGATCGCCGCTGCGGTGTTCTCGCCCAGGCCGACACCCGCCGCCATCCCGCACGCCAGCGCGATCACGTTCTTGCAGGCACCGCCGATTTCGGTGCCGATCACGTCGCTGTTGGTGTACGGGCGGAAGTAGCCGGCGTTCAGCGCGCGCTGCAGTGCGACGGCGCGGCCGGAGTCTGTGCACGCGACGACGGTGGCGGCGGGCTGACCCTCGGCGATCTCGCTGGCCAGGTTGGGCCCGGAAACCACCGCCACCTGCGCGGGGTCGACGCCCGTCACCGCGACGATCACCTGGCTCATCCGCATCAGCGTGCCCAGCTCGATGCCCTTGGCCAGGCTGACCAGCGTCGCGTCGGCGCGGAACAGCCCCACCCACTGCTCGAGGTTGGATCGCATGGTCTGCGCTGGCACACCCAGCAGCACGGTGGATGCGCCGCCCAGCGCCTCGGCGGCGTCGTCGGTGGCGCGGATGCGCGACGGCAGTTGCAAACCGGGCAGGTAACCGGAGTTGCATCGGGTGGCGTTGATCTCGTCGGCGACGTCGGCGCGCCGCGCCCACAGGGTGACGTCGGTGCCGGTCTCGGCCAATACCTTGGCCAACGCGGTCCCCCACGCGCCGGCGCCCATCACCGTAACCGCGCTCACCATGCGGCAACCCTAACCTCCACGGCGCTTTGGCAGGATGAAGCAATGAGAGCCGACACCGCTGGTGATGTCGGTTTGATCATTGCCGTCAAGCGGCTGGCGGCCGCGAAGACCCGACTGGCGCCGGTGTTCTCGGCGCGGACCCGGGAAAGTGTGGTGCTGGCCATGCTGGTCGACACCCTCACCGCGGCCAAGCCTGTCACGTCGCTGCGCTCGATCACGGTCATCACACCCGACGACGCGGCGGCGGCAGCGGCAGCCGAGGCAGGCGCCGAGGTACTGTTCGATCCGACCCCGGACGGTCATGGTGACCCGCTGAACAACGCCATCGCCGCGGCCGAACGGGCGGTGGCCGCGGTGACACCGAATATCGTTGTGCTGCAAGGGGATTTACCGGCGCTGCAGACGCAGGAGCTCGCCGAGGCCATCGGCGCCGCACGCGGCTACCGACGCAGCTTCGTCGCCGACCGGCTCGGCACCGGAACCGCGGCACTGTGCGCGTTCGGCGCCCCGCTCGATCCGCAGTTCGGCCCGGATTCCGCGGCGCGCCATCGCCGTTCGGGCGCCATCGAACTGACGGGGGCGTGGCCGGGGCTGCGCTGCGATATTGACACGCCCGACGATCTGAAGGTCGCCCGGCAACTAGGGGTGGGCCCGACGACCGCCCGCGCGATCGGCGTACACCGATAACGCTGAGGTAAACAGCACACCAACTGGGCATCGATGTGGGCCGGCCGGTGGCAGCACCACCCGCCGATGAGTCATGATCGCAGGGTGACCGAAACAGAAGCCAGGGAAGCCACCGCCGCCGAGGCGCGGCCCGACGAAACGGTGTGGCATCCGGGTGACTCTGCGCCGGGGGCGCCTCCAGCCGCAACCGCGGCCTTGGGCGTGATCGAGGACCAGCTCCCCGAGAACCGCTACCTCAATCGGGAACTGAGCTGGCTGGATTTCAACGCGCGGGTGCTCGCACTGGCCGCCGACACGTCACTGCCACTGCTGGAGCGGGCCAAGTTTCTGGCGATCTTCGCCTCAAACCTCGACGAGTTCTACATGGTCCGCGTCGCCGGCCTCAAACGCCGCGACGAGATGGGGCTGTCGGTGCGCTCCGCGGATGGTTTGACCC
Source organism: Mycobacterium branderi (assembly GCF_010728725.1). Lineage (NCBI taxonomy): Bacteria > Bacillati > Actinomycetota > Actinomycetes > Mycobacteriales > Mycobacteriaceae > Mycobacterium > Mycobacterium branderi. Next base: position 4,953,034 of record NZ_AP022606.1, read on the forward strand.
CGCGCGAACAACTGCGACGCATCGGAGAGCAAACCCAGCAGATCGCCAGCCGGCACGCGCGTGTCTTCCTCGACTCTGTGCGCCCCGCACTCGCCGAAGAAGGCATCCACGTCGTCACGTGGGCCGATCTGACCGAAGCCGAACGCGACAAGTTGTCGAATTATTTTCACGAGCAGGTCTTCCCGGTCCTCACACCGCTGGCCGTCGATCCCGCGCACCCGTTCCCGTTCGTCAGCGGGCTGAGCCTGAACCTCGCTGTCACCGTGAAGCGGCCCGACGACGGCGGCACCCACTTCGCCCGGGTCAAGGTGCCCGACAACGTCGATCGCTTCGTCGAACTCGGCGGTCGGCGCGCCGACGGCACACCAGAAGTCCGGTTCCTGCCAATGGAAGAACTGATCGCGGCGTTCCTGCCGGTGCTCTTCCCCGGTCTGGAAATCGTCGAGCATCACGTGTTCCGCATTACCCGCAACGCCGACTTCGAAGTCGAAGAGGACCGCGACGAGGACCTCTTGCAAGCGCTCGAGCGGGAACTGGCGCGACGGCGGTTCGGCTCGCCGGTGCGGCTCGAAGTAGCCGACGACATGACCGAAAACATGTTGGAGTTGCTGCTGCGCGAACTCGACGTGCATCCCGGCGACGTCATCGACGTTCCGGGGCTGCTCGATCTCTCGTCGCTGTGGCAGATCTACGACCTCGAACGCCCCGCGCTGAAGGATCGGGCATTCGTCCCGGCCACTCATCCCGCGTTCGCCGACAGGGAAACGCCCAAGAGCATTTTCGCGACGCTGCGCGAGGGCGACGTGCTGGTGCACCACCCCTATGACTCGTTTTCCACCAGCGTGCAGCGGTTCATCGAGCAGGCGGCCGCCGATCCCAACGTTCTGGCGATCAAACAAACGCTGTATCGCACATCGGGTGATTCGCCGATCGTGCGGGCACTGATCGACGCCGCCGAAGCCGGCAAGCAGGTGGTGGCGCTGGTCGAGATCAAGGCAAGATTCGACGAGCAGGCCAACATCCGGTGGGCGCGTGCACTTGAGCAGGCCGGCGTGCACGTGGTGTACGGGTTGGTGGGCTTGAAAACGCACTGCAAGACGTGTCTGGTGGTCCGCCGCGAAGGATCGGCGATCCGGCGCTACTGCCATGTCGGAACGGGCAATTACAACAGCAAGACGGCGCGGCTCTACGAAGACATCGGCCTGTTGACCGTGGACCCGGATATCGGCGCCGACTTGACCGACTTGTTCAACTCGCTCACCGGCTACTCCCGCAAGCTGTCCTACCGCAATCTTCTGGTGGCACCGCACGGTATTCGCACCGGCATCATCGAGCGCGTCGAGCGCGAAGTCGCCGCCCACCGCGAAACCGGTGACGGCCGGATCCGGCTCAAAATGAACGCGCTAGTGGACGAGCAAGTCATCGACGCGCTCTACCGTGCGTCGCAGGCCGGTGTGCGCGTCGAAGTGGTGGTGCGCGGAATCTGCGCGCTGCGCCCCGGTATGGAGGGGTTCTCCGAAAACATCGTGGCGCGCTCGATTCTCGGTCGCTTCCTGGAACACTCGCGAATCCTGCATTTCCGCGCCATCGACGAGTTCTGGATCGGCAGTGCGGACATGATGCATCGCAATCTCGATCGCAGGGTCGAGGTGATGGTTCAGGTCAAAGACCCGCGGCTGACCGCGCAACTCGACGACATCATGGATTCGGCGCTGGATCCCGCTACCCGATGCTGGGAACTGGGGCCCGACGGCCAGTGGACCGCATCTCCGCAGGAGGGTCGCACGGTGCGCGACCACCAGGTATCGCTGATGGAGCGACACCGCAGCACGTGACCGAAATTCCGTCCCGACCTTCCGGCTGCTGCCCCGGTGGGCCCGAATTGACTTGCAGGAGTGAGGGTGTCGACACAAACCTCGCCGCGTCGCACGGCGAGCAAGACCGTATGCGCGGCAGGCGCCGTGCTGTGGCGGCCCGGCCACCGCGAGTCCGCGCCTGAGATTGCGCTGATTCATCGGCCCCGCTACGACGACTGGTCGCTGCCCAAAGGCAAAGTCGATCCCGGCGAAACCGAACCGGTGACCGCGGTGCGTGAGGTCTTCGAGGAAACCGGTCACCGGGCGCACCTTGGCCGGCGCATCACGACGGTGAGCTACCCGATCGAACAAGGCACCAAGAAAGTACGGTACTGGGCGGCATGCAGCCTCGGCGGCAGCTTTACCCCGAACGGCGAAGTCGACGACTTGGTCTGGTTGCCGGTTTCCGCCGCAGCCAAGAAGTTGAGCTATTCGCAGGATCGAAAGGTCTTGCGCCGGTTCGCCAAATTTCCGGCGGACACCCAGACGGTGCTGGTGGTCCGGCACGGCACCGCGGGCAGTAAATCTCGATTCAAAGGCGACGACACCAAGCGGCCGCTGGACAAGAAGGGCCGCGCGCAGGCCGAGGCACTGGTTGGTCAGCTATTGGCATTCGGCGCTACCGACGTGTACGCCGCCGACCGATTGCGTTGCCACCAAACCGTCGAACCGCTGGCCGAAGAGCTGGGCGTGGTCATCTGCAACGAACCCACGCTGACCGAGGAAGCCTATGCGGACAACCCGAAGCGCGCCCGGCGCAGGGTACTGCAGATCGCCGCGCTGAAACGCACACCGGTGATCTGCACGCAGGGCAAGGTCATTCCGGATCTGATCGCCTGGTGGTGTGATCGCGACGGCGTGCGGCCGGATAAGTCCCGCAACCGCAAGGGCAGCACCTGGGTGCTGTCGCTGTCGGACGGGCACCTGGTAGCCGCGGATCACATTGGCAGCGCACTGGCCACCAACGTCGTGACCTAGCACGCAGATTCGCCGCGGCCACCACCGAAGTGGGACCGCGACGAATCCGCGTGTATGTAGTTGTGTTACCGGCGGCCGCGCCGCGCAGTTGCCTTCTTGGCCGGCGACTTCTTGGCTGCAGTCTTACGGGCTGGAGCCTTGGTTGCCTTCCTGGCTGTCGACTTCGTTGCCTTCCTGGCTGTCGACTTGGTCGCCTTCTTGGCCGGCGCCCGCTTGGTGGCCTTCTTAGCAGCCGTCCGCTTGGTCGCGGCCTTCTTGGCCGGTGACTTCTTCGCGACGGCCTTGCGGGCCGGCGCCTTTTTCGCGGCCTTCTTAGCGGCCTTCTTAGCCGGCGACTTCTTCACCGCTTTCCTTGCGCCGCTGGCTGTCACACCACGTTTCACGGCAGGTCCTTCCGCTGGGAGGCGCTGTGCGCCAGAGACAACCGCTTTGAATTGAGCGCCTGGACGAAATGCCGGCACCGACGTCGGCTTCACCTTCACCGTCTCACCGGTGCGGGGATTGCGAGCCACGCGCGCTGCACGGCGGCGTTGTTCAAATACGCCGAAGCCGGTAATGGTGACGCTCTCACCCTTGTGCACCGCCCGCACAATGGTGTCGACGACGTTCTCGACGGCGGCGGTGGCCGATCTACGATCCGAGCCCAATTTCTCTGTGAGTACGTCGATGAGCTCCGCTTTGTTCATCCAATCCCTCCGAAACCAGTGGTCCTTGTTGGACCGACTAGTGGACACGGTAAACCCTGACACCACTGATTTCCAAGAGCCACGCGCAATTTCAATGGCTTCTGGCGAACTTTTTTGGAAACCGCTTGCCGCCCTTGGGCGGTGGCCAGGCCGTCAAATAGTCGCGGCGCGGGCCCGAAATTCGGCTCCGATCCAGCGTTCAGGAAGCCGGCACAGTGCGCGGTTTCCAGCTTTGGCGAGACGCCTCGAAAGACTCGATCTGATCGAGTTTTCGCAGCGTAAGGGCTATATCGTCGAGTCCTTCAGCCAGACGCCAGGCGGTGTAGTCGTCAATCTTGAACGGCACCACCACCGTTCCCGCGGTCACATTCCGATCTTGAAGATTGACAGTGATTTCCAGCCCCGGGCTGCCCTCGATGAGCTTCCAGAGCAGTTCCACGTCGTCTTGGGCTACTTCGGCCGCCAACAGCCCTGCCTTGCCCGCATTGCCCCGGAAAATGTCGGCGAAGCGGGATGAGATGACCACCCGGAATCCGTAGTCCATCAGGGCCCACACCGCATGCTCGCGCGAGGAGCCCGTGCCGAAATCTGGTCCGGCGACCAGTACTGAACCCCTGTCGAATGGGCTGAGATTCAGCACGAAAGACGGGTCGGTGCGCCAAGCCGCGAACAATCCGTCTTCGAAACCCGTTCGGGTTACGCGCTTCAAATAGACCGCAGGAATGATCTGATCGGTGTCCACATTCGACCGCCGCAATGGCACCCCAATGCCGGTGTGGGTACGAAACGCTTCCATGTCTGTCTCCTCTAAGTCAGTCCAGGTCGGCCGGCGCGGACAGTTTTCCGCGGACCGCGGTCGCCGCAGCGACTGCCGGCGACACCAAATGCGTACGGCCGCCCTTGCCCTGCCGCCCTTCGAAATTGCGGTTGGAGGTCGCTGCGCAGCGTTCTCCGGGCGCGAGCTGATCCGGATTCATCCCGAGACACATCGAGCAGCCGGCTTGCCGCCACTCGGCGCCGGCAGCCGTGAAGATCTCTGCCAGCCCTTCGGCTTCGGCCTGCGCACGAACGCGCATCGACCCGGGCACGACCAGCATCCGCACGCCGTCGGCCACCTTTCGGCCACGCAACACCTCGGCCACCGCGCGCAGGTCCTCGATGCGACCGTTGGTGCACGATCCGACGAACACTGCGTCCACCGCGATATCCCGCATCGGGGTACCCGGTCGAAGGTCCATGTACGCCAACGCCTTCTCGGCGGACTGACGCTCGGCCTCGTCGGTCATCAGCTCTGGGTCCGGGACCGCGGCCGCCAGCGGCACGCCCTGGCCCGGATTGGTTCCCCAGGTGACGAACGGACTCAGCGAGGCGGCATCAAGATAGACCTCGGTGTCGAATTCCGCGCCCTGGTCGGTGCGCAGCTGCTCCCAATACGCCAGTGCGGCATCCCAGTCGGCGCCGGCCGGGGCATGCGGCCGACCGCGCAAGAACTCGTACGTCGTCGCATCCGGTGCCACCATTCCGGCACGGGCACCGGCTTCGATGCTCATGTTGCAAATCGTCATCCGGGCCTCCATCGACAGCGATTCGATGGCGCTGCCGCGGTATTCGATGACATGGCCCTGACCGCCGCCCGTGCCGATCTTGGCGATCACCGCCAGGATGATGTCTTTGGCCGTCACACCGCGCGGCAACTCACCGTCGACGTTGACCGCCATTGTCTTGAACGGCCGCAACGGAAGCGTCTGGGTGGCCAGCACATGCTCGACCTCTGAAGTCCCGATTCCCATTGCCAACGCACCGAATGCGCCGTGAGTGGACGTGTGGCTGTCGCCGCAGACGACCGTCATACCCGGTTGAGTGAGTCCCAGTTGCGGTCCGACGACATGCACGATGCCCTGCTCGATGTTGCCCATCGGATAGAGCCGGATGCCGAATTCCTCGCAGTTGCGCCGCAGCGTCTCGACTTGGTTGCGCGACACCGGGTCGGCGATCGGCTTGTCGATGTCGATGGTCGGCACGTTGTGGTCTTCGGTGGCAAGCGTCAGATCCGGCCGCCGCACCGGACGGCCGGCCAATCGCAAGCCGTCGAATGCCTGTGGACTGGTGACCTCGTGCACCAGGTGCAGATCGATGTAGATCAGGTCCGGTTCGGTTCCGCCACCCGACACCACCACGTGGTCGTCCCAAACTTTCTCAGCCAGCGTGCGCGGCCTTGTTCTCACATTCTGAGACGATAGTATCTCCATATGAGACAGGATAGCGGTATCGGCGTCCTCGACAAAGCCGTGGGGGTGCTGCACGCGATTGCGGAATCGCCCTGCGGATTGGCCGAATTGTGCGATCGCACCCGCCTGCCCAGGGCCACTGCGCACCGACTGGCCGTCGGCTTGGAAGTCCATCGCCTACTCGCACGCGACGGCGAAGGCCGATGGCGGCTCGGGCCGGCGATCGGCGAGTTGGCCGCGCAGGCGACCGATCCATTGCTGACGGCCGGCGCGGCCGTGCTGCCGCGGCTTCGTGAGATCACCGGCGAGAGTGTGCAGCTGTACCGTCGCGACGGCAGCTGGCGAATCTGTGTGGCCGCACTGGAACCGCCTGCGGGACTTCGCGATACCGTTCCGGTTGGCGCACGGCTGCCGATGACCGCAGGGTCGGGAGCCAAGGTGCTGTTGGCCTACAGCGACGCCGCCACCCAGCAGGCCATCCTGCCGTCGGCGAAATTCGGCGAACGCGCGCTGGCCGAAGTGCGTCGACGCGGGTGGGCGCAGAGCGCCGCCGAACGTGAGCCGGGCGTTGCCAGTGTGTCGGCGCCCGTGCGTGACAGGCGCGGTGACGTGATCGCGGCCATTTCGGTGTCGGGGCCGATCGATCGGATGGGACGACGGCCGGGCGCGCGCTGGGCCGCCGACCTGCTGGCCGCCGCCGACGCCGTGACGCGCCGGCTGTAGTTCTTGCGCCGAGACTGTGCCCAGCGCAGATTCGACGCCGTCGTCGCAGAGCCGAATTGGCGACCTGACACACTTTCAAGCCATGGGAACCAACCAGCGCGCACAGATTGTCATGTCCGAGGCGGAGATCGCCGACTTCGTCGCCACCAGCCGCACGGGAACCTTGGCCACCATCGGGCCCGACGGGCAGCCGCACCTGACCGCGATGTGGTACGGCGTGGTGGACGGCGAAATCTGGCTCGAGACCAAAGCCAAGTCGCAGAAGGCAGTCAATCTCCGGCGCGATCCGCGGGTGAGTTTTCTGCTCGAGGGCGGCAACACCTATGACACGCTGCGCGGGGTGTCCTTCGAAGGTGTGGCCGAGATCGTCGAGGATCCCGACGCAATCTTTCGGGTGGGAGTCAGCGTGTGGGAGCGCTACACCGGCCCCTACACCGACGACATGAAGCCGATGGTGGACCAGATGATGAACAAGCGTGTCGCGGTGCGCATCGTGGTCCGCCGTACTCGGTCGTGGGATCACCGCAAGCTGGGACTGCCTGCGATGCCGGTGGGCGGTTCGACGGCGCCCGCCGCCGTCTAAGGCGAGCCAAAACCGGTGGAAAAGTAGCCCCGATGGGATTCGAACCCACGCTACCGCCGTGAGAGGGCGGCGTCCTAGGCCGCTAGACGACGGGGCCAGAACTGATCCGAGCTGTCAGCATAGCTCACAGCCGTATGCCCACCTAATTGCTTGTGGTGGACAGACTTTGCTGGGGTACCAGGACTCGAACCTAGAATGGCTGAACCAGAATCAGCTGTGTTGCCAATTACACCATACCCCATTGGCGCCCTAAAACCGCTGGTCAGGGTTCTGCACCGCCGCTACTGCCAACTGCCCAAGGGCCGACGTGCAGACTACCAAAAAATCCCGCCTCAATGCTCACGCGCTGCCCGCAGCCGCTGAAGGCTCCGGTCGCGCCCAAGCAGCTCCAGCGATTCGAACAGCGGTGGGCTGATCGACGCCCCGGTGGCCGCCACCCGGATCGGGCCGAAGGCCTTGCGCGGTTTGAGGCCGAGATCCTCCAGCAGCGCGCTCTTGAGTGCTGCCTCGATACCCGCCGCGGTCCAGTCCGTTACGGCGTCCAGGGACGTGGCGGCGGCGTCAAGCACCGGGCCCGCATCGGGGCCGAGCTCCTTGGCTGCGGCCTTCGGGTCGATCGCGTACTCGTCGTCGTTGAGGAATTTCAGCAGCGACCACGCGTCGCCGAGCACCACGATGCGGGTCTGCACGAGCCCCGCGGCCACCGCGAACCCCGCCGCATCCAGCCCGGTGTCATAACCATGCACGTCGAAGTAGGCCTGCAGTCTGGCGGTGAAGTCGTCGGGGTCGAGCAACCGGATGTGCTCGGCGTTGATCGCGTCGGCCTTCTTCTGGTCGAACCTGGCGGGGTTCGCGTTGACGTCGGCCACGTCGAAGGCGGCCACCATCTCCTGAATGCTGAACACGTCGCGGTCCCCGGCGATCGACCAGCCCAGCAACGCCAGATAATTCAGCAGGCCCTCGGGAATGAACCCGCGATCGCGGTGAGCGAATAAGTTCGACTGCGGATCACGCTTGGACAGCTTGCGGGTGCCTTCGCCCAATACCGTTGGCAGATGGGCGAACTCAGGTACACGATCGGCCACGCCGATGCGGATGAGCGCCTGGTACAGCGCGATCTGGCGGGGAGTCGACGGCAACAAATCTTCACCGCGCAGCACATGGGTGATTTTCATCAGCGCGTCGTCGACCGGGTTGACCAAGGTGTACAACGGATCCCCCGTTGCCCGGGTCAGCGCGAAGTCGGGTACGACGCCGGCCGCGAAAGTGGTCGGTCCGCGCACCAGATCGTCCCAGCCGATGTCCTCGTCGGGCATCCGTAACCGCACCACGGGTTTGCGACCTTCGGCCAGATAGGCCGCGCGCTGTTCGTCGGTCAAATCGCGGTCGAAGTTGTCGTAACCCAACTTCGGGCTGCGGCCCGCGGCGAGATGGCGCGCCTCGACCTCTTCCGCCGTCGAAAAGGCCTGGTATGCCTCGCCCGCGGCGAGCAGGCGATCCACCACATCGCGGTAGATGTCGCCGCGCTGCGACTGCCGGTACGGGCCATACGGCCCGCCCACCTCGGGGCCCTCGTCCCAGTTGAGCCCGAGCCAGCGCAACGCGTCCAGCAACGCCAGATAGCTTTCCTCGGTATCGCGTTGAGGATCGGTGTCTTCCACCCGGAACACGAACGTGCCGCCCGTGTGCCGTGCGTAGGCCCAGTTGAACAACGCGGTGCGGATCAGTCCGACGTGAGGGACGCCGGTGGGCGACGGGCAGAATCGGACCCGAACGCCGCCGCTCACGACTTTCCTTTGCGGACAACAGGATTGGTCAACGTGCCGATTCCCCCGACGGTGATGCTGACGGTGTCCCCGTCCTCGATCGGCCCGACGCCTTCGGGCGTACCGGTGAGAATGAGATCACCTGGCAGCAAGGTCATCACGGCCGAGACCCATTCCACGATCGCGCCGATGTCGTGAATCATCAACGAGGTACGGCTGCGTTGTTTGACCTGTCCATTGACCTCGGTGCACAGCTCGACATCGGACGGGTCGACGTCGGTGACAACCCACGGTCCGACCGGACAGAAGGTGTCGTGGCCCTTCGCCCGTGTCCACTGGCCGTCGGTCTGCTGTTGATCGCGGGCAGTCACGTCATTGGCGATCGTGTAGCCCAGGATGCTGTCGGCCGCCCGGTCGGCGCTGACGTCCTTGCAGGGCCGGCTGATGACGGCGGCCAGCTCGCCTTCGAAATGCACCGGTGATGCATTGGCGGGCAACCGAATCGGCACATTGGGCCCGATGATCGCGGTGTTGGGCTTCAAAAAGATCACCGGGTCGGCCGCATCCTGTCCGGAGCCGCCCATCTCGGCGACGTGCGCGGCGTAGTTCTTGCCGACGCAGATCACCTTGCTGGCCAGCATCGGGGCCAGCAGCCTCACGTCTGCCAACGGCCAGGAGCGACCGGTGAACGTCGGTGTGCCGAACGGATGTTCGGCGATTTCGCGGACAGTCATCCCAGCGGGGTCCTGCGGCTCGCCTTCGATGGTGACGAAGGCGACGCCGTCCGGGCTGGCGATTCGGCCAAGGCGCATTCGTGAGAGCTTAAAGCGTCTCGCTCCGGCGTTTCCCGGTGACCATCGCCACCAAGAAGTCCTCCAGGTGCTCACGGCTGACGTCGAGTTCGTCGCGCAACCACAGCGTCACCAGATCGAACCCGCCGGCGACAAGCGTGAACGCCGCCAGATCGAGGTCTGGGTCCAGCGACTCCTGCCCGTCGAGCAGAGCTCGCCCCTGATCGGCCATCACTTTGGCCAGCATCTTGACCAGCTCCAGCCGGCGCGCCCGCAATCCGTCGGTGGTTTGCGACTCGATCAGCAGCCGCCCGCGCCGCGGGTCGTCGGCCAGAAAATCCAGACCGCTGCCGATGGCGGCGCGGGCCCGAAGCACCGGATCGGGCGGGGTGGCCTCGATCGCGGGCAGCAGTGCGCTGAATGCCCTGCTGATCTGATCGTCGAGCATCGCCAGCACCAGCTCGTCGACGTTGCGGTAGCTCTCGTAGAAGTAGCGGTCGTTGAGCCGCGCCCGGGCGCAGACGCCGCGCACCGTCAGGCTGCCGACACCTCCGGCAGCGACCAGATCCAGCGCGGTCTCGAGCAGCGCGGTCTGCCGCCGCGAGCGCCGCTCGCTGTGGGTGGCACCGCCGTAGGTGCGCGCCGTGCCCGCCATGGGCTCGATTGTCGCATCCTTGACCGGCCCAGCTATCTGGTGAACACTGTCCCCAGATAGCCGATGTGCCGCTGGGGAAAGGCTCGCAATGACGCCGCGCGACGAGAAACTGCCGAATCCGCCGTTCCTGACCGCGTTCCCCTTCAACCTGTTCATGCGCCTGTTGGCGCCCGGCGACCTGCGGGCCACCGTCGCGCAGCGGGAATCGTTTCGTCGTTTCGCCACCATCGGTGACCCGCTTGCCGACGACATCGTGGCGATGATGCAGCGATTGCCGACCGGAGAAGGCCGGCGCATGTTCGACGTCGCCGTCGAACACGGCATCGATGCCGTCGACGACCCGCCCTCGGAGCTGGTGGCGTTTTTCGCCCAGGTGGACGACCGGCCGTACTGGCTGGATCAGGCCAAGCTCGACCTGGCAGTGCGAGTGACGATGCGCACGGGCCTGGTCGGCATCGGGCTGGCGCTGCCGGGCCTGGCGCTCACCGGCGGCTACCTGGCGTCGAAGGCCGACAAGCCGCTGGTGGGCACCGGCGATCTGCGCCGGATGGCGCCGCGACGACTCAACGAAACCGCGACCTGGTTCATCGACGTCACCTCCCCCGGCGGCCTACAGCGTTTCGCGCCGGGTTTCACCGGCACGCTGCGGGTCCGGCTGATGCATGCGATGGTGCGCGCGGCCATGAGCCGCCGCGACGACTGGGACTTCGACGCCTGGGATCACCCGCTCAACCAGGTGCAGCTGGCCGGCACGCTGATGCTGTTCTCGCTGGCGAACCTGGCCGGATGCCAGGCGATGGGAGTGAAGTTCTCGGCGCGCGAGCGCGAGGCGGTCTTTCACCTGTGGCGCTACGTGGGCCTGCTGATGGGGGTGCACCCCGAGTTGGTCCCGGCGACCGAGGACGACACCTGGCGACTGTTCTGGCTCGAGGCCGACACCGAGTTCCGGCCCGACGAAGACTCCTACCGGCTGGCGCAGGCGCTGCACGCAGGTCCGCCGGACGAGGACCCGCTGACCGCGCTGGCGCGCGGCTTCTTGTCCTCCTACAGCCGGCTGATGCTCGGCCGGTCGAACGCCGACCAGCTCGGCTTGCCCGACAACAAGCCGCTACAGGCAGCGGTGCTGGCGACGTCGGCGATCAACCGGGTATTCGAGTTCCGCCGGCTCCTCCCGGGCGCGACGCGGCTCAGCGAAGAATTCGGGCAGTGGTCGCGGCGGCGGTTCGTCGGCCGGGGCCTGCGCGAGACGGGCGGCGACCGCAGCTATCGCCGTCACGACGCCTTGGCCGCCACCGGCTGACAGCCGGAGTTTTGCCGGCATCTATCCCACATGCGTGTGGAACGATGTCTTGAATGGCGACGGAGTCGATCAGTGCCGGAGCCCGCTGGTCGATGGTGGCGATCTCGCTGGCCGTCACGGCGAGTGCCTTCATCTTCATCAACGGCGTCGCCTTCCTGATCCCCGCGCTGGAAGCCGAACGCGGTACCGCGCTGGCCGAGGCCGGTCTGTTGGCGGCCATGCCGAGCTTCGGAATGGTGGTCACGCTGATCGCCTGGGGCGCCCTGCTCGATCGGGTGGGCGAGCGGATCGTGCTGACGACGGGGTCGGCGCTGACGGCGGCCGCTGCCTACGCCGCGACGACGGTCCACTCCCTGATTGCCATCGGGGCGTTCCTGTTCGTCGGCGGCATGGCCGCGGCCAGTTGCAACACAGCCGGCGGTCGGCTGGTGTCCGGCTGGTTTCCGCCGCACCACCGCGGCCTGGCGATGGGAATCCGCCAGACTGCGCAACCGGTGGGAATTGCCTTGGGCGCCTTGGTGATTCCGGAGCTAGCCGAACGCGGCCCGGTTGCGGGGCTGATGTTTCCGGCGTTGATGTGCACGGTGTCGGCGGTGGCGAGCGCGATCGGCGTGATCGATCCGCCTCGCAAGCCGCGCGCTGCCGCCACCGAACAGGAGCTGGCCAACCCGTATCGCGGCCGCCCAAAGGTCCTGCGGCGCATCCACATAACGTCGTCGCTGTTGATGATGCCTCAGACGGTGACCGTGACGTTCATGCTGGTCTGGTTGATCAACGACCACAACTGGTCGATCGCCTCGGCCGGCGCGCTGGTCACCATCTCCCAATTGCTGGGCGCCGCCGGGCGCATCCTGGCCGGCCGATGGTCGGACCGGGTGGGCTCGCGAATGCGGCCGCTGCGGACGGTCGCGATCGCAGCCGCGCTGAGCATGTTCCTGTTGGGCCTGATCGACCGGGTGGGCTGGCGACTCGAGGTGGTGGTCATGGTCGCTGCAGCGGTGATCGCTGTGCTCGACAACGGGCTGGAGTCCACCGCCATCACCGAGTACGCCGGCCCCTACTGGAGCGGTCGCGCGCTCGGCATCCAGAACACCACCCAGCGACTCACCGCCGCGGCCGGGCCGCCGGTGTTCGGCGCCCTGATCACGGCGGCCGGCTATCCCACGGCGTGGCTGGTATGCGGGTTGTTCCCGCTGGCGGCAATCCCGTTCGTCCCGACTCGGGTGCTGCCGCCCGGCCTGGAGACTAGAGCGCGGACGCGATCCGTTCGCCGACTTCGGCGGTGGATAACCTTTCGGTCGGGCGACTGGCCAGATGGGACTCCACGGCCCGGTCCACTCGCGCGGCGGCAGCGTCTTCGCCGAGGTGGGACAGCAGCAGCGCCACCGACATGATCGCCGCCGTCGGGTCCGCGATTCCCTGCCCGGCGATGTCGGGCGCGCTCCCGTGCACCGGCTCGAACATCGACGGGTTGGTCCGGGTGGCGTCGATGTTGCCGCTGGCGGCCAGCCCGATCCCGCCGCACACCGCGGCAGCCAAGTCGGTGATGATGTCGCCGAACAGGTTGTCGGTGACGATCACGTCGAAGCGGCCCGGGTCCGTGACCAGGTGGATGGTCGCGGCGTCGACGTGCTGATAGGAAACCTCGACCTCCGGGTACTTCTCGCCGACCTCCTGCACGGTCCGCGACCACAGCGAGCCGGCGAACGTGAGCACGTTGGTCTTGTGCACCAAAGTCAGCCGCTTACGCCGCTGCTGGGCGCGTTCGAAGGCGTCCTGGACCACGCGGCGTACACCGAACGCGGTGTTGACGCTGACTTCGGTGGCCACTTCATGGGCGGTGCCCACGCGGATCGCGCCGCCGGTGCCGGTGTAGGGACCTTCGGTGCCCTCGCGGACCACCACGAAGTCGATGTCCGGGTGTCCGCGTAACGGGCTTTCCACGCCCGGGTAGAGCCGCGCCGGTCGCAGGTTGACGTGGTGGTCCAACTCGAAGCGCAGGCGCAGCAGCAGGCCGCGTTCGAGTACGCCGCTGGGCACCGACGGGTCGCCGATGGCGCCCAGCAGGATCGCGTCGTGCGCCCGCAGTTCGGTCAGCGCCGAGTCGGGCAGCACTTCCCCGGTGGCGTGAAAACGGCGCGCACCCAGGTCGTAGCTCGTCTTCTCCACGCCGGGCAGCACGGCGTCGAGAACCTTGACGGCTTCGGCCACCACCTCCGGGCCGATCCCGTCGCCAGGGATTACCGCCAATCTCATTGGCGCCGCTCCTCCTCATCGCTTCGCTCTGCATCGTCGCCGGCGCGCTTCACGAAAGATCAACCACCTCAAGCTTGTTGGCGTCGACAGCCACCGCGATCGCCGACCGCACGTCGTCCGGTACATCGCGGTCCAGCCGCAGCAGGATCGTCGCGCCCGGACCCTCGGTGTCCTCGGACAGCTGCGCGGCGTGGATGTTCACCCCGGCAGCACCGAGCAGGGTGCCGATCTTGCCCAGCGCGCCGGGCTGGTCGATGTAGTTGATCACCAGGTTGGTGCCCTGGGCGCGCAGATCGAAGTTGCGCCCGTTGATCTGGACGATCTTCTCCACCAGCTGCGGTCCGGTCAACGTCCCGGCCACGTTGACGACCGAGCCGTCGGAAGCCACTGCCCGCACGTCGACGACGCTGCGGTGGTTGGGGCTTTCGGTCGCGGTGCTGATGTCGGCGGCGACCCCGCGTTCTTCGGCGATCGCCGGCGCGTTGACGAACGTGACGGGATCCTCGATGACCGCCGAGAACAAGCCGCGCAGCGCCGAAAGCCGAAGCACCTCAACGTCTTCGGCGGCCAGCTCACCGCGAACCTGCACCGACAGCGATGCCGGCAGCTCGTCGGACAGAGCGCCTGCCAGCAGTCCGAGCTTGCGCACCAGATCCAGCCAGGGCGCCACCTCCTCGCTGACCACGCCGGCGCCGACGTTGACGGCGTCAGGCACGAATTCGCCTGCCAGCGCCAGCTTTACGCTTGCCGCCACGTCGGTGCCGGCGCGATCCTGGGCCTCGGCTGTCGAGGCCCCGAGGTGTGGGGTGACGACTACTTGCGGCAGTTCGAACAGCGGGCTGTCGGTGCAGGGCTCGCTGGCGAACACGTCGATGCCGGCGGCCCGGACGTGCCCGCGGGACACGGCTTCGGCCAGCGCTTCCTCGTCGACCAGCCCACCGCGCGCGGCGTTGACGATGATGACGCCGGGCCTGGTTTTGGCCAGCGCCTCCTTGTCGATCAGCCCGGCGGTCTCGGGCGTCTTGGGCAGATGCACGGAGATGAAGTCGGCCCGGCCCAGCAGCTCGTCGAGCGTCAGCAGCTCGATGCCCAGCTGTGCGGCGCGGGCCGGCGACACGTACGGGTCGTAGGCCACCAGGTGGGCGCCGAAGGCGGCCAGTCGCTGGGCGACCAGCTGGCCGATGCGGCCGAGCCCGACGACGCCGACGGTCTTGCCGAAGATCTCGGTGCCGGAGAACGACGAGCGCTTCCACTCGTGGGAGCGCAGCGAGGCGTCGGCCGCAGTGATCTGCCGGGCGGCGGCCAACAGCAGCGCGATCGCGTGCTCGGCGGCGCTGTGGATGTTCGATGTCGGCGCGTTGACCACGAGCACACCGCGGGCGGTGGCGGCGTCGACGTCGACGTTGTCGAGCCCGACGCCCGCGCGCGCGACGATCTTGAGCTTGGGTGCGGCGGAGAGCACCTCGGCGTCGACGGTGGTGGCCGAGCGCACCAGTAGCGCGTCGGCGTCGGGTACCGCGGCCAGCAGCTTCTGGCGGTCCGGGCCGTCGACCCAGCGCACTTCCACCTGGTCGCCGAGTGCGGCGACGGTCGATTCGGCAAGTTTGTCAGCGATCAAGACAACAGGCAGGCTCACCCGGCCAGCCTAAGCGGCGATCACAAGCGCGGCGGAGCCGGGCGTAGGCATCCTTTGGCGTTGACTCTGCGCGGACCAGGCGTGCTACTCGCACTTTTGCCTGGTAGCCGCAGAGTCAACGACGATGTCGGTGCACGGGTGCATGGTGACGGTAAGTTCGATAAGAGGAGGGACGGCACCCATGTGCTGGATGTGCGATCACCCCGGGAGCACCGTTGACGAATGGCTCGCGGAGATAGAGAAAACAAAGTCAAAACACGGCTGGGCGGTGCAATACGTCGAGAGTGACCGCGCGCCCTACGCCTACACGGTCGGCCTGCATGAACACGGCCTGCCCGAACTATTGGTCACCGGCCTGCCACCGGAGCCGACGGCCCGGCTGCTCAACACCGTCGCCGCGTATCTGATGGACGGCGGACGACCGGTGCCGGGCGAATGGATCTCGATAGCCGACGGGCCGATGCTCGCGGTCGTCCAGGTGGAGCATCCCGATGCGCATATGAACGTGGCGGTCGCGTTCTACGGCCGCGAGCTGCATGCTTTGCAACTGGTGTGGGCCGACGAGCGCGGCCACCGGCCGTGGTGCCCGGAATTCAGCAACGGCGGGGTGCGGCAGCCGGTCCTCGGGGTGCGTCCCGACATGACCTAACAGCAGCGGTCCCTACGATCACGGCATGGACGTCACCGTCGTCGGCAGTGGACCCAACGGACTGACGGCCGCCGTCATCTGTGCCCGCGCGGGCCTGTCGGTGCAGGTCGTCGAGGCGCAACCCACTTTCGGCGGCGGTTCGCGCACCATCCCCGACCCGGAGTTTCCCGGAGTGTCGCACGACATCTGCTCGGCGGTACACCCGTTGGCGCTGGCCTCGCCGTTCCTGGCGCAATTCGACCTGCCCGCTCGCGGAGTGAAGTTGGCGGTGCCGGAGTTGGCGTATGCCAATCCGCTGCCCGATCGTCCGGCGGCGATCGCCTACCACGACCTCCAGCGCACTTGCGACGAGCTGGAGCAGGGTGCGTCGTGGCGACGCCTGCTGGGACCGCTGGTCGAAAAGTCCGACGCGGTGGTGGGATTGCTGCTCGGCGACAAGCGCTCGGTGCCGCTTACACCGCTGCCCGCGCTGCGGCTGGGGTTGCGGATGATTACCCAGGCCACCCCGTTGTGGGGATCGCTGGCCGGCGAGGACGCCCGTGCGTTGTTCACCGGCGTTGCGGCCCATACGATTTCGCGGATGCCCTCGCTGGTTTCGGCGGGTGGGGGGCTGATGCTGGCGACGCTGGCGCATTCCGTCGGCTGGCCGATTCCAGTCGGTGGCAGCCAGTCGATCGCCAACGCGTTGATCGCAGATTTACGGGCCCACGGCGGCGAGCTGACCGCCGGCGTCGAGGTCACCGAACCGCCCAGCGGCGTGGTGCTGTACGACACGGCCCCCACCGCGCTGCTGCGCATTTACGGCGACGCGTTGCCGTCGCGATACACGAAAGCGTTGCACCGCTATCGGTTTGGGCCAGGTGTGGCCAAGGTCGACTTTGTGCTCAGCGACGACATCCCGTGGTCGGATGCCCGGCTGGCGCAGGTGCCGACCTTGCATCTCGGCGGCACCCGCGCGCAGATGGCACAGGCCGAAGCCGAAGTCGCGGCCGGCCGGCACGCCGAGTGGCCGATGGTGCTGGCCGCGACGCCGCACGTCTGCGATCCCGGCCGGATCGACGCCAACGGTCGTCGACCGCTGTGGACCTACGCCCACGTCCCGTCGGGCTCGCCGGCGGACCAAACCGACGCTGTGACAACGGTATTCGAGCGGTTCGCCCCCGGATTCCGCGACGTCGTCGTCGCGGCACGCAGCGTGCCGGCAGCACGACTGGCCGACCACAACGCCAACTATGTCGGCGGGGACATCGGGGTCGGCGGAAACTCCGCCTGGAAGGCCCTGGCCGGCCCGACGCCGCGGCTCAACCCGTGGAGCACGCCGATCCCCAAGGCGTACCTGTGTTCTGCGGCGACTCCGCCCGGCGGCGGCGTGCACGGCATGTGCGGCTACTACGCCGCGCGTACCGTGCTCAAGCGCGAATTCGGGATCAGAGAGTTGCCGAAACTGTCACCCTGACCCCGCCGAACGTGAAGCTGTTGCGAGATTTTCCAAGAAAAGTCGCAACAGTTTCACGCTCGATGCATGAGCCTCACGCGGTTTCCGTGATCGGGCGGTCGACCCAGCTCATCAGGTCGCGCAGTTTCTTGCCGGTGACCTCGATGGGATGCTCGGCGTTCTCCTTGCGCAGCCGCGCAAGCTCTTTGCCGCCGCTCTCGACGTCGGCGACGAGCTTCTTGACGAAGGTGCCGTCCTGAATGTCGCGCAGGATTGCGCGCATCCGCTCCTTGGTGTCGGCGTCGATGACCCGCGGGCCCGACAGGTAGCCGCCGAACTCCGCGGTGTCCGACACCGAGTAGTTCATCCGCGCGATGCCGCCCTCGTACATCAGGTCGACGATCAACTTGAGTTCGTGCAGCACCTCGAAGTAGGCCATCTCCGGCGCGTAGCCGGCCTCGACCATCACGTCGAATCCGGCCTTGACCAATTCCTCAGTGCCGCCGCACAACACGGCCTGCTCACCGAACAGGTCGGTCTCGGTCTCCTCTTTGAACGTGGTCTTGATGACGCCGGCCCGGGTGCCGCCGATGCCCTTGGCGTAGGACAGTGCCAGCGCCTCGCCCTCGCCGTTGGGGTCCTGGGCGACGGCGATCAGACACGGCACACCTTTGCCGTCGACGAACTGGCGACGCACCAGGTGCCCCGGGCCTTTCGGCGCCACCATTCCCACGGTGATGTCGGCGGCCGGCTTGATCAACTCGAAGTGGATGTTGAGCCCGTGACCGAAGAACAGCGCATTGCCGGCAACCAGATTGGGCTCGATCTCGTTTTTGAAGATGTCGGCCTGCGCGGTGTCGGGCGCCAGCAGCATGATCACGTCGGCCCACTTGGCCACCTCCGCAGGCGTGTCGACCTCGAGGCCCTGCTCGGCGACTTTCGCCCGCGATTTCGAACCCTCCTTCAGGCCCACCTTCACCTGCACGCCCGAGTCGCGCAGGCTCAGCGAATGCGCGTGCCCCTGGCTGCCGTATCCGATGACGCCGGCCTTGCGGCCCTGGATGATCGACAGGTCCGCGTCGTCGTCGTAGAACATCTGCACTGCCACTTTCGAATTACTCCTTAGGTTATTTCGCGGTGCCGATGCCGCGGGGACCGCGGGACAGCGACACCAATCCGGATTGGACGATTTCGCGCACACCGTAGGGTTCCAGGACACGCAGCAGCGCCTCGAACTTGGCCGGCGTACCGGTGGCTTCGATGATCAGCGACTCCGGGGAGACGTCAATCACCCTGGCGCGGAACAGGTTCGCCGCCTCGATGATCTGACCGCGAGTACTCGCGTCGGCCCGGACCTTGATCAACGCCAACTCCCGGGACACCGAATTGTCGTCATCCTGCTCGACGATCTTGATGACGTTGACCAGCTTGTTGAGCTGCTTGGTGATCTGCTCGAGCGGCGTGTCCTCGGCCGAGACGACGATCGTCATCCGCGACATGTCTTTCTGCTCGGTGGCACCGACCGCCAGCGACTCGATGTTGAAGCCGCGCCGGGAAAACAGTGCCGCAACCCGCGCGAGCACACCGGGTTTGTCCTCGACCAGAACCGAAAGCGTATGGCTGGTAGCGCTCATCAGGCGTGCCCCTCGTTGCCCTCGTCGTCGAATAGTGGGCGAATGCCACGGGCGGCCTGAATCTCGTCGTTGCTGGTGCCCGCGGCCACCATCGGCCACACCTGCGCGTCGGCGCCCACGATGAAGTCGATCACCACCGGCCGGTCGTTGATCGCGCGGGCCTGCGCGATGACGTCGGCCACGTCTTCCTCACGCTCGCAACGCAATCCGACACACCCCAGCGCCTCGGCCAGCTTGACGAAGTCGGGGATGCGGTGCGAGTGCGTAGCCAGGTCGGTCTGCGAATACCGCTCGGCGTAGAACAGCGACTGCCATTGCCGCACCATGCCCAAGTTGCCGTTGTTGATCAGCGCGACCTTGATCGGTGCGCCTTCGATGGCGCAGGTGGCCAGCTCTTGGTTGGTCATCTGGAAGCACCCATCGCCGTCGATCGCCCACACTTCGGCGTCCGGGCGGGCGATCTTGGCGCCCATGGCCGCCGGAATGGCGAAGCCCATGGTGCCCAGGCCGCCGGAATTGAGCCAGGTGCGGGGCTTTTCGTACGAAATGAACTGCGCGGCCCACATCTGATGCTGACCGACCCCGGCGACGTACACCGCGTCGGGCCCGGCCATTTTGCCCAACGTTTCGATCACATACTCCGGGCTCAGGCTGCCGTCGCTTTGCGGCCCGTAACTCAGTGGGTACGTGGCCTTGACGCCGCGCAGGTATTCCCACCACTCGTCGATCTGGACGCTGGCCGCGTCGCGGCGCAGCGCCGCGATCAGGTCGGTGATGACGGCCTTGACGTCGCCGACGATCGGCACGTCGGCGTGGCGGTTCTTGCCGATCTCGGCCGGGTCGATGTCGGCGTGGATGACCTTGGCCTCCGGCGCGAAGGAGTCGAGCTTCCCGGTCACCCGGTCGTCGAAGCGGGTGCCCAGCGCGATCAGCAGGTCGGCTTTCTGCAGCCCGGCCACCGCCGCGACCGTGCCGTGCATGCCGGGCATGCCCAGGTGCTGCGGGTGGCTGTCGGGAAAAGCGCCGCGCGCCATCAGCGTGGTGACGACCGGAATCCCGGTCAGCTCGGCCAGCTCGCGCAGCTGCTCGGTTGCGTCGCCGCGGATGACGCCGCCGCCGACGTAGAGCACCGGCTTGCGGGCGGCCGCGATCAGCTTGGCGGCCTCGCGGACCTGGCGGTTGTGCGGCTTGGTGTTCGGTTTGTAGCCAGGCAGGTCCATCCGCGGGGGCCAGGCGAACGTGCACTGGGCCTGCAGGACGTCTTTGGGGATATCAACGAGAACTGCTCCAGGCCGTCCGCTTGCCGCGATGTGGAACGCCTCGGCAAGCACACGGGGAATCTCGTCACCGCTGCGGACCAGGAAGTTGTGCTTGGTGATCGGCATCGTGATGCCGGAGATGTCGGCCTCCTGGAAGGCGTCGGTGCCGATCAGCGATCTGCCGACTTGGCCGGTAATTGCGACGACGGGCACCGAGTCCATCTGCGCGTCGGCGATCGGGGTCACCAGGTTGGTGGCGCCGGGGCCCGAGGTGGCCATGCAGACCCCGACTTTGCCCGTCGCGTGCGCGTAACCGCTGGCGGCGTGCCCGGCGCCCTGCTCGTGGCGGACCAGCACGTGGCGCAGCTTCTTCGAGTCGAACAGTGGGTCGTACACCGGCAGCACCGCGCCGCCGGGGATGCCGAAGATGACCTCGACGTCGAGTTCCTCCAACGATCGGATTACCGACTGCGCGCCGGTCATCTGTTGCGGCGCAAGATGTTTCGGTTGTGGTCTGGCGCCGTTAGCGGTTTGGGCCGCCGCCGGCGTGGTGGGTGCGCTCACTGGGTCCTCTTCGTGGTCTCTCGATGACAACAAAAAACCCCCGCCAGCTCAGCTGCTGCACGAGGGTTGCGCGTTGGTGCTCGAAATCTAGTCAGCCACCAACGCGCCGAGGAAGTACTACGAGCATTTCGCGGCTGTCCATAACGTTCGACGGTAGCCTCCGCACAGGTCAGCCGTCAAATCCGGTGCGGTGGACCCTCCCGCGTTGAGATTGCGCCCAGGGCCGTGATTTGCGTCGAGGCGCAGCCCTCAGTGCAATCTCAACGTGATGACATGATTCGGGGGTGGCCCCACAACCGGTCGTGATCAGGGTTTCGCCGATGGCGCATTTCGCGGTGGGCTTTCTGACACTGGGCCTGCTGGTGCCGGTGCTGACCTGGCCACTGACGGCACCACTGCTGGTGATACCAATTATGTTGTCGGCGTTGATCATTCGGCTGCGCACGGTTGCCGACGAAGACGGTGTAACCGTTCGGACGCTGCTCGGCAGCCGGTCGGTGCGCTGGGAGGAGATCGACGGGCTGCGGTTCGAGAAGAGCTCGTGGGGTCGTGCCCGGCTCAAGGCGGGCGGCGAGTTGCGGCTGCCCGCAGTCACCTTTGCCACGCTGCCCTTGCTGGCCGAGGCCAGCGGGGGCCGGGTGCCCAATCCGTACGCGAGTTAGCTGAGCGGATTGGCGCCGTTGAGCATCACCCACACCGCGATGCCGCCGCCGATGCCGGCCAGCAGCGCCGCGAACGAACCGATGAAGGGCCGGCGCGCCCACCCGCGACCGGCGTCGAACCCGTAACGGCCGGGGCCGATCAGGATGACGGCGGCCGCCACCATGATCAGCGTGATCTCGTACTCGTGACCGTCGGGCAAGAAGTAGGGAAACGACCGTGAATCCGACTGCCCGGATACCGCCGCGATCAGGCCGTTGATCAGGTACGCCAGCGCGCCCGCGGCGGCCAGCGGGGTGAACAGCCCCAGCACCAGCAGCACCCCGGCGACGATCTCGCCGCCCGCGGCGACGTAGGTGAGGACGTCGGCGTGCTGGTAGCCGACATCCGATAACGAGTTCTTGAATGCGGTCAGCCCGTGCCCGCCCCACCAGCCGAACAGCTTCTGCAGCCCATGCGCGATCAGCACCGAACCGAGACTGATCCGCAGGATCAGCAGCCCGAGATCCTGGGTGCCGCGACGGCCCGCCGCGCGGACCCGCTCGTCCTGCTCGGGGGTGTCGGTTTCCGGCGGGCCGAACACCGAGTGGCGGCCGCTGTCCGGCGGCTGGACGTAAGGCAATGGCTGCGACGCACCGATCAGGCCGTATCCGCTACTGGACACGCGCGCGTTGCTGGAGTCGTAGTGGGGAATTGTGGTCGTCTCGAAATCGCCTGCATAGGTGGCTGACGGCAGGTCGTCTTCCGGGTCGACCAGGCTTGCGGTGGCCGGCCGGCCCGGGGTTGGCGCCTCGGAGTCCTCCGGCCGCCGCCAAGGTGCGTCATGCGATTGACTGGTCACGCGTGTCAGGGTAAGGGCAGTTCGGTCGAGATTGGGGATTTGAGCGGCGCTTTTACCAGACTGATGCACGCGGCGGTGTTTCATGCCAGCGGATTGGCGCCGTTGAGCAACGCCCAGATGCCGACGCCTGCGCCGATACCCACCAGCAGCGCGACCGACGACCCGATGAACGGGCGTCGCGCCCAGCCGCGGCCTGCGTCCAATCCGTAGAGTCCGGGGCCGGCCAGCAGGATCGCGAGCACCGCGACGATGGCAATGACGTGGTACTCGTTGCCGTCGAGCAGAAACTTGGGGTGCCCATGCTGATGCTGGGCCGCCACATTGGCCAGCAGGCCGTTGACCAGGTAGGCCAGTGCGCCGGCGGCGGCCACCGGGGTGAACAGCCCCAGGATCAACAACGCGCCGGCCGCGATCTGGCCACCCGCGGCCACCCAAGCCAGGATGTCGGCGTGCCGGAAGCCGAGGCCGGTCAGGGAGCGAGTGAAGCCGTCGTGGCCCTGGCCGCCCCACCAGCCGAATACGTTTTGCAGGCCGTGGGCGCCCAGCACCGCGCCGACGCCGGCGCGCAGCACCATCAAGCCCAGATGCTGGGTGCCGCGTTGTTTGGCGATCTTCAGCCGGGGGTCGTCGACAAGCCGCGGCTGCACCGACGGCAGCGGATCGCGATCGGCGACGTCCTCGCTGACCTCGGCGGCCGGCTCGTCGCGCTCGACAGCCGTGGTCTCCGACTCGGCCTCGTCGCTGTCCGCCTCGGCCTCTTTTTCGACGGGTTCCTCCGGTTCGAGCAGCTTGTGCGGGGCCGACTCCCGCTGCGGTGGACGCGGCTCCTCCTGCGCCGGAGGGGTTTCCCGCTTGGGCGAGGAGCCGGCCTCCTCGAGTCGTTGCCAGCGGGTGAAGTCAAAGGAACCGGTCACCGTGCCAGCGTAAAGCCAAGCAACTTACGCCCGGGACACTTTGCCGGACGCCTTGATCTCCCCGTTACCCGTGCCTGGGCGGGTCGGCGTGGCGGGGACCGCCGCTGGGTCCGTAACCTTGCGGACATGCGGTTACGGCGGTCGGTTCGGCGCGGGTTCGCCGCGCTGTGTGCGGCGTTGCTCGTCGTGAGCGGTTGCGCCCGGTTCAACGACGCCCAGTCCGAGCCGTTCACCACCGAACCGAATCGTCGGCCCCCGCCGACGTCGACGCCTCCCCCGCCGCCGCCGCTGCCCGCCAAGCCGTTCCCCAAGCAGTGTCCGGCCCCGGGGGTCATGCAGGGCTGCCTGGAAAGCACCAGCGGGTTGATCATGCTGCCCGATAGCAAGTCGGCGTTGGTCGCCGAGCGCACCACCGGTGCGGTCAAAGAGGTGTCGGTCAGCGCCGAGCCGAAGGTGAAGACGGTGATCCCGGTCGACCCGTCCGGTGACGGCGGGCTGATGGACATCGTCTTGTCGCCGACCTACAAGCAGGACCGGCTGATGTACGCCTACGTCAGCACACCCAGCGACAACCGGGTCATCCGGATCGCCGACGGCGATATCCCCAAAGACATCCTGACCGGAATCCCGAAGGGCGCCACCGGCAACACCGGCGCGCTGATCTTCACCAGTCCGACCACGCTGGTGGTGCTCACCGGCGATGCGGGCAACGCGGCGATGGCCGCCGACCCGGGGTCGCCGGCGGGCAAGGTGCTGCGGATCGAGCAGCCGACCACGCTCAACCAGGCCCCGCCGACCACCGCGCTCTCCGGCATCGGCTCGGGCGGCGGGTTGTGCACCGACCCGGTCGACGGGTCTTTGTACGTGGTGGACCGCGCGCCCACCGCCGACCGGCTGCAGCGCATCACCAAGGACTCCAAGGTCTCCACCGTCTGGACCTGGCCAGACCGGCCCGGTGTCGCCGGTTGCGCGGCCCTGGACGGCACGGTGCTGGTGAACCTGATCAACACCAAACAGACCGTGGCCGTTCATCTCGCGCCGGCGACAGGCGCTGTCACCGGGGAGCCCGACGGGGAGCCCGACGTGGTGCGTCAGGACACGCACGCCCACGCGTGGGCATTGCGGATGTCACCGGACGGAAACGTCTGGGGCGCAACGGTGAACAAGACCGCAGGCGATGCGGAGAAGCTCGACGACGTGGTATTCCCGCTCTTCCCGCAGGGCGGCGGATTCCCGCGGGCCAACGAGGACAAGACGTAACTCATCCGCCGACTGCGAATCTCACGACGCTGCCGCGGCATGTCGCATCGCCAGGTTCACAGTCGGCGGCGACGTTCAGGCCCCGTGGCCCGGCTCGAGGTCGGTGACATCGGAGAAGCTGACGAGATCGTCGCCGCGCTCGGGCGCGTAGCCGGCAACCGGTTCCAGCAGGTAACCCACGTGGTCGCCGAGGTCGATTCGGTCCAGTGTCTTGCCCACAAACCACGCGACGGCATCGTTGAGAATCGGCATCGCCTCCGGACCGCTGTGCCATGAGCATTGCGCGAATTTGTCGACCTGGTCGCCGGTTTGGCCGCCGAACAGCCGCGCCAATCCAATGTTGTTGCGGGCCAACACATGTACGGCTAAATGCCCGGATTGGCTTGCGACGCCGAAGGTGTGGTTGCGCCTGGACATGCCGACCAGGAACCGTGGTGGCTTCAAACTGGTTTGGGTGGCGAACCCGACCAGGCAGCCCGACCGGTGACCATCGGCTTGGGTGGTCACCACGAACATCGTGTAGTCCAGCATCGCGACCAGCCGGTCGAAAGGTTCCACATGGCCATGATGGCTCAGCGTTCGGCGAGCTCGCGCGGTACCACGAACACGTCGACGAGCGCACCGTTGCGCCACACCGTCATCTCGATGCGGCGCGCAATCGCATCTTCGACCATGAGCTGCTGAATCGCGGTGGCGGTCACCACGTTCTTGCCGTCGACACTGACGACGATGTCGCCGCGGCGCAGACCTGCCTCAGCGGCCGGGCTGCCGGCGACCACGCTGGCGATCTGCAGGCCGTGTGTGGTGCCCAGTTTGGCGGCGACGGCCGGCGGCACCGGGATATGTGCGCCGGCGATGCCGAGCCATGCGCGGCGCACCCGCCCGGCGTGCATCAACGCCGCGATGATCTTGTGGGTCGACGCGTTGATCGGCACCGCCAAGCCCAGGCCGACTCCCGCGACCGCGGTGTTCACCCCGACCATCCGTCCGCGGCCGTCGGACAACACGCCGCCGCTGTTTCCCGGGTTCAGCGCGGCATCCGTCTGGATCACCTCGTCGACGACCCGGCCGGCGCGGGTGGGCAGCGAACGCCCGAGCCCAGAGACAATGCCAGCCGTGACGCTGCCGGCCAGACCCAGCGGATTGCCCACCGCCACAACCAATTGGCCGACGCGGAGGTCTTCTGCGCGTCCCATCGTGACCGGGGCGGGAACGGCACCACGCGCCTTGAGCACGGCCAAGTCGGAGAGTTCGTCGCGCCCGGCGATGTCGACGCCCACGGTGGTGCCGTCGGTGAATGTCGCCTGCGCAGTGCGTGCTCCGGCGACGACGTGCGCGCTGGTCAAAAGGTAGCCGTCGGGCGTGATGACGCTGGCGCTGCCCGCGCCGTTGCCGCGGCGGCTGCGCACCGCGAGGCTGGCGACGCTGGGCAGCACCGTCTGGGCCACGGCGGTGACCACCGCCGAGTAGGCGTCCAGCGCGTCGGAGTCGTCGGGCATAACCGCGTCAGCGTTGCAACGGGGTGGGGTATGCCCCTGTTCGCCGTGGGCTTAGCCCGCCGGGCGGGGCCGCAGGTGCGCCACCATCGCCTCGACCTGCTTGCGGTCGAGCACTGCCGTTGACCCGTCGGGTAAACCGAGGATCCGGTCCGTCGCAATGCCGTGCAGTTTGATGCGCTTCATGCAGTCATCGATGGCCTTGCGTCGGGATTTCGCGTCGCGCGCATTGAGTACCTGAACCAGGTTGGTCTGCAAGCTGGCGGCGAATCCCTGGATGATGTCACCGGCACCCTCAGGATCGGAGGTGTCGAAGAGACCCTCGCGTACCCCCTGCGTGATGACGTCGGTTAGTACCGGCCGGAACAGGTCCTCCCATATGGTCACGATCTTTGCGAACAGCGCCTGGTTGTTCGGCTCGAACAGGGACGTCATCGCCGCGATCTGTTCGGGAGCCCCCATCGCCATCTTGACCTGATAACTCGCCGCAAGTCCGGCGTTGAGGCGTTCCAGCGCGTTCTTGCCGGGCTGCTCGAAGACCGGACGCAAGGCTTCGAAGGCTTCCGCGGCGTTGCGTTCGGCGAGCGCGGTGATGAGCGCCTCCTTGGATGGGAAGTAGTGGTAGAAAGCGCCTTTCGACGTACCCGTCGCGGCGAGAAGGTCGTTGAGGCTGACATTCTCATAGCCACGTTCGAGAAAGAGCGCGAGCGCCTGGTCGAGCACTTCGGCCCTGCGGACGTCCTTGGGTTTGACGACGCGCGGCATGGCGGTGTCGAGTCAGTCGGACTTCTTCAGCCACCCCACATATGCCAGGTACAGACCGCACAGGGCGAGCAGCCCGAAACCGACACGCACCACGGCGATGGCTGGACTTGACGATTCGGTGGCGTTTTCGGCGCCCTTCTCGATTAGCTGTGGCGTGGCGAGCAATGCGAAGCCCCGCAGCAGCAGGAACCAGCCGAACAGCGAAATGATCACCGCGGCAACGCTGCGCCAATACTGGTGGAACGCAATGATGAACAGGCCGGAAAAGAACAGCAGCGCGCCCAGCACCCACGGCCACATCGGGTCCTCCGAAAAACTGGACAACTGGCGGCCGATGCTCGCAGCTCTGATAGCGACGATCGCGGGAACAACGGCGATGAACGGACCGAGCACACGTGCGAACGAGCGCGTGCGCTGCGATCGATCGGCCGCGGTAGCGGGTGTGCGCATGGCTACCAATCCTTTTCGACATGACGGCGGACCGTTTTAGACCACCGGTCTATAGATTAGACCACTGGTCTAACTTGTCCGCAACAGGTTGGGCCGTTGACGGCGTGTCACAAATCCGCGTGCGGGATCCGTCTGGTGTACATCAGCAGCTCACACACGAAAGGGCGGGACCATGAACGAGATCGTGATCATCGGCGGCGGGTACACCGGGATGGCTGCGGCCATCAGCCTGGCAGCCTGGGTGCGTCGCCGCGAGGACACCCACATCACGCTGGTCAACCCGCAGACCCGGTTCACCGAGAGGCTGCGGCTGCACCAGGTCGCGTCCGGCCAACAGCTGGCCGACTTGCGGATTCCCGATCTGCTCGAGGGCACCGCCGTCACGTTCGTCGAAGGCTGGGTGACCGCGATCGACGCCGATGCGCAGACTGTCCGCGTCGACGACTCGCGCACTCTGCGCTACGACACGTTGGTCTATGCGCTCGGCAGCGTTGCGGACACCACAGCGGTGCCGGGCGTCGACGAGTTCGCGTACACGCTCAACAGCGCACATGACGCGACATTGTTCGCCGACGAGCTGGATCGTCTCGGCGACGGCACCGTGGTGGTGGCAGGCGGCGGTCTGACCGGCGTCGAATCCGCTGCCGAGATCGCCGAGCAGCACCCCGAACTGGACGTCGTGCTGCTGAGCCGGACGGCGCCGGGGTCGATGATGGGCCCCAAGGCGCGAGCACGCTTACACGCGGGTTTGGCCCGGTTGGGCGTGCAGGTCCGGTCCGGCGCCGAGATCGTCAAGGTGATGGCCGACGGCGTTGCGCTGGCCGACGGCGACGTGGTTGGCGCACAGGCCGTGTTGTGGACCGCCGGGGTGCGGGTGTCACCGCTGGCGGCCGCCGCCGGTTTGAGGGTCGACGAGCGCGGCCGGATCGTCACCGACGAGTCGCTGCGCTCGGTGTCGCACCCCAACGTCTACGCCGTCGGCGACGCCGCCGCCGTCCGGCAGCGTTATGGCGTCATGCATGGCACCTGCCAAAGCGGAATCCCGACCGCGCTGCACGCCGCGGCGTCCATCGCCCGCGAACTGAAAGGCAAGCAGCCCAAGAAGTTTCGATTCGGCTACGTTCACCAGCCGGTGAGCCTGGGCCGTCGCGACGCGGTCATCCAATTCACCCGTCCCGACGACAGCCCCTCGCGGTTCTACTTGGCCGGCCGGTGGGCCGTCACGTACAAAGAGACGGTGAGCTCCAGCCCGTGGCCGACCTACCGCCTGCTCAAGTCGGTGCCGTCGGTGGGCAGCACGACCTGGCGTCGCGGCGGTCGGTTCACCCGATGAGCACCGATCAGCAGACGTTCGAGCACCACCGCAAACTGTTGTTCGCGATCGCCTATCGAATCCTGGGCAGCGCCGCCGACGCCGAGGACGTGGTCCAGGACGCGTGGTTCAAGTGGTCGGCGGCCGACCGCGGGCAGGTCGCCGATCCGAAGGCCTATCTGGCACGGATTGTCTCGAATCTGTCGATGGACCGGCTCCGGTCCAGCCAGCGGCAACGGGAAACCTATGTGGGGCCATGGCTTCCGGAGCCGATCCTTACCAGTGCGGACGCCGCCGACGACGTCGCCGCGGCCGAGTCGGTGTCAATGGCGATGCTGGTGGTGCTGGAAACGCTGAGTCCGTTGGAGCGCGCCGTTTTCGTCCTCAAGGAAGTATTCGACTTCAGCTATGCCGAAATCGCCGAAGCCCTCGAGCGTTCCGAGTCTGCGGTGCGCCAGGCCGGTCATCGTGCCCGCGAACACGTGCAGGCCCGGCGACCCCGATTCGAGACCGACCACGCCAAGAAGCGCGAGATCACCGAACGGTTCTTCGCCGCGGCCGCCGGCGGTGACATCAACAAGCTCATGGAACTGCTCGCCCCCGACGTCACGCTGTGGACCGACGGCGGCGGAAAGGTCCGCCAGGCGCTGCGGCCCATCCTGGGCAACGACAAGGTGGCCGCCTGGATAGCCGGCACGATCAAACGACCCTACGAGGGCGTCGAAATCGCCGACATGGCAGTCGAAGTCGTCGACATCAACGGCGGACCCGGCATCGTATTCACCGGTGCGGGACGCGTGATCGCAACGCTGACAGTCGATCTCGGTGCCGATGGACGCATCGTCACCATCCACAACGTCGCCAACCCGGACAAACTCGGTGCCGTGGCCGACGGTGTGGCCAGGATCTAGGCCTGTCCGCAGGCTTTCAGTACCAGCTCGCGCACCCGCGCGGCATCGGCCTGTCCCTTGGTCGCCTTCATCACTGCGCCCACGATCGCACCCGCCGCCTGGACCTTGCCGCCGCGAATCTTCTCCGCGATGTCGGCGTTGGCGGCCAGCGCCTCGTCGACCGCGGCCTGGATCAGCGAATCGTCGCGTACCACGGCCAGACCCCGGGCCGTCATCACCTGTTCGGGCTCGCCCTCGCCGGCCAGCACACCTTCGACGACTTGGCGGGCCAGCTTGTTGGACAACTTGCCGTCGTCGACCAGTGCAATGACCTCGGCGACCTGCTTGGGGGTGATCGGCAGCGCGTCGAGGTCGACGCCGGCCTCGTTGGCCTTCTGCATCAGAAAGCTCCCCCACCAGGCGCGCGCCTTGTCACTGGAGGCGCCGTGTTCGACGGTGGCGATCACCAGATCGACGGCGCCGGCGTTGACCAGATCGCGCATCACCTCGTCGGAGACACCCCACTCCTGCTGAATTTGCTTGCGGCGCAACCACGGTAGCTCGGGGATGGTCTGGCGCAGCCGGTCGACGAACTCGGTGCTGGGCGCCACCGGTTCCAGGTCGGGTTCGGGGAAATAGCGGTAGTCCTCCGCGGTTTCCTTGGTGCGGCCAGGGCTGGTGTAGCCGGACTCGTGGAAGTGCCGGGTCTCCTGGGTGACCCGCCCGCCGGAGGCCAGAACAGCGCCCTGCCGCTGCATCTCGTAGCGGACCGCGACCTCGACGCTTTTCAGCGAGTTGACGTTCTTGGTCTCGGTGCGGGTACCGAACTGCGCGGCGCCAACCGGCATCAGCGATACGTTCGCGTCGCAGCGCATCGAGCCCTGGTCCATCCGCACGTCGGATACGCCCAACGCGCGCAACAGGTCTCGCAGTGCCGTGACGTAGGCCCGGGCGATCTGCGGGGCCCGCTCGCCGGTTCCGACGATCGGCTTGGTGACAATCTCGATCAGCGGCACGCCGGCGCGGTTGTAGTCGATCAGCGACGTCGTCGCGCCGTGGATGCGGCCGGTCTCGCTGCCGATGTGGGTCAGCTTGCCGGTGTCCTCCTCCATGTGCGCGCGTTCGATGTCGACGCGCCAGGTGGTGCCGTCCTCGAGCGGCACGTCGAGGTGGCCGTTGACGGCGATCGGCTCGTCGTACTGCGAGATCTGATAGTTCTTCGGCATGTCCGGATAGAAGTAGTTCTTCCGGGCGAAGCGACACCACGGCACGATCTCGCAATTCAGGGCAAGCCCGATCCGGATCGCCGACTCGACCGCGGCCTGGTTGAGCACCGGCAGCGACCCCGGCAGGCCCAGGCACACCGGACACACCTGGGTGTTGGGTTCCGCGCCGAAGGCTGTGGCGCAGCTGCAGAACATCTTGGTCGCGGTGGACAGCTCGACGTGCACCTCCAGGCCGAGCACCGGCTCGTAGCGTGCGACGACGTCGTCGTAGTCGAGCAGCTCAGCCGCAGCAACAGTCATGCGGTTAATCGTAGTGAGCACGGCTTCCCGCGTCGTCTCGGCCCGACCGCGACGAGCGGACCAGCTCGGGGTAGCGCGCGGCGATCCGCTGGCGTGTGGCCGTTGCCCGCTGGACGGTGTCGCGGGCCGCACGCCGCAATTCGCGGGACCGGGCAAGCGCCTTGCGGGCACGCTGGATCGCGCCGCCGGTGTCGATCTCGACGGTCATGTGCGTGGGGCCTCCGGCCGATGCCGCGACGCGCTGCGCGTGACGGGCCCGGTGTGCCTTCTGCCGGCACGCCGGTGAGCAATACCGCGCGTCGGCCCGGGCCTGGAAGCTGGTGCCGCAAATGCTGCACGTCAACGTCGTCGCCACCACGAAGCGTTACGTTACAGCTATCCGTTACGGGGCTTAGTGACGAGTTCCGGGGAACAGGTCGGCGAGGGCGGCAGCCATCTCCAAATAGCGGCGCCTGCTGTCCTGGCTCAGCCGCGACGGGACGATCTCTTTGTCGTCATGCACGTGCCGGTCGAACGGCAGCTCCACGACGCGCTCGGACGCAAACCGATCCGACAACTCCCGCAGTTCCCTGCCGACCCAGGCTCGCGGCTTTCGTTGTTCGGTGTGGTTGATCACCAGTGTGGCCGACTCGGTCAGTTTCTGATATCCGTTGCTGCCCAACCAATCCAGCCTCGACCTGGTCTTTCTGATCGCGTCGATCGACGTGTTGGTCACCAGCACCAGAGCCTCAGACTCCAGCAAAACCGCTTCGGAAACATTGGATTTGAGTGTCTTGCCGCAGTCCACCAGCAGCACCGAGTAGCGTTTGCGCAGCATCGAGAAAGCCTTGACGACATCGTCGCGCTTGATCTGCCAGTCACTGTGCGCATAGTCCGCGTGCCCGAAAACCTCCAAACCAGAGCTGTTTCGGTGACCGAGGCGATGGGCAAGGTCTCCGGTGTCGACGTCGACCGCGATCACCCGGTCGTCGCGCGCCTCGGCGAAGATCGAGCCAAGCGCCTCGACGACGGCCGTTTTTCCGACGCCGCTCTTCGCGCTCACCACCGCAATCGGGAAGGCGCCGGCCACCGGCACGCGGATCCGCTCGCGCAGGGCGCGTTCCTGGGCCTGCTGTTTGCCTTGTCCAGGTTCGCTTCGCGTCAGTTGGGCGAACAGATTGCGCAAGCCAGGCTTGGCGGGGACCTGGACGTCTTGGTTCTCGACGGTGTCAAGCACGGCCTGTTCCGGCTCAGCCTGGACCGGCGCGTCCATGTTGGTCAGCGGAACCGTCGCGCGGATGTCCGCCGGCGACGGGGGCGAGTATGCGCGTGCCTCGTCGCGTCGTCGCGCTGACGGCCGCCGTCCGGCCAGCGGCTCCGTTCGTTGAAACATGCCGCGATCAGGGCCGCGGTAATTCATGTTCCCGACCGTAGCATCAGCCCGGAGGATCGGAAAACCTTGGCAATGGCCGGGATTCGGTGAAAGGTTGGTGGCCCGCGGGTGAACGCGGGGTGGACGTCAGCCGAAAAACGCAGCCGCGTCGTCGTAGCGCCTCTGCGGTACCAGCTTGAGCTGGCGGACCGCATCGGCCAGCGGCACCCGGCCGATGTCCTGGCCACGCAGCGACACCATCTGGCCGTATTCACCCGCGTGCGCGGCGTCGGCCGCGTTCACGCCGAACCGGGTGGCCAGCACCCGGTCGTAGGCCGTCGGTGTGCCGCCCCGCTGCACGTGGCCCAGCACCGTCACCCGCACGTCCTTGTTGATCCGCTTCTCCACCTCGGCCGCCAGTTGCGTCGCGACGCCGGTGAAGCGCTCGTGCCCGAATTCGTCGATGCCGCCCTCACGCAGCATCATCGAGCCGGGAATCGGTTTGGCGCCCTCGGCCACCACGCAGACGAAGTGGGAGTCGCCGCGCTGAAAGCGCCTCTTGACCAGCCGGCACACCTCTTCGACATCGAAGGGCTGCTCGGGGATCAGCGTCATATGGGCGCCGGAGGCCAGCCCGGCGTTCAACGCGATCCAGCCGGCATGCCGGCCCATCACCTCCACCAGCATCACCCGCTGGTGTGATTCGGCGGTGCTGTGCAACCGGTCGATCGCATCGGTCGCCACCGTCAGCGCGGTGTCGTGGCCGAAAGTCACGTCGGTGCAGTCGATGTCGTTGTCGATGGTCTTCGGCACGCCGACGACGGGCACGTTCTCCTCGGAGAGCCAGTGCGCGGCGGTCAGCGTGCCCTCGCCGCCAATCGGGATCAGCACGTCGATGCCGTTGTCGTCCAGCGTCTGCATGATCTGCGGCAGCCCGGCACGCAGCTTGTCGGGATGCACCCGCGCCGTGCCGAGCATCGTGCCGCCCTTGGACAGCAGCCGGTCGTTGCGGTCGTCGTTGTGCAGCTGGATGCGCCGGTTCTCCAGCAAGCCGCGCCAGCCGTCCTGAAACCCGACCACCGACGACCCGTACCGGGCGTCGCAGGTACGAACCACCGCCCGGATGACCGCGTTGAGTCCTGGACAGTCGCCGCCTCCGGTCAGAACCCCGATCCGCATAGCCCCATCTTGCCCGGTGGCCGAGGCAATGGCAGGCGGATCTCAGATAGCCGTCGGCAGCGGGCCGCGGGCGGCCTCGTAAGCGGCGCCCACCCGGTATAGCCGGTCGTCGGCCAGCGCCGGGGCCATGATCTGCAACCCGACCGGCAGCCCGTCGTCTTCCGACAGCCCTGACGGCACCGACATGCCGCAATGGCCCGCCAGGTTCAGCGGCAGCGTGCACAGGTCGAACAGATACATGGCCAGCGGGTCGTCGACCTTCTCCCCCAACCGGAATGCCGTCGTCGGGGTTGCGGGCGACACCAGCACGTCGACGGACGTGTATGCCGCGTCGAGGTCGCGGGCGATCAGCGTGCGCACCTTCTGGGCCTGGTTGTAGTAGGCGTCGTAGTAGCCGGCCGACAGCGCGTAGGTGCCGATCATGATGCGCCGCTTGACTTCCGGCCCGAACCCGGCGGCGCGGGTCATCGCCATCACATCTTCGGCGCTGTGCGTGCCGTCGTCGCCGACCCGCAAGCCGTAGCGCATCGCGTCGAACCGCGCCAGGTTCGAAGACACCTCCGAGGGCAGGATCAGGTAATAGGCGGCCAGCGCGTAATCGAAATGGGGACAATCGACTTCGCTCACTTCGGCGCCGAGCTTGGTCAGCTGCTCGACCGCGTCGTTGAACGACGCCAGCACGCCCTGCTGGTAGCCCTCGCCGCTGTGGAGCTGGCGGACCACGCCGACGCGCACACCGTGGAGGTCCCCTGCCGCGCCGGCTTTTGCGGCACCCACCACGTCGGGCACCTCAGCGTCCACGGATGTGGAGTCTTTGGCGTCGTGCCCGGCGATTACCCGGTGCAGCAGCGCGGCGTCGAGCACGGTGCGTGCGCACGGGCCACCTTGGTCCAGCGACGACGCACACGCCACCAGGCCGTAGCGCGACACCGTGCCGTAGGTGGGTTTGACGCCGACGGTCGCGGTCAGCGCGGCCGGCTGCCGGATGGAGCCGCCGGTGTCGGTGCCGATGGCCAGCGGCGCCTGAAACGCCGCCAGCGCCGCCGCGCTGCCCCCGCCGGAACCGCCGGGCACCCGCTCGGTGTCCCACGGGTTGCGGGTCGGGCCGTAGGCGGAGTTCTCCGTCGAGCTGCCCATCGCGAACTCGTCCATGTTGGTCTTGCCGAGGATCGGAATGCCCGCCGCCCGCAACCGTGCCGTGACGGTGGCGTCGTACGGGGAGCGCCAGCCCTCCAAGATCTTGGACCCGCAGGTGGTGGGCATGTCGACGGTGGTGAATACGTCCTTGAGCGCCAGCGGCACCCCGGCCAGCGCGGAGGGCAGCTGTTGCGCGTTGTCGACGGCAGCGGCGGCGGCCAGCGCCTTCTCGGCCGCGACGTGCAGGAAGGCGCCATAGCGCTCGTCGGTGGCTTCGATCTGGTCGAGGCAGGCCTGGGTGATTTCGACCGACGACACCTCTTTGGCCGCGATCTTGGCGGCCAGCGTCGCCGCGTCCAGGCGGATGAGGTCGCTCACTGCTCTTCCCCGAGGATTTGCGGGACGGCGAAGCGGCCGTCGACCGCGGCCGGAGCTTGGTTGAGCGCCTGCTCCTGCGTCAGGCAGGGCCCGATCTCGTCGGGGCGGGTGACGTTGACGTCCTTGAGCGGGTTGTCGGTCGCTTCGACGCCGGTGACGTCGACGGCCTGGATCACGCTGACATGGGTCAGGATGGCGTCGAGTTGGCCGGCGAAGCTGTCCAGTTCGGCGTCGGTCAACGCCAGCCGGGCCAGCCGGGCCAGGTGGGCCACGTCGTCACGGGAGATCTGGGACACGAGGCAAAAGCGTAGCGGTGCCCGCCGAAATGCCGCGAGCGCGTGCGGCGGCGATCGCAAGCGCGGCGAAGCCGGGCGCCGCCGGGTCGCCGCCCGACCGGCACTGTGCGACAGTGTGCGCGTGCCTTCCTATCTGCTGCGGGTTCAGCTGGCCGACCGACCGGGCAGCCTCGGCTCGCTGGCGGTCGCGCTCGGCTCGGTGGGCGCCGACATCCTCTCGCTCGACGTGGTCGAGCGCGGGTCCGGCTATGCGATCGACGATCTGGTGGTCGAGCTGCCGCCCGCGGCCATGCCCGACACGTTGATCACCGCGGCCGAGGCGCTCAACGGCGTTCGGGTGGACAGCCTCCGGCCGCACACCGGACTGCTGGAGGCCCACCGCGAACTCGAGCTCATCGACCACGTCGCGGCGGCGGGCGCGACGCCGGCGAAGCTGCGGGTGCTGGCCGACGAGGCGCCGCACGTGCTGCGGGTGGGCTGGTGTGCGGTGCTATGCAGTTCGCCGGCCGGTCTGCGGCTGGTCGTCGGCAGCTCCGGCGTCCCGGAAACCCAGCCGGATGCGGCGCCGTGGATGCCGATCGAGCGGGCGATCGCGCTGGACGGCGGCGCCGCCTGGGTGCCGCAGGTCTGGCGGGAGATGGACACCACTTTGGTCGCGGCGCCGCTGGGTGAGCCGAACACCGCGCTGCTGCTGGGCCGGCCCGGGGGTCCGGAGTTTCGGCCGTCAGAGGTGGCGCGGCTGGGTTATCTGGCCGGCATCGTTGCGACGCTGCTGCACTGAGCTATTCGCTGCTCTCGCCGTAGGCGTTCGAGCTGTCCAGCAAGGTTCGCAACCGGTCCAAGGGGTCGCCGCTGCCGGTGCCCAACCGCGGGGCGGCACTGGGACTGCCGACGCTGGGCAGTCGGTCGGGGCTGACCGGGTTGAGGGCATCGCCTTCGCCGGCCGGTCCCTCACCGCCCGGGGGCGCTTGACCGCCGGATCCTGCGGGAGGTGCACCCGAACCTCCTTGCGGCGGCGGCGATCCGGGGTCCTGGCCCGACGGCGGAGGCGGCGACCCCGGACCCTGGTCCGGAGGTGGCGGGTTGCCCTCGCCCGGCGGCGGTGGCGAACCCGAGCCGCCGCCAGACCCACCTCCGTCACCGCCCGAGCCACCACCCTGGCCGGCCGACGAATCCGACGGCGGTGACTCCGGCTGGCTAGACGACGGCGGTGGCTTGTGCAGTTTGTCCAGCTTCTGCTGCAGCCGCGGCAGCGCCTCGTGGCGAATGCGGCGACGATCCGCATCCGGGTCGCTGTTTCCCGCGAAACAGCCCTGCGGGGCCTCCTTGACCACGGTGATCGCGCTGTTGTACCGCTGCTCGGCCACCTGTACGTTGCCGGAGCGGGCGGCGAGATCGCCCAGTGTCTCGATGACCAGCTCGAGGTTGACCCGCGCCGGACAGGACTGCGTAAAACCGGTGTGCGCCAACGACTCCCGGAACGCAGCACTGGCGTCGTCGAGTCGGCCCTCCAGAACCGCCAGATCCCCATCGGCGAACGATGTCTTGGCCGGCTCGAAGATGTCGAAGGATTTCAGCGCGGAGACGTCGTCGCGCAGCGCGGAGACGTCGTCGCGCAGCGCGGCGATGTCGTGCGCGGCGAAATCGCTGATCGCCGAATCGCTCACCACCGCAACGCTGATCATCTTGGCCGCCGCCAGCAACAACACGACGACCACCGGCAGGGAGAACAGGAACAGCCGCCACCGCAACCGGATCCGCGACGGCCCCGAGCGCAACCGCGCCAATGCGCCTTGCACCCGAGAACGGATCGCGAAATTCGGTGCCTTGCGCAGCATCATCGCGACACGTCCTGACGCGCCATGCGATTGAGCCGGAACTCGCGGATGGTCAACACGATCTCGGCCAGCAGCAGCACCGTCGACAACGCGGTGAACACCCAGTACAGCTCGCGGCGCTCGATCAGCTTGGAGGCCCGCAGCGAGCCGGCATCCTCGGAGGACACCCCGGGCGGATCCACCGCTGGCAGCACGGCGGCGATGCCCTGGCCGCTATCGCGATGGAAATACGGCACTTTCAGCTCGCCGGCGACGTCCTTGAGTTTCTGCTCGTCCAGCGTCGAGGCCAGCTCGGTGCCGGTCGCCGGATCGGTTTGGTAGACCAACGTGGCGTTCACCCAGCCCTGCGGGATCGGGCCACCGGCGACGGTGCCATAGCCCAGCACCGCGCCGCCGGCGATCGCGTCGTGGGGCGGATCGAACGAGGCGCGTGAGACGCGCGAACCGCCGTCGCCCGCACCGAAATAGAACACCAGGCTCTTCGAGCCCGGAAACAGGTCAGCGGCGGACTCGAGTTGTTCGCTTAGGATGCTCCTGGCCGCAGCCGGGTCGGCCTGATACATCGCGTCGGGTGGAGCGACCGTGTACGACGACAGACCATGCACCATCGATCGCAGGCTCCAGGCGTCGTCGGAGAGCGGCCAATCCAGCGTCGCTTTCGATGCGAACGAGATGACCGCGAACCGTGCCCGGTGGTATTCGCCGATCAGCGCGTCGATGTCGGAACGGATTCCGCTCATTCGCGATTGGTGGTCGCCGTAATCCTCCACCCGCGAATTCACCGAACGATCCACCACGAAGTACACATTCAGATTCGGGTCGGCCGCGGCGGTGCGGTTGGGTTGGTCGGCCGAGCCGCCGGCCAGGTCGATGCCCGGCCGCGCCGCCGCGAACACCAACAGCAGCACGGCCAGCGTCAAACCGCACCAGCGCAACACGACCCGCCGGTAGCGGCCGCTGCCGGTGCGGACCAGCACCCGATACAGCGCCACCATCCGCACCGCGATCAGCGCGACTGCGATCACCACGAGAACCGCAGGCGCAAAGACCGGATTGAACGTCATCGCCGCAGCACCGCCAGTGACAGCCCCAGCAGGGCGGCGAACGCCAACGCGGCAATCAGCGCCAACCGCGGCGAGTCAAACGACTCGATCGAGACCACTTTGCCGTTGGGAAGCGTCGCCTGCGGCGGGTTGTCGCGAACCTGGTCGAGGATGCGGGTCAGCGTCGCGTCGGCCCCGGAATCGCTCGACGTGACCCCGGATGGGTTGTACAGGAAGAACTTTCCGCCGCTCGATTCGGCGATCGAACGCAAAGTGTCGTTGGCTTGCGGTGAGCTCTGCGCGACATCGGAACGTGAGATCGCGTTGATCTGCACACCGGCGTCCGCCGCCATCTTCGCCACCGCCTGCTGGGTGAACAGGGCGGGCCGCGTCTCGTTCGGCGGCCGCGGCGCGCTGTAGCCGATGTAGACCAGCGATCGCCGATGGGTGCTCTTGGTGTCGAACGACGGAAACCCGGTCAGGCACAAGGCAAGGTTGTCTTCGAGGCTGGTCGCATAGTCGATGTAGCTGACCCGCTGGCTGAATTCCTCGATCCCGGACTGTAGTGCGCGGCGGTCACCCTCGGGTACCGCTTTGTTGGCGGCCAGGTCTTGCTGGGTACGGGCGAGCTTGGCGAAGTGCTCGAACCGCTCGGCCGCATATCCGTGGTCGCGAGTCAACGGAACCACCCGCAGACTTGTCGACGTCAGCCCGATGCGTTGGGTGCCATAGGACTTGGCTTGCTGGGCGTAGTAGCCGAGGAAGTTGGCGGTGGTGGGGTCGGTGACGGGTTCTCCGACGCACAGCATGATGTCATCGGGATGCTGCACCTCGAATTCCTTTGTCACCGATGACATTCCCATGGGCCGGGCGCTGGCGACCAGGGCCGTGGCAAAGGTCGCCAGCAGTAGCGCGCCGGTGATCACCATGGACAGGAAATAGATCCGGTACACGCGCGCATACTCGGGCAGCCGGGTGAGGCGGTCGACATGCGCCAGCGGCCGCAGCTGACGGTGGACCTTGGGCATCGGCAGCAACGCCGCCGCGGCGATACAGCCCGCAAGGCAAGCAATGCCCACGGCGATCAGCGGCCACCACCTCAGCTCCATGACCGGATGAGCTCCTCGGTGGATCGGCCGACCGCACCGACGTCGACGCGGCTTTCGGCGTTGAACTGAATGTCGCCCAGCGCCTCGAAC
Source organism: Mycobacterium branderi (assembly GCF_010728725.1). NCBI lineage: Bacteria > Bacillati > Actinomycetota > Actinomycetes > Mycobacteriales > Mycobacteriaceae > Mycobacterium > Mycobacterium branderi. The sequence continues at coordinate 4,992,568 of NZ_AP022606.1, forward strand.
AGCGGGCCGGCCGAAGCCAGGTCACCGGACGCGATGTCGCCGACATGCAGGTACTGCGCCCGGGTTCCGGTCGCCAGGAACAGAAAGCTGCGCAACGTGCGGCTGATCGCGGCAGCGGCCTGCCGCGCGGAAATGGCGCCACTGCGGTGCTGGCCGCAGATCCTGGCCACCGAGCGCGCGAAACGCCATCGTAGTAGCCGCCCGTGCAGGCCGCCGATCACCGGCATGGCGCGCAGTCGGGCCGGCGGCATGGTCCACACGAAAACACCTGTAAGCCACGCTATTACGGCAACAATGAGACACACGGCGGCCCACAGCCACCACGGCGAGAACGGCAGCGGACCGCTCACGTATCGCAGCAGGTCGTCAGCCGGCATTGCGGTACGCCTCGGCCATCTCGACGATGCGCGGACGGATCTCGGCGCTGTCGCCGATCTTCGCGAAGCGGACGTGATGCGACGTGAGGAACTGGTCAAGCTGCACGGCACGCCGCTGCTCGGCGGCTTGGTAGGCGGCGACGACGCGGGGCCCCAGCGTAGCGCCATTGAGCACGAATTTGCCTGTGGACACGTCGAATCCGTCCTGCTCGCCCTCATCCGAGCCGACGGCCGGCAGATCGGTGATCATCAGCCAGATCAGCTCGTGGCGCCCGACGAGCTGGTTGAGCACCTCGTCGAGGCGTGCGCTCACATCTGGTTCGTCGGAGACGACGACCAGCAGCAGCCGCCGACGGTGGGCGCGGGTCACATATTCCAGCTGGCTGACGATATCGCTGGGCCCCGGATCTGTCGTGGCGCTGCTGTAGTAGAGCTCGAGCATGCTTTCGATGTGCGTCTCGCCGCGCCGGTTGCGGATGTTGGCGCAGCCGCGCGAGTCGCCGTACACCATGCCGATTTCGTCGCTGCGACCCATCGCGATCAGGCCGATCGCGCCCATCACGTTGGCGGCGATGTCGCGTTTGATTTCGCCGTTCGGTGCCAGCGCCGACATGTTCCGTCCGGCGTCGGCGACTAGCAGGATCTTGTGATGTCGCTCGGAGACATAGCGTTTGATCAACACCGTCCCGGCCCGCGCCGATGCTTTCCAGTCGATGTCGCGCACGTCGTCGCCGGCGACGTACGGCCGAAGGTCGTCGAGTTCGAGGCTGCGGGTGTGCAGAAGGGCGTACCGTCCGCCCTCGAGCAGGCCTCGGGTATCGGTGCCGAAATACAGGCGCGCCCGGTTGAGGTGCTTGCCCATCGGCGTCAGGGAACTCGAACCGAAGCCAGCACAGCGTCGATCACGATCTCCGGGGTGACCTTGGCCCGGACCGCTTCGAATCCCAGGATCAGCCGGTGGCGCAGCACCCGGTAGGCCAGCTTGTGGATGTCGTCGGGAATGACGTGGTTGCGACCGCTCAGCACCGCCAGTGCCCGCGCCGCACGGCAAAACGCAATGGTGGCACGGGGACTGGCGCCGTACTCCACCAGTTTGGCCAGATGCGGCGGCAGGAACTGCTCGGCGTTGCGAGTCGCGTGCACTAACTGGCTTGCGTAGTGCACCAGGACCTGGTCCATGTGCACGTTGCGCACCACCTGCTGCAGGCGCCGGATGTCGTCGAGACCGACCACCGGGCGCGGCTTTCGATCACGGTCGTACACACCGGCGTCGATGCGGAAGATGACCTCGGCTTCCTCCTGCGGCATCGGGTAGCGCAGCACCTCTTTGAGCATGAACCGGTCGGTCTGCGCCTCCGAGAGTGGATAGGTGCCTTCCTGGTCGACGGGGTTCTGGGTCGCGATCACCACGAACGGGTCCGGTATCGGGTAGAGCTGGCCGGCGATCGTGGTCTGGCGCTCCTCCATGGCTTCCAGCATCGCGCTTTGCGTCTTGGCACTGGAGCGGTTGATCTCGTCGAGCAACACGATGTTGGTGTGCACCGGCCCCAGTTGGGTGGTGAACGAATTGGTCGACGAGTCATAGATCTGCGTGCCGATGATGTCGCTGGGCAGCAGGTCCGGAGTGCACTGGATGCGCTGGAATCCACCGGAGATTGAATCGGCGACCACCCGGGCCGCCGTCGTCTTCGCCAGTCCCGGAACACTTTCCAGCAGGATGTGGCCTCCGGTCAGCAACCCGATCAGCAATGACTCGCGCAGATTCTCTTGTCCGACAACCTTGCTGGAGAACACTTGGGTGATCGCGTTGACAACGCGGTAGGCGTTGTCCATGTCCTGGCGGTTGGGCTGAAGTCGAATATGTTCGGTTGTCATGGTCAGTGCCAATTGATCGTCGGTGGACTTTGCGAAAGATCGGCCTCGCCGATGAGAATGGCGGGCGCGGTACCCGTCACGCTCGAGCCATCCCTTGTTTGAGCCGTAAACCCGAAGGTGGTCTGCATGGTGACGAGCGCCGTCATCTTCATCGGCACGAAACGGATTTCGGCGTTGTTGGCGTCGGGCGCTTGCCAGTTCACCGTTCCGTCGACGATGCCGGGCTGGAACATCTTCTGCGGGCATTGTTCGGGCATCAGGGATTTCGATTGCGCGCAGGTGTCGAGTCGCTGTTTGACTGCGGCGACGATATCCGCACGGCCCGCATCGCTGACCGAGAGCGTGGGAAGGATCGCGGCCGAGGCGGCGGACGCCAGCGATTCGAGCAACACCGGCTTGGCCTTCACGGCGATGTTCTTGTTGCTCGAACCCCAGTCGATCCAACCGGGAAATACGTAGGCCACCGATTTGCCGATCGGCTTACCGAACGCGGTGAGCGTCTCCATCGCCTGATTGGTGGCGGTGAAGCGGGTGAAGTCCAGCCGTACCGCACTGGCGTCGAGTTTCCAACCGCCGTCGGCCTTTTTGACCGCCAATGTGGCATCGGAGCTCTGGTCGCCGAAACTCACCGTCACGTGGACCTGGCCCGTGCCGGACGCGTCGCTGGCATTGTCGCCGAGGATGCGGACGTTGGAGATCGGCATCTTCTCGGTTTGCTTTTTGAGGATGTCGTCGCTCAGAAGCTCCTTGGAGGCGGGCTGGTCGGCACCCGCGGACAGCGCCGCCTCCGCGTCGCCGCGCGCCAGCGCTTCCAGGTAGCCCTTGACCGCCGCACTCGGACTGCCCGCGCCGCTTCCGCCGCCCCCGCCGAACAACGTGAATGCCCCGACGATGCCGATCACCACGATCACCGCCACCCCGGCGCCGACCGTCACCAGCAGCGCCTTGCGGTGACGACGCCCGGCGCGCGGTTGGACCGGGAACTGCGGACCCCATTCCGGCGCGCCGACAGGTCCCCAGCCGGGCGGTGGCGGCGGTGGCGGCTGCTGGGCCGGCGGTGCCTGCCACTGGCCCGGCGGCTGCGGCGGCGCGGGCGGCGTCCAGCCGGTGGGCGGGGCCGGTGCGGGTCCCCCGATCGGGTTGGGACCGCCGTAGTTGCGCCCCGCGCCCGACGAATTCGTCACTGCACTCCTCCCGCAGAAATAGGCGGCGAACACCGCTTGGCGGGCGGCGCCGGCACCGCAGAGCCGGTGAACCCCGAAAGTCTAACCAGACGCCGACGGGCCAGATGACGCGAATTCGGCAGGCTATTCGGCCGTGCCCGAAATCCCGGCGGGCCCGTTGTCCAGCAATCGGCGAAAACCGTCCTCGTCGAGGATCGGCACGCCGAGTTCGACGGCCTTGTCGTATTTGGATCCGGGCGAATCCCCGGCGACCACGTAGGCGGTTTTCTTCGACACCGAGCCGGCGGCCTTGCCGCCCCGCGCGACGATGGCCTCCTTGGCGTCGTCGCGGGAGAAGCCGACCAGCGACCCGGTCACCACGATCGACAGCCCCTCCAGCGTGCGGGGCACGCTGGTGTCGCGCTCGTCGGCCATCCGCACCCCGGCGGCACGCCACTTGTCGACGATCGCGCGATGCCAGTCGACGGTGAACCACTCTTTGACCGCGTCGGCGATGGTCGGCCCCACTCCCTCGACGGCGGCCAGCTGCCCGGTGGACGCCGACGTGATGGCGTCCAGGCTGCCGAATTCGGTGGCCAGGGCGCGGGCGGCCGTGGGCCCGACGTGCCGGATGGACAGTGCCACCAGCACCCGCCACAGCGGCTGCTGCTTGGCCTTGTCGAGGTTGGCCAGCAGCCGCTTGCCGTTGGCCGACAGCGTGCCGGCTTTGGTTTTGAATAGGTCCGTTTGGAGCAGATCGTCCTCCGTCAGCGTGAACAGATCACCTTCGTCGGCAATGACTTTCGCCTTCAGCAGCGCGATGCCCGCCTCGTAACCCAGCCCCTCGATGTCCAGCGCGCCGCGGCTCGCGACGTGAAACACCCGCTCCCGCAGCTGCGCCGGACACGACCGCGAGTTGGCGCAGCGGATGTCGGCGTCGCCCTCCTTGGCGGGCGCCAGCGTGGTGCCGCACTCGGGACACGTTGTGGGCATGACGAATTCGCGTTCCGACCCGTCGCGCAGGTCGACGACCGGCCCCAGCACTTCGGGAATCACGTCGCCGGCCTTGCGGATCACCACGGTGTCGCCGATGAGGACGCCCTTGCGTTTGACTTCCGAGGCGTTGTGCAGCGTCGCCAACCCGACCGTCGACCCGGCGACTTTCACCGGTGTCATGTAGGCGAACGGGGTGACCCGCCCGGTGCGCCCGACGTTCACCCGGATGTCGAGCAGCTTGGTCTGCGCCTCCTCAGGCGGGTACTTGTAGGCGATGGCCCAGCGCGGCGCCCGCGACGTCGAGCCGAGCCGGCGCTGCAATGACACTTCGTCGACTTTGACCACTACACCGTCGATTTCGTGGTCGACGTCGTGGCGGTGCTCGCCCCAGTAGGCGATGCGCTCGTGCACGCCGGCCGCTCCGTCCACCCGGGTGGTGTGCTCGGAAACCGGCAGGCCCCAGGCTTTCAGCGCGAGGTAGGCGTCGTGCAGGCTGGCCGGCCGGAAGCCTTCGGCGTGTCCCAGACCGTGGCAGATCATCCGCAGCTTGCGGCGGGCGGTCACCGCGGGGTCCTTCTGCCGCAGCGATCCCGCCGCGCTGTTGCGCGGGTTGGCGAACGGTGTCTTGCCGTCCTCGACCAGCGCGGCGTTGAGCGCCTCGAAGTCGGCCAGCCGGAAGAAGACCTCGCCGCGCACTTCGAGCACGGCGGGCACCGGGTAGTCATTGTTGGCTTTCAGGCGCTCGGGGACGTCGTCGATGGTGCGGGCGTTGAGTGTGACGTCCTCGCCGGTGCGGCCATCGCCCCGGGTGGCCGCCCGGGTCAGACGGCCATCGCGATATACCAGCGACAGTGCGACGCCGTCGATTTTCAGCTCGCACAGGTAGTGGGCGTCGTCGCCCACCTCGGCGCGCACCCGGGCCGCCCACGCGTCGAACTCTTCGGCGCTGAACACGTTGTCCAGCGACAGCATCCGCTCCAGGTGCTCGGCCGGCATGAAATCGGTGGCAAAGCCGGCGCCGCCGACCAGCTGGGTGGGTGAATCAGGCGTCCGCAGCTCCGGATGCTCGTCCTCGAGGGCTTCCAGGCGGCGCAACAGCTCGTCGAACTCGGCGTCGGAGATGATCGGCGCGTCGCGCACGTAGTAGCGGAACTGGTGCTCGCGCACCTCGTCGGCCAGCTCCCGCCATTGCCGGCGGACCTCCGGCGGGACCGAGTCAACCTCTGCTGCGCTCACACTCGCAGGCTATCGAAGCTCAGTCCTCGACATAGTTCCGTAACCGGTCGATCGCGGCATCCCAACGGCGCGACAGCTGCGCGAGGTAGTCGCTGGCCTGCGCCAGCGGCTGGGTCTGCAATGCCCAGATGCGCTCGCGGCCGCGACGACTGCTGGTGACCAACCCGGCCGCCTCCAGCTGTTCCAAGTGTTTGGTGGCAGCCTGACGGGTGACCGGAACTGCTTGCGTCACTTGGGAAGTCGAGCTGGGCCCGCCGTCACAGAGCTTGACGACGATGCGCAGCCGGTTCGGGTCGCCCAAGGCGCAAAAGAGCGGTGCCGTCACACGCGCTGCTCCAGCGCCAAATACTTGCGCACCAGCTCGACCTGGTGTGCCCAGCCCTTGGCGTTGGACTCGAACGCGGTCGAGCGCCGCGCGGCGGGCAGGGCGTCGAAGCCGGATTCGACGATGGTGAGCAGCACGCCGTCGGGCGTCTCGTCCAGGGTGAACTCGACTAGCGTGGTCGGCTCGTGGTCGGTGTCCGGTTCGCCGGCGCACGGATGCCAGCGGTAGGCGAACCTTTTCCGCGGTTCCACCGCGACGATCTGCCAGGTGCTTGTGTTCCCGGCGTGCGGCTGTTGAAGTTTGGCGACCTCGTCGTCGACGGTCGTCGGGGTGATCGTCCCGGTGACCGACGTGCCGGCGGCGAACGGCCCGTCGAAACCGACGCCGAACCATTGCCCGAATTCGTCCGCGTTGCTGATCGCCCGCCACACCCGGTCCAGCGGCGCGCGCAGCAGTACCTGCTTCTCGATTCGATCCGTACTCATATGCAACCTCCTGGTTGCGTTTCAGTAGACCATGGTCTTGGCTGATGCGCAACCTATTGGTTGCGCTTCAGATCGCGTCGGGATCGTCCGCGAGCGCCTCGGCGGCCTTGCGGGTCAGGTCGATGGCGGTGCGGGCCCATTCGGGTGTCGCCCCGGCCAGGCCGCACGCGGGGGTGATGCCGATCCGGTCGCGCAGCGCCGCGCGGGAAAACCCGAGCCGGTCGATCACCGCGACGGCAGCCTTGGCGACTTCCTCCGCCGACGGCCGGCGGGCCGGCGCGGTGGCGGCCACCGCGCCCAGCACGACGGTGCGGCCGGAGTCGACGAACTCCGCGACGCCGTCCAGATCGGCGGCCTGCAGTGCCGTCACGTCCACCGACACCGCGTGAATCTTGCTGCGCTGCAACACCTTCCACGGCAGGCCCGGCGCGCAACTGTGCACCAGGACGTCGGCGCCGGCGGCGGCCACACAGCCGTCGAGCAGCGTGATGGCCAGCGTCTCGTCGATCGGGTGCACCGGGGTCAGTGCCGTCACCCCGGTCAGCCGTCCGGCCAGCGCCGCCGGCATCGACGGTTCGTCGAACTGCACGACGACCGGTGTGTCGAGCCGCCGCGCGACCGTCGCCCGGTGGGCGGCCACCCCTTCGGCCAGCGACGCGGCCAGGTCGCGGATCGCGCCGGCGTCGGTGATGGCGCGGTGGCCGTTGCTCAGCTCCAGCTCGGCGGCCAGGGTCACGGGTCCGGGCGCTTGCACTTTGACGGGACGGCCGCTGCCCCGCAGGCCCGCCGTCTCCCAGGCCTCTTCCAGCGCGTCGACGTCCTCGTCGAGCAGGCTGACCGCTCGGCGCGTCACGGCGCCGGGACGCGCCGCGACGCGGTAACCGCGCGGCACGGTGTCGATCGCGACGTCGATCAGCAGTGCCCCGGCGCGCCCTATCGTGTCGGCGCCCACTCCCCTGCCGGGCAGCTCGACGATATGGGCCAGCGCGCCGGCCAATTCGCCGACCACGACCTCCGCGGCCTGCCGCGCCGTGGTGCCGGGCCACGATCCGATCCCGCTGGCCGTCGCGAAAGCAGTCACCGGCCAACCGTACGGGTCCGCGATTAGCCTCGAAGAATGCGGATGCCGCCGCTGCTGGTGTGGTGCTCGGTGTTGCTGAGTGTGGCCTGCACCCGGGTGGTCGGCGGCGTGGCGGTGCCGGCGTTTCCCGGGACGCTCAGCGCGTCGCCCGTCGACGTCGACCAGATCCTGCTCGATCAGGGCCGCATGCAGGCGATTACCGGCGGCGGCGAGCACCTGACGATCATCCCGTCGATGGACGGCAATGCGCCGGTAGACCTCGACGCGCTCGCTGCGACGGCGCCGCCGCAATGCCGGTTCATCTACGCCGACACCGCCACGTTCGGACCCGACGTCGAGGACTTCCACAAGACCACCTTCCAATACCCGCCGCAGGGCGGGCTGATCTCCGAGGGCGCGGCCGCCTATCGCGATACCGACGCCGCCAAACACGCCTTCGACGTCCTGGTGTCAACGGTCGAGAGCTGCGCGACCACATCGGACGGATTCGTCTACATCGGCGACTGGCATGCCGACGCCCAGTCGTTGCACACCCGCCCCGGAGGCTGCGGGCGCGATTACCGGCTCAAGTCGGTGGTGTTGCTGGAGGTCACGTTCTGCGGCTTCCCGGAGTCGGTGTCCGACATCGTGATCACGAACATCGCTGCGAACATCCCGTAGCCGCCGAACGTGAAATGGTTGCGAAAATCCGGCCGGAATTTCGCAATGGCTTCACGTTGGGCGAGATTGAGCGATCGTGGCGCTGGCGATCACCTCGTCGCCGTCGGCGTCGGGGCGATACAGCACCAGCGTCTGGCCGGGGGCCACGCCGCGCAGTGGAGTGCGCAACCGCACCAGCAGCTCGTCGCCAGCCAATTCGGCTACGGCATCGACGGTTTCGCCGTGGGCGCGCACCTGGACCGCGCACTCGACGGGCCCCGAGGGTGCACTGCCCGCGGTGAAGACGGGCTTCTGCCCGGTGAGCGTCCACACGTCCAGGTCGGCTGCGGCGCCGACTCGCACCGTGCCGCTGTCGGCGTCGATTGCGGTGACATAGCGCGGACGGCCGTCCGGGCCGGGACCGGCAATGCCCAGTCCCTTGCGCTGTCCGATCGTGAAACCGTGCACGCCGTCATGCTCCGCGAGCACCGTCCCGTGCGCGTCGACCACGGTGCCGCGACGGACCCCGATGCGGCTACCCAGAAAAGCGCGGGTGTCGCCGGACGGGATGAAGCAAATGTCGTGGCTGTCAGGCTTTTCCGCCACCGCCAGGCCGCGACGGGCGGCCTCGGCGCGGATCTGCGGCTTAGGGGTGTCGCCGATCGGGAAGGCGGCATGGCGCAGCTGCTCGGCGGTCAGCACCGCCAGCACATAGGACTGGTCCTTGTCGCGGTCGACGGCGCGGCGCAGCCGCCCGTCGGCCAGCCGGGCGTAATGCCCGGTGGCCACGGTGTCGAAGCCCAGGGCGAGCGCGCGGGCCGCCAACGCCGAGAACTTGATCCGCTCGTTGCAGCGCACGCACGGGTTGGGGGTTTCTCCCCGGGCGTAGGACGACACGAAGTCGTCGATCACGTCCTCTTTGAACCGCTCGGCGAAATCCCAGACGTAGAACGGGATTCCGAGCACGTCGGCGACCCGGCGAGCGTCGGCAGCGTCCTCCTTGGAACAGCAGCCCCGCGATCCCGTGCGCAGCGTGCCCGGCGCGCTCGACAGCGCCAGGTGCACACCGACCACGTCGTGCCCGGCGTCGACCATCCGGGCGGCAGCCACCGACGAGTCGACACCGCCGCTCATCGCGGCCAGCACCTTCATCGCGATACCCCCGCCGCAGCCAGCGCGGCCTGCCGGGCCCGGGCGACCGCGCCCGGCAGCACCCGCAGCGCCGCGTCGACGTCTTCGTCAATACTGGTGTGCCCCAACGACAATCGCAACGATCCGCGGGCACTGGCCGCATCGGCGCCCATCGCGAGAAGAACATGCGACGGCTGCGCTACCCCTGCCGTGCAGGCCGAACCGGTCGAGCATTCGATTCCGTTGGCGTCCAACAACATCAGCAGTGCGTCACCCTCGCAGCCGGCAAAGGTGAAGTGCGCGTTGCCCGGTAGCCTCGCCTCTCGAGGCCCATTGAGCCGCACGTCGTCGATCCCGGTCAGCACCCCGTCGATCAGCCGGTCGCGCAGGACCCGCAGCCGCGCGCTGTTGGCCTCCAGCCCGTCCACCGCGATCTGTGCGGCCGCAGCCATGCCGACCGCGCCTGCGACATCCGGTGTGCCGGAACGAATATCGCGTTCCTGCCCGCCGCCGTGCGACAGCGGCACGCAGCTGACGTCGCGGCGCAGCAGCAACGCCCCAACTGCCGGTGGGCCGCCGAACTTGTGCGCGGCCACGCTCATCGCGGACAGCCCGCTGGCCCCGAATCCGACCGGCAGCTGACCCACCGCCTGAACGGCATCGCTGTGCATCGGTACGTCGAATTCAGCTGCGATAGCGGCGAGTTCGCTGACCGGCATGATTGTGCCGACCTCGTTGTTGGCCCACATCACCGAGACCAGCGCGACGTCGTCGTGGTTCTCCAACACGTCGCGCAGGGCGGCCGGCGACACCGAGCCATCGGCGGCGGCCGGCAGCCAGGTCACCTCGGCGCCTTCGTGTTCGGCGAGCCAGTTGATCGCGTCCAGCACGGCGTGGTGTTCGACCGCGGTGCTCACGATGCGACGGTGGCGTGGCTCGGCGTCGCGGCGCGCCCAGTAGATGCCCTTGATCGCCAGGTTGTCGCTCTCGGTGCCGCCGGCGGTGAAGATGACTTCGGACGGGCGCGCGCCAAGCCGGTCGGCGATCAGCTCGCGAGACTCCTCCATCCGGCGCCGCGCGGCGCGGCCGGCGGTGTGCAGCGACGAGGCGTTACCCACGGTGGCCAGCACGGCCGTCATCGCCTCGATGGCAGCGGGATGCATCGGGGTGGTGGCGGCGTGGTCGAGGTACACCATGACCTGCCCAGGATACCGACGCTATTGGTCTCCGCCGTCTGCCAGGACGTAGGCGGCGAGGCTGCCCAGCAGCCCGGCGCAGTGCTCGACGAGTTGATCTGGGGTGTAGTCGAGTTCGCCGTCGGCCCAGCGGCGCAACACCTCGAACACGCCGCCGACGCCCACGATGGCGGCGAGTCGGCCGACCTTGGCCGCCGACTCGGAGATGTCCAGGTGCAGCCGGGCCTGCTGCCACACGAGGTCGGCGAAGCTGGCCATCAGCTCGCTGCGCAGTTGGCGCAAGGTGGGTTCGGTGCCGGATTCCACGAACAGAATCCGGCCCAGCCGGGGATCGTCGCCCATCATGGTCAGCAGCGCGCGAATCGGGGCTTGCGCCAACGCGTCTGGCGCGGAGCTGCTTTCGGGGATGGCCTTGAGGATGGCCTCTTGGATGGTGGTGCGGAGTTGCTCGGCGACGGCGCGCAGCAGCGCGTCGCGGTCCGCGAAGTGCTGGTAGAAGTAGCGCGACGTGACCCCCGAGGTGGCGCACACGGCGGTCACCGTGGTGTCGGCGGCGCCTCGGGTACCCATCAGCTCGATCGCCGTGTCGATCAGGCGCGCCCGGCGCCCGGCCTCGCGCTGTTCGGCTGTCAGGCCGCCGTAGATCCGCGCCGGGCTCACGGGCTATAGTCTGTCATTCCCATCTGACTAGGCGTAAAGTCACATGTGAGCTTGCCAACAGGAGGACCGATGCCCCAGCGTCCAGTATTGAAAGCCCGCCGCGTCCAGTTCACGCTGCCCACGGGCACCCGGAAGCATTTCGCCGGCGACGACCTGGTGATGAGCCACCTCGTCGCGATGCTGTCCGCGGTGTTTCCGGAGGGCGAAGACTTCTTCATCCGGTCCGTGCGCAACTATCGCGACCAGATCACCGACCCGGAATTGCAGCAGGCGGTCAAGGGATTCATCGCCCAGGAGGCCACCCACCGCCAGCAACACCGGATGCTCAACGAGCGACTTCAGGACATGGGTTATCCCACCGCGCGGTTCGACCGCCACGTCACGTGGTTGCTCGCCAAGCTGGAAAAGGTGTTCTCCACGGAGATGGCCCTGGCCGGCACCGCCGCGCTGGAGCACTACACGGCGACGTTGGCGGAGCTGCTGCTCACCGACGAGCAGATGCTCGACCTGCTCGGCCGATCGGACGTGCGCCCGATACTGCTGTGGCACGCCTTCGAAGAGTGCGAGCACAAAGCCGTGGCCTTCGACGTCTTCCAGGCCGTCGGCGGAACCGAGCGGACCCGGGTGCGGGCCATGCGGATCGCCACCGCGATCTTCCTGGCCGAGATGGTGATCCAGACGCTCCGGTCGATGGCCCGCGACCGTGCGTCCTACAACCCGCGACGGCTGCTGCGAAGCCTCAACGATTTCCGCAAGTCGCCGCTGGTGAGCGCCGAGACCCGTCGTCGCATCGCCTCCTACACCCGCCCGGGCTTCCACCCCGACGACTGGGACACCACCGAGCTCCTCGACCGCTGGTCGAAGGAACTCTTCGACGCGGACGGAAATCAGCTGGCGCAGGCGCGGTAGCTTCTGCCGACGAGACGCGCGCCCCACGCCTGATCGCCCACCGCGAGGTCGTCGCGCACCGCGGCCTGGCAGCGTCGGGCGAGCTCGCGCCGGTCGGTGCCCGGCAGCTGTAGGGATTCGACGCACACCCGCGCCACCGTGCAGCGCGCGGACAGCAGGCGTCGCATCGAGGTCAACAAGGTGTCGTCGCCGATGAAAGCCGGGGCGGTCGAGACTCGGCCGTCGCCGTGGTGGTATTTCAGCCGCAGCGGCTGGACCGGTCGGCCCGCGTCGATCGCGGCCTGGAACAGTGCCGGACAGAACGGCCCCGACGCGAGGCCACACCAGGTGGTGCCCTCCGGGAACGCCACGACCGTGTCACCGGCGCGTAGCCGATCAGCGACGGCGTCCACCACTGCGGGGAGCCGCCGCAGGCTGTCGCGCTCGATCGGAATGACCTTGAAGATGCGGGCGACCAGCCCGACGGCAGGCCAGGCGAGCAGATCGGCGCGCGCGACGAACGCGCCGGGAAGCACCGCGCCGATCGTGACGACATCCAGCCAGGACATGTGGTCGCTGACCACCAGGACGCCGGGCAGGTTACGAATCGGCCCACCCGTCACCGCGATGCGCACACCAAAACAGCGCAAGACCAGCCGGCAGTAGGCGCGCTGCGCCCACGACCGGCCGGGTAGCGGAACGGCGAGCAGTGGCAGCGCCGGCACCAACGACAGCACAAGCAACACCCGCAGCGCCACCATCGACCGTCGGGCTGCGTCACCGGCGCCCGCTTGCAGGCACGTGTCATCGCAGAATGCTCGCGGCCACCAGGCATGAGTGGGTGCGCTCATCAGGCCACCTTGCGTGTCGCCTCGGCGGCCGCCGACACCGATCGCAGGCGGCGCAGATAGCGCGTGTCGGCGCGGTTCTTGTCCAGCAGCGCCGGAAAGTCAGCCACGCCGAACGCGGCGTCGTAGGCCGGCTCACCACAAACCTGCGCGCCGAGCCGCAGGTAGCCGCGCAAGAGCGGCGGGATCGCCGGCCGCGCCGGCGCGGGGATTTCGTCGAGGGGGCGTCCGTCGATGATCACAGGCCGATACGGATGCACCCGGTACCGCGGCGGGGCGGCGTGGCGACGTAGGACGAAGTCGCGCACGCCGCGGATCTGGCTGCCCGGTTCTTGACCGTCCCCGCGGACCGGAACCGACACGCAGCCGGTGACGAAGTCGTAGCCGCGTCGGTCGAGGTAGGCGAGGATTCCGGCCCACATCAGCAGGACCACCGCGCCGTTGCGGTGATCCTTGCGGACCACCGCGCGTCCCATTTCGACCAGCGACGGCCGCAGCGGATCGAGTGCTGCCATGTCGAATTCGGTTGCGGTGTAAAGGCCGCCGGCCGCAATGGCGCCGGCCGGCGAGAGCATGCGGTAGCAGCCCACCAACTCGCCTGAGTTGTCTTCGCGGACAAGCAGATGGTCACAGTGCTCGTCGAACCGGTCGGCGTCGAGGCCCGCAGTCCCGGTCAGCGCGAAGCCCGGCTCGCTGCTGAACACCTCGTGGCGCAGCCGCTGTGCGGCCTCGATCAGGGTGGGGTCGGTGGACAGCAGCAGGGAATAGCGCGGGGTCTTGGTCGATGGTCGATCGGCGGCGAGGAGTACAGAAAAAGTGCTCACAGCCAGCACCGTTGCGCAGCCGTTCAGCTAACCGGCATCGTCGCCGTAACGTGTTCGTGCACGGTAGATGACTATGTTGCAGCGAACATCGGGCGAGACGTAAAAAGCCCCCGACACACCGGGTGCCGGGGGCTTTTACGTCTGGTGGCGATCTCAGCCCTTGCGGGCCTTCACCGCCTCGGTCAGCTGCGGCGCGACCTTGAACAGGTCGCCCACCACGCCGTAGTCGGCGATCTCGAAGATCGGCGCCTCTTCGTCCTTGTTGACCGCGATGATCGTCTTGGACGTCTGCATGCCGGCGCGGTGCTGGATGGCTCCGGAGATGCCCAGCGCGATGTAGAGCTGCGGCGACACCGTCTTACCGGTCTGACCCACCTGGAACTGGCCCGGGTAGTAGCCGGAGTCCACGGCGGCGCGCGACGCGCCGACCGCGCCGCCCAGCGAGTCGGCCAATTCCTCGACCACGGAGAAGTTCTCGGCGCTGCCCACGCCACGGCCACCGGAGACCACGATGCTGGCCTCGGTGAGCTCCGGGCGATCGCCCGCGACGGCGGGCTGCCGCGAGGTGACCTTGGCGGCGTTCTCGGCGGGTGCGGGCACCTCGACGGTGACCTGCTCGCCCGCACCGTCGGCCGGTTCGGCGTCAATGGCGCCGGCCCGCACGGTGATCACCGGGGTGTCGCCGTTGGCCTGCGCCTCGACGGTGAACGCGCCACCGAAGATGGAGTGCACGGCCTTGCCGCCCTCCTTGATGTCGACGACGTCGACCAGCAGGCCAGAGCCGATCCGGGCGGCCAGCCGGCCGGCGATCTCCTTGCCGTCGGCGCTGGCGGCCAGCAACACCGCCGCCGGCGACGACGATTCGGCCAGCGCGGCCAGCACGTCGACCTGCGGGGTGATCAGGTAGTTGTCGGCGACGTCGGATTCGGCGACATAGATCTTGGCGGCGCCGGCCGACTTCAGCCCGTCGACCAGCGGCTCGGCCGTCCCGGGTGTACCGACCACGACAGCGGCGGGCTCGCCCAGCCGACGGGCCGCGGTGATGAGTTCTGAGGTGACTTTCTTCAGCGCACCTTCGGCGTGCTCGACGAGCACCAGTACTTCAGCCATGAGTGTGTTCCGTGTCTTTCGGGTCTAGTGGTTTTAGATGATCTTTTGCGCAACCAGGTATTCGGCGATCTTGGTGCCGCCGTCGCCCTCGTCCGTGACCTTCTCACCGGCGGTCTTGGGTGGCTTGGGGCTCGCCGAAAGCACCGAGGATCCGGCGTTGGCCAGCCCGACTTCGTCGGCCTCGACGCCGATCTCCGCGAGCGTCAGGACGGTGACTTCCTTCTTCTTGGCGGCCATGATGCCCTTGAACGACGGGAAGCGCGGCTCGTTGATCTTCTCGTTGACGCTGACCACGGCAGGCAGCGACGCCTCCAGCGTGAACACGCCGTCGTCGGTCTCCCGCTCGCCGGTGATTTTGCCGCCCTCGACCGAGAGCTTGCGCACGTGGGTGAGCTGCGGCAGGCCGAGGTACTCGGCGATGATGGCCGGCACCGCGCCGCCAGTGCCGTCGGTGGACTCGTTGCCGGCGATCACCAGCTCGGTGCCCTCGATGGTGCCCAGGGCACGGGCCAGCGCCCACCCCGTCTGGATGACGTCCGAGCCGTGCATGCCGTCGTCCTTGAGATGCACGGCCTTGTCGGCGCCCATCGACAGCGCCTTGCGGATCGCCTCGGTGGCCCGCTCGGGGCCGGCGGTCAGCACGGTCACCGAGCCCTCGACGCCGTCGGCGGCCTCTTTCTCCCGGATCAGCAGCGCCTCTTCGACTGCGCGCTCGTTGATCTCGTCCAACACGGCGTCGGCGGCCTCGCGGTCCAGGGTGAAGTCGCCGTCGGTGAGCTTGCGCTCCGACCAAGTGTCTGGGACCTGCTTGATCAGGACCACGATGTTCGTCATGAGTGTGCTTCGTCCTCCTCGAAGGAGTCCTGTAGCCGGCGGCGACAGGAGCTCGGTCACGTGCTACTCGACCGCAAACGCATGTTACTAGCCGGTAACTTTGTGCGGTTCGCTCTCACACCATAGCGGGTCGTGGTAGGCCGATTGCCCGCCCGTCTGCGGTTGACCGTTCGCGGTTCGGATGCTGGGACTAGCCTGCCTATGCAATGAACGCATTCGTCCCCGACCTCCCCGATCCCGTGCTGACGCTGACCGGCGAACGCACGATCCCGGGCCTGGACGTGGAGAACTACTGGTTTCGCCGCCACGAGGTGGTGTACGAGCGGCTCGCGCCGCACTGCGCGGGCCGCGACGTGCTGGAAGCCGGCTGCGGCGAGGGCTACGGCGCCGATCTGATCGCCGGGGTGGCTCGCCGCGTGATCGCGGTTGACTACGACGAGCCCACGGTGGCCCACGTCCGCGCCCGCTACCCGCGGGTGAAGGTGGAGCACGGCAACCTCAGTCAGCTGCCGCTGCCCGATGCGTCGGTGGACGTCGTGGTCAACTTCCAGGTCATCGAGCATCTCTGGGACCAGGCGCAGTTCGTCGCCGAATGTGCGCGGGTGCTGCGGCCGTCCGGTTTGCTGATGGTGTCCACGCCCAACCGGATCACGTTTTCGCCGGGCCGCGATACCCCGATCAATCCGTTCCACACCCGCGAACTGAACGCCGACGAGCTGACCGGGCTTCTGGTCGACGCCGGATTCGGCTCGGTGTCGCTGAGCGGGGTTTTTCACGGCCCCCGACTGGCCGAGATGGACGCCCGGCACGGCGGCTCGATCATCGACGCGCAGGTGGCGCGGGCGGTGGCCGACGCACCCTGGCCGGCAGAGCTGCTGGCCGACGTCGCCGCGGTGACCACCGCGGACTTCGACCTCGTCGACGCCGCCGACCGCGACATCGATGACAGCCTCGATCTGGTCGCAATTGCGGTGCGCCCGTGACGAATCGGGTGCCGGGCATGTTCACGCTGGTGCTGCACACGCACCTGCCGTGGCTGGCCCACCACGGCCGCTGGCCGGTCGGCGAGGAATGGCTCTACCAGTCGTGGTCGGCCGCCTATCTGCCGCTGCTGCGGGTACTGCACACCCTGGCCGCCGAGGACCGGCGCGGCGTAATCACGCTGGGCATGACGCCGGTGGTGACGGCGCAGCTCGACGACCCGTACTGCCTCGACGGCATGTACCACTGGCTGGCCAACTGGCAACTGCGCGCCACCGAGGCCACGACGCTGCCGGAGCCGTTGCGCGCGTTCGGAATTCGCGAGCGCGCCGAAGCGGACCACGCTCTCGAGGATTTCGCCACGCTGTGGCACCACGGCGGCAGCCCGCTGCTGCGCGGCCTGATCGACGCCGGCACGGTGGAATTGCTCGGCGGCCCGCTGGCCCACCCGTTCCAGCCACTGCTGGCGCCGCGGCTGCGCGAATTCGCCCTGCGCGAAGGCCTGGCCGACGCCCGGCAACGCGTGGCCCACACCCCCACCGGGATCTGGGCGCCAGAGTGCGCCTATGCCCCGGGCATGGAAAACGACTATGCCGCAGCAGAAGTCGGCCATTTCATGGTCGACGGCCCGTCGTTGCACGGCGACACCGCGCTGGGCCGGCCGGTCGGCGCGACCGACGTGGTGGCGTTCGGCCGCGATCTGCAGGTGAGCTACCGGGTGTGGTCGCCGAAATCCGGCTACCCCGGCCATGCCGCCTACCGCGACTTCCACACCTACGACCACCGCACCGGCCTGAAGCCGGCCCGGGTCACCGGTCGCAACGTGCCGTCGGACGCCAAGGCGCCCTACGACCCCGAGCGGGCCGATCGCGCGGTCGACAGCCACGTCGCCGATTTCGTCGACGTGGTCCGCGCGCGGCTGACGAGTGAGTCCGAGCGGATCGGCCGACCGGCGCACGTTGTCGCCGCCTTCGACACCGAATTGTTCGGCCACTGGTGGTACGAGGGTCCGGTGTGGCTGCAGCGGGTGCTGCGCGCGCTGCCGGAGGCCGGGGTTCGGGTCGGCACTCTGAGCGACGCGATCGCCGGTGGCTTCGTCGGCGAGGCGGTCGAATTACCGCCCAGCTCTTGGGGTTCCGGCAAAGACTGGCAGGTGTGGGCCGGCGAGAAGGTGGCCGATCTGGTGCAGCTCAACACCGAAGTGGTCGACACCGCGCTCAGCACCGTAGACAAGGCGCTGACCCAGACGGCGTCGCTGGACGGCCCGATCCCCCGCGACCAGATTGCCGATCAGATCCTGCGCGAGACGCTGCTGACGGTGTCCAGCGACTGGCCGTTCATGGTCAGCAAGGACTCCGCGGCCGACTATGCCCGCTACCGGGCACACCTGCACGCGCACGCCACCCGGGAGATCGCCGATGCGCTGGCGTCGGGCCGCCGGGAGGTTGCGCAGCGGCTGGCCGACGGGTGGAACCGCGCCGACGGGCTGTTCGGCGCGCTGGACGCGCGGAGGCTGCCATGACATTTCTCCTTCTCCGCGAGCGTGCGTTTCTGCGCGCCGACACGCCCTCGCGGGCGGCATTCTGTGCACGCTCGCGCCAAAGGTGGCCCGCCGCATGAAAATCCTGATGGTCTCCTGGGAGTACCCGCCGGTGGTGATCGGCGGGCTGGGCCGCCACGTCCATCACCTGGCCACGGCGCTGGCCGCGGCCGGCCACGAGGTCGTCGTGCTGTCGCGTCGCCCGACGGGCACCGACCCGAGCACGCACCCGTCGTCGGATGAGATCAGCGAGGGCGTGCGGGTAGTCGCCGCAGCGCAGGACCCGCACGAGTTCACCTTTGCCAACGACATGATGGCCTGGACCCTGGCAATGGGCCACGCCATGATCCGGGCCGGCCTGGCGCTGGACTTCACCCCCGACGTGGTGCACGCGCACGACTGGCTAGTGGCGCATCCGGCGATTACGTTAGCCGAATACTTCGACGTGCCAATGGTTTCCACGATCCATGCCACCGAAGCCGGTCGACACTCCGGGTGGGTGTCCGGCCCGATCAGCAGGCAAGTCCACGCCGTCGAATCATGGCTGGTGCGCGAATCCGATTCGCTGATCACATGTTCGACGTCGATGAGCGACGAGATCACCGAGCTGTTCGGGCCGGGACTGGCCGAGATCACCGTGATCCGCAACGGAATCGACGCCGCCCGTTGGCCATTCGCGCCGCGGCGTAGCCGTACCGGCCCGCCGGAACTGCTGTATGTCGGTCGGCTGGAATACGAGAAGGGCGTGCACGACGCGATCGCCGCGCTGCCCCGCATTCGACGCACCCATCCCGGTACCACGCTGACCATCGCCGGTGAGGGCACCCAGCAAGAGTGGCTCGTCGAGCAGGCCCGTCAGCACCGGGTGCTCAGAGCCACCAGGTTCGCCGGGCGGCTCGACCACGACGACCTGCTGGCCGCGCTGCACCGCGCCGACGCCGCGGTGCTGCCCAGCCACTACGAGCCGTTCGGGCTCGCCGCCCTGGAAGCCGCCGCGGCCGGCACGCCGCTGGTGACAACGAACATCGGCGGCCTGGGCGAGGCAGTGATCAACGGGCAAACCGGGATGTCCTTCCCGCCGCGCGACGTGGCCCGGCTTGCCAGCGCGGTCCGCAAGGTGCTCGACGACCCCGCCGCCGCACAGCGTCGCGCGTACGCCGCGCGAGAACGGCTCACCGCCGACTTCGACTGGCACACCGTGGCCGGGGAAACCGCGCAGGTATACCTGGCGGCCAAGCGTCGCGAACGCCAGCCGCTGCCGAGGTTGCCGATCATCGAGCACGCGCTGCCGGACCGCTGAATCACGGCGCGCCCAGATCGGCCTGGAACGCGCGCATCGCCGCGATCAGCGCGTTGAAAACCCGGTGGGCGGCGGCCAACTCGGCGTCGGGCAACCCTGCGAGCGCCGCGTGGGTGTGTTGGCGCAGCGGGGTGAAAAACGAACGGGCGGTGGCGAGGCCGGCCGGGGCGTAGCGGAGCACGACTTTGCGCCGGTCGGCGGGATGGGACTCTCGGCGGATGTGCCCGGAGTCGATCAGTCGGTCCACCATGTACGTGATCGCGGCACCGGACAAGCCCATCCGGTCTCGAAGTTCTCCGGAAGTGATTGGCGCCCCGGCTGTTTCGGCAACCATGATGTGCAGCAGCGCGCGGAAATCGGCGATCCGGACGCCCTGCGACCGGGAAAACAACTGGCCGATCTGATCGGATTCGCTCGTCAGGGCCCGTAGGTCGGCCGAGATCAGCGATTCCAGTTCTTCGCGGCTGTCGAGTTGCTCATCCATGACCCTCCGCAGCATAACCCCATATCTTTCAGTTGCTTAACCATTAAGTTGCTGAAATTCTGGGGTGGTGACCTGGGACCGTCTCGCCGCCGCGGTGACCCGTCGCCGTTCCTGGCTGATCACCCTCGGAGCGGTCGTGCTCGGCGCCGGTTTCACGGCGATGGGCGGGGCGAACAGCGCGGCCGGACAGGCCCCTGTGTCGCTACCACCGGGCTCCGAATCCGCGCGTGCTGAGGCCCTGGCGGCCCAGTTCCCGGGTGGTGACCGCACGTCCGCGATCTTGGTGGTCACCCGCTCGGACGGCACCAGCCTGGGCGCGCCCGACGTGGCGGCCGCTGATCAGGCCCGCGCCCGGATGCAGGCGGTAATGGGCCCCGATCCCGGGCCGCCGATGACGGTGTCGGCCGACGGGAAGGCCGTCGTCGGAGTGGTGCCGCTCAGTGCCGAGTTGACCGGTCTGGCCCTCGACGACACGGTGGCGGCCCTGCGCAGCGCCGCGGCCACCGGCCTGCCGCCGGACCTCCGAGCCCACGTCACCGGCGGGCCGGCGTTCGGCGCCGACATCGCCAACGCGTTCGCCGGCGCCAACATCACGCTGTTGGCGGTCACGGCGTCGGTGGTGGCTCTGTTGCTCATCGCCACCTACCGTTCCCCCGTGCTGTGGCTGGTGCCGCTGGGGGTCATCGCATTCGCCGACCGCGTCGCGACGGCGGTCGGCACTGCAGTGGCCGGCCCGACCGGGCTGAGGTTCGACGGCTCCACCGCCGGGATCACGAGCGTGCTGGTGTTCGGCGCCGGCACCAACTATGCGCTGCTGCTGATTTCGCGTTACCGCGAAGAGCTTCGCCGCAACGCCGACCACCGCGCGGCCCTGCGCCGCGCGGTGCGCAGAGCCGCGCCCGCCATCGTCGCCAGCAACGCGACCGTGGTGCTGGGGCTGCTGACCCTGCTGCTCGCCGCGACGCCGAGTACCCGCAGTCTGGGAGTGCTGGCGGCGTGCGGCCTGGCGGTCGCGGCGGTGTCGGTGCTGCTGGTGTTGCCGCCGCTGCTGGCAATGTGTGGGCCCCGGCTGTTTTGGCCGCTGATCCCTCGCCCGGGCGACGACCGGGCGATCGGTTCCCGGCCCTGGCATCGGATGGCCGAGTCGGTTGCGCGACGTCCGGCACTGGTCGCCGTAGTCGCGATCGCGGCACTGGCCGTGATGGCCACCGGGCTGCTTGGCATACGGATCGGCCTGTCGCAGACGGAGCAATTCCGGGGCAAGGCCGACTCGGTGACCGGTTTTGACGTCCTCGCCCACCACTTTCCCGCCGGCCTGGCCAACCCAACCATGGTGATCGCCGCCACCGCCCACAAACCCCAAGTGCAGCAAGCGATCAACACAACAGCCGGGGTGGCGTCGGCAACCGCGTCGAATTCACCGACCGCGTTGACACAGTGGTCGCTGGTGATCAACGCGGCGCCGGCGTCTGATGACGCATTCAAAATTATTGCAGCGCTGCGTGATTCGGTGAAAAAAGCAGACCCTGATGCCGTGGTGGGCGGCGCCGACGCGCAGGCCCTCGACATTCGCGATGCGGCCGAGCGTGACCGGCTGGTGCTGATTCCGGCCATCCTGGCGGTCATCGTGATGGTGCTCTACGCCTTGCTGCGATCGGTGCTCGCGCCGCCGACTTTGCTCGCGGCCACAATTCTGGGTGCCCTCGCAGCGCTGGGATTGGGCGGTTGGGCCAGTCTGCGGGTGTTCAGCTTCCCGGCGCTGGATAACAGCACGCCGTTGTTCGCGTTCATGTTCCTGGCTGCTCTGGGGGTCGACTACACGATCTTCCTGGTCATCCGTGCCCGCGAGGAGGCCGCCGGCCACGGTGCCTGCGACGGCATGATCCGTGCGGTGTCGTCGACCGGCGGCGTGATCACCAGTGCAGGAATCGTTTTGGCGGCGGTGTTCTGCGTGCTCGGAGTGCTGCCGCTGATTGTGCTGACACAGCTGGGCATCATCGTCGGACTCGGGATCCTGCTCGACACGTTCGTCGTGCGCACTCTGGTGATCCCCGCCCTGTTCGCGTTGATCGGCGACCGCATCTGGTGGCCCACCGACCCCGCTCGCAACTAAACCGAAAGGGAGACAGATGAATAAGCCCACACTGGTTGCGACGTCGCTGGCCGTCGCCGCAGCCGCCGGTAGCGGAAGCCTCGCCAGCCGGTCCCGCGTCGCGGGGTGGTATGCGCGGCTGCGCAAGCCGGCCTATGTGCCGCCAAGCCCGGTCTTCCCGGCGGCCTGGAGCGCGCTGTACACCGACATCGCGGCCACCTCTGCGCTGGCCGTTGACCGCTTGCGTCGGGCCGGACGCCGCGACGATGCCCGCCGCTACGCGATCGCCTTGGGTCTCAATCTGTTTCTCAACGCGGGGTGGAGTTGGCTGTTCTTCCGTTTCGGGCGGCTCGGCGCCTCTGCCGTCGGCGCCGCCGCGCTGACAGCCAGCAGCGCCGACTTGGTGCGCAGGACCGCCCAAGCCGATCCGCGGGCCGCACTCGCCCTGTCGCCCTACCCACTCTGGTGTGCCTTCGCTACCGCCATGTCCACCGATATCTGGCGACTCAACCGCTAAATGCCCACGCTGCTGTGGTTTCGCCGCGATCTGCGGCTGCACGATCTGCCCCCGTTGTTGGAGGCGGCCGACGCTGGCGACGAGGTGCTGGCCTGCTTCGTTGTCGATCCGCGCCTGGAGGCCTCACCCGCCCGGCGCCGTTTGCAGTTCCTGTGCGACTCGCTTCGGCAGTTACGCGACGGCCTCGACGGCCGGCTGCTGGTGACCAGTGGCCGGCCAGAAGAGCGGATTCCCCTTATTGCCAAGGAAATTGCAGCGTCGTCGGTGCATGTGTCAGCGGACTTCACGCCGTTCGGGTGGCGCCGCGACGGGCGGGTGAGCGAGGCGCTGGGCAACGTTCCGTTGGTGGCCACAGCATCGCCGTACCTGGTGTCACCGGGACGAGTCACCAAAAACGACGGCACACCGTATCGGGTGTTCACGCCCTTCCTGCGGAACTGGCGCGAGGCGGGATGGCCGCCACCGGCGCGGTCTGGCGTCGAATCGGCACGCTGGCTCGATCCGGGCCAGGTGGCCATCGAACGCTGCGAGATCCCGGATCCCGGTGTGACGCTTGACCTCGCAGCCGGTGAAGCGGCTGCGCGACGGCAATGGGCGCGGTTTGTCCGTGACGGGATGGACCACTACGCGGAGGATCGCAACCGGCTCGACCGCCACGGCACCAGTCGCATGTCGGCCCATCTGAAATTCGGCACGATTCACCCGCGGACCATGGCGGCCGACCTTGATCTTCGTCGCAGCGGGCCGAAAGCCTATCTGCGCCAATTGGCTTTCCGCGACTTCTACGCTGCCGTGCTCCATCACTGGCCGGCCAGCGCCTGGCGTAACTGGAACCGCGGTTTCGACTCCATCCAAACCGACACCGGGACGGAGGCGGAACGCCGCTTCGATGCGTGGAAAGCCGGCCAGACCGGATTCCCGCTTGTCGACGCCGGCATGCGTCAGCTCCGCGACACCGGATTCATGCCGAACCGCATGCGGATGGTCGTCGCGTCGTTTCTGGTGAAGGACCTGCACCTGCCTTGGCAGTGGGGTGCCCGGTGGTTTCTCGAGCAGCTGGTCGACGGCGACATGGCCAACAACCAGCACGGCTGGCAGTGGTGTGCGGGAAGCGGCACCGACGCGGCACCGTACTTCCGGGTCTTCAATCCCGTCGCACAGGCCGAAAAGTTCGACCCCGCAGGCGATTACGTCCGACGCTGGGTCCCGGAGTTGGCCACTGCCCAGGACGCCCACCTACGGCGGGGCCAGCGCCCGCCCGGATACCCGCCGCCCATCGTCGACCACGGCGCCGAGCGCGTCGAAGCGCTGCGCCGCTATCGGCGCATCTCCGAGGGCTAGCGGCTCGCCTTTTTGCGTTCGATGTCGGCCAGCGCCGCAGCCAACTCGGCTCGCTGGGCGGCCGACGTCTCCCACGCCAACTGACGGTTCTTGACCACCTTGGCCGGCGCGCCGACCGCGATCGAGTAGTCCGGGATGTTGCCCTTGACCACCGCATGCGATCCGAGCACGCAACCACGGCCGATGGTGGTGTTGCGCAACACCGTCACCTTGGCGGCAATCCAGGTGTCCGGCCCGATGCGGACCGGGCCCTTGACGATGCCCTGGTCCTTGATCGGCATCGTGATGTCGTCCATCCGGTGGTCGAAATCGCAGATGTAGCACCAGTCGGCCATCAGCACCGAATCGCCGATCTCGATGTCGAGGTAGGTGTTGACGACGTTGTCGCGGCCCAGCACCACCTTGTCGCCGAACCGCAGCGAGCCCTCATGGGCGCGGATGGTGTTCTTGTCGCCGATGTGGACCCAGCGACCGATCTCGAGCTGGGCCAGTTCCGGGGTGCAGTGGATCTCCACGCCCTTTCCGAGGAACACCATGCCGCGGGTGATGATGTGCGGGTTGGCGAGCTTGAACTTCAGCAACCGCCAGTAGCGCACCAGGTACCACGGGGTCCACGCGCGGTTCGCCAGCACCCACTTCAGCGACGCCAGCGTCAGGAACTTCGCCTGGCGTGGGTCACGCAGCCTCGATCCCCGCCACCGGCGATGCAGCGGTGCGCCCCACATGGTCGTCATGGCCGCAGAGCTTAGTCCGGCGCCGATCCGGACCGCGGAGCGGTCTGAGGAGACGCCACCCGCTACTCTCGGCAGCGTGTTCTGGCGCACGCCCTTTCTGCCGAGTGGGCGGCTTGTGGACGTGAAAGACGCCAGCTTTCGCCGTAACCCTGCGGTGGTGGCCGCGGTGGTGATCTTGACGCTCGCCGGCTGCCGGAACACAGACTCCTGGGTAGAAGCCGCGCCCGCCCCGGGATGGCCCGCGCAATACGGCGACGCGTCCAACACCAGCTACACCCATACGACCGGTGCGACCACACTGAAACTGGGCTGGACGCGGTCGGTGAAGGGCAGCCTGGCCGCGGCACCGGCGCTGAGCGGCCGTGGCTGGATGGTGCTCAACGCGCAAACCCCGGCCGGGTGCTCGCTGATGGAGTGGGAGAACGACGACAACGGCCGGCAGCGCTGGTGCGTACGCCTGGTTCAGGGCGGCGGCTTTGCCGGCCCTCTGTTCGACGGCTTCGACAACGTCTACGTCGGCCAGCCCGGGGCGATGATGTCCTTTCCGCCCACCCAGTGGACGCGCTGGCGGGCACCGGTGATCGGAATGCCTTCCACCCCAAGGATTCTCAAAGATGGTCAGCTGCTGGTCGTCACCCACCTGGGCCAGGTGCTGGTGTTCGACGCGCACCGCGGCACCGTGGTCGGCAGCCCACTGGACCTGGTGGAAGGCGTCGATTCGACCGATCCCACCCGCGGGCTTTCCGATTGCGCACCGGCCCGACCGGGCTGTCCCGTCGCCGCGGCACCGGCTTTTGCCGCCACGACCGGCGCCGTGGTACTGGGCCTCTGGGAGCCCGGCGCCAACGCGGCGGTGCTGGTCGGCCTGAAATACCACCCGGGACAAAACCCGCTGCTGACCCGGGAGTGGACCAGTGACGCCGTGGCGACCGGTGTGCTTGCCAGCCCGGTGCTGTCCGCGGACGGCTCGACCGTCTACGTCAACGGACGCGACCAACAGCTGTGGGCGCTGCATGCCGCCGACGGGAAGCCGAAATGGTCAGCGCCGCTGAAGTTCCTGGCGCAGACGCCGCCCACCCTGACGCCAGGCGGGCTGATCGTGTCCGGCGGCGGTCCCGACACGCAGCTGGTCGCCTTCAAAGACGCCGGCGACCACGCCGAGTTGGTGTGGCGCCGCGACGACGTCACCCCGCTGTGTACGTCGAGCCTGGCCGGCAGCGGCGTCGGCTACACGGTGGCCAAAGCCGATCGCGGGATGTCGCTGCTGATCTTCGACCCGCGCGACGGCCACACCCATGGCAGCTATCCGCTGCCGGAGGCCACCGGCTACCCGGTCGGGGTGGCGGTCGGCCATGATCGCCGGGTGGTCGCCGCCACCAGCGACGGTCAGGTGTACAGCTTCGCCCCGGCCTAAGACACCGCCAACGGCGGGATCGCGTTACGCGGCACCTGCGCCTGGGCGGCGCCCGCGAAGGGCGGCAGCAACTCCCCCGGCGCGAAGTAGAAGATCAGCGAGTCGTCGGTGATAGCGAAGTTCTGGTAATGCGACGAGTCCAGGCCGGTGCCGGGCGGGATTGTGCCGCCCAGCCCCGTCTGCCGGCTCAGCTCTCGCTGCACGATCGGATAGATGGCGTCAAGCGGCTTGCTGCCCGGCGCGAACAGGTTGTCGAAGGTGATCGGCTGGCGTTTGTCGAGGTCGTAGTTGAAACCCTTGTAGAAGGTCGAGGGACGCGGCCCGCCCAAGTCTTCGAACACCTTGAGCACCACGCTCTGGGTGCCCTTCGGCGGTTTGCCCGAGCGGTACTGCTCGGACGTCACTTCCATCTGGTAGGGCTGGTCGCGGGGTCCCGACGTCTGCGCGACGTTGATGAACCCGTCCCGGTTCTGGGTGAGGTAGTCAGCCAGGGCCTGCTGGTCGGGATAGTCGACCGGAAACTTCATGTCGAGGGTGTAGGTGGAGTTCGCGGTGTGCACGTGACACGTCTGCCCGCCCTCGAGGCTGCCGCCCATGCTTGTGCATGACGGGTCGGCGATGGCCCGCGGCCCGCCCGGCCAGCCCACCAGGGCTCCGGCCGCCAGCAGCGCGGCCGCGATCACAGTGCGCATCGTCGATGTGTCCTCGCAAACTTAAAAGACGGCGCAGCCGCCGTCCCGGCCAGCCTACCTGGACCGTCATCGCGACGGACGACAAACGAACACCGCTCTGCCGGAGCCGATGCGGGTGATGACCACGGACAGGGCCTGCCGGCCGCGCAGTCGCAGTCGCTTGCGCAGCGCGTCGGGGTCCACGTCGACGCCGCGGACCAGAATCTCGAGGGCGCCGCAGTCCAACGCGGCCAGCGCCTGACGCAGCCGTCGCTCGTCGAACGCCACCTGCTCGAGAACCTCGAAGCCACGCACCCCGCGCGGCAACCGTTCGCCGGAGAGGTAGGCAATGTCGGGGTCCAGCTGCCACAGCCCGTGCCGCGCCGCGTAGTGGCGCACCAGACCGGCCCGCACAACCGCGCCGTCGGGGTCGACGATCCAGCGGCCCGCGGGCCGCACCGGGCAGTCGTCCGGCTCGGCGTCGGTGATCTGTTCGCCGCGATCCAGCACAGTGGCCCGCCGCCGCACTCCCGGCGAAGCCAATACACCCGACCACAGGCAGGCTTCCCGAACCGAGCCGCCGTACGAGGTGACCTCGATCTCGCCGGCGAAGCCGAGACGCCGCACTGCGTCGAAATCGATTCCGGGAGCGCACTTTACAACCAGCGAACGGCCGCGGTAGACGTCGAACAACGCGTCCAGCGCGGGCTGGTAGTCGCGCGGGTTGAAGCGGCGCCGCCCGCCACTGCGACGCGCTGGGTCGGCGACGACGACCGCGTCGCGGGTCACCGGGCGCAGTGCGTCGGCGCGGCACAGCGCGACATCTCCGACGTTGTGCCGCGCCATCGCCAGCCGCACCGGGTCAATGTCGCTGCCGACCGCCCGGGCCGCCACACCGCGCAGGGCCGCCAGCTCGGTGCCGACCGAGCAGGTCACGTCGTGCACCACCAAGCCGGCCAACCGCTGCGCGCGATGCTGGGCGACGGGGGCGGCGCTGGCCTGCTGCAGCGCCTCGTCGGTGAACAGCCAGTCGCTGGTGCCCGGCAGTTTGGCGGCCGCGCGGCGGCGCAACAACACCGTTTCGACCAGCACCGGTGTGCGGTCGCCGAACCGGGCCCGGATCGCGGCGATGTCCGCCACCAGGTCGGTCAGCTCGAAACCGGCCACCACGGCCAGCGCCGCGGAGCCCGCGTCCGATGCCAGGTAGGCAACGTCGTCGAGCCCGAACGTCAGGACGGTTTGACCCCGGTGATCATCACGTTGTAGAACCAGCCCTTCGGCACCACCCGGCGGCACAGGTTCTCGTCCACCCAGCTCAGCGTCTTCCAGCTGGTGAACGCGAATTTCGCCCAGCCCCAGCCCAGCCGCTCGGAGGGCACCGCGTACTCGAACGTGCGCAGCGGCCAGCCCAGCATGGCGGCGGTGAACTCCACGGTGGCGGTCTGCACGTCGGTGGCGCCGGCGGCCGCTGCCATCCGCTCGAGGTCGGCGGGGGCGAACGTGTGCAGGTCGACGACGGCCTCCAGCGCTGCGGCGCGCGAAGATTCGTCGAGTTCGGCCTGCGGACGCCGCCAGGCGCCCAGGCCGGGCAGCTTGGTGACGTTGGTGGTCACGCGCCAGGTCAGCGTGGACAGCGCCCGCGCGTAGCCGTCGCCGACGGTGGTCGGCTCGCCGGCGAACACGAACCGCCCGCCCGGCCGCAGCACGCGCAGCACCTCGCGCAGCGAGAGCTCGACGTCGGGAATGTGGTGCAGCACCGCGTGCCCGACCACCAGGTCGAAGGTGTCGTCGTCGTAGGGGATGCGCTCGGCGTCGGCGACCCGGCCGTCGATGTCCAGCCCCAGCGACTGCCCGTTGCGGGTGGCGACTTTGACCATGCCCGGCGACAAGTCGGTGACCGACCCGCGCCGCGCCACCCCGGACTGGATCAGGTTCAGCAGGAAAAACCCTGTGCCGCAGCCTAATTCGAGGGCGCGGTCGTACGGCAGCCGGTGGATTTCGTCGTCGGGAACAACGCCGTCGAAGCAGTCACGCGCGTAGTCGACGCAGCGCTGGTCATACGAGATCGACCACTTCTCGTCGTAGTTCTCGGCTTCCCAGTCGTGGTAGAGCACCTGGGCCAGCTTGCTGTCGTGCCGCGCCGCTTCCACCTGCTCGGCAGTGGCGTGTGGCTGCGGCGCCGGATCAGTACTGGTCATGGTGGCCCAGCTTAACGGCACGGGCGAACACGTCCAGATAGCGGCGGCGGTCGGCGGCGAGCCGCTCGGCCGGTGCCAGGTCGTAGACGCCGTCGATACCGGCCTTGGCCGCCGCCAGCGCGTACGACGGGCCGTCGACAAACCGGGCGGCCCAGGTCGCGGCGGAGTCGTACACATGGTCCGGGGCCACCATGTCGTCGACGAGGCCCAATGCCAGCGCCTCTTCGGCGTCGAAGAATCGCCCGCTGTACACCAGCTCCTTGGCCCGGCTGCCACCAACGGCGCGGGTCAGCCGAGCGAGCCCGTCGCCGTCGGGAATCAGGCCGGCCAGGATCTCCGTCGCACCCAACCGCACGTTGTCGCCTGCCACGCGCCAATCGGCGGCCAACGCCAGAGTCAGACCGGCGCCCAGCGCGTATCCGGTGACGGCCGCGACGGTCGGTTTCGGGATCGCCGCGACGGCCTCGACGGCCTCGCGGCGCACCCGGGCCCACGTCTCGGCCTCCGCCACGCTCAGCGCGCGCAGCGCCGGCATGTCGTCGCCGGCCGAGAAGATCTCGTGCCCACCGAACACGATCACCGCGGCGACGTCGTCGCGGCGGCCCAATTCCGCAGCGGCCCCGGCGATTTCGCGATACACCTGGCGGGTCATCGCGTTGGTCGGCGGCCGCGACAGCAACAGGGTGGCCACACCGGGCCGGTTGGCGTCGGTGTGGATGCTGACGAATTCGGTCACGGCCACCGCCGGCCCCGCGCCTGGTTGTAGCGCTCGGAGTCGAAGAACTCGAACTCCCAGTTGTCGCCCTTGACCGCCAGGTCCGGCTGCACTGCGACGATCTTGCGCTCCACCGCCAGCACGTCGGCGACGGTGTGACCGGCCAACGAGTCCAGCTGCGTCCAGGTCGGCGGCAGCAGGAAGGTGCGGCCGGCAGCGAAGTCCTCGATCGCGGCCTCCGGGGTGCTCCAGCCGGCGTGGTCGGATTCGGTGTTCTCGCCGTCGGCGCGCTGCCCCTCCGGTAACGCGCCGACGAAGAAGTAGGTGTCATAGCGGCGGGTGCGTTCGGCTTCGGGGGTGACCCAGTTGGCCCACGGCCGCAGCAAATCGGCGCGCAGCACCAGGTTCTCGGTGCGCAGGAAGTCGGCGAACGAGAGCTCCCCCGCCGCCAATGCCAGCCGCGATTCGCGGTAGACCGCGGCGTCCCCGACGATGCCGTGCGGGTCGTCAGCCGGCCCGGCGAACAGCACGCCGGACTCCTCGAAGGTTTCCCGGGCGGCCGCGCACACCAGCGCCTCGGCCAGGTCGGTGTCGACGCCGAACCGCTGCGCCCACCACGACGGCGCCGGCCCGGCCCAGGCGATGTCGGCATTGCGGTCGCGGTCGTCGACCCCGCCGCCCGGAAACACCATTACGCCCGCCGCGAAGTGCATTTTCGAGTGCCGTCGCATCAAGAACACGGCGATGCCGTCGTCAGTGTCGCGGACCAGCATCACGGTCGCGGCCGGCCGCGCCGGCAGCGGTTCGGTCATGCGCGCCTCCGATGCGCCGCGCGGGTGCGGGTGCGACGGGCGAAGTACCGCCCGTCGATGACGTCGACGGCGATCGACTGCCCGAATGCCGCAGACAGGTTTTCGGCGGTCAGCACGTCGGGCAGCAGGCCCGACGCGACGACCTGTCCCTCCGAGAGCAGCATGCAGTGCGAAAAGCCGGGCGGAATCTCCTCGACGTGGTGAGTGACCAGCACCAGCGCCGGCGCGTCGGGGTCGGCGGCCAGGTCGGTCAGCCGGGCCACCAGCTCTTCGCGGCCGCCGAGGTCCAGGCCGGCGGCAGGCTCGTCGAGCAGCAGCAGCTCGGGGTCGGTCATCAGCGCGCGGGCGATCAGCACCCGCTTGCGTTCCCCCTCCGAGAGGGTCTCGTAGGTGCGGTCGGCCAGGTGCTCGGCGCCCAGGCTTTCCAGCATGTCGATGGCCCGGTGGTAGTCGACGTCCTCGTAGCGCTCCTTCCACCGGCCCAGCACCGCATAGCCCGCCGAGACGACCAGGTCACGCACCACTTCGTGGCCGGGCACCCGCTGCGCCAGCACCGAGGAACTCAGGCCCACCCGGGCGCGCAGCTCGGACATGTCGACCCGGCCCAGCCGCTCACCGAGCACATACGCCACCCCCGACGAGGGGTGTTCGGCGGCGGCGGCGATGCGCAGCAGCGACGTCTTGCCGGCCCCGTTGGGCCCCAGGATCACCCAGCGTTCGTCGAGCTCGACCGACCAATCGACGGGCCCGACCAACACCCGCCCGTCGCGGCGCAGCGAAATGTCGTGAAAGTCGATCAGCAGGTCGGGGTCGGCTGCCTCACTTGCGGTTTCGGGCACCCGACCATCGTGCCGTACCGCGACACCGCGCTACTCCGGGGGTATTTCGACGCGACGCATCAGGCCGTCGACCGCGTCGGCGGCCTCGATCTCGCCGCGGGTCACCCCGAGGATGAACAGCACGGTGTCCAGGTACGGATAGCTCAGCGACGCGTCGGCCACCTCGCGCAGTGCCGGTTTGGCGTTGAACGCCACGCCCAGGCCGGCCGCGGCCAGCATGTCGATGTCGTTGGCGCCGTCACCGACCGCGACGGTCTGCTCCATCGGCACCCCGGCCTGGGCGGCGAAGTCCCGCAGCGCCTCGGCCTTGCCGGCCCGGTCGATGACGGGGCCGACGACCCGGCCGGTCAGTTTGCCGTCGACGATCTCCAGCTTGTTGGCGGCGACGAAGTCGAGCATCAGCTCCTCGGCCAGCGGCTCGATCACCTGGCGGAACCCGCCGGAGACCACGCCGACGTGAAAACCCAACCGCCGCAACGTCCGCAGCGTGGTGCGCGCGCCCGGCGTCAGCTCCAGCTGGGAGGCGACGTCCTCCACCACCTCGACGGGAAGCCCGGCCAGGGTGGCCACCCGCTGGTGCAGCGATGTGGTGAAGTCCAGCTCGCCGCGCATGGCGGCGTCGGTGATGGCGGCGACGGCGGCCTGCGCGCCGGCCCGGGCGGCCAGCATCTCGATGACCTCGCCCTGGATCAGCGTCGAGTCGACGTCGAACACGATGAGCCGCTTGGCGCGCCGCGACAGGCTGTAGTCCTCGACCGCCACGTCGACCCCGGCGTCGGCGGCCACCCGCGTCATCGCCGCCTGCAGCTGCCCGCCGATGCCCGGCGGCACCGAGACCCGCATCTCCAACCCGGTGACCGGATAGTCGGAGATGCCCCGGATGACGTCGATGTTGACGCCCAGTTTGGCCACCTCCTGGGCCACCGCGCCGAACGCCTCGGCGGTGATCGGACGGCCCAGCACGACGATGGTGTGCGTCGAGGGCTCGCGGATGATCGGCAGGTCGTCGCTGCGCTCGATCGTGACGTCCAGGCCCTTGGCGTGGATCGCCGCCGCGACGTCTTGGCGCAGCGCGTCTCCCTCGGCCACCTCGGGCGTGGTGGACACCAGCACGCCCAGCGTCAGCCGGCCGCGGATCACCACCTGTTCGACGTTAAGCAGCTCGACCTTGTGCGACGAGAGCACTTGGAAGAGCGCCGACGTCACACCAGGCTGGTCGACACCGGTGACGGTGATCAGCACCGACACCTTCGGCACGGTCACCTCGAGACGACGGTCAGCTGCGGACTTCGACGTCGTCGGCTTTGGTGACGTCGCCGCCGGAGGGATGCGGCCCGCGGCCCACGTGTGCTTCGGCGCGCATGCGTTCCACCATGTGCGGGTAGTGCAACTCGAAAGCCGGCCGCTCCGAACGGATTCGGGGCAGCTCGGTGAAGTTGTGCCGCGGCGGCGGGCAGCTGGTCGCCCACTCCAGCGAGTTGCCGTAGCCCCACGGGTCGTCGACGGTGACGACCTCGCCGTAGCGCCAGCTCTTGAAGACGTTCCAGACGAACGGCACCATCGACGCGCCCAGGATGAACGCCCCGATCGTGGAGACGATGTTGTACATCTGGAAGCCGTCGGTGGGCAGGTAGTCGGCGTAGCGGCGCGGCATACCGGCATCCCCCAGCCAGTGCTGGATCAAGAATGTGGTGTGAAACCCGATGAACGTCAACCAGAAATGCAGCTTGCCCAGCCGCTCATCGAGCAGCCGCCCGGTCATCTTCGGGAACCAGAAGTAGACCCCGGCGAAGGTGGAGAACACGATGGTGCCGAACAGCACGTAGTGGAAGTGTGCGACCACGAAGTAGCTGTCGGTGACGTGGAAGTCCAGCGGCGGGCTGGCCAGCAGCACACCGGTCAGACCACCGAGCAGGAAGGTCAGCGCAAAGCCGATCGAGAACAGCATCGGCGTCTCAAACGTCAACTGGCCCTTCCACATTGTGCCGATCCAGTTGAAGAACTTGATCCCGGTGGGCACCGCGATCAGATACGTCATGAACGAAAAGAACGGCAGCAGAACAGCTCCCGTCGCAAACATGTGGTGCGCCCACACCGCGACCGAGAGCACCGCGATCGACATCGTCGCGTACACCAGCGTGGTGTAGCCGAAGATCGGTTTGCGGGAAAACACCGGGAAGATCTCGCTGACGATGCCGAAGAACGGCAGCGCCACGATGTAGACCTCGGGGTGCCCGAAGAACCAGAACAAGTGCTGCCACAACAGAACTCCGCCATTGGCCGAGTCGTAGACGTGTGCGCCGAGATGCCGGTCGGCGGCCAGCCCGAACAGCGCCGCGGTCAGCAGCGGGAAGGCCAGCAGCACCAGAATCGACGTCACCAGGATGTTCCAGGTGAAGATCGGCATCCGGAACATCGTCATGCCGGGCGCGCGCATACAGACCACCGTGGTGATCATGTTGACCGCGCCCAGGATGGTGCCCAGACCGGCGACGATCAGTCCCATGATCCACAGGTCCGGCCCGGCGCCCGGTGAGTGGATGGCGTCGGTCAGCGGCGTGTAGGCGGTCCAGCCGAAGTCCGCCGCCCCGCCCGGAGTGATGAACCCTGCCATCGCGATCAGCGACCCGAACAAGAACAGCCAGTAGGAGAACGCGTTCAGCCGCGGGAACGCCACGTCGGGTGCGCCGATCTGCAGCGGCATCACCAGGTTGGCGAAGCCGAACACGATCGGGGTGGCATAGAACAGCAGCATGATCGTGCCGTGCATGGTGAACAGCTGGTTGAACTGTTCGTTGGACAAGAACTGCAACCCCGGCGAGGCCAGCTCGGTGCGCATCAGCAGCGCCAGCAGGCCGCCGATGAAGAAGAAGACGAAGCAGGTGACGACGTACATGATCCCGATCAGCTTGTGATCGGTGGTGGTCACCAGCTTGTAGATCAGGTTGCCCTTGGGGCCGGTGCGCGCCGGATAGGGCCGACTGGCCTCGAGTTCTCCCAGCGGGGGCGCTTCGGTTGTCAAGAGCTCCTCCAAGACGTGTGGCGGGCAACCGGGAACTTCTGTGAATCCTAACCTTTGAGGGGGGCCGTGCAGGCCCGGGTCCTACAAACCGTCGTAATGAGCTCCGAAGTGCTTCCGGACGCGGTGTTACGGTCGGACGCGTGTTGCCCCGCCGTCTGCGACCCGCCGTTCTGCTGGCCGCGGCGGCCGTGACGTTTACGGCCGTGGCCTGCACGTCCGGTTCTCCCGGCGGGAAGCCGGCGTCACGCTCGGTGATCACCAGCACCACACAGATCGCCGGTGCGGGGGTGCTGGGCAACCAGCGCCGGCCCGACGAGTCGTGCGCACCGCAGCCGGCTCCGCCGGCGCCGGGGCCGCCGATGCGCCAGGCCCGCAACGCGGCGGGCGTGCGACCCGACGTGGTCGACGTGCACGCCGACCCCCAGCGCATCGTGGCCTTGTCCGGCGACGCGCTCGACGCCCTGTGCGCGCTGGGACTGCAGTCCCGGGTCGTGGCCGCCGCACTGCCCGACGGCTCGTCGGGTCAGCCCTCCTATCTGGGCACGATCGTGAACCGGCTGCCGGGCGTGGGCAGCCGCAGCGCGCCGGACCTAGGCGGCATCGCGGCGGCCAAACCGGATCTGATCGTGGGCTCTGCGGGCTTGACGCCGCAGCTGTATCCGCGACTGGCCGAGATCGCCCCGACCGTGTTCACCGCGGCGCCGGGGGCCGCGTGGGAGGACAACCTGCGCGGTGTCGCGGCGGCCACCGGGCGCGCCGGCGCCGCCGACGCCCTGATCGACGACTTCACCGCCAAGGCCCGCGAAACCGGCGCCGCGCACGACGCCGCTCACTACCAGGCGTCGATCGTGCAGTTCACCGAGAACACCGTGCGGGTGTACGGCTCCGACAACTTCCCCGCCACGGTGTTGACCGCCGTCGGTCTCGACCGCCCGCCGTCGCAGCGCTTCACCGACAAGCCGTACATCGAGATGGGTGCGAGCGATGCCGACCTTGCCCGCGGGCCTGATTTCTCGGCGGCCGACGCCGACATCGTGTACGTGTCGTTCGCCTCGCCGGCCGCCAAGGACCGCGCGCCCGCCCTGCTGGACAGCGATCCCTGGCGCAAGCTGTCCGCCTACCGCGACAACCGGGTGTTCATCGTCAACAACGAGGTATGGCAGACCGGGCAGGGCCTGATCGCCGCCCGCGGCATCGTCGACGACCTGCACTGGATCAACGCGCCGATCAACTGACGCGGTGTTGTGACGTTGCCCTCAGCCACTAGGAATACATAGGTTACCTAGGTTATTCTTGGGGCATCCCCCAAAAAATCTGATAACACGCGCACGCTACGAGGTTTTCCGATGAGCACTGTTTCCGCGTATGCCGCCACTTCGGCGACAGCACCGCTGACCAAGACCACAATCACCCGCCGCGACCCGGGCCCGCATGACGTGGCCATCGAGATCAAGTTCGCCGGGATCTGCCACTCCGACATCCACACCGTGAAAGCCGAATGGGGCCAACCGAATTACCCGGTGGTTCCCGGTCACGAGATCGCCGGCGTGGTATCGGCGGTGGGCTCTGCGGTGACCACGTACAAGGTGGGCGACCACGTCGGAGTCGGCTGTTTCGTCGACTCCTGCCGCGAATGCGCCAACTGTCAAGCCGGCCTGCAGCAGTACTGCACCGGCGGCGGCATGATCGGCACCTACAACGCGGTCGGCCGCGACGGCCAGCCGACCTACGGCGGCTACAGCAGCGCGATCGTCGTCGACGAGAACTACGTGCTGCGCATCCCGGATTCGCTTCCGCTGGACGCCGCCGCGCCGCTGCTGTGCGCGGGCATCACGCTCTACTCGCCGCTGCGGCACTGGAACGCCGGCCCCGGCAAGCGGGTCGCGGTAATCGGGCTCGGCGGCCTGGGCCACATGGGCGTCAAGCTCGGCAAGGCGATGGGCGCCGAGATCGCGGTGCTAAGTCAGTCGCTGAAGAAGATGGAGGACGGCCTGCGGCTGGGGGCCAGCGAGTACTACGCCACCTCCGACCCGGACACCTTCAAGAAGCTGCGCGGCAGCTTCGACCTGATCCTCAACACGGTGTCGGCCAACCTGAATCTGGGCAGCTACCTCAACCTGCTCAAGGCGGACGGCACGCTCGTCGAGCTGGGCATGCCCGAACACGACATGGCGGTGCCGCCCTTCCCGTTGGCCAGCATGCGGCGCAGCCTGTCCGGGTCGATGATCGGCGGCATCCCGGAAACCCAGGAGATGCTTGACTTCTGCGCGGAGCACGGCGTCACACCCGAAATCGAGGTCATCGAGGCCGACTACGTCAACGAGGCCTACGAGCGGGTGCTGGCCAGCGACGTGCGCTACCGCTTCGTCATCGACGCCTCAACTTTGTGAGGTGTCGGGCTCGTCCTCGTCACTGACCCCGGCCAGCGGCCACCCGGCCGCGGCCAGCGTGGCCGCCACCCGCCTGATGTTTTCCGGGCCGGCGTCGTAATGGGTCATGTCGGAGATGAACTCGGCGATCTCGTCGTGGTCAATCTCGCCGTCCGCCAACGCCTTTGATCCGCGTTCGGTGATGTTGTGCACCACCTCGGCAACCTGGTCCTCGGTCAGCGGCGTGCTGCGCAGCAGCGCCAGCAGCGGTACTCGGTCGGGTCCGGGAACGCCGTCGGGATAGCCGGCCTGTAGCCAGCGCAGTACCGAACTCAGGAATGAAGTGGTGGCCACGCACTCTAGTGTTGTGCCGGCCGGCTATCGCCGCCACTCGGCGCCGCACAACTCCCAGAACTCATAAGCCGCTCACAGGCATAAGCTCAAGGTCGGGAATGAGTCGCGCTGGGGAGGCAACGACGATGAGGTTCGTTCTGGCTGGTGCGGCGGTTTTGGCTGCGATGGTCGCGACGCCGGGAGTCAGCTCAGCGCAATGCGACCCCAACATGTCGCACATCGTGGCAACCAACGAGTGCAAACCGCCACCGCCGCCGCCATCGTGGTACACACCGCCACCGCAGTATGCGCCGATGTATGCCCCGCCCGACGTGCCGCCGCCCCCGCAAACGCCGCCGCCGTCGCCATGGCCGGTCCACCCGGTATGGGATGGGGGTCGACAGCAGTGGGTCTGGATAGGAATCTGAGTGTTAGAAGTCCCAGTCCTCGTCCTCGGTGACGACGGCCTTGCCGATCACGTAGCTCGACCCCGAGCCGGAGAAGAAGTCGTGGTTCTCGTCGGCGTTGGGTGACAGGGCCGACAGGATCGCGGGGTTGACGTCGGTCTCGTCGCGCGGGAACAACGCCTCGTAGCCGAGGTTCATCAGCGCCTTGTTGGCGTTGTAGCGCAAGAACTTCTTGACGTCCTCGGTCAGCCCGACCTCGTCGTACAGGTCCTGGGTGTACTCCACCTCGTTGTCGTAGAGCTCGAAAAGCAGCTCGTAGGTGTAGTCCTTCAATTCGGCTTGCTTGGCAGCGTCTTCCAGAGCCAGGCCGCGCTGGAACTTGTAGCCGATGTAGTAGCCGTGCACGGCCTCGTCGCGGATGATCAGCCGGATCATGTCGGCGGTGTTGGTCAGCTTGGCCCGGCTGCTCCAGTACATCGGCAGGTAGAACCCGGAGTAGAACAGGAAGCTTTCCAGCAGCGTGGAGGCCACCTTGCGCTTGAGCGGCTCGTCGCCGCGGTAGTACTGCATGACGATCTCGGCCTTGCGCTGCAGGTTGGGGTTTTCCTCCGACCAGCGGAAGGCGTCGTCGATCTCGGCGGTCGAGCACAGCGTGGAGAAGATGTTGCTGTAGCTGCGCGCGTGCACCGATTCCATGAACGCGATGTTGGTGTAGACCGCTTCCTCGTGCGGGGTCAGCGCGTCGGGGATCAGGCTGACCGCGCCGACCGTGCCCTGGATGGTGTCCAGCAGCGTCAGGCCGGTGAACACCCGCATGGTCAGCTGCTTTTCGTGATCGGTCAGCGTGCCCCAGGACGGGATGTCGTTGGACACCGGCACCTTCTCAGGCAGCCAGAAGTTGCCGGTGAGCCGATCCCAGACCTCGGCGTCCTTCTCGTCTTGCAGACGGTTCCAGTTGATCGCCGAAACCCGGTCGATCAGCTTCAGTTTTTCGGTCACCAGAACCCCACTTCACCAGGACGTATGCTCGGCTGTGCTCCAGAACTCAAACACTACCCCTGGGGTCCGACAACGCACCGCAACACAACACCTAGTGTCTGGGCGTGTCTTCTACGCCGGCGAGCCCACCCCGAAGAACTGGTACTCGTCGGACCGCAGCGAGCGGGTGCCCATCCAGTACTGCCAGGTGTAGCCGCCCCACAGCACCCGGTTATTGCCGTGCTCGTCGAGGTACCAGCTGCTGCATCCGCCGGAGTTCCACACCGAGCGGCCGAGTTTGCGCTGCAGCTCCTCGTTGAAGCGGTCCTGGGCGGCGCGGGTCGGGGCCAGCGCCTGCGCGCCGAGCCGATCGCACGCCGCGATCGCATCCGCGACGTAGCGGATCTGCGATTCGATCATGAACACCACCGAGTTGTGTCCCAGCCCGGTGTTGGGTCCCAATAGGAAGAACAGGTTGGGCACGTCGGCGACGGTGATTCCGCGGTGTGCGCCAAGGCCTTCGCGGTTCCAGCGGTCGACCAGGTCCTCGCCGTGCATCCCCTTGATCTGGACGTAGGTGTAGGAGTCGGTGACGTGGAAGCCGGTGGCAAACACGATCACGTCGGCGCTGCGCTCTGTGCCGTCCGCGGTGACGATACCGTCGGGCGTGATCCGGCTGATGTGGTCGGTGACCAGTTCGGTCTTCGGGTCGGCGACGGCGCGATAGTAGGTGGAAGAGTTGAGGATTCGCTTGCAGCCGATCCGGTAGTTCGGGGTCAGTTTGCGGCGCAGTTCGCGGTCCTTGACCGCACGGCGAATGTTCCACTTGCCCAGCGCCTCGCCGACCTTGAGGAGGTAGGGCCGCTTGGTCATCCCAACGGCCACTGCCTCGTGGCCCCAATAGAGCGCGGTGCGCAGCGCCAACCGTAAACCTGGGATGCTCGCCAGGGCGCGACGCAACCCGGCAGGCAGTTCTTCGTTCGTACGAGGGATCACCCACGGCGGAGTGCGTTGGTAGAGCTGCAATTCGGCGACCTTGTCGACAATCTCGGGCACGATCTGGATAGCGCTGGCTCCCGTGCCGATTATCGCCACTCGCTTGCCGGTCAGGTCGACGTCGTGGTCCCACTGCGCGGAATGGAATGCGGCGCCGCGAAACTCGTCGCGGCCCTCGATGTCGGGGACCGACGGGATGTGCAGCGCGCCAGCGCCGGAGATCAGGAACTGGGCGACATACTCCCGCCCGTCGGCGGTGAACACATGCCAGCGGTGTTCCTCGTCGTCCCAATGTCCGCGCTCGACAAGCGAATTGAACTCGATGTAGCGGCGCAGCCCGTATTTGTCGGTGACGCCCTTGAGGTACTCCCAGATCTCGGGCTGGTAGGAGAACAGGTGTTTCCAGTCCGGCTTGGGCTCGAAGGAAAACGAGTACAGGTGCGACGGGATGTCGCATGCGCAGCCGGGGTAGCTGTTGTCGCGCCAGGTGCCACCGATGTCGTCGGCCTTCTCCAGGATCACGAAGTCCACACCCTGGCGCTGCAGGGCGATGGCCATGCCCAGACCGGAGAATCCCGTCCCGATGATGACTGCGCGGGTGTGCACCGGCGGTTTGTGTGCTGCCTCCTGCGGCGCCGACTCAGTAATGGTCACGCGGCGATCCTACCTGGGAACGCTGGTACCGGGTACTTCGGTGCTAGCTGGCTTCGCGCGGCGCCGCGCTGTGGATCGGCAAGTCGGGGTCCATCTCGATGCCGAGCAGCTCCGCGGTGCCGCCGATGACGCCCATCATGATGGTCGTCAGGTGTTCGACGAACTTGTCGTGCGGCATGCGGCGCGGGCTGTCCGGTTCGGGGCCGAGCCACCAGTCGGTGGCCGACTGAGCCGACCCGAACGCGGCGAACGCCGCCAGTTCGATCGCGGCGCGGTCGAGCTCCATTTCCCGCAGTTCGTTGTTGAACATCTCGGCCATCGCCAGGGTGATCTCGCGGCCCTCGTTGAGGGCCCGCATCGTGGACTCGGAGCGCTCCGGGAAGCGGCCCTGGATGAAGAACCGCAGCACGTTGGGATGTTGCTCGACGAGGTTGACGTACTCCTCGACACTGCGCCGGATGATGTCGCGGGCCGAGTTGGTGGCGAAGTCGACCGACGGGAAGACCGCTGCCCACAGCATGTCGCGCAGGCGTTCGCCGATCGCCTGGAAGAGATCGGATTTGTCGTGGAAATGCCGGTAGATCTTGGGTTTGGCGGTGCCGGCCTCTTCGGCGATCTCCCGCACGCTCAACTCTGGTCCTAGCCGGTCGATGGCGCGGAAGGCCGCCTCGACAATCTCGCCGCGGACCTTCTTGCGGTGTTCGCGCCAGCGTTCGCTGCGCGCGTCGACCTTGCCCCCGGGCCTGGGGCCCGGGTGGGGTCGAGGGATTCTCACCACGTCAAGCACTTTACCGCGTTGCGGTCGCTGACCTGGGAAGACCTACCTTTCGAGCGTGAATGCCACGACGCGACACGCGAAGAAGCCGTCGCCAGATTCACAGTCGGCAGAGAGCCTCCTACAGCATGCAGGACACGCAGCCTTCGACCTCGGTGCCTTCCAGCGCCATCTGCCGCAGCCGGATGTAGTACAGCGTCTTGATGCCTTTGCGCCAGGCGTAGATCTGCGCCTTGTTCACATCGCGGGTGGTGGCGGTGTCTTTGAAGAACAGCGTCAGGCTCAGCCCCTGGTCCACGTGCTGGGTGGCCGCGGCGTAGGTGTCGATGATCTTCTCGTAGCCGATTTCGTAGGCGTCCTGGTAGTACTCCAGGTTGTCGTTGGTCATGTACGGCGCCGGGTAGTAGACCCGGCCGATCTTGCCTTCCTTGCGAATCTCGATCTTCGACACGATCGGGTGGATCGAACTGGTCGAGTGGTTGATGTAGGAGATCGACCCGGTCGGCGGCACCGCCTGCAGGTTCTGGTTGTAGATGCCGTGCGCCTGCACCGACTCCTTCAGCCGCTTCCAGTCGTTCTGGTCAGGGATGCGAATGCCGGCGTCGGCGAAGAGCTGACGCACCTTGGGCGTCTTGGGCTCCCAGACCTGCTCGATGTACTTGTCGAAGAACTCCCCCGACGCATACTTGGACCGTTCAAAACCCTTGAAGTGCGTACCTCGTTCGATCGCAATGCGATTCGACGCCCGCAGCGCGTGATACAGCACGCAGTAGAAGTAGATGTTGGTGAAGTCGATGCCTTCTTCGGAGCCGTAGAAGATTCGCTCGCGAGCCAGATAACCGTGCAAGTTCATCTGGCCCAAGCCGATTGCGTGCGAGTCGTTGTTGCCCTGCTCGATCGAGGGCACCGAGTAGATGTGGGTTTGATCTGACACCGCTGTCAGCGCCCGGATCGCCACCTCGATGGTCTGCGCAAAATCGGGCGAGTCCATGGCCTTGGCGATATTCAACGACCCAAGGTTGCACGAAATGTCTTTGCCCACTTTGGCATACGAGAGATCCTCGTTGAACAACGACGGGGTGGACACCTGCAGGATCTCCGAGCACAGGTTGGAGTGGGTGATCTTGCCGTCGATCGGGTTGGCCCGGTTCACCGTGTCCTCGAACATGATGTACGGGTAGCCCGACTCGAACTGAAGCTCGGCCAACGTCTGAAAGAACTCCCGCGCTTTGATCTTGGTCTTGCGGATGCGCGCGTCGTCGACCATCTCGTAGTACTTCTCGGTGACCGAGATGTCGGCGAACGGCACGCCGTAGATGCGTTCGACGTCATATGGCGAGAACAGGTACATGTCCTCGTTCTTCTTGGCCAGCTCGAAGGTGATGTCGGGGATCACCACGCCCAGGCTCAGCGTCTTGATCCGGATCTTCTCGTCGGCGTTCTCCCGCTTGGTGTCTAGGAAGCGGTAGATGTCGGGGTGATGGGCGTGCAGATACACGGCGCCGGCACCCTGGCGCGCACCGAGCTGGTTGGCGTAGGAGAACGAGTCCTCCAGCAGCTTCATGATCGGGATGACGCCCGAGCTCTGGTTCTCGATGTTCTTGATCGGCGCGCCGTGCTCGCGAATGTTGCTCAGCAGCAGCGCAACTCCCCCACCGCGCTTGGAGAGCTGCAGAGCTGAATTAATCGCTCTCCCAATGGATTCCATGTTGTCCTCGACGCGAAGGAGGAAGCAGCTGACTGGCTCGCCGCGTTGCTTTTTGCCCGAGTTGAGGAACGTCGGGGTCGCCGGCTGGAACCGGCCGTCGATGATCTCGTCGACCAGTTTCTCGGCCAGCCCGGTGTCCCCGGCCGCCAAAGTCAACGCCACCATGACGACGCGGTCCTCGAAGCGCTCCAGATACCGCTTGCCGTCGAAGGTCTTCAGCGTGTAGGAGGTGTAGTACTTGAACGCGCCGAGGAACGTCGGGAAACGAAACTTCTTCGCGTAGGCCCGATCCAGCAGGCTCTTGACGAAGTTGCGCGAATACTGGTCGAGAACCTCACGCTCGTAATAGTTCTCGCGGATCAGGTAGTCGAGCTTCTCGTCCTGGTTGTGGAAGAAGACGGTGTTCTGGTTGACGTGCTGCAGAAAGTACTGGTGCGCGGCTTCCCGGTCCTTGTCGAACTGAATCTTGCCGTCGGCGTCGTACAGATTCAGCATCGCGTTCAGGGCGTGATAATCCGTCTCGCCCGGCAACGCGTGCCCGGCGGGCGTTACACGCTCTGCAGTTGCGGCGGTTGGTGGCACGGTTCGTCCTTCCAAAACTCAGCTAGACCCGCTCGGACGGCTTCCACGTCGTCCGGGGTCCCCATCAGTTCGAAGCGGTAGAGATAGGGAACGCGACACTTGCGCGACACCATGTCGCCCGCGTAGGCGAATTCGGCACCGAAGTTGTTGTTGCCGGCCGCGATCACCCCGCGCAGCAGCGCTCGGTTGCGTTCGTTGTTCAAAAAGGCAATGACCTGCTTGGGGACATAGCCGCCGTCGTTGATGTTCGGGGTGGCCCGGCCACCGCCGTAGGTCGGCAACACCAGGACATACGGCCGGTCCACCTCGATGCGGCCGTGCAGCGGTATCCGCGTGGCGGGAATGCCCAGCTTCTGCACGAAGCGATGGGTGTTCTCCGACACCGACGAGAAATACACCAGGCTGCACGACGGCACGGCAATCTCCTAAGCGGTCAGCGCGGCACCGGCGAGCGCCTTGATCCGGTCCGGCCTAAAGCCCGACCAGTGCTCGTTGCCGGCCACTACGACGGGAGCCTGCAGATAGCCCAGCGCCATCACGTAGTCGCGCGCCTCGCTGTCAACCGAGATGTCGACCTTCTCG
Source organism: Mycobacterium branderi (assembly GCF_010728725.1). Lineage (NCBI taxonomy): Bacteria > Bacillati > Actinomycetota > Actinomycetes > Mycobacteriales > Mycobacteriaceae > Mycobacterium > Mycobacterium branderi. The sequence goes on from NZ_AP022606.1 coordinate 5,036,280, forward strand.
TAAGGGATGCCCTCTTTGTCCAGCGCCTTGTAGGTGGCGTTGCACTGCACACATGCGGGCTTGGTGTAGACGGTGATGCTCATCGGCTCCTACAGCTCCTCTGCTGGGAAGGTGACGGGACTGGCAACTACTCGGTACTGCATGTGCGCTGTTGGTTCAGCAGACCGTCACGTCCCGGAATTCCCGTATTCGCCGACCGCGTCGGCGGGCGTCTCGATCCTGCCCTCGCGGCTCGGCTGACCGGGTGAACCCGGGGCCTGTCGGTGTGCCCAAACACTACACCTAGTGGCCGACAATAAGAAGGGATACAACATCTTCTGAACAACATTCATGAAATTCCCTGGTCGTAAGCCTCTGCACCCACCCTTTGTCGGCGTGTCGTAGATCACAATTTGGCCTCCCCGGCCATGTCCCGGCGCATACCACGAGATCTACCACCGGCCACCGACAAGAACGCCCGGCGGTTCACCGCCGGGCGTCCCACAGCAAACGAAATTCAGCTCACTTCGGCGGCCAGCTTGCCCACCACGTCGCGCACGTTGGCCCTCAATTCCGCGTGCTCGCCGGGGTGCTTGCCATCCAGCGACTTCAGCGGCACCGAGAGCTTGATCGCCTCGACCACGCGAGGACCGGCGATGCCGAACGACTTGCGGGTCTCGTCGTGCGCCCATACCCCGCCGTAGCGGCCCAGCGACCCGCCGATGACGGCCAGCGGCTTGCCTTTCAGCGCGCTGTTGCCGAAGGGCCGCGAGAGCCAGTCGATGGCGTTCTTGATCACGGCCGGAATGGTGCCGTTGTATTCCGGGGTGACCACCAGGGCGGCGTCGGCCTGGGCCGCCGCGGCACGCAGTGCGGTAGCCCCCGCCGGCACATCGGCCTCGTTGTCGATGTCCTCGTTGTAGAACGGCAGGTCGCCCAGCCCGTCGAAGACGCTCACCGTGACGCCGTCGGGGGCGACGTCCGCAGCCAGTTCGGCGATCTGTCGGTTGACCGACGCAGCACGCAGGCTGCCCACCAACGCCATGATCTTGATGTCAGACACTTCGCGATTCCCTTCGGTTGTTGGTCTACATCCTTGCACGACCAAACCGGACCGTAGTCCGGTTTATTCCGTCCGCGTTACAGTGCAGTGGTGAGCGTCGCCGATCGCTCGGGTGAGCTGCCCGTTTCCGCCCCGCATGAACGTGGCGACGCGGCCCGCAACCGCGAACTGCTGCTGCAGGCGGCCCGGCAGCTGATCGCGGAGCGGGGCGCCGACGCCGTCACGATGGACGACATCGCCGCCGCCGCGGGAGTGGGCAAGGGCACCGTTTTCCGGCGGTTCGGCAGCCGGGCCGGGCTGATGATGGTGCTGCTCGACGAGGACGAGCGCGCAATCCAGCAGGCCTTCCTGTTCGGCCCGCCGCCGCTGGGCCCGGACGCCCCGCCGCTGGATCGGCTGCTGGCGTTCGGCCGCGAGCGGCTGTGCTTCGTCCACACCCACCACGCGTTGCTCTCGGCGGCCAACCGCGATCCGCAGACGCGCCACAACGCGGCGGCCGCGGTCCTGCACACCCATGTGCGGCTGCTGCTGGAAACCGCCGGAACGACCGGAGACCTGGACGCTCAAACCGACGCCCTGCTCGCCCTGCTCGATGCCGACTATGTCGAGCACCAACTGAACCGCGGCCACACCTTGGACACCTTGGGCGACGCGTGGGAAAGCTTGGCGCGCAAGCTTTGCGGCGTATGACCTGGATCCTGCACGTCGACCTCGACCAGTTCCTCGCGTCGGTGGAACTGCGCCGCCACCCTGAATTGGCCGGGCTGCCGGTCATCGTCGGCGGCAGCGGCGACCCCACCGAACCGCGCAAGGTCGTCACCTGCGCCTCGTATGAGGCCCGCCAGTTCGGGGTGCACGCCGGCATGCCGCTCCGCACCGCCGCCCGCCACTGCCCCGACGCCACCTTCCTGCCGTCGGATCCCGCCGCCTACGACGCCGCCTCCGAGCAGGTGATGGGGCTGCTGCGCGATCTCGGCCACCCCGTGGAGGTGTGGGGCTGGGACGAGGCATTCATCGGCGCCGATGTCGACGATCCGGTGGCGCTCGCCGAGCAGATCCGCGCCGTCGTCGCAGCGGAAACCGGGCTGTCGTGCTCGGTGGGGATCAGCGACAACAAGCAACGCGCCAAGGTGGCCACCGGCTTCGCCAAACCAGCCGGCGTCTACCAGCTCACCGACGCCAACTGGATGTCGGTGATGGGTGACCGGCCGGTCGACGCGCTGTGGGGAGTCGGGCCGAAGGCCACGAAAAAGCTTGCCGCCCTTGACATTATCACGGTCTGCCAGCTCGCCCAGTCCGATGCCGAGCTGCTCACCGCCACATTCGGCCCGCGAACCGGACTGTGGCTGTTGCTGCTGGCCAACGGCGGCGGCGACGACGTCGTCAGCGCCGAGCCGTGGGTGCCGCGATCGCGCAGCCACGTGGTCACCTTCCCGCGCGACCTCACCGACCGAGGTGAAATGGCAGCGGCGGTAACCGAATTGGCGCGACGGACGTTGAGCGAGGTGGTCGCCGAGTCGCGAATCGTCACCCGGGTCGCCGTCACCGTGCGCACCGCGACGTTCTACACGCGCACCAAGATCCGCAAGCTGGAGGAGCCGACGGTGGACGCCGACGTCGTCGTCGCCGCCGCACTGCATGTGTTGAACCTGTTCGAGCTCGACCGCCCGGTGCGGCTACTCGGTGTGCGACTGGAACTGCAGATGCCGCAATAGCTTGTCGTGCGGCGACCCGCAGCGCCCGGCTTCGCCGAGCTTGCGATCGCCGCAAACCTAGCGCGGCAACGCGTCTGGCCGCAGCGCCCGTGTGAAGAACACGTTGACCTGACGCATCGCCACGCTATAGGGCCACCACGCCAGCCGCTTGAACGCATACAGCGCACGGATGTCCGCCGAGGTGTAGATCAGGTAGCGGTTCTTGGCGACGCCGGCCAGAATTTTCTCGGCCGCCTTCTCCGGTGTGACGGCATGGCCGCTGAAGCGGTTGATCCACCGCTGCACCCTGGGGTCCTCGCGGTCGACGCCGGCGATCTCGACCGTGTTGACCAACGGGGTGTTGACCGCGCCGGGCACCACCACCGACACCCCGATGCGGTGCCGTGCCAGGTCGAAACGAAGCACCTCCGAGACCCCGCGCAGGCCGTATTTGCTTGCGCTGTAAGCGGCATGCCACGGCAGCGCGACCAGGCCGGCCGCCGAGGACACGTTGACCAGGTGACCGCCACGGCCGGCCGCGACCATCGGCGGGACGAACGCCTCGATGACGTGGATCGGGCCCATCAGGTTGATCGCGACCATCTTGCTCCACTGTTCGTGGCTGAGCTGGTCGACGGTCCCCCACGCCGACACCCCGGCTATGTTCATCACCACGTCCATGCTCGAGTGACGGCTATGGATGTCGGCAGCGAGCGAGGCGACCTGCTCGTAGTCGGCGATGTCCAGGGCCCGGTGCTCGGGAACTTTCGCGCCCAGCGCGAGCGCGTCGGCCACGGTTTCGGCCAGCCCGTCGGCGTTGCGGTCGGTCAGATACAGCTCGGCGCCCTGGGCGGCGAGCCGCAAGGCAGTCGCGCGGCCGATGCCGCTGGCCGCACCCGTGAGAAAACACTTCTTACCCGCATACGTCTGCGCCATGGCGGAGACGATACCGCCGACCGAAATGACTGCCCCGCTCCTCTTCGGGCCGTGCCGGCCCGCATCGTCGCCGTGGCGGCCGCTAGGCGTCCGACGACCCGCCCCACAACGCATGCAGCCATAACTGCTCGAGCACGCGGATCCCGCGCTGCACGTCACCGTCGGGCCCGAGATAAGCGCTGTCGCCCGAGAGCATCTGTGCCGTGGTCACCGAGAGTGTGCGGACCAGCGCCGGGATGTCGTCGCTGATCGGATGTGCGGTACCGGCTTTCATCTCGTCCTCGACGACGCCGATGATCTGCTCGATCACGCCGTTGACCTGTTGATCGAGAATCTCGCGGATCTCGGCATCGGTGTTGCGGGCGACGTTGCACGCCGACATCACCGGATCGTTGTGCGCGTAGACCGCGGCGGCGCTGCCGACCATCCGCTTGGCGAACGCGGCCGGCGACTCGTCGGGGCCGCGCGGGGCGAAGTAGTGGGTGAGCTCTTCGAGCTCATGGGTCGCCTCGGCCAGAATCTGAGCCAGCACAGAGTATTTCGAGTCGAAGTAGAAGTAGAAGCCTGATCGGGCCACCCCGGCGCGGTCGCTGATGGTGCTGACCGACAATTCGGCGAACGGCTTCTCTTCCAGCAGCTCGCGTACGGCTTGCAAGATCGCCTGGCGCTGACGGTCCCCGCGCCTTGTCGGGCTAGCCGGAGCCGCATCGGCGCTTCGCCGGGCGTCCTGCTGAGTGCTCACAGTTCGACCTTGCACCACACAAGCACAAAACGAAACTTGACAGCCGTCAAGTGTGTCCTGAGGATGGGTTTTAGTGACGGCGGCCACAAATCGGTGAGGAGCGTCGATGGCGACCATCAGCACCCCGCACTACCTGCTCGACCAAGCGAAACGCCGGCTGACGCCATCGTTCAACAACTTTCCCGGCATGGCAGCCGTCGAGCGCAAGCTCCGCAACACCGAGTTCCCGCCGAAAAAGCTCGCGGATCCCCCGCCGGGCAGCGGACTCAAGCCGGTGATGGGCGATGCCGGATTGCCGATCCTCGGTCACATCATCGAGATGCTGCGAGGCGGACCGGACTATCTGATGTTCCTGTACCACACCAGAGGTCCGCTGATATTCGGGGATTCGCCGGTGCTGCCGGGGGTCGCGGCATTAGGCCCAGATGCAGTTCAGGTCATTTATTCCAACCGCAACAAGGACTACTCCCAGCAGGGCTGGGTTCCGGTGATCGGGCCGTTCTTTCACCGCGGCCTGATGCTGCTCGACTTCGAGGAGCACATGTTCCACCGGCGCATCCTTCAGGAAGCCTTCGTGCGGACACGGCTGGTCGGCTACGTCGAGCAGATGGATCAGGTTGTGTCCAAGTGATTTCGAATGACTGGGTGGCCAACGACGCGCGTTTCCTGCTCTACCCGGCCATGAAGGAGCTCACGCTCGACATCGCCTCGATGGTGTTCATGGGCCACGAACCGGGGACCGACCGCGAGCTGGTCACCAACGTCAACAAGGCCTTCACGATCACCACCCGCGCCGGCAACGCGATCATCCGCACTCCCGTGCCGCCATTCACCTGGTGGCGCGGCCTCAAAGCGCGGCAGCTGCTCGAAAACTACTTCGCCGCCCGGGTCAAGGAACGTCGCGGTAAGGACGGCAACGATTTGCTGACGGTGTTGTGCCAGACCGAGGACGAGGACGGCAACAGCTTCTCCGACACCGACATCGTCAACCACATGATCTTTTTGATGATGGCTGCCCACGACACCTCGACGTCGACCGCGACGACGATGGCCTACCACCTGGCCGCCCACCCCCAATGGCAGCAGCGCTGCCGCGACGAGTCGGACCGGCTCGGCGACGGCCCGCTCGACATCGAGGCACTCGAGAAGCTGGAGTCGCTCGACCTCGTGATGAACGAGTCGATTCGGTTGGTGACGCCCGTGCAGTGGGCCATGCGCCAAACCGTGCGCGACACCGACCTGCTGGGCTACTACCTACCCAAGGGCACCAACGTCATCGCCTACCCCGGCATGAACCATCGGCTGCCGGAGCTCTGGACGGATCCGATGAAGTTCGACCCCGAGCGATTCACTGAACCACGCTGTGAGCACAAGCGGCACCGCTATGCGTTCACCCCGTTCGGCGGCGGCGCGCACAAGTGCATCGGCATGGTGTTCGGGCAGTTGGAGATCAAGACGATCCTGCACCGGCTGCTGCGCCGTTACCGGCTGGAGCTGCCGCGGCCCGGATACCAGGCGCGCTGGGATTACGCCGGCATGCCGGTTCCGGTGGACGGCATGCCGATCATGCTGCGCCCGCTCTGACAAACTTGACAGCTGTCAAGTTCGGCCGTCAGGATGGGGCTCAGTGACGGCTGCCACAACCGATAAGGAGCCTCGATGGCGACCATCAGCACCCCGCACTACCTGCTCGACCAGGCCAAGCGCCGCCTGACGCCGACGGTGAACACCATCCCCGGCCTGGGGTTGATCGAAAAGCGGCTGCTGGAGGTCGACTGGAAGCCCAAGAAACTGGCCGAGCCGCCGCCCGGGAGCGGATTGAAGCCGGTGATGGGCGATTCCGGGCTGCCGATCCTGGGCCACATCATCGAGCTGTTCCGGGAAGGCCCCGATTTCCCGCTGCACCTCTATGAGACCCGCGGGCCGGTCTGCTTCGCCGACTCGCCGATCCTGCCGTCGATCGTCGCGCTGGGCCCCGACGCCACCCAGGCCATCTTCTCCAACCGCAACAAGGACTTCTCGCAGAAGGGCTGGCATCCGGTCATCGGCCCGTTCTTCAACCGGGGCCTGATGATGCTCGACTTCGACGAGCACCTCTACCACCGCCGCATCATGCAGGAGGCCTTTACCCGGCCGCGGCTGGCCGGTTACGTCGAGCACATCGACCGGGTGGCGAGCGCGGTGGTGGCCGGCTGGCCGACCAACGACGCACGCTTCCTGTTCCATCCGGCGATGAAGGAGCTCACCCTCGACATCGCCTCGATGGTGTTCATGGGTCACGAGCCGGGCACCGACCACGAGCTGGTCACCAAGGTGAACAAGGCGTTCACCACCACCACGCGTGCCGGCGGCGCGATCATCCGCACCAGCGTGCCGCCGTTCAAGTGGTGGCAGGGACTTCGGGCCCGCAAGGTGCTCGAGGACTACTTCACCGAGCGGGTCAAAGAACGCCGTAACGCCGAGGGCAACGACATGCTCACGGTGCTGTGCCACACCGAGGACGAGGACGGCAACAGCTTCACCGACATCGACATCGTCAACCACATGATCTTTTTGATGATGGCCGCCCACGACACCTCCACGTCGACGACCACGACGATGGCCTACAACCTCGCCGCCCACCCCGAGTGGCAAGAACGGTGCCGCGACGAGTCGGACCGGCTCGGCGACGGCCCGCTCGACATCGAGGCGCTCGAGAAGCTGGAGACGCTGGACCTGGTGATGGACGAGTCGCTGCGGCTGGTGACGCCACTGCCGTTCAACATGCGCCAGACCGTGCGTGACACCGACCTGCTCGGCTATTACGTGCCGGCCGGCACCAACGTGGTGACCTGGCCGGGGATGAACCACTGGCTGCCCGAGCTGTGGACCGAACCGCGCAAGTTCGACCCGGAGCGGTTCACCGAACCGCGCAGTGAGCACAAGAAGCATCGTTACGCGTTCGCGCCGTTCGGCGGCGGGGCGCACAAGTGCATCGGGATGGTGTTCGGCCGGCTGGAGGTCAAGACCGTCGTACACCGGCTGCTGCGCCGGTATCGGCTGGAATTGCCGCGGCCCGGATACCAGCCGCGCTGGGACTACGGCGGCATGCCGATCCCGATGGACGGCATGCCGATCGTGCTGCGCCCGCTCTAAGGCCTAGCCATACAGCCGGTTGGCGCAGGCGATCACCGCGCGCAACGCGGACTGCGTCGCGTCCTTTGAACAGCCCATCGCCCACTCAGCCCGCACGCCGTCGCTGCCCCGGATGAACGTGGCGATGCTGTCGTCGGAGCGCAGCTGGTGGAACCGCAACATTTCGACCGCGATGCCGTGCTGGTAGAGCATCTCGGTCAACGCGGCCACCGGACCGGTCGCGGTGGCGGTGACGGTCTCGATGCGGTCGCCGAAGCCGAGCGTGGCCCGAAAGGTGCGGGCCTGCGGTCCCAGCCGGGTGGCGGGCCGCTCGGCGTCGGCGCATTCCCACTGGCCGAGCCGCACCGGGCCCGCGCTGGGTGCGTAGGTGGCAGTGAAGGCGCTCCACGACATTGCGCCGAGAGCCTCCCGGAGCCCACCCGGTAGCGGAACGGGCCCAACGTCGGAGCTGTTCGGAATTAGCTTGGAGATTGCCATGTGCGGTCTTCTCTGGTCTTGAAGGGAGTGACCGACAGGTAGTAGCTTCCGACCCACAGCGGGGGGTCGGCCTTGGATCAGACCCCGCTGCGGGTGCTGGCTACTACGAGAAGATGCTGCACGATCGCCGAGACTAGCGGCTGGTGCGGGGCCTCTGCAAGTTCATTCGGACAGCTCTTGGAGAGCCTCCCGAAGTAATCCGCCCACGGTGTCGGCGATGTCGTCCAGCCCGGGCTCCTTGGTCACGTCAACCATCAGCCGTGGGTCCATCGCGTCGACGATGATCGTGTCCGGTTCGTCCGGATCGCGGCGCACCACCACATTGCACGGCAGGAGCACGCCGATCTGCCGGAATACGTTGACTGCCTGGTGGGCAAAGCGCGGGTTGCATGCGCCCAGAATCAGGTAGTCCTCCATGTCCTCGCCGAGCTTGGCTTTCAGTGTCGCCTTCACGTCGATTTCGCTGAGCACGCCAAACCCCTTCTGCGCGAGCGCTTCCCGGGTGCGGGCGACGGCGTCGTCGAATGTGGTGTGCAGGGTCGTCGACAGCGCGATGCTCATGGTCGACTCCTCTCTTCTCGGCCGAGACTACCCGGCTCGCCCGCGGTCATAAACCGCTAAAGCCACCACGACGCCGCGGCATCCAGGTGGCGTCGGGCGCGGTGGCGGGCCAGGCTGTCGTCGCCGTCGGCGATCGCCTCGATGATGCGCCGGTGCGCGTGTTGGACGTCGGCAAAATCGCTGCGGCTCGGGAGCTTCTGCTCGGTGGCGGCCCATTGGCGACGGAACAGCTCGACGAGGATCCGCAGGAACAAACCCAGCACGGCGTTGCCGGCCAGCTGCGCCATCCCGCTGTGAAACAGAAACTCTTCCATGCCGGCCTTGCGCGGATCGTCCCCGGTTTGCTCGATGACCTGCCGGTGCGTGCCGAGAAAGGCCCGCACCTCGGGAGCGTCGTGTCTGCTGACAACCTTTGCCACATTGTCGATTTCGATGGCGTCGCGCACCAGGCGCAGGTCGTCGCGGCTGGGTTGACGGTACTGCAGGTAGAGCGCGATGGTGTCAATGCTGGCCTGTGCCTGTGGTTTTCCCACCACCAGGCCGCCGCCGGGACCCCGTCGCATTCGGGCGACGCCATGGTATTCCAGGAGCCGCACCGCTTCGCGCAGCACCGAGCGGCTGACTCGATAGCGTTCCAGCAGCTGAGCCTCGGTGCCGAAAATGGAACCGACTTGCCAGCCGCTGGCGGCGATGTCGTCGCGGACCGCGGCCGCCAACGTTTCAGCGAGCTTGGCGGGCGTCGCCCCGGGATCCGACGTGCGCGGCCGACGCCGGCTGCGATGTCGTTGCAGCCACGCCGTCACGGCCTCGACGTGACGTTCGCTGAGCGTCTTGGCGCGCGCCGAGTCGCCGGCAGTGACGGCGGCGACGATCTCGGCGTGGTCGGCGCGTGTCGCCTCCAACGCCTCGGCGTCCGCGCGCGAACCCCGGGCGAATTGCGCGGTCAGGCGCATCAAGATGTCGATAAACAGCTGCAGCACCGGGTTTTTGGACTCCGCAGCGAGCGCCGTGTGGAATTCGTGCTGCGACGCCGTCTGCAGCATGGCGCGCAGCCGTTCGATGCCGGTCTCGTCGATGTGCTCGGCGGCGAGTACGGCCGCCAACGGCTCGAGCAGCAGGCGCGCGGCCAGCAGGTCGCCGATCGTGGTGCCCTGATGCTCCAGGTAGATGACGACGGCGTTGGTTGCCGCGGCGGCGTCGGGCTCGCAGACCAGCAATCCGCCGCCGGGCCCACGACGCATCCGCGCGACCTGATGGTGCTCGACAAGGCGCACGGCTTCCCGCAGCACCGAGCGGCTGACGTGGTAACGCTGTTGCAATAGGTGCTCTGATCCCAGCGATTCACCGACCGGCCAGCCGCGGCGAATGATGTCGGCCTCGATGCGGCGGGCGATCTGGGTAGCCCGCTTGTCGGGGCGTAATGGGGCGGTCAAGTGTGCACTGCCCCAACGGTATTCAGCATGTCAGCAGCATGCAGCCGGCAATCGGGCCGCCACCCGCAGCGACCACCGCGACCTGTGGGCGATGCGGCACCTGCCGCTCACCCGCTCCTCCGCGCAGCTGCAGGCAGGCTTCGTGCAGCACCCAGTAACCGTGCATGCGCCCGGCCGACAGTTGACCGCCGTAGGTGTTCAGCGGCAGGACGCCGTCGCGGGCGATGCGCTCCGCACCCTCGACGAAAGGCCCGGCCTCGCCGTCCCCGCAGAGGCCCAACGCTTCCAGCCACGCCAGAGTGAGAAACGTAAAGCCGTCGTACAACTCGGCGATCTCGATATCGGCCGGCGTCAGGTAGGTTCGCGACCACATCTGTGCCGCAGCGTCGGTAGCCGCCATCTTGGGGTAGTCGGGGCGGTGAAACCAGCCACCGGCGCCATCGGACCCGCCGATGGCCTCCACCGCGACCGGCGGTTGCGGGCAGTCGGCGGCATATTCAGCGGCCGAGACCACCACGGCGATCGAGCCGTCGACGGGGACGTCGCAATCCAGCAGTCCGAACGGCGAGGAGACCGGCCTTGCGGCCAGGTAGTCGGCCATTGTCAGCGGTTCGCGGTACACCGCAAGCGGATTCAACGCGGCGTTGCGCCGGCTGTTGATGGCCAACCAGCCCAGCTGCTCCTTCGTGGTGCCGTAGAGGTGCATGTGTCGCCGGCAGTGCAGCGCCAGCCAGTTGGCCGCCGAATAGGCATGCGCGGCAAGGAGTTCGGGGATGTCGTCCATTCCGCCGATGCTGGGCTGATCGCCGGTCATGTTGGCCGGCACCGAGCCGCCGATCATCTGGACCGTTCGATACACCAGCACATGGCGGGCCTGTTTGTCGGCGACCGCATGACACGCCGCCATTACCGGGGTCAGCAGGCCGGCCGTACCGAACCCGGATTTGTAGTCCGCCGCTTCGATACCCAGTGCGGCGGCGACTTCCGGCACCGGAGTGTCGCCGAGGCTGGCGACGCCGTCGATGTCGGCGACGGTCAGACCGGCGTCGGCGATGGCGGCGCGCACCGCCTCGCACGTGAGCTCCAGCCCGGGAATGCCGGTGCGACGGCCGATTCGCGAGATTCCGATTCCGGACAGGATCGCGTTCTTCTCGAAGTGTCGGCTTGGCACCAAAAGAGTGTACTGTATTGCGCGTGGCAGACCGGGGGTTTCTCGTCGAGCATTGCGATCCATGCACCCGCTGGGTGCACCCGCCGGCCGGCGTATGCCCGGACTGCGGCGGCCCGCTGACCGCCCGGCCGGTATCCGGGCGGGGCACGGTGTTCACCTACACGGTCAACTTCCACCCCTACAACCCCGATATACCGACGCCGTATGTGATTGCGATCGTCGAGCTGGACGAGGGACTTCGGGTGGCCGCCAATGTCGTTGACTGCGAACCCGACTCGGTGACATGCGGCATGCCGGTCGAGGTGCGACCCGACGAGACGAGGCTGGTCTTCGGACCTGCTACTTGATCAGCGGGTCACGCGGCATGCCCAGAATCCGCTCGGCGATCTGGTTGCGCGTGACCTCCGAGGTGCCGCCGGCGATGGCCATGCCACGCGCGCCCATCAGCATCCGGCTGACCAGTCCTGCGGGGCCGTCGGCCAGGGCGAGCTCGGGTCCCAGCAGCGCCGCGCCGATCGCGGCGCCCTCGATCATGTGCTCGGCGAGCGTGAGTTTGGTGATGTTGCCTTCCGGCCCCGGGCCCGCTCCCTCGATGCTGCGGGCGGCGCGGCGCAGGTTCAACAGCCGCAGAGCGTGTTCTCCGGCCAGGAAGGCGCCGACGCGAACCGTCGCTCCCGCCAAGTGATTTGCCCGCTGCTGGGGGAGTTGCACCAGCTGTGCGCCGACGCCTTGGTAGTACGACGTGCCGCCGCCGATGCTGACCCGCTCGTTGCCCAGCGTCGCGCGGGCCACCGTCCATCCGGTGTTGGGTTCGCCGACGACATCCTCGTCGGGAACGAAGACGTCGTTGAAGAACACCTCGTTGAAGTCGGAGCCACCGGTGATCTGGCGCAGCGGGCGCACTTCGACCCCGGGCGCCTTCATGTCGATGATCACCGTGGTGATGCCGGCGTGCTTGGGCGCGTCGGGATCGGTGCGCACGGTGGCCAGGCCGCGACGGCAGTAGTGGGCGCCGCTGGTCCACACCTTCTGCCCGTTGATCTTCCAGCCGCCGTCGACCCGGGTTGCCCGGGTCTTGATGCCCGCCGCGTCCGATCCGGCGTCGGGCTCGGAGAAGAGCTGACACCAGATCTCCTCTTGGCGCAGCGCCTTCTCGACGAATCTTTCGATCTGCGAAGGGGTTCCGTGCTGGATCAGCGTCAGAATGACCCATCCGGTGATCTGGTAGTCCGGCCGCTTGACACCCGCCGCGGTGAACTCCTGCTCGATCACCAGCTGCTCGACCGCGTCGGCGGCAAGGCCCCAGGGTTTGGGCCAGTGCGGCATCACGTAGCCGGTCGCGATCAGCCGGTCCAGCTGCCCCTTCTTGTCCAGTGCGGCGATTTCGGCGGCATCGGCGCGCACCCGGCCACGCAGTTCTTCGGCTTCGGGCGGCAGATCCAGGCTGTTGGCCCGGGTGACGCCGGCGGCGGTGCGATCGAACACGTCCTGCGGCGGCGCATCGCCACCGAATAGCGCCCGGTCGGTCAGGGCGCGACGCAGGTGCAGATGCGCGTCGTGCTCCCACGTGAATCCGATGCCGCCGTGTACTTGGATGTTCAGTTCGGCGTTGCGTGCGTATGCCGGGAACGCCAGCGTGGCGGCGACTGCGGCGGCCAGCCGGAACTGGTCTTCGTCTTCGCCGGCCGCCCTTGACGCATCCCACACCGCGGCGGTCGCGGACTCGGCGCCCACCAGCATGTTGGCGCAATGATGTTTCACCGCTTGGAAAGTGGCGATGGTGCGGCCGAATTGCTGGCGCACCTTGGCGTAGTCGACCGCGGCGTCGACGCAGTCCGACGCCCCGCCCACCGCCTCGGCGGCCAGCAGCGTGCGCGCCCGCGCCAGCGCGGATTGCCGAGCGCCCGGCAGGACCTCAACCGTGACGTTCTGCAAGGTGACCCGCCCCGAGCGACGGGTCGGATCGAGGTTTTTGGGCACGTCGACCGTCACGCCGTCGCGGCGCCGATCCAGCAGCAGCACGTCGTCGCCCGCCGCGATCAGCAGCAGCTCGGCGAGCCCGGCGCCCAACACGATTCCCGCGTCGCCGTTGGCGGCACCGCCGTCGATGCGGACGTCACCGCCCAGACCGATACCGGCGGTGACGGTGCCGTCGATCAGCCCCGGCAGCAGCCGCGCCTTCTGTTCGTCGGTGCCGTCCCTGGCGATGACGGCTGAGGCGATCACGGTCGGCACGAATGGTCCCGGCGCTACCGCGCGGCCGAGTTCTTCGATCACCACGACAAGTTCTGGCAGGCCGTAGCCCGAGCCGCCGTGTTCTTCGTCGATATGCAGGCCGAGCCAGCCGAGTTCGACGAGGTCTTGCCAGAACGGCGGGCGCGACTCGTCGGCCGAATCCAGCAGCGAGCGCGCCGCCCAGCGCGCCTTTTGCGAGGTCAAGAATGCTCGGGCCACCTCGGCGAGTTCGCGATGGTCGTCGGTCAATGCGATAGCCATCAGGGGGCCTCCTCGTCGATGTGCGCCGACTAAAGAGTGTACTTAATCGAGTCGGACCGCGAGACAGACGCCTGGGCTGTGTTCAGCCGGGGTAACGACCCTCGCGTCTGTCTCGCGGCCAGCCCGCTACTTGGGCGCGAACCGCTGCCCGGCGTCCAGGCGCAAGCACTGACCGTTGAGCATCGGGTTGTCCACGATGGCCGCGACCAGCTTGGCGTACTCCTCGGGGCGGCCAAGACGCTTGGGAAACGCGGCATCCTTGGTCAGCGCAATGGCGTACTCGTCGGGAATGCCCTTGGTGAGCCCGGTCGCGAACAGGCTGGGCGCGATCGCGAGCACGCGGATGCCCATCGAGCCGAGGTCACGCGCCATCGTCAGGCACATGCCGGCGATGCCTGCCTTGGCCGCGGTGTAGGCGACCTGCCCGATCTGACCCTCGAACGCCGCGATCGAGGCGGTGTTGATGATGACGCCGCGCTCCTCGTCCTCGGGTTCGTTCTTGGCCATGTGCGCAGCGGCCAGCCGGCTGATGTTGAACGTGGCGATGAGGTTGAGATCGATCACCGACTGGAAGGATTCGAGGTCGTGCGGACCGGACTTGGACAACGTCCGCTTGGCGATGCCGCCACCGGCCGTCGTCACCACCACGTGCAGCCCGCCGAGAGCGTCGACCGCGGCCTGCAGTGTCTCCTCGGTGCCGGCGAAGTCGGTGACGTCGACCGGATAGAACGTGCCGCCGCCTTTGAGGCCCGCGGCCACCTCCTTGCCGTCGGAGCCCTCACGGTCGAGCACCGCGACGCTCGCCCCGCGCTCGGCCAGCAGCTCGGCCGTCGCGCGGCCCATGCCCGACGCGCCGCCGATGACGACGACCTTCTTGCCGTTGATCTCCATTCAAACCTCCTCGTTTGACCCGTTGCCACAGCACGCTATCGCGGCGCCGCCCGCCGTTGTCGGCCAGCCGTGCCAAGGTGAACTGGTGCTGCTCGTCGACGTTGCGCTGACCTCCCGGGACGTGGGCGGCGCCGCCGCGCGGCGCGCCAAGATCGCGCGCATCGCCGAGCTGCTGCACCGGGCCGCCTCCCATCCCAACGTGGTCGCGATCATCGTCTCGTGGCTCTCCGGTGAACTGCCGCAGCGCCAAATCGGTGTCGGCTGGGCGGCTTTGCGGTCACTGCCGTCGCCGGCACCGCACCCGACGTTGACTGTCGCCGACGTCGACACCACCTTCACCGAAATCCGTACAGTATCAGGTACGGGATCACAGGCCCGCCGCGCCGCCCTCCTCGCCGGGCTGTTCGCCGCAGCCACCGAAGTCGAGCAAACGTTCCTGCGGAGGCTGCTGACCGGTGAACTGCGCCAGGGTGCGCTGGCCGGGATCATGGCCGACGCCGTCGCCCAAGCCGCACAACTGCCCGCCGCCGCGGTCCGCCGCGCCGCGATGCTGGGCGGGGACCTGCCGGCCGTCGCCGCGGCGGCCCTCACCGGCGGTGCGGCCGCGCTGGACAGCTTCACCCTTCAGGTGGGCCGACCGGTCGGCTCGATGCTGGCGCAGACCGCGGCCAACGTCACCGAGGCGCTCGAAAAGCTCGGCGGCTCAGGCGTTTTCGAGGCCAAACTGGACGGCGCGCGGGTACAGATCCACCGGTCGGGCGACCAGGTGACGGTCTACACCCGCAGCCTCGACGACGTCACCGCCCGGCTGCCGGAAGTGGTCGAGGCGACGCTGGCGCTCCCGGTCACCGACTTGATCGCCGACGGCGAGGCAATCGCGCTGCGGCCGGACAACCGGCCGCAGCCGTTTCAGGTCACCGGGTCGCGGTTCGGCCGTTCCGTCGACGTCGCGGCCGCACAAGCGGCCCAGCCGCTGTCCGTGTTTTTCTTCGACGTGTTGCACCGCGACGGCGTCGACCTTCTCGACGCGCCGACCACCGACCGCATCACGGTGCTCGACGAGATCGTGCCCGAACACAACCGGGTCGATCGGCTGGTCACCGCCGACCCGGACGCCGCGAGCGACTTTCTGGACGCCACCCTGGCCGCGGGCCACGAAGGGGTGATGGCGAAGTCCCCCACCGCGCCGTACGAGGCGGGCCGCCGCGGCGCGGCCTGGCTCAAGGTCAAGCCGGTCCACACCCTCGACCTGGTGGTGCTCGCCGTCGAATGGGGATCCGGGCGCCGCCGCGGCAAGCTCTCCAATATCCATCTCGGCGCACGCGATCCGGCTACCGGCGGCTTCGTCATGCTGGGCAAGACGTTCAAAGGCATGACCGACGCGATGCTCGACTGGCAGACAAAGCGATTCACCGAGCTCGCCGTCGGACCCACCGACGGCTACGTGGTGCAGCTGCGGCCCGAACAGGTCGTCGAGGTGGCGTTCGACGGCGTCCAGACCTCGTCGCGCTACCCCGGCGGGCTCGCGCTGCGGTTCGCGCGGGTGCTGCGCTATCGCGACGACAAAACCGCGGCTGAGGCCGACACCGTCGACAGCGTTCGCGCGCACTGCAGAAGCTGACCGGTCGCGGTAGGGTCCGTCGCGTGGAAGAGCGCGACGGGCACGTCAGCTACGTCCGCACCCACGCCGACCTGCCGCCCGTCGCGATCGTCGACCGCTCACCGATCCGCACGCGGCACAAGCTCGTGTTCGCCGTCATCGCCGTCGTCGGCGCGCTCGGTTGGGCGGTCGTCGCGTTCGCCCGCGGCGAGACGGTCAACGCCGTGTGGCTCGTGGTCGCGGCGACCTGCACCTACATCATCGGGTTTCGCTTCTATGCGCGGCTGATCGAGCTGAAGATCGTCCGCCCCCGCGACGACCACGCCACGCCGGCCGAAGTCTTCGAAAACGGCACCGACTACCTGCCCACCGACCGGCGGGTGCTGTTCGGTCACCACTTCGCCGCGATCGCCGGAGCCGGCCCGCTGGTGGGCCCGGTGCTGGCCACCCAGATGGGTTATCTGCCGAGCGCGATCTGGATCGTGCTCGGCGCGGTGCTCGGCGGCTGTGTCCAGGACTACCTGGTGTTATGGATTTCCACGCGACGGCGGGGCCGTTCGCTGGGCCAGATGGCCCGCGACGAACTCGGCCGCGTCGCCGGGACGGCCGCGCTGATCGGCGTGTTCATGATCATGGTGATCATCATCGCGGTGCTGGCGCTGGTGGTGGTGCGGGCGCTGGCGCAAAGCCCCTGGGGAGTGTTCTCGATCGCGATGACGATCCCGATCGCCGTCTTCATGGGGTGCTACCTGCGCTACCTGCGGCCCGGCCGGGTCTCCGAGGTGTCCCTGATCGGCTTCGCGATGCTGATCGCCGCGGTGGTGACCGGAAACTGGGTGGCTCAAACACCTTGGGGCACAAGGTTGTTCACACTGTCGCCGGTTGCGCTGTCGTGGTTTGTCATCGGCTACGGCCTGGCGGCGTCGGTGCTGCCGGTGTGGCTTCTGCTCGCACCGCGCGACTACCTGTCCACGTTCATGAAAGTCGGCACGATCGGCCTGCTCGCGCTCGGCGTCGTCATCGCGCGGCCGGTCCTCGCGGCGCCGGCGGTCTCGAGCTTCGCCGGACGCGGCGGCCCGGTGTTCGCCGGATCGTTGTTCCCGTTCCTGTTCATCACGATCGCCTGCGGTGCCCTGTCGGGATTCCACGCCTTGGTCTCCTCGGGGACGACGCCCAAGCTGCTGGAGAAGGAAAGCCAGATGCGGCTGATCGGCTACGGCGGCATGATCACCGAATCGTTCGTCGCGCTGATGGCGCTGATCACCGCGTCGATCCTCGACCAACACCTGTACTTCGCGCTCAACGCGCCCGCCGCGCAAACCGGCGGCACCGCGAGGACCGCCGCGGCGTACGTCAACAAACTCGGGTTGTCGGGCGCGCCGATCACCGCCGAGCAGATCAACCAGGCCGCCGCCGGCGTCGGTGAGCGCACGATCGTGTCCCGCACCGGCGGCGCGCCGACGTTGGCGTTCGGCATGTCGCAAGTGCTGCAGCAGGTGTTCGGCGGCGCCGCGTTGCGCGCGTACTGGTATCACTTCGCGATCATGTTCGAGGCGCTGTTCATCCTGACCACCGTCGACGCCGGCACCCGCGTCGCCCGCTTCATGCTCTCCGACGGGCTGGGCAACCTCGGCGGTCCGCTGGCCCGACTGCACAACCCGGGCTGGCGCGTCGGCGCCTGGGCCTGCAGCCTGGCCGTCGTCGCGGCATGGGGCAGCATCCTGCTGATCGGTGTCACCGATCCGCTCGGCGGCATCAACACGCTGTTTCCGCTCTTCGGCATCGCCAACCAACTGCTGGCGGGCATCGCGCTGACCGTGATCACGGTCGTCGTCGTCAAGAAGGGCCACCTGAAATGGGCGTGGATCCCGGGCATCCCGCTGCTGTGGGACCTGGCCGTCACGCTGACCGCGTCCTGGCAGAAGATCTTCTCCACCGACCCCGATGTGGGTTATTGGACGCAGTATTTCCGGTATGCCGCGGCCAGGCAGGCGGGAAAGACCGCGTTCGGCTCGGCCAAAACCGCCGACCAGCTGGGCGAGGTCGTCCTAAACACGTTCATCCAGGGCACGTTGTCGATCGTGTTTGCGTCCGTCGTGGTGATCGTGTTTGTCGCCGGGATCGTCACTGCGCTGAAGGCCGTTCGCGGCGACGGCAGCCCGCCGGCCGAAGAGCAACCCGTGCCGTCGCGGATTTTCGCGCCGTCGGGATTGATCGCCACCAACGGTGAACGCCGGCTGCAACGGCAATGGGCGTCGCACGCGACGACGGCCGGCCCCGCGCGTCGCGGCCCAGGTTGACCAGGGGCGAGGGAAGGTTACGGCAAGATGTACGGAAAGTGCCTTCCGTCGCAACTGGGGAGTGTGAGTGTCACCGACAACCGGTCGAGGTGCGCAGGCTTTAGCGCCTGAAGCATCCGTCGGATCGGCCGGTGACACCGGGGAACGACGCGAATATCGTCTGGCGCTGCTTCGCCGCGGCGCCGTGGCGGTGTGGCTGTTGGTGGTGGTCTACCGCAGCCTCACCGCGGGGCTGGCGTTCAACCGTGAACTGCTGCTGCTGTACATCGCGACCGGGCTGATCGCCGCCAGCATCGGCCGCGGCTGGAAAGTGCTGGCGGTCATCCGCGACTGGCTGCCGTTCGCACTGGTCCTGCTGCTCTACGACCTCAGCCGGGGCGCGGCGACCCTGGTCGGGGCGCCCACTTTGTGGCTGCTGCAGCCACAGGTGGACCGCTGGTTGTTCGTCGGGGTGGTGCCGACGGTGTGGCTGCAGGAGCACCTCAAGATGCCGCATCCGCCGTGGTGGGAAGTGGGCATCAGCGCGGTGTACATGTCGTTTTTCGTCCTGCCGTATGCGGTCGCCGGGTTCCTGTGGCTGCGCGACCGCGACGACTGGGCGGCGTTCGTCCGGCGATTCCTGGTGCTGTCGTTCACCGCGCTGATCGGCTACATCCTGCTGCCGGCCGCGCCGCCATGGGCGGCGGCGAAGTGCACGGCCGCCGACGTCGCGGGCGGCCCGTCGAACCCCAGGTGCATGTTCGGCAGCCCGGCGGGTGTTCCCGACGGCGGGCTGCTCGGAGCCATGCATCCCGGCCACGCCGGCGCCCACGACTTCGTGGAGCGGATCTCCACCCGCGGCTGGGGCACGCTGCATCTGCAGTCCGCGAGCGCGCTGGTCGACTCAGGGCAGGCCAGTGTGAACCTGGTGGCGGCTATCCCGTCACTGCATGCGGGCGTGTCCGCGATGGTCGCGGCGTTCCTGTGGCGGCGCGTCAGGCGTCGGTGGCGTCCGTTCTTGGTCGCGTACGTGCTGACGATGGCGTTCACGCTGGTGTATTCGGCCGAGCATTACGTCGTCGACATCCTGCTGGGCTGGCTGCTGGCCGCGCTGGTGATGCTGGTGGTCGGCCGTCTGGAGGCACGCTTTCGCTCACGAGCCCACGGCGTCGAGCCACTGCCCGATCGCGGCGGCAGCCTCGCCGTAGAAGACCCGATAGACCCGGTCGGCGACGTAGCCGATATGCGGGGTGGCGACGACATTGTCCAGGCGGCGCAGTGGGTGCCCCGCTGACAACGGTTCGACGTCGAAGACGTCGAGGCCGGCGCCGGCGATCCGCTGCGTGCGCAATGCCTCGACGAGGGCGGCCTCGTCCACGATGGGGCCGCGAGACGTATTGACTAGCAACGCCGTCGGCTTCATCAGTCCCAGCTCGGCGGCGCCCACCAGGCCGCGGGTGCGCTCGCTCAACACCAGGTGGATGGTCAGCACGTCGGCGCGGGCGAACAACTCCTCTCTGGAAACGTATGTGGCGCTGGCCTTTTCGGCGGCTTCGGGCGTCAAGTTGGTGCTCCACGCGATGACGTCCATGCCGAAGGCCGCACCGACCCGCGCCACCCGGCGGCCGATGCGACCCAGGCCCAGCACGCCGAGCACCGACCCGCCCAGTTGACGACCGACCGTCGTCTGCCAGCCGCCGGTGCGCACCGACAGCGTTTCGTCGACGAGTCGGCGTGCGGCGGCGAGGATCAGCGCCCAGGTCAGCTCGACGGTGGACTCGATGTAGCCGCCGGTGGTGCTGACGTGGATGCCGCGCTCCTTGGCGGCGGCGACGTCGACGGCAGCGTTGAACGGCCCGGTGGAGGCGATCATCTTCAGGCGGGGCAAGCGTTCGATGACGTTGCGCGGCAACGGTGTACGCTCGCGCATCACGCACACGACGTCGAACGGCGCTAAGCGTTCGACGACGGCGTCGGGCTCGGCGACGTGGTCGTTGAAGGTGGTGATCTCGGCGCGGGCCGCGACGGACGACCAGTCGGCCATGCTCAGTGCGACGTTCTGGTAGTCGTCGAGGATCGCAACCTTCATTGTGCGGTTTCCGGCTCGTTGACGCCAAACACAAACGGCGCGAACACAATCTCGCGGCCGTCGGGATCACGGTAGGTCACCGCGTTGTTCGCGGCCCAGTACGGATGCGACTCCACCGGCTGAATTCCTGCCTGCTGCAGCCGCTTTGTCGCAAGCTGCTGCGCGGCCGCGTCGGGAAAGTACAGGCACAGCTGCTCGTGGACGTCGACCGGAACGGGTTGCGTCGCCTCGACGATCTCGAAGGTCAGCTCTGATCCGGGCATCCCGAATATCGCACCGGTGCTGCCGTAGCTGTTTTCGAATGTCTCGCACAGCGGCAGTCCGACCAGATCGCGGTAAAATCGGACGGTCTGTTCGAAATTCGCTGAGCG
Organism: Mycobacterium branderi; assembly: GCF_010728725.1. NCBI lineage: Bacteria > Bacillati > Actinomycetota > Actinomycetes > Mycobacteriales > Mycobacteriaceae > Mycobacterium > Mycobacterium branderi. The sequence goes on from NZ_AP022606.1 coordinate 5,057,197, forward strand.
ACGGGCGAAGCGGACCCCGCCGATCGACGCCAAAAGGTTTGTCATGGCGTCGACCCTATGACCTCAACTGCACTTGAGGTCAAGAAGCGGCTCAGCGTAGCTGTTGAACGCGGATCATGTTGCCCGCCGGATCGCGCAGGGCGAAGTCGCGCACCCCGTAAGGCTGCTCGGTCGGCTCCTGCACGATCTCCACTTGGCCGTTTTGCGAGCGGGCTTGGAGTTGTTCGAAGGCGCCGTCGAGGTCCTTGGTGGCCAGCAGCAGCATGCCGTAGTTGCCCTTGGCCATCATCTCGGCGATGACTCGGCGCTCGTCGTCGGTGAGGCCCGGGGTGGCGGCCGGCGGGTACAAGACGATGGACGTGTCCTGACCCACCGGGCCGAGCGTGATCCATCGCATCGTGCCTGCGCCGACGTCGAGGCGGACTTCGAAGCCGAGCCCGTCGCGATAGAACGCCAGAGATTCTTCGGGGTCGTCGTGTGGAAGGAAGCTCGAGTGAATCGTGATGTCCATGGCGCTCACGCTAAGTGCATCGCGGCGGCCGGCGCTTCTCGATTCCTGATCGGCCTGGTCACCTGCTTCTCGACGCACGACGGCATGCCCTTGCTCACCCGGGCCGTCCGTTCCCGATAAATGCTGGGCGGCATGCCAACCAGTTCGGTGAAGCGAGTGCTGAACGTGCCCAGCGACGAGCAGCCGACCGCGAAACATACCTCGGTGACGGACAGATCACCGCGACGCAGAAGCGCCATCGCCCGCTCGATGCGCCGGGTCATCAGATAGGAGTAAGGCGACTCGCCGTAGGCGAGCTTGAATTGACGGCTGAGGTGCCCGGCCGACATGTTCACCCCGCGTGCGAGCGCCTCGATATTCAGCGGCTGGGCGTATTCGCGGTCGATTCGGTCGCGGACGCGGCGCAACAGCTTGAGGTCGCGCAGGCGCTGCGCCTGGGCGGGTGTGCTGGCCACACGCGGATGGTACGGCGGCTCGTACGATGCAAGCCACCAGACACAGAGGTTAGGGGTCGCGGAGTGGACATCGGGTTCATCGGGCTGGGCAACATGGGAGCTGCAGTAGCGAGCCGCCTCGTCGCCGCTGGCCATCACGTCGTCGTCTTCGACACCCGCAGCGCCGCGGTCGAATCCGTCGTGGCCGAGGGTGCCGATCGCGCGGCATCCGCCCGGGAGGTCGGCGACCGCGTCGCCACCGTGATGGCCAGCCTGCCGACGCCGCAGGTGTCGATGGACGTGGCTGCGACGGTTGCTAGCGGCAGCCGGATCCAGCGCTTCATCGACCTGTCCACTGTGGGAAGCCAAGCGGCGCAACGCAATCACGCGCTGCTCGCAGAACACGGAGTGACCTTGCTGGACAGCCCGGTCAGCGGCGGCGTGCAGGGCGCTCGGACGGGGACTCTTGCGGTGATGGTGTCAGGCCCGCGAGCTGAGTTCGACACCGTCGCACCGGTTTTCGACGACATCGGCCGAGCCATCTTCGTCGGCGAAAAACCCGGTGCGGCGCAAACGATGAAGCTGGTCAACAACTTGATGGCTGCCACGTCGTTGGCCGCGACGGCGGAAATCATGGTGATGGGAGTGAAGGCGGGCCTCGATGCCCAAGTGATGATCGACGTTCTCAACGCGGGGTCAGGTGCCACGCATGCAAGTCGGGAAAAGTTTCCGCGGGCGGTGCTTCCGCGCACCTTCGACTACGGGTTCGCGACGGGCCTGATGGTCAAGGACGTGCGGCTGTATCTCGACGAGGCGAAGGCGCTGGGCATACCCACACAGCTGGCCGAGGCCGTCGCGCAGCTTTGGGAGGCGACTCTGGATGCAGAGGGCCCGGAGTCTGATTTCACGTCGATCGTCAAGCCGCTCGAAGCCGCGGCCGGTGTTGTCGTGGAAGCGAAGACGCGTTGAGTCTGCGGTGACCAGGCAAGCTACTCGCACTTTTGCCTGGTAGCCGCAGAGTGAACGCAATCTGAGTACGTGAAGTGGAGCTAAGGGGACTCGAACCCCTGACCCCCACACTGCCAGTGTGGTGCGCTACCAGCTGCGCCATAGCCCCATGAAGTTGCCCATCGAAGCTACACCACCAGCAACTTGCGCTCAAAGTCGCTGATCAGCGCCTCACCGCGTGGGGTCGAATTCGCGCAGCGCGACGGGCTGCTTACCGGTGGTGATCTGCTCGGCCAGCAGTCGACCGGTCACCGGGCCGTGTGTCATGCCCCACATTCCGTGCCCGCCGGCGACGAAGACGCCCTGCGACACCTGCCCCACCAGCGGACGACCGTCGGGCGTCAGCGGGCGCGGCCCAACCCATTCCTCGCTGCGTTCCTCCCAGCGGACCCCGTCGAAGTACGGGCGGGCCGACTCGGCGATGGCGTCGACCCGCGCGGCGGACACCGGCGCGTCTGGGTCCCGCAACTCCATCGTCCCGGTGACCCGCAGCTTGCCGTTTAGCGGCGTGCACGCCACCCGCGCATCGGGGAGGTGGACGGGGCGAGGGACGGGTCGGTCCACCGGCACTGTGAACGAGTAGCCGCGTCCGGCCTGCACCGGCACCCGAACCCAGCGACCGACCAGCCGTGACAACCACGCCCCAGTCGCAATAACCGCCACGTCGGCGGTCAACCCCGAGCCGCTACGAGTCGGCAGGGTGACGCTGTTGCCGTCGGCCACCACATCGACGACTTCCTCCGGCAGCAGCGTGGCGCCGCGTTCGACGACCGAGCGGCCCAGCGCCTGGACGAAACGGCCCGGGTCCAGGAATCGCTGACCGTCGACGCGGATGCCGACAGCGGCCACATCGGATGCCAGCGGAACCTGTTCGCGCAGTGCCGCACCGGTCAATTCGGTAGTAGAGGCGTGTTGCCCGCCGGCATCCCGAAAGCGCTGCAGCTCCTCCAGTAGCTCTTCGGCGTCACGCGAAGCTCTAAACAGCGCGGTGACCGGCGCGTCGTTGAGTGGCGCGTCGACGCCGTTGGACACCAGCACGTCGTAGGCGTCGAGGCACTCTTCGCTCAGCGCCAGGTTGGCGCGTACCGCACGTGTCCATGACGAGCTGCGGCAGTTGGCCGCGAAGCGCATCAGAAACCGCCACAGCGAAGGGTCGGAGCTCAACGAAATACGCAGGGGCGCATCGCGTTTCGGCAGCGAACGCAGGCCGTAACGCAGAATCCGCGGCTCGTTGAGCGGAATCGTCAATCCGGGAGCGATATAGCCGGCGTTTCCCCACGAGGCGCCGGCAGCCACGCCGACGCGGTCGACCACCGTGACGTCCACGCCGCGCTCCTGCAAAAACCACGCCGCCGACAACCCCACGATGCCGGCACCCACCACAATCGCCGAGCGCGGCCGTCCGTCAGTCATCACAACGTCCATGGTGCCGCAACGGGCTTTTCAGGCGAGATCCTCCGTGGCACCCACCTCCCATTCGTCGGGCATCGCCAGTTGGTCCATGGCCCGGGTTTCCGGCGCAAGCATCCAGCCCACCGCCGCGGCCAGCAGGATGACGCCACTGATCGCAAAGCCCCAGCCGAAGCTCAGGTGTTCGGCGATCTGGCCGACCGCCATCGAGCCGACGATCGCGCCGAAGTCAGCCATCATCTGGAACGTCGCCACTGCGGTACCCGCGCGCGCCGTGCTGCCCAGGATGTCGGCGATCGCGGCCTGTTGCGGCGACGCGAAGATGCCCGACGCCGCGCCCGCCAGCCCTGCCACCACCAGGAAGACCGGCACTGACGTCGTCGCGCCCAGCCACACGGTCGTCGCACCGCAAGCGATGAGCCCGCCAATCAACAAGTGGCGCCGCCCGATCCGGTCGGACAGATGCCCACTGGGCAGCACGACCACCAGGTTGCCGAGCGCGAAGGTCGCCAGCGCCAAACCCGCCATCCGCGGGCCACGGCCCAACACATCGGAGATAAACAGCGGCACCAGCGCGATCCGCAGCCCGAACACCGACCAGCCGGTGGCGAAGTTCGACAGAAGCGCCGCGCGATACGAGCGGTGCCGAAGCGCCGTGCGCACCGTCACCGTCGAGCGAGACTGCTCCACCGGCGCGGCCAGCGTCGAGCGCCGCAAGCTGTAGGCCACCGCCAGCGCGGTGACCAGCACCGCCCCGCCGTAGATCAGAAACGGTGCGGACAGGCCGAGACCCGCGGTCAGACTGCCCACCACCGGCCCGCCGACCGAGCCGATCAGAAACGAGGTGGCGAACAGGCCGGCGACCCGGCCCCGCGCGTCGACCGGACTGATCCGGATCATCAGACCGAGCGCCGAGATGAAGAACATCGTCGACCCGATGCCGCCGATCGCCCGATACAGCAATAGCTGCCAATAGCTTTGGGCGAACGCGCACATGCCGGTGGCCACCGAGACGATCAGCAGCCCGGCCACGTACACCCGATGCTCGCCCAGCCGTTGCACCAGCAGCCCGCTGGGCGGCGCGAAGCACAGCCGCATTAGCGAAAACACGGTGATGGCAAAGGTCACCGCGCCGATGCTGACCCCGAAGGTGCGGGCGTAGGCGGGCAGCACCGGCGACACCACACCGTAGCCAAGGGCGGCCACCGCGTTCGCCGCGATCAGCGCCCAGGCCGCGCGCGGCAGCTTAGCCCGCTGGCGCTGGGCGACGAAGATCACCCGACGACTGTATCCACCACTTCCTGCGCGGCCCGCTGAACTTCGGCCAAATGCTTTGGCCCGCGGAACGACTCGGCGTAGATCTTGTAGACGTCCTCGGTGCCCGACGGCCGCGCAGCAAACCATGCGCTCTCGGTTGTCACCTTCAGACCGCCCAACGGCGCGCCGTTGCCGGGCGCTGTCGTCAGCTTTGCCGTGATCGGTTCGCCGGCCAGCTCGGTGGCAGTCACCTGCTCCGCCGTTAGCTTGGCTAACCGGGCCTTCTGGTCACGGTCGGCGGGTGCGTCGACGCGGGCATACGCGGGCTCCCCGTATTTGCCGGCCAACTCCCGATACCGCTGCGACGGCGTCGCCCCGGTAACCGCGAGGATTTCCGACGCCAGCAACGCGAGGATGATGCCGTCCTTGTCGGTGGTCCACACCGAGCCGTCGCGGCGCAGAAACGACGCGCCGGCCGACTCTTCGCCGCCGAAACCGATGGTTCCGCCGAGCAGCCCGTCGACGAACCACTTGAACCCAACCGGCACCTCGACCAGTTCGCGGCCGATGCCGTCGACTACCCGGTCGATGATCGACGAGCTGACCGCGGTCTTGCCGACGGCGAGGCTGGCGGGCCAGGCCGGCCGGTGCGTGTAGAGGTAGTCGATGGCCACCGCCAGGTAGTGGTTGGGGTTCAGCAGGCCCTGGTCGGGGGTCACGATGCCGTGCCGGTCGGCGTCGGCGTCGTTTCCGGTGGCGACGTCGTAGCGGTCCCGATGGGCGATCAGCGATGCCATCGCGTCCGGCGAGCTGCAGTCCATTCGGATCTTGCCGTCGGTGTCGAGTGTCATGAACCGCCACGTCGCGTCGACCAGCGGGTTGACCACGGTCAGATCCAGGCTGTGCCGCTCGGCGATCACACCCCAGTAGTCGACGCTGGCGCCGCCGAGCGGGTCCGCCCCGATTCGCACTCCTGCATCACGAATCGCATTGATATCGACGACGTTTCGTAGGTCGTCGACGTAAGCGTCGAGGTAGTCGTGACGAAACGTGGTCTGCAGTGCCCGCCCTAAAGGTATCCGTTTCACCGCCGAGAGCCCGTCGCGAAGAATCTCGTTGGCACGGTTGGCAATCGCGGTGGTGACGTCGGTGTCGGCCGGGCCGCCGTGCGGCGGGTTGTACTTGAAGCCGCCGTCGCGGGGCGGGTTGTGCGACGGGGTGACCACGATCCCGTCGGCCAGGCCATCGGCGCGACCGCGGTTGTAGTTGAGGATGGCGTGGCTGATCGCCGGTGTCGGCGTGTACCGGTCGGCCGCGTCGATCATGGCCACCACGTCGTTGGCCGCGAGCACCTCCACCGCGGACACCCACGCCGGCTCCGAAAGCGCATGCGTGTCACGGCCGATGAACAACGGTCCGGTGGTTCCGGCGGCGGCGCGGTATTCGACGATGGCCTGGGTGATCGCCAGAATGTGCGCTTCGTTGAACGCCCCGTCCAGCGCGGAGCCGCGGTGGCCGGACGTGCCGAACGCCACCTGCTGCGCGACGTCGTCGGGGTCCGGTTCCGTCGTGTAGTACGCGGTCACCAGGTGTGGCAGATCGACGAGGTCCTCGGGTTGGGCCGGCTTGCCGGCACGCGGGTTGGCCACCATGTCACCAATTCTGCCGACGCCGTGCATAGGCTGCTGGAATGCCTGGTCGCGACTACCGCGAGCTGGCCGCCGTCTTCGTCGGCGGCGCGCTGGGTGCCGCCGCCCGCGCGGGACTGAACAGCCTGGCCGAGCCGGATCCGACGCGCTGGCCGTGGCCGACGTTCACCGCCAACATCGTTGGCGCGTTCTTGGTGGGCTACTTCACCACTCGGCTGCTGGAGCGGCTGCCGCTGTCGAGCTATCGCCGGCCGCTGCTCGGCACCGGGCTGTGCGGCGGGCTGACCACGTTTTCCACCATGCAGGTCGAAACGCTGGACATGATCGAACACCAGCGATACGGCCTGGCGCTCGGCTACATCGCTGCCAGCATCGCGGCGGGATTGCTCGCGGTGTATCTGGCCACCGCAGCGGTGCGACGGGTGCGAGTGCGCTGATGGTCTGGATCGGCGTGCTGCTTGCGGGCGGCATCGGCTCGGTGCTGCGGTTTCTGGTCGACGGCGCGGTGGGTCGCCGGGCGGCGCGGTCGTTTCCGTTCGGGACCCTGACGGTCAACATCAGCGGCGCGACGCTGCTCGGGCTGGTCGGCGGTCTGGCGCTGAGCCGGCACGCCGCGCTGCTGGTCGACACCGCATTCATCGGCTCCTACACCACGTTTTCCACCTGGATGCTGGAAACCCAGCGCCTTGGTGAGGAACGTCAGATCTGGTTCGCCGTCGCGAATATCGTCGTGAGCATGGTGCTCGGCATGGCGGCGGCGCTGCTCGGCCAGTGGATCGCGGGCCTGCTATGAGCCAACCGTGTTTGAAGCTGACCACCTACTTCGGGGAGCGCCAACGTACTGTCAATGATGGTGCGCGACAAGGGTTTTTGGCTGACGCGATGCTGGACCTGTACGGCAGCCGCGACGTCGCGACCAGCGTGATGCTACGCGGGATCGCCAGTTTCGGGCTGCGCCATGTGCTGCGCACCGACGAATCGCTGAGCCTGTCCGAAGATCCGCCGGTGGCGATCGCAGCCGTCGACGTCGAGTCCAAGATTAGCGGGCTGGTCGACGACGTGGTGGCGATGACCGGTCGCGGACTGGTGACGCTGGAACGGGCGCGCCTCGTCGGCGGCGAGTTCACCACCGACGCACGCGACACCCTCAAACTCACCGTCTATGTCGGCCGCCAGGAACGCATCGGCGGGGCGCCGGCCTTCCGCGCGGTGTGCGATCTGCTGCATCGGCAGGGATTTGCCGGTGCCGGAGTGTATCTCGGTGTCGACGGCACCGTGCACGGTCAGCGTTACCGGGCCCGGTTCTTCAGCCGCAATGTCAACGTTCCGCTGATGATCATCTCGATCGGGACCGCGGCGCAGGTGTCGGCGGCGGTGGCCGAACTCAGCGCGGCGATGCGGAATCCATTGCTGACCGTGGAACGGGTGCGGCTGTGCAAACGCGACGGGCAGTTGTTGGCGCGGCCACATCGCCTGCCGGCAACCGACAAGCATGGCCGGCCCCTATGGCAGAAGATCATGGTGCACACCAGCGAGGCCACCGGACACGGCGGTGTGCCGATTCACCGTGCACTGGTCCGCCAGCTGCTCGAGTCGGGGCTGGCCCGCGGCGCCACGGTGCTGCGCGGCATCTGGGGTTTCCACGGTGACCATAAACCGCACGGGGACAAGCTGTTTCAGTTGGTGCGGCAGGTGCCCGTGGTCACGATCATCATCGACACGCCGGAGTGGATCGTGCGCAGTTTCGACATCGTCGACGAGCTGACGGCCGAGCATGGGATGGTCACCAGCGAGATGGTGCCGGCGGTGTTGTCGATCGACGGGTCGGGCCGCGACGGCGACGCCGATTTGGCGCAGTACGACTACTGACCTCAGCGCCCGTCAGCGGCGTTTGAGCAGCTTCGCCAGCACGGCCGCTTGGCTGCCGTCGACGTCGCGGGTGGCGGTCACCAGCGTCACGGGCCCGCTCTTTGTCAGCTTCCGGAGGTCCGCCAGCGCGTCGTTGCCCTGCAACTCTTTCTCATACCGCTTGGCGAACTCGTCGAAGCGCTCCGGCTTGTGGCCGTACCACTCGCGCAGTTCCTTCGACGGTGCGACGTCCTTACACCAGGTGCCGACGCGCGGGTCGTTCTTGCGGAATCCGCGCGGCCATACTCGGTCCACCAGGATGCGCTGACCGTCGTCGGGCCCAGGGTCGTCGTAGACCCGGGCGATCTGAATGCGGCTCTTGGCCATAGCGCCAGGGTAACGTCGGCCGGCTAATACCGCGTGCCTCGCGTAACGTTACGGGTTACACCAAAGGCCAACACAGCAGCCGGATCGCCGACCAGTACCTCGCGGAACTGGGCCTCTCACAGCGGAAACTGGCTGAGCTTCTTGACGTCCCGCCGCGGCGAATCAACCAAATCATCAAGGGCGAACGAGCTATCACCCCGGACACATCGCTCCGCCTCGGAAAGCTGTTCAGCCAGTCCGACACTTTCTGGCTGAACCTACAAAAGCACTACGAGATCGAGATTGCCCGGGAGACTTCCGATCTGAGCCGAGTGCAGGTCTTGAAGAACGTCGGATAGCCATCAAGATCGGACCGCGCTGCGGATCAATGCGATGTCACGTCCAGCTGTGTTGGGCCAATACCCTCGTCGGCAACGAACGTCGGACACCGGAACCCATTGCTTGCTCCTACGGTCATTGCGACGGCCGCGATGTGAGCCGACTGTTGGTTGGGGCGAGCCGGGCCATCCCACGCAGGATCCACGGTGTCCGTTTCGCCATCACCGCTACGGCGCGATCCGACCGGCGCATCACGGTCCGAGGTCCGGGGGTGGGCGTTGACGCCAGTTCCGCCTCGGCAGATCCGGGGCGAGCACCGTGGCGTTCCACGGCCAGAAGTTGCCAAGTGCCTGGAACGCCGCGTAATTCGACGCTGCCGCGGTCCTCGAAGCCCGTCCCCGACCCCACGACAAGATCGCGGACGGTACTTGAGACGAGGATTTCCCCAGCCCCCGCCTGACCGAGTATCCGCGCCGCGATATGTACTGCGATCCCGCCGATATCGTTGTCCAGCAGCTCGCACTCGCCGGTATGGATGCCGATGCGAATCTCGATGCCCAGTTTCTCGGCTTCGTCACGCAGGGCCTCCGCACAGCGGATGGCCTGCGTCGGGCCGTCGAACGTGACGAGGTGGCCATCGCCCGTGTTCTTCACCACGCTGCCGCCGAATCGTTCCGCGAGCTCGGCCGTAACCTCACCGAAGCGTTGCAACACCACACGCCATCGCTCGTCACCGGTCTCCGCGGCGCGCTGCGTCGACGCGACCATGTCGGTGAACAGCACAGTGCGCAGGGCGCGATGCGACTGTGACGGCGCCGCATGAGTTCCGGTCAGTAGTTTCTCGATCTCGGCCGTGATCTTGTCGGGCTCGGTGAACCACGGTGCGTGGTCTGTGCCGCCGACTTCGAGCATCCGCGCGCCGGGGATGTGATCGGCGAGGTACCGGCCCGCCTGCACTGGAACACAGGGGTCCTCGCTGGCGTGCACGACAAGGGTCGGCACCGTGATGGCCTGCAGGATCGGCCGGACATCGATACGGAACGCCGCTTCGATTGTCGCCCGCGCCATTCCCGGACTCGCGCTCATCCGCTCCAACATTCCAAGCAGGCGTGTCGACGAGACACCATGGATCACTGTCTTGAGTGCCGCGCCGCTGCCCCACGCCGAGCGGATCGCGCGGATGAATTCCAATCCGCCGGCAAGTTGCTCAGTTGACGGCGTATATTCCTCGCCCAATTCGGGAAAGACTCTCGCCCGAAGGTCGGCCGCGTCACGCTCGAGGATGTCCCAGTCGAAGCGGCCGGAATACGCCGATGCGCCGGTGAGGATCAATGCCCGCGTTCGCTCCGGTCGTGTTGCCGCGAAGACGACAGTGGCCGGCCCACCCTCGCTGACTCCCATCAGGGCGGCCTTTTCGAAGCCTGCTGCATCCATGACGGCCTCGATCTCAGCCGCTCGATCATCCAGCGTGCGTACCTTCGGGACCGGGTCCGACAGTCCGACTCCGGCCTTGTCGAACAGGACAACACGACAGAACGTGGAGAGTTGCTCCATGAAAGCCTGAAATTCCGGCATGCTCCAGAACAACTCGACGTGGCTGACGAACGACCCCGCGAAGACGAGTTCGACCGGCCCGTCGCCGAACAACTGATACGCCAGGCTGAGGTCGCCGCAGGGTGCATACGACGTTTCCGGCACGGGCTGAGCGTACCGACGCCGCGGTCAGGCTTTACCCCAGTTTGGCGAACTCGGTCTGCAACTCATCCAGGCGGCGAAGAGTCTCGTCGCGAGGCTCGGTCGGCAATTCGATCAATACGTGCTCGACGCCGAGATCCCGATATCCTTCAACGTCTTTGGCCTTCGGTTCTTCTCCCATATGGATGTTGATCACCGGCACGTCGTGGCCTGCAACAGCGCGCAGCTCTTCGAGCTCACCCGACAGAGCTTTCGCCGATGGACTCAAGGAGATCCAGCCGGCCTTCAGCCGGGCGATGCGCTTAAAGCTCGGGGCACCGCCACCCAGATACAGCGGCGGGTACGGCCGCGTCACCGGCTTCGGCCAGCTGTAGATTGCATCGAAATCCACGAATTCTCCGTGGAATTCCGCTTTCTCTTGAGTCCAGATCTCGATCATCGCGCGCAGCCGCTCTTCGGAGAGGCGCCCGCGAACCGCAGGGTCGACGCCATGGTTGGCAATTTCTTCGCGCAGCCAGCCCACGCCCACGCCGAAGCGAAATCGCCCCTGCGACACCAGATCTACGGATGCGACCTCTTTGGCCGTCAGGATCGGATCCCGCTGCGGCAGCAATGCAATGCCGGTGCCCACAACCAGTTTCTCGGTGGCGACCGCTGCGGCAGTCAGCGCCACAAACGGATCAAGTGTGCGGTAGTACTTCGGCGGAATCGGGCCGCCCATTGGATACGGGGTCTGCGCGTCGACGGGGATGTGCGTGTGTTCGGCGAGGAACAGCGACTCAAATCCGCGCTGCTCGAGGGCTGCGCCCAACTCGACTGGACTGATTCCCTCGTCCGTAACGAAGGTGAGGACACCGATGCCCATGCTTGCTCCCGTCGTCGACATGTGACGACCACACTGAACAGCAAGTCAGTGCGAGCTTATTCCGACGCCTCGCGTGACGTTGCGGTCCGTCGTGTCGCGCCCCAGAGCCCGACGGCGATGCCGATTACCGCGCCGCCCAGGCCGATGAGCTGTGAGCGTTTCATCTCACCATGAACACTCAGCCCGCCGAGCAGGTCGGCCGCGTCGGCACCGCCGGACGCCAGAAACCAGCCGCGAGTGTTGCGCCCGCGCAGTGCGGCCGTCGCGAGCATCGCGCCGATCAGCGCGTCGCGGTAACCCATCGACCGCAACAGCAATTGCGCCGTCGGCGTCGGCTCCTCCGGATCACCCCAGAGCCGGTTTGCGCGAAGCGGGTCGACGAGAAAATGCACGCCCGAAGCGAAACGGATACTGCCGGCAACGAGCGCGGCCCGATCGATCGTCATGCGACTCAGCGCGCGCCGCGCACCAACCGGCCGGGGCGCGCTCCGGTGTCGACGCCGTCGCGGCGCGTCACCACTCCGTTGACAATCGTCGCGCGGTAGCCGGAAGCACCCTGCATGAGCCGGTGTCCGCCGGCCGGTAGGTCGTAGGCCATCCGCGGCGCATGCAGCGTCAGCGCGTCCATGTCGATCACGTTGACGTCGGCCTTCTTTCCGATCTCGATAACCCCGCGATCCGACAGCCCGAACAGCTGTGCGGTGTCGTGAGATTGCTTGCGAATGACGTACTCCAGCGGCAGCTTCTCGCCCCGCCGACGATCCCGCGCCCAGTGCGTCAACAGGAAGGTCGGGTACGACGCGTCGCAGATCATGCTGCAGTGCGCGCCGCCGTCGGACAGCCCCAGCACACTCGCGGGGTGGGTCAGCATTTCGCGGATCGCATCGTGGTTGCCGTCGGCGTAGTTGAACAGCGGCAGCATCAGCATCGCCCCGGCATCGGCCTCCAGCATCAGGTCGTACATCGTCGCGAGTGGATCTTCGCCGCGTTCCCGGGCAATCGCGGCGACGGTGCGATCGGGCGTGGGCTCGTAGTCGGGCGGCTCGCCGAGCGGGTAGAGCCGGTCCACCGAGTGCTGTGCGAACGCAAACATGGCGTCGAACAACACATTTGGATCCGGCGGTATGTCGTCCTCGCTCAAGATGGCGGCCCGCACCGCGGGGTCGGCCAGCCGCGCGGCGAGCTCTTCGCGGCTGCACTCGGCCTTCAACCGCTGATACGTCGGGCGGTGGCTGAAGGCGTGGTGACCGGGAAACCCGAGCAGCATCCCGAACGGGCGCGCCGCGATCTGCGGGTGCAGGCGGCTGCCCTCCTCATGGGCGGCCGCCGAGATGTCGAGCTGTTCACGCCACAATCCCGGGTCGGCGTCGACCTGGATCAGCGCGAAACTCAGCGCCACGTCGATCTCTGCACCGAGCCGCCGCATCCACTCCATTTCCTTTTTCGGCGCCACGATGTCCTCCCCCGCCGCGCCCTGCGGAGCGAGCTCGAACACGGCCCCGCCGCCGGCCGCCATCGCACGGCCAAGCGCGAATAGTTCTTCTTCGGCCGCGAAGGTTCCGGGGACGGGTTCGCCGTCCATGGCGCGATGGGCCAGCGTGCGCGACGACGAGAACCCGAGTGCGCCCGCCTCCACCGCCTCCTGCACCAGCCGGCTCATCGCCGCGATGTCCTCCGGGGTGGCGGGTTCGTTGCGGGCGCCGCGCTCCCCCATCACATAGGCGCGGACGGTCCCGTGCGCGATCTGGCTGCCGACGTCGACGGCGAGCTCGCGCTTGCCGATCACGTCGAGATACTCCGCGTAGCTCTCCCAGCCCCACGTAATGCCTTCGGACAGCGCGGTTCCCGGAATGTCTTCGACGCCCTCCATCAGCTCGATGAGCCACTGCTCACGCCCCGGCCGCACCGGCGCGAAGCCGACACCGCAGTTGCCCATGACGACCGTCGTTACGCCGTGAGTGCTGGACGGCTCGAGAAGGTCGTCCCAGCTGACCTGACCGTCGTAGTGGGTGTGGATGTCGACGAATCCCGGTGCGACGATCTTGCCGGTGGCGTCGATGGTCTCGGCGGCCTCGCCCTCTAGTGGCGGGTCGCCCGGCCCGCGGCGACGAATCTCGACGATCTTGCCGTCCTTGACCGCCACGTCGGCGTCGAACCGCTCTGCGCCGCTGCCGTCCACGACGGTGCCACCAGTGATCTTGAGGTCGAACACGATTACTCCCTTGTCTGCCCCCGCCAGCCGCTACAGTGAGCAATGTAACACCGTTACAGACGTTGCGGGAGGGCTTCGATGACGACACACGCAACCCGCGCCCGGCGGGAGGACGCGATCGGCGCGCCGCCGCAACGCCCCACGCTGGTGCCCGCCGAGCGGTACTACTCCCCGGCCTTCGCAGCGCTCGAGGTGGAGCGGATGTGGCCGAAGGCGTGGCAAGTCGCCTGCACCATCGATCACGTCTTCGAACCCGGCGACTACTTCGAATACCGTTGCGGTCCTTACTCGGTACTCATCGTCCGTGGCGACGACGGGGAGCTGCGCGCGTTCCAGAACGTGTGTCGGCATCGTGGCAACTCGCTGTGCGCCGGCTCGGGTTCGGGCCTGCGGGAGCTGCGCTGCGGGTACCACGGCTGGACATGGGACCTGCGTGGCGCGCTCAAGCGAGTGCCCAATCGCAAGGGATTCGGCTCCCTGCAGGTGTCCGAGTTTCCACTGATCGCGGCGAGCGTCGATAACTGGGAGCGGCTCGTCTTCGTCAACCTCGACGTCAATGCGATGCCGCTGACCGACTACCTGGAGGCGGTGCCGGACGACATCGCGTGGTGCGGGCTCGGCGACTTCCGCTGCTACGCGACCATGACCATCGAGGTCGGCGCGAACTGGAAGACGATTGCCGACGGGTTCAGCGAGACCTACCACATCCAGACCCTGCATCCGGAGCTGCACCGGTGCGTCGACGACGTCTACGCGCCACAAGCGATCTGGGGACACACCGGCAAGTCCGACCAGCTCTACGGCGTGCCAAGCCCGCATCTCAAACAACCGCTCAGCGACGAGGAGGTGTGGGACGCCTACGTCGCAACCCAGGGAGCGTTGATGGGCGTCGCGGAGGGCACTCCGTTCCCGAGCGAAGAGCGTCAACCCGGCCAGTCAGTCACCGACGTGATCGCCGAGCGCACAAGGACTTTCGCTGCCGGGCGCGGCGTCAACCTGAGTTGGGCCACTACCGATCAGCTGATGCGGCTGCACCAGTACAACGTCTTTCCGAACATGACGCTGTTGACCAACGCCGATCATCTGACCGTCATTACCGCACTGCCGGGACCGGATCCCGACCACGGCGAGATGGTGATGATGCTGTGGACGCGGATGCCGCCCGGTGCGCCGCGCAGCAAGCCCGTCGACGTTCGGATGACGGCGGGCGAGGCCGACCCGGGCTTGGTTATGACCCAGGACATCGCGGTGTTGGCTGGGCTTCAGCGCGGCCTGCACCAGCCGGGGTTCACACACGTGGTGCTGTCCAACGAGGAACGGCGCGTGATCAACATGCACCGCAACCTCGAACGCTATCTCGACCTGCCGACATCGGATCGCATGACCGGAGGTGAGCCCGCTTGACTGCCATCACCGCCGAGCTGATCCTCGACACCGCTGCCCGTCTGATCGAACGGGACGGCGTCGAGGGATTCAGCATGCGCGGCCTCGCCCAAGAACTGGGGGTCGCGGTCACGTCGATCTACTGGCATGTGGGTGGCCGCGACAAGCTTTTCGACAGCCTGGTCGACCGCCTGTTGAGCCAGATGGCGCATCTGCCCATCGAGGGTGGTGATCCCGTCGAACGCATTGCGTCGCTTGCCCGTTCGCAGCGCAGGGTGTTGATCGAGCGACAGCACCTTTTACGCATTGCGCACGAACGCGACCGGACACCACAGCTGTTCCTGCCGATTCAACAAACACTGGCAGCGCTGCTGGCAGAGCTAGGTGTGACCGGCTCTGACGCTGCACTCATCCTGCGCGCGGTGCAGGTTCATGTCATTTCGTCGGCGCTGATGCAGTTTTCGGCCGTTCGTGGCCCGAAGCACGATGAGGAAGACCCGTCGCTGTGGGCCGACGCCTGGCCCGACCAAGCTCTGGTCCAGGCGCTGCAATCCCCCACCGACTACGACGCCGTTTTCGAGTACGGGCTCAATGCGTTACTGAGGCCATTGCAAAGCTGATTTTGTTACCATCGCGCGGTGGCTGTTTCGAGGCGCGACGTCCTCAAATGCGCTTGCGCCGCACCGGTTCTATTGAGCCTGCCGGTCAATGCGCCAACGGCGTCGGCCGCCACCATGCGGCTCATCGATTTTTCGGAGCACATCGTCGCGCCGGACCAGATCAAAGCGGCGGGTTTTGACGGGGCATTGGTCTATGTGGCCGAATCGCGCCCGGGCGCGGACTTCGATTTCAAACCCGTCACCCGCGAGTACGCGGATGGGCTACGCGCGGCGGGTCTTCACATCGTCAGCTGTTATCAGTACGGCAAGCCCGGTTGGCCTACCCCGTCGGATTACACCCGGGGGTACGACGGCGGCGTAGCCGATGCGCAGACAGCAGCACGGTTGCACGCCGCGGCCGGCGGGCCGGATACCGCGCCGATCTTCTTCAGCGTCGACGAGGATATCGACCTCGATACGTGGAATAGCGTTGCTGTTCAATGGTTTCGAGGCCTCAACTCGGTGCTGGGGGTGCAGCGCACCGGCATCTACGGGCATTCGCGGGCGTGCGGATGGGCGATCAAAGACAACGTCATAGGGCGCTCGACCACGGCGGGCCACCGGTGGGCGTGGCAGACCATCGGGTGGTCTGCCGGTCAGCGCGAGCCTGCCGCGGTGCTGTATCAGGTTGTGGTCAACACCGCGTCGAACCCCGGAGTGCTCGTGGGCGGTACACACGTGGACGTGGACGAGGTCCTCGCGGCCGATTTCGGGCAGTGGGATTTGCATCGTTAGTCGTATGCTCGCCTGCATGAGCAGGCTCACGACGCCCGTTCTGGTACACGTCGACGCGCCGGTGGCCCGCCTGACCCTCAACCGGCCAGAGAAACGCAACGCGCTGAGCCTCGAGCTGATGGAAGAGCTGATCGCCACGCTGCGCCAACTTGGCGCGGATCCCGACGTGCGGGTGATCGTCGTCGACGCGGTCGGCCCGGTGTTTTCCGCGGGTCATGACTTGAGCGAGATGATCGGTCGCGACGTCGCGTTCTACCAACGGCTGTTCGACGTGTGCACCGAGCTCATGGAAACCATTCACGGCCTCCCCCAGCCGGTAATCGCCAAGGTAAAAGGAATGGCGACCGCGGCGGGATGTCAGCTGGTTGCCGCTTGCGACCTCGCCGTGGCCTCGCAGGAAGCCCGGTTTGCCACCCCGGGGGTCAAGATCGGCCTGTTCTGCTCGACGCCGATGGTGCCGTTGTCGCGCGCGATCGGCCGCAAGCGTGCACTGGAGATGTTGCTTACCGGGCAGCCGATTACCGCTGAGACCGCCCTGGACTGGGGCCTGGTGAACCGCGTCGTCCCGGCCGAAGCCCTCGAAGACGAATTGGGCGCCATCGTCGATGCCATCGTGGCTTCCAGCCCACTGACCGTGGGGTTGGGCAAGGAAACGTTCTACGCCCAAGTCGAGCTCGACGAACACCGGGCCTACGACTTGACGAAGGCCGTGATGGCGTTGAACGCTCGCGCCGACGATGCCCAGGAGGGCATGTGCGCCTTCCTCGAGAAGCGACCGGCGATCTGGCGTCGGCGTTAGGCGCCTTTACTCGTTCTTGACCGGGTGTTGAATCGCCTAACTCAAGATCGCAATGTGAGTACGCTTCATGCGGTGGAGCTGGGGGTTTTGGGGCCTCTCCAGGTCCGGCGAGACGGCGCCCCGGTCACTATCCCGGGCGCCAAGCCGCGCGCCATCCTCACGATGCTCGGGCTGCACGGCGGTTCGGTGGTGTCGACCGAAACGCTGATCGAACTTCTATGGGGCGACGACCCACCGCGCACCGCCGCCAAGGCCCTCCAGACCCACATCTCTGCGCTGCGTCGCACGCTGGGCGATGGCTTCGTTTTGACGCAGGGAACGGGCTGGATCCTCAATGTGGCCGAGACCGATGCCTCGCGCTACAAACGGGTCACCAAGATGGCCCGAGACGCCGCGACTGCAGGCGACATCACCCAAGCGGCGGTCGCCTTCGAGGAGGCGCTGGCCCTCTGGCGCGGAACTCCCGAACTGCCCGATACCCGCCGCGGAATATCGGAGAAGACGCGCTGGATCGAGGGCCATGCCGCGCTGGTCGAGGATCGCGCCGATGCGCTGCTGGCGACGGGCCGGGCGGCGGAGATCGTCGGCGAGCTCGAGGCCGCGGTCGCCGATGCGCCGTTGCGCGAAAGGCGATGGGGCCAGCTGATGCTCGCGCTTTATCGCGCCGGCCGACAGGGCGAAGCCTTGGGCGCGTATCAGCGTGCGCGCTCGCTGCTGGCCGACGAACTGGGCGTCGATCCCGGGCCGGAGCTTCGGCGGCTCGAGGCCGCGATCGTTGCCCAGGATGCTGCGCTGGATATGCCTGTGGCACAGAATATTTCGTCGGTCACGCGCGCCGTGACATTTCTGCTCACCGACATCGAGGGTTCAACCGCGGCGTGGGAGGCCGACGCCGATGCGATGGCAGTGGCGCTCGCGCGCCACGACGAGCTCGTCGAACAGGTCGTCACGTCGCGCGGTGGAAGGCTGATCAAGACGCGCGGCGAGGGCGACGCCACGTTCTCGGTGTTCGAGCGGCCGTCGACAGCGGCCGCTGCGGCAATCGAGCTACAAGACGCAATCTCACACGAGCCGTGGGAATTGTCGGAGCCCATGCGAGTTCGTGTGGCATTGCATACCGGCGAGGCCGAGCTGCGCGACGGCGACTACTTCGGCCGTGCGGTCAACCGTGCCGCCCGCCTGCGGTCGCTGGCGACGGGCGGCCAGATTTTGTGTTCGGGTGCTACCGCAGAGCTCGTCATCGACTCGCTGCCCGACGATGTTCTGCTCGCGGACCTTGGGATGCGTCAGCTCAAGAACCTGGCACGTCCGGAGCATGTTTTCGAGCTGCGGCTGGAAACCGCGGAACGGCCTCAGGAGCCCAGCGATACGCCACTCGAGAGGCCCGACTTCCCCGCGGTCCTGACCGGCCCAGGCCCATTCGTCGGGCGCGGACGAGAACTCGAACGACTGGTGTCCACATGGCAGACGGTACTCGACGGCGGCATCCTCGCGGTGCTGGTCGCCGGCGAACCGGGCGTAGGCAAGACGCGCTTGGCCGGTGAATGGTCACGACAGGCGTACGAACAAGGTGCGGTTGTGCTGTACGGCCGTTGCGACGAGGATCTCGGCGCCCCGTATCAGCCGTTCGCCGAAGCACTCCGATCGCTCGTGCCGTGCCTCGGTGCCACTCGGCTGCGCGGATTGCGCGGTGTTGAAGCGCTGCTGGCGCTGGTTCCGGGGCTTACCGATGTGCTGCCCGACCTGGCCGCGCCGACCCGCGCAGATCCCGACACCGAACGCTATGCACTTTTCGACGCGGTCGTCGCGCTATTGGAAGTCGCGTCCGCGAGCGCGCCCGTCGTCCTAATCCTCGATGACCTCCACTGGGCGGCCAAGCCGACGCTGCTGTTGTTGCGCCATCTCCTGCGTTTCGGCGAGCACGCCCGCGTGCAGGTCGTCGGCACGTATCGCAGCACCGATCTCGACCGCTCTCATCCTTTAGCGGCGACGCTCGCCGACCTTCACCGTGACGGAACTGCCAACCGCATTCAGCTCAGCGGCCTCGACGAAGACGACGTCACCACGTACGTGGCCGAGGCGGGCTACGACGACGAAGACCTCGCCCGGGCATTGGCCTCGGTCACCGGCGGCAACCCGTTCTTCCTCATCGAGGCGTTACGACACGTGGACGAAAGTGGCGGGGTGTGGGATCCCAGCACCTTGCCCCAAGGCGTTCGGGAAGCCGTGAGCCGCCGCCTTTCCCGGCTTCCAGCGGAGACCAACAAGGCGCTCGCGGCGGCCGCGGTCGTCGGCAGCCGCTTCGCCCTCGACCTCGTCGAGCGGGTGGTCGACCAGGATCTCGTCGACGCCTTCGAGGAGGCGTGCAAGGCCGGCATCGTCATCGAAGAACCCGGCGGTCGATACCGGTTCAACCACGCGCTGGTGCGGCAGTCGCTGCTGGCGGAGCTCCCGTCCGTGCGCCGTATGCGACTGCACCAACGCATCGCGGCGACACTGGAAACCCAACCGGGAGCCGACGACACGCTGCTGGCCGAACTGGCATACCACTACTTCGAATGCGCGTGGGCGGGCAACGCCGCCAAGGCCGTCGAGTATTGCCGGCGCGCCGCAGACCAGGCGATGACCCGACTTGCCTACGAAGGCGCAGCCGACCTCTACGATCACGCCCTGCATGCGCTCGAGGAGATCGACGACGAGCTGCCTGACCGTAACGACCAAGCTGCCGAGCTGTTGATCGCGCGCTGCGAGGCGCTGCTGGCCGCGGGCGACGTGGCGTCGGCGGCTGGTGCAGTGTCGCAATTACGAGCCGCCACAGTCGATTCGGCACAGCTAGCGGCGTGGGCGACGTGCTTTGACGGACAGCTGACGATGCTGACCCACCCCGAGCGGCTGGACGAGGTCGAGGTCGCATTGGCCGCGGCCGCCGAAAAACTGGGCGAATTAGCCGATGCGGCAGGCGAAGCCAAGGCCCACACCGTGCGAGCGGGATGCCTCGCCCGACTCGGGCGAATCGGCGACTGTGAAATCGCTTTGGACAATGCTCTGACCGCGGCGCGGCGCGCGCAGGAACATCGTCGGGTGAACGCCGTGCTGGCGGGTGCGCCGCTTGCGGCGCTGTGGGGTCCCAATCCTGTTCCGCGCGCGGGCGGTCGGTGTCTGGACGTGGTGCGGCTGCTGCGAATCACGACGGACTCACCTGCGGTTGAGGCGACGTCGACGCGGTGTCAAGCCGCGTTGGAGGCCTTCCGCGGGCGTGCGGCGGCGGCACGACGGATGATCGACTCGGCGCGACGGACGGTCACGGAGCTCGGCTTGCGCCATGCGCTGCTGGAGGTGGAGCAGTTTGCAGGCATCGTGGAGCTGGTCGTCGACGATCCTGCTGCAGCGGAGCCGCATCTACGTAAGGCGTATAACGGTTTTCGCCGGATGGGCCTGGACGCGGACACGGCGGAGACAGCCGCGCTGCTGGGTCGAGCTTGCCTCGCGCTCGACCGGGACGCGGAAGCCGACGAATTGTGTTCGGAGAGTGAGCGGCTCGCGGGGCACGCGCTGAAGGCATCGATCGCGTGGCGCACACTTCGCGCGCGGTTGCTCTCACTCGCCAACCAACATGACGAGGCGCGGCGGGTCGCCGAGGCTGCTGTGCAGCTGGCGGCGCGGACGGACGCGCTCGTCGATCATGGTGACGCGTGTGCAACCCTGGCAACGGTTCTTGGCGCCGCTGGCGATGTTGCGGGGGCGCAAGCCGCCGCCGAGCGAGCGGTCGACCTGTACGAACGGAAAGGTGCTGCGGCACTTGCCGAGAGAGCACGCCTCCTTCTCGGGGCGGAACCGCCGCCTGCCCAGGCTCCACCGGAAGCGCCGAGCGTCGAGCTAGACACCGCGGCCGCCCGAACGAGCGAACGCGTGATGGCCGCGATTAACCGCGGAGATTGGGACGAGTTCGAGCGGCTGTTTGCACCCGAAGGCTCCGTCGAGAGTCGCCGGAAGGTCGTCGGCTTTAAGCAGACGGAGTTCTCGGCAGTCGACGTGATGCATCAGACGAGGCGCGATCTCGAGACGGGGGTTATGCGGGCCAGCCATGTCGTCGTCGCCGTGCGAGGCGAGCGCCTTGCGCTTGCTCGAGTAGGGCTAAGCACCGCCGACGTAAGTCCTGGGGCACCTCTGGACGAATTTCTGCAGCTATACGGACTCGATGATCAAGGTCGAATCGCGCTGCAGGTGTGGTTCGACCTCGAAGATATGGACGCCGCGCTGGCCGAACTAGACGCCCTACGTGCGCGATTCGAGGAAGTGCAGCCACAATCGCCGCCACAGGCCAAGCTCGACAACGCCTGCGTGCGAGCAGGTGAACGGGTGATCGCTGCCATTGATTGCCAAGCCTGGGACGAAATCGGGCAGTTGTACTCACCCAATGCACTCATTGAGAGCCGTCGAAAAATAGTCGGATTCAGGCAGATTGACTTGTCGTCGGACGACTGGGGACAAGCGAATAGGCCGATTCTGGAGAAGGGCGACTTGCGGCTCAGCCAGGTGGTTATCGCCGTGCGAGGCGAGCGCCTGGCGCTCGCTCGGGTAAGGGCGGACAGCGCCGACGCAAGCCCTGGAGCGCCATATGACGAATTCCTGAGTCTCTACGGCATCGACGAGCAGGGGCGAATTGCGCTGCAGGTGTGGTTCGACCTCGAAGACATCGATGCGGCGATGGCCGAACTCGAAGCCCTGCACGCCAGGTTGGAGGGGGAGCATCCGCGCGTGCAGCACCTTGAGAACGCGGCAAGCCGGCTCTACGAGCGATTCAAGGTGTGCTATGCGGCCCGCGACTGGCGTGCGATAGCCGAGATGGTAGCCGACGATTTTCGGAGCGATGACCGTCGCCGGGTAGTCAACTCCGGCCTCCGAGAGGGCCGAGACGCCATGATCGCCGAACTCTCGGGCATGGCCCAGGTCGGTATCGAGCTGACGTCAGACGTCATTGCGATCCGCGGCGAGCGCCTCGTGCTCAGCCGTATCAGAGCCTCGCATGATGCGTTCGACACCCTCGTACTGACCGTCTTCGAGCTCGACGCCGACGGAAGATGCCTGGCACGCATCGTTTTCGACCTCGACGACTTCGACGCTGCCATCGCCGAGCTCGACCGACGGTACCTCGCCGGAGAAGCGGCACCCTTTGCGGAGACATGGTCGGTCATTGCGGAGGGCTACGCCGCTTTCAACCGGCATGAGCCGCCCGCGACCACGCCGGATTGCGTCAGCATCGACCACAGGCGCGGAACTGCGTTCGCGCCGGGCGAGTTGTTCAGTTACATGGGTGCGGCATGGGACGACACGCCGGACATCACCAGCTACATCGACACCGTGCACCGGCTGAGCGACATGGGAGCGGTCGTCACACATGTCGCGCGTGGATCCTCTCCAGAAGGCGTCGACGCGGAGTGGCGGTACGACCACCTTCTGATGGTCGACGGCGAAAGCATCGAGCGCTCTGAGCTATTCGATGAGGCAGACCTGGACGCCGCACTCGCCAGGTTCGAGGAGCTCAGCCGGCCGGCACGGCGGCTTGAAAACGCGGCGACCCGAGTGACCGACCGGTACTTGGCGCGACTGCCGGCCCGCGACTTCGAGGTGATGGCCGAAATTCTGGCTGAAGATTTTCTGTACGACGATCGTCGTCGGACAGTGAACGCCGGCGTCCGACGCGGTCGGGATGCCGAAATCGCGAACGTGCGAGCCATCGCCGAGCTGGGGACCTTCGACATAACGTCGACTGCCATTGCGACTCGCGGGGAACGCCTCATCCTCAGTCGCGTCCGTGCCTCGGTACTCGACGAGCGGCCCGGAGCATTCCACAGCGACGAACTCGACATTGTCGAGCTTGACGCCGACGAGCGGATCGCGGCACATGTCACGTTTGACCCCGACGACTTCGAAGCTGCCATAGCGGAACTCGATGCTCGCTATCTCGCAGGCGAAGCGGCAGCCCATGCGCACACCTGGTCGGTGATCGCGGACGCGTATGCCGGGTTCAACCGACGCAAGCTCTTGGCGACGACGCCCGACTGGGTGAACATTGACCACCGTCGCGGAGCAGCTTTCGCCCCCGGCGACATGATCGCCTACCTCGAAGCCGCCTGGACCGACTCGCCTGACACCAAGATCTACATCGAGGCCGTGCATCGGCTCAGCAACATCGGGGCTGTCGTCACCCATGTGGCGCACGGGATCTCACAAGAGGGTTTCGACGCCGAGTGGAGGGACATCAACCTCCTGACGGTCGACGGCGATTCACTCAGCTGCTCCGAGCTTTTCGACGAAGCAGACATCGACGCCGCGGTCGCGAGATTCGACGAGCTCAGTCGCCCGGCGCGGCAGCTCGAACGCTCGGTAAGTCGAGTGGCAGAGCGCTTTTCGGCGTGCTTCGCTGCCCGCGACTGGGCCGCGATGGCGGACTTGTTTGCCGAAGACCTTTCGGTCGACGGTCGCCGCCGGACCGTGAACGCAGGGATACGCCACGGCCGAGATGCCACGATCGAAGACATGCGGGCGTCAGCCGAAGTCGGGTTCACGGAAATGACCTCCGTCGTTATCGCGACCCGCGGAGGGCACCTCGCCCTCGCTCGTTTCTACGTTCGCGGTCAGCGAGCAGAAGAAGTCGCAGCAGAGGCTCTTCATGTCTTCGAGATCGACGCCGACGAGAGGACCTCAGTGGTCGTCATTTTCGACGTCGACAACTTCGACGCTGCCATCGCGGAGCTCGATGCCCGGTACCTCGCCGGCGAAGCGGCACCTCATGCACATACGTGGTCGGTCATTGCGAATGGATACGCCGCGCTCAACCGTCACGAACTCCCCGCGACAACGCCGGATTTGGTGACTATCGACCACCGCCGCGGAACAGCGTTCGCGCCCGGTGAGCTGTTCGCCTTCATCCGTGCCGGGTGGGACGACGCGTCTGACAGCAGGATGTACATCGAGACTGTGCATCGTCTAAATAGCCTCGGCGCAGTCGTCACCGAGGCGGCATACGGAACTTCGCAGCAAGGGTTCGAGGCGGAGTGGCGGATGATCGTCACCTTGACCGTCGAGGGCGACGCGGTCAATCGCTGCGAGTTGTTCGACGAAGCCGACCTCGACGCTGCGATCGCGAGATTTGATGAACTGCAACCGCATTCGCATCGGCTGGAGAACCCGGCAAGCCAACTAGCCGAGCGCTTCTTCGAGTACTTCGCAGCGCGCGACTGGGACGCGATAGCGACAACACTGGCCGAGAACGTATCTCATGACGATCGCCGCCATGTGGTTAATGCCGGGGTCCTACACGGTCGAGACGCCCAGATCGCTAACCTGCGAGCCATCGCCGAGGTCGGTGTCGCGAACTTTTCGTCGACAGCCATTGCGATCCGCGGCGCGTGCCTCGCACTCGTTCGCACTCGGTCCTCAGGCCAAGAACAGGGACTTGCCGCGATTCTCACGGAGGAAATCGGCCTCGTCGAGATCAACCGCGACAACCGGATGACGGCCTACATCGCGTTCGACGCCAACGACATCGACGCCGCCTTCAAGGAACTCGACGCCCGCTACCTCGCCGGCGAAGCGGCGGCCCATGCGCACACGTGGTCGCCGCTGACGGCGGTCGACGCCGCGCTCAACCGGTACGAGATTCCCCCGCACACACAGGACTGGGTCACTGTCGACCACCGGCGGGCGACGGCGTTCGCGCCAGGTGACCTGACCGCATACATGCGTGCCGGTTGGGACCTCGCTCGCGACATCAAGAATCACATCCTCGCCGTGCATCGGATCACCGACTCAGGAGCAGTCGTCACCCACTTGGCACACGGCACATTGCGAAACGGATCCGACGTCGAGTGGCGGGAGGTCGCCCTTGTCACGTTCGAAGGCGACCTGATCAACCGCTGCGAGCTATTCGACGAAGCAGACATCGACGCCGCGCTCGCGAAGTTCGACGAACTGCATCCGCAGCCGCCGCGACTGGAGAACGCGGCTAGCCGAGCACATGACCGCTTCCTCGCGTACGTCGACGCACGCGATCGGGCAGCGATAGCCGAGATCCTGGCCGACGATGCTTGCACCGATGATCGACGGCGGGTAGTGAACACCGGCGTACGACACGGTAGGGATGCTGTGCTCGCCGAACTTTCGACACTCGCCGAAGTAGGCGGTAAGAACCTCACATCAGAAACGATCGCGATCCGGGGCGAGCGCCTCGTACTCCGACGTAGTGAATATTCGGTTGGCCACGAGCGAGAGACGTACCGCCTCGGCGGCGTGGAGATCCTGGAGCTCAACACCGACGAACTTCTGGTCGCAAGAGTCGCATTCGACGCCAACGACAATGACGCTGCCTTTCAGGAACTCGATACGCGGTACATGGCCGGCGAAGCAGCTCCTCACGCGCAGACTTGGTCCGTCATAGCGCAGGCCTACGCCGCGCTCAACCGGCAAGAGACGCCGCCGACGACGCCGGATTGGGTCAACATCGATCACCGACGAGTGCGAGCATTCGTGTCCGGTGAGCTGCCTGCATACATGCATGCCACTTGGAATCTGGTGCCCGACATCAGGATCCGCATCGAGGCTGTACATCAGCTGAACGACCTCGGAGCGGTCTTCACTCAGGTGGCAACGGGAACTTCGCAACAGGGTTTCGCGGCCGAGTGGCGAACGGTCATCGTGTCAACGGTCGAAGGCGACATGATCGACCGCCTGGAAATCTTCGACGAGGCAGACCTCGACGCCGCGCTCGCCCGCTTCGAGGAACTCCACCGGCAGGCACCGCGACTGGAAAATGCGGCAAGCCAAGTGGATGCGCGCCTCCATACCTACTTCGCAGCCCGCGACTGGGACGCGATGGCCGAGGCTATGGCACAAGACATTCTGTATGACGATCGTCGTCGCGTGGCGAATGCCGGACTCCGGCGCGGCCGAGACGCCGAGATGGTAAACATTCGGGCGCTTGTCGACCTCGGGGCAAATGTGACGTCGACCGTCATCGCGACCCGCGGGGAGCGCCTCGTGCTGACGAAGTCCCGCTTCACCGGCGCGGATCAACGGCCCGAGGCATTCCACAACGTGATGCTCTCTGTCCTGGAGATCGACGCCGACGAACGCGTCGTGGCACGCATCATCTTCGACGTCGATGACATGGACGCCGCCATCGCCGAACTCGACGCTCGGTACCTCGCAGGCGAAGCTGCGGCCCACGCACACACGTGGTCGGTGATCTCAAGGTCATATGCCGAGATGAGCCGCCATGAGCTTCCCCGGACGACGTACGATTACGCAAACATCGACCACCGACGATTCCCGATGGAGGCTGGCGCCTTTAACGCGTCGCTCCGGGCACAGTGGGAACTCCTGCCGGACTTCAGCTTGCGAATCGAGTCAGTGCATCGGCTGAGCGACCTCGGCGTGGTCTTCACCCAAGCGGCCAAGGGTACATCGCGAGAAGGTTTCGACGCCGAATGGCGATCCGTACTCGTTATGACCGTCGAAGGCGAATTGCTCAACCGCTGTGAAATCTTCGACGAGGCCGACCTCGACGCAGCCCTCGTCCGCTTCGAGGAACTACATCCGCAGGCACCTCGGTTGACAAACACCGCCAGCCAAGTGGTTGAGCGTGTCTTCAGGCACTTCGCGGCCCGCGACTGGGCAGCCATGGCGGAGCTAGTGGCCGACGACATTTGCTCAGACGATCGTCGTTCCGTGGTGAATGCCGGAATCCGTCACGGTCGGGATGCTGAAATTGCCGATATGCGGGCGATCGCCGGCGTCGGCGTCACGCAGGTAATACCGACCGTGATCGCAACGCGCGGTGAGCATCTGACCCTTTGTCATGTGCTCCTCCCGGTTGAAGATCACGGGCCGGGGACGTTCCGCAACGAGGCGCTCTGCCTGGCCGAGATCAACGTCGACAACCGGGTCGCGGCCCGCCTCTTGTTCGACTTGGACGACTTCGACGCGGCCATCAAAGAGCTCGACGCCCGGTACTCCGCCGACGAAGCAGCCACGTACTCACGCACATGGTCGATCATCACGCGGAGCTATTACGAGACCAATCGGCGCGAACTTCCCGGCATGACACCGGATTCGGTTTTCGTCGACCATCGGCCGACCGTAACGACTGAGTCGGAAGATCTGGCTGGGTATCTTCATAGCTTTTGGGACCTCATGCCGGACATGAGCGCCTACATCGAGTCGGTGCATCGGTTGAGCAATTTGGGGACCGTCGTCACCCAGGCTGCGCGTGGGACGTCGCGGAAGGGCTTTGAAGCCGAGTGGCGGGCGATCGTCACTAGCATATTCGAAGGCGACCTCTACAGCCGCGTCGAAGCCTTCGATGAGGCAGACCTCGACGCCGCGCTCGCCCGCTTCGACGAACTGCAAACACAGGCGCGCCATTTGGAGAATGCGGCAAGCCGGGCGAATGGTCGCCTGTTCGCCTACGGCGCAGCCCGCAATTGGGCGGCGATAGCCGGGATCTTGGCCGACGACAGTTTCGTCGACGATCGTCGTCGCGTGGTGAATGTCGGGTTCTGGAATGGCCGCGATGACATGATGGCAAACGTGCGAGCCCTCGCCGAGGGTCTCGCGAACGTAACCTTGACCGTCCTCGCGACCCGCGGGGAGCGCCTCGCCCTGACTCGCATCTGTTCCTGGAACGGCGGTCCGCGCGATAGGCAATTCGGCGTCGAGATGGTCGCCATCGTCGAGATCGACACCGACGACCGGATCGCGGGCTATGTCTTCTTCGACCCCGACGACATCGACGCCGCCTTCGAAGAACTCGACGCTCGGTACCTCGCCGGCGAAGCCGCCGCCTACTCACACACGTGGTCGGTCATCACACGGTCCTTTTCCGAGGCCAACCGGCACGAACTTCACGGCATGACAGCGGATGCGGTTTACGTCGACCATCGGCCGGGCGTAACGACCGAAGCGGAAGATCTGGCCGGATATCTTCGTGCCATCTGGGAGCTCACGCCGGAGACCCGCAGCTACATCGAGGCGGTGCATCGGCTGAGCGAACTCGGATCGGTCATCACCCATGCTGCCCGTGGAACATCGCAAGAGGGCTTTGACGCCGAGTGGCGAACAATCAACGTTGGCACAGTCGACGGTGACCTGATAAACCGTGTCGAGGTCTTCGATGAGACCGACCTCGACGCGGCGCTTGCCCGCTTCGACGAGCTGCATTCGCAACTGCGCCTACTGGAAAATGCTGCAAGCCGGGCAGATGACCGCTTGTTTGCATACTTCAGGGCCGGCGACTGGGGGTCGATAGCCGAAATCTTGACCGACGACAGTTACGTCGACGATCGCCGTCGCGTGGTGAACGCGGGGTTCTGGGACGGCCGCGACGTCGTGGTGGCGAACCTGCGGGCCCTGGCCGAAGGTGGGTCCATAACGTCGAAAGTCATTGCGACCCGTGGAGAACGGCTTTCACTCTCTCATATCTGTTCCGCACATGGTGAGACACGGCACGGGGAGTTTGACGTCGAAATGCTTGACATCGCCGAAATCGACACCGAGGGGCGGCTCGCGGCGCACATCCTGTTCGACCTCGACGACATCGACGCCGCGATCGACGAACTCGAGGCCCGGTACCTCGCCGGTGAAGCTGCCGCGCAGGCGCACGCGTGGTCCGTCATCGTGCAAGCTTTTGTCTCGCTTAATCGTCGACACGAGTTAGCTCCGACGACGGCAGACTGGGTGAACTTCGATCACCGTCGCGGGATAGGTTTTGCGCCCGGGCAAATGACCGCATACATCCTTGCCGGATGGGAACGTGAGTGGCAAAGCGTCACTACGCACATCGAGGCCATCTATCGGCTGACCGAGCTAGGGGCAGTTTTTGTGCAGGTGGTGAAGTCGACTTCGCAGGAAGGCTTTGACGCCGAGTGGCGGGTCGTCGAACTTATGACGGTCGAAGGTGACCTCATCAGTCGTGCCGAATTCTTCGACGAGACGGACCTCGACGCTGCGCTCGCCTGTTTCGATGAGCTTGACCGCCCACCGCTACCACAGTAAAAGCAGCTGCCAGCCTAGGCCTCGGCCTATTGAAGGCTGCTGATTCGCTTGCGCAGCATCTCCTTGAGAAGCTCGGTTTGCCGGTCGTCGAATCCGATGTCGCCGCACCGATCAGGCCAATCCTGCGCGGCGTCGACGATCGAATCGATCATCCGCGACGTGGCGCGTGGACGCACGCCGAGCCGTTCCCCAGCATCAACGAAGTGCGCACGGGTAAGCCGATTCGCACGACCGTACAAGCTCAGCGCCATCGGATCGCGCCACCGCATGTAGGGCTGAGTGCACAGCAAGTCGTAGGCGGGTGTCGGCTGCCACACGCCGTCGGGGTTGTAGATCGACAGATTCTTACCGTGCAAATCGCCGTTGCCGATAAGCCAGGAGAATACAACGGTTTTGAGCAATTCCAGGGCTGCGGCGGCTCTGGAGCCGCCACCGCGTGCGCAAGCGTCTGCAAGGGCTCCGATGGCGGTCTCGGCTTTGATGCGGTACTTGGAGGCCGGGTAGATATCGGCGACTTGGCAGGCGTCTTCCTGCGCGATACGCCTTAGCCCGTCGCGGTCGAATCGTTTCACCAACAATGCGCTCCGGCCGTCGGCGTCGTGGAGCAACGATGTTGCCGCGACTCGTAATCCACACGCTGCCGCCATCGACATAAAGAAGTGCTCGTTTTCGACCAACAGCGGGTACTCCACGGGATTGAGCTTGAGAATCGCCGGCCCCGAGCGAGTCTGCGCCGGCGCCGAAACCATTGCAGCACTCACTTTCGGTTGGATCCCCGCCAACCCGACCGGATCTGCATCAACCGAACCGACGAGTTTGTTGAACACGATCCGAAAGTCGGTGTCGCGCTCGGGGTCGAACATCGGCAGCGGCCGAGCACGATCAGTGCCGGAGGGCACTACCCCGACATTGCCGACTGTGTCCGCGCCGATCGCCAACAGCAATGTCAGGTGATCGTCGGCTGATGTCTTTGTCGATGAGGTCACCACACCCAGCCGGACGCCCTCGGGAAGGAGCCCGGCGAAGAACGCGGGAACCGCACCACCTGTGGTATTGACGGGATAGTGCTCTGTGCGAAGTAGGGACCAGGACACCGATTGGTCGCGCACGCTCCCACCCGCCGGATAGTCGGCAATGTAGTCGAAGCTGATCGTGTCGCGTTGTCCGCGCACCAGGCGGGCCACGAGATCGTCACCGAGATACACGTCGGCTTCGGCAAGCTCGCGTAGGTCAAGCGGTGCCGGCGTAGTCATTAGGACGCCACGCTGGTATGGATTTGCATCCCTAGCACTTCAGCGATTTCGATGACTGTGCCGAATTTGACCGAGCCGCTCCCCCGCTCCAATGCCTGGACGGTCGAACGGGACACGCCAGCGAGGTCCGCCAGCGTCTGCTGGGTGAGACGTAACGCGATCCTGCGATCGGCGAACGACTGTCCTATGCGTGTAATTTCAGGCATAGCTGGATCGGAACCTGGTCGTCTACGCCTCGGGCCAGCCATTTCAGCTCCTTATGGCTAAAATAACATGCATAAGCTAGTCTGCGAGGCGTTACCCGTTTCGTCAAGGGCTTATGCTTGCATTTCTATGCTCAAGCTTTGAAGTTTTTGCGACGGCCGAAGCCAGCAATTAACTCAACGAGCAAACGAGCTCCAGCCTGCGATTTCGTCTGCGAGCTCGACGGCCTCAACGCAGTTCTCGTCATAACGACACAGTCACGTCATGGTCTCGAACTGTGAAAGTTGTGGCGCGGCAACCGTGCGAGAACCAGATACTTTACTTCTGCCACACAAGTCTAATTCTGCCACAGGCGGTGATCGACCCACGCTCGGCCGAGATCGACCAACGGAATCCGAAGTGATTAGCGGAAAGGAGATCTGCCATCGCCCGACTGATCGCATTCTTGACCGCGCTAACCATGCTGCCGTTGTCGCCTGCCATCCCCACTGTGACGACGGCCGCCGACACCGATCCGAGCTTCCCTTGCTGACAAAGCAATTCCGCTCCGTTGCGGCGGCGCTGTTTTCGACGGCGCTGCTGTACGCCGGATCGGTACCAGCCTGGGCCGACGAGTCGATCGTCATTGACTTCGTGCGGCACGCGCAGTCGGTGGACAATGCGGCAGGCGTGATCGACACGGCGGTGCCCGGCACCGCACTCAGTCAGCTTGGTCAGCAGCAGGCGCAGGCAATCGCCAAAGTACTTGCACCACAAGGTCCTTTCGGCGGGCTCTTCGCATCGCAGTTGATCAGGACGCAGCAAACCGCTGCGCCGTTGGCCAACCTGCTTGGCATGAACGTGCAAGTCCTGCCTGGGCTCAACGAGATCAACGCCGGCTCTTACGATGGCTTACCGGAATTCAGTTTCCAAGGGCTTCTATATCTCCTAGGCCCGCTCGCGTGGGCGCTCGGAATACCCGCCGCTCCGATGCTGGCCCCGGGCTCCACGGACCCCAACGGGCTGGTGTTCGACAAGCGCTTTCGCGACGCGCTTCAAACGATTTACGGCAATGCCGTGACCAACCCGGTCCGTGCCGCGGACGGCAATATCACCGAAGTGGCATTTTCAAGCGAATTCGTCATCGAGGTCGGCACGATGATGAACGTCAAGAACCCCGATCCGCTGCTCATGGTTTTCGATCCGCTGCCCAACACCGGCATCGTTGTGATCCAGGGCAGTCCTCAGGACGGCTGGAAGCTGATCAGCTGGAACGGGAAACCTGTCTCGCCGCTTCGAAGGGACACAACGATGAGTCCTGAGGCGATGGGCTTGTGCATGCTGCTGAAGGTGCCGCCCAAGAACGGCCAATGCGAGGCCAACCCGCCTTTGGAGGCAAGCGCTACGGCGACGGGAAACCCGCTCATCGACCAGCTGCCCGTGGCGTCGTACGGATAAACCCGTTCGTCGGCACGAAGAATGTGGTTAGCCTGCCAAGCATGGCCACATCGCCTACTGCGCTCACCGCGTCAGAGCTGGAATTGCGGCAGCAGGTTCGCGCATTCCTGGCCGAGACGCTGCCCTGGGGCACCTTCGAGCCCGGCCTCGGGATGGGCGCCGAGGTTAGTCGGAACTTCTCCGCCGCGTTGGCGAAGCGTGGCTGGATCGGGATGGCGGTCCCGACTCGCTACGGCGGTCGCGACGCCACCGCCGTCGACCGCTTTGTCGTCGTCGAAGAACTACTGCGGTGGGGCGCCCCGGTGGGGCACCACTGGGTCGCCGACCGGCAGATCGCCCCGGTGCTATTACGTTACGGCACTGAGGAACAGAAACAGTGGCTGTTACCCCGAATCTGCCGGGGCGAGTTGTGTTTTTGCATCGGCATGAGCGAACCCGATGCCGGAAGCGACCTCGCGTCGGTGCGGACGCGCGGTGTGCGCGACACGGACGGCTGGCGAGTGTCGGGCGCCAAGGTATGGACCAGCAACGCCATGCACGCCGACTTCATGATCGCTCTGTGCCGAACCGGTGAGGGCGAACGCCATGCCGGACTAAGTAGATTCCTGATCGACATGCGCAGCCCCGGCGTGACGGTCAAGCCAATCCCCTTCCTGAACGGCAGCACAGAGCACTTCGCCGAGGTCATCCTTGACGACGTGGCCGTCTCGGACGAGATGGTGATCGGCGAAATCGGACAGGGTTGGGCGCAGAACGCCAGCGAGTTGGCCTTCGAGCGCAGCGGCCCGGACCGCTGGATCTCGACATTCCTACTCGTTCAGGAGTTCATCCGCGAATGCCCAGACCTGGCCGCCAGTCCCGCCGGGAGCCGGCTGATCGGTGAGCTCGCTGCCCAGTACTGGGTGCTGCGACGGCTGTCGCTGGCGGTAGCCAGGGCAATCGATGCCGGCGGCACGCCCGCGGCCGAAGCCGCGCTCATCAAAGAGATGGGCACCCGGTTCGAACAGGATGTGGTGAACGTGTTACGGGACGTGTTGGACCGTGAACTCGTGTACAGCCCAGAACCGGCGCCGTCCTTGTTCGAACGGTTGTTACGTCGCGCCGTGCTGGAATCGCCGTCGTTCACCATCCGAGGTGGCACCAACGAGATATTGCGCTCAGTCGCAGCCAAAGGTTTGTCATGAGCGACAACGAACTGTATAGCGCGGCCGCCAAACTCTTTGCCGCGCAAAGCTCGGACGACCAACAACTATGGAATGCCTTGCAACAGAGCGGCTTCAGCGATGCCCCTATCCCGGAAGAGCTCGGCGGAGCCGGAGGCACCGTTGCCGACGCCGTCCAACTGCTCCGTGCCGCCGGAGCACACGCGGCACCGGTACCCCTGGCTGAGGCCGGGCTGGTCGGCGGGTGGCTACTAGCGTCTGCAGGCCTCGCACTTCCGGAGGGTTTCCGTACGGCACTGCCGCCTGGTGCCTCGCTCCGTCTCGACGGTGATCGGTTGTTCGGTACGGCGCCCGCCGTGCCGTGGGGCCACTGCGCCGAGCATGTTATCGGCCTCGTCGACGGCGTCGTCGTGCTTGCGCCCGGACCAGCTGCACCATCAGGCGGCCCTGCGGTCATTCGCGGAGTCAATCTCGCCGAGGAGCCCCGAGACACACTGGTTTTCGACGGTGTGCAGGTAACTGCGCGCGCCGGTACGTCGATCACTGAGCAAACGCTCTGGGAGCGCACTGCGCTGGGCCGCGCCGCGCTGATGGCCGGCGCGATCAGTGCGGTCGCGACGATGACCTTGCGCTACAGCCGCGAACGTGAGCAGTTCGGGCGCCCGATCGGTCGTTTCCAGGCCGTGCAAGCCCACCTGGTCACCATCCACCAGCAGGCGGCCGTGGTCGCGTCGGCTGTTGACGGCGCGGTCGAAGCAGTCGAGCTCGGCCGAGGCGGCTTCGAAATCGCTTGCGCCAAAGTGCTTACCGACCGGGCCGCTCGGCTGGTGACTGCCGCCGCGCATCAGACGCACGGCGCTATCGGTATGACGAAGGAGTACCCCTTGCATTATCTGACCCGTCGACTCTGGGCCTGGCAAGACGAAGCCGGAGGACATCATCGCTGGGCGGATCGGCTCGGCGCGGCCCTGGTGGCCCGCGGACCCGATGCCCTGTATCCGGCCATCCAGTCCGGCTCCGAGGTCGTGCAATGAACCGACTGTTGCGCGACGACGGAGTCACGCTGACTTTCCAGGTGCACAATCCCCGGGCCTCGGGTGTGCCTGTATTGCTGACACACGGTTTCGGCGCGACCGCGGGCATGTGGGAGCCGAATATTGCTGCGTTGAGCGTCGATCGGCCGGTGATCGTGTGGGACCAGCGCGGCCACGGCAGCAGCGAAGCCCCAGAGGACATGGCCCGCTACAGCGAGCAGATCAGCGTCGCCGACATGGCGGCCATCCTCGACGCCGCGGGTGCCGATCGGGCCGTGCTCGGCGGAATGTCCTTGGGCGGCTATCTGTCTCTGGCCTTCCATCTCGTCCATCCGCAGCGGGTGGCCGCGCTGGTACTGGTCGACACGGGGCCGGGCTACCGCAACGACGACGCCCGCGCCAAGTGGAACGCGTGGGTGGAACGACGCGCCAGCCAACTCGAGCGGGGCGAAACACCGGCCGACCTGTCGGCGGAACTCAAGCAGGCGGTGCACGAGCATCCCGAGGGACTGCCCCGTTCCGCCCGCGGTGTCATGGCTCAAAAGGACGCTCGCGTTATCACCTCGCTTGAAACCATCGCGGTGCCAACGTTGGTGATCGTCGGCGCCGACGACACCGACTTCCTGGCCAGTGCCGACTACATGCACCGCCGCATCCCCAATTCCCGCAAGGTCGTCATCGACGACGCGGGTCATGCGGCGAATATGGACCAGCCCGACGCCTTCAATGCCGCCGTGCGTGAATTTCTGGAAGCGCTATGACCACCGCAGACGTCACTGTCGAATCCGCCGGCCACGTTGCCGTGGTGGAGATGCATCGACCCCCGAACAACTACTTTGACACCGCATTGATCAAGGGCATCGCCGATGCCTACGAGCGGCTGGACGACGATGTCGAATGCCGGGCAATTGTGTTGTGCGCAGACGGAAAACACTTCTGCGCCGGCGCCGACTTCTCGCGGCCCGCCGAGGATCGCTTGTCACCCGGTGAGCTGTACGCTCAGGCAATCCGGTTGTTCCGTACCGGTAAACCCGTTGTCGCAGCGGTACACGGCGCCGCGATCGGCGGCGGACTCGGGCTCGCGCTCAGCGCAGACTTCCGGGTGGCTGCACCCTCCTCGAAATTTGCGGCTAACTTCAGCAGGCTCGGGTTTCATCCCGGCTTCGGGATCACGGCCACGTTGCCACGTGTCGTCGGTCCGCAGAAAGCACTCGAGTGGATGCTCACCGGTGAACGTTTCGGCGGCGAAATCGCTCGCGCAGCAGGGCTGGTCGATGAATTGGCCGCCGACGATGACGTGCGCCCGGCGGCGATCCGGTTCGCCGAACGCATCGCCGCCTCGGCTCCGCTGGCGTTGGTGAGTATCCGTGCCACCATGCGCACCGGACTCGCCGAGGCTGTCGCGGAAGCCACCGCACATGAGCTTGAAGAACAAACCCGACTGCAGGCGACCGCCGACTTCAGCGAGGGTGTGGCAGCAGCAGCCGAGCGCCGACCTCCAAAGTTCACCGGTCACTGAAGGGTCGTCGCGCCATGAATATGCCCGTCAACCGTCGTCAAATGCTGCGGCTGGCAGGCGGCGTCGGCTTGGCGTCAATGGTGAGCGCTTGCTCGAGTGAAGCCCGAGCTGCCACTTCGGCGCCCCTGCTATGCCGGGACGCGTGGGGCGCGCGGCCTGCCCGCCCCGGCGGCAGGCGTCACACCATCACCCGGATGACCCTTCACCACGAGGCGGTCGTCCTCGGCGACAACCGCAATGCCCCAGGACGCCTCCGCCAGGACCAGCGATACCACCAAGACCAGCTGGGCTGGATCGACATCGCGTATCACATCGGCGTCGACCGCAACGGCAACATCTACGAACTGCGGAGCACCGAGATCGCAGGCGACACTGCTACGGACTACGACACCACAGGCCATTTCCTGGTCCTCTGCCTAGGAGACTTCGACCAAGAGGTGGTCTCGGAGGCCCAGCTTCACGGAGCCGCTCTCGCGTTCGCTTGGGCCGCACAGACTTTCGGCATCCCGACCAACACGTTGGCGGGCCATCGGGACTTTGCCCGAACTTCTTGCCCGGGCGCGAACCTCTATGCGCATCTCTCCTCAGGTGATCTCAAGCACCGCATTGACGATCTGCTTGCCGCCGGCAGAGTGGACCTGCCGCTCTCTTGCGGACCCAACGCTTCCGCGCGAGTCGCGGCTATCGAGGCTGGCAATTAACGCGGCGATGAGTTTCGCCACGGCTTCCAGTCTGTATCTCCAACACGCCATCGACCGCATTCGAGGAGACCATCATGACCGCTACCTACACTTTCGACGTCTTTTCCAGCCTCGACGGTTTCGGCGGCGTCAGCGGCGGCGATTGGGGCGGCTACTGGGGCAAGCAAGGTCCGGAACTTCTCGACCACCGCCTTGCTCTGTACGACGAGAAGCAGCGGATGGTATTTGGCGCCAACACATATCGGTTATTCACGCAAATGCTCGCCGAGAGCACCGAGGAGTCCGAGGTGCACGACGCGTGGGTCACCCGGATGAGGCACCTGCCGGCGACGGTGGTGTCGACCAGCCTGGAGGGACCTCTCGACTGGCCTGACGCAACTCTCGTGAGCGGCGACGCCGTCGACGTCGTCGCCCGGCTGAAGGAGGAGTCAGAGGTGCCGTTGCGCTCGCACGGCAGCCTGTCGATGAACCGAGCGTTGATGGCCGCCGGCCTGGTCGACCGCGTCCAGGTGACGCTCTTCCCTGTGATCACCGGTCAGACCGGTGACGACCCTATCTTCCAGGGCGCGGCTGACTTCGACCTCGAGCTGATCGAAAGCCGAACGCTCGACGGCAACATCCAAGAGCTCACCTACCGACCCACCCTGCATGTTTGAGTCCATCAATAGGACCGCAACCGCCCAGCACTGGTACGCAAGAACTCAAGCGGCTCAACAAATCTCGGTTCCCAAGTCCCGACGGCGTCGCGAAACATGCGACGGGGTAGGAAGCTTTTCCGGATACGACGTGCAGTCATTAACACGAGCAGATTTATCGCAAGCCTGCCCAGCGTCACCCGACTCGTTCGCTTCTTCCAAGTCGAGGGCGCCGACCCGGCGCGCCGGCCAAGGTAGTAGCCGATGCACAATGCTGTCACCAGCGCGGCGCTCACCACAAGCGGTGTCATGAAGAGAGCGTCCTTGATCGCTGTCGCGGGAAAGTCACACGCGAGACACACCTCGGTCTTAATTCATCGGCGAACGCGTTACGGTGGATCGCCATGCAGGTCTTGACCGCTCCCGGGAGTTTCGGTCACTCGGACTGCGAACGCGTCGTCGTTGGTGCCGCGCTGGCGCAGCCCGTCCTGGCCGTCACCAGCCTGGCGTACGTCGCCGCCGGGGTGGCCGTATTGGTCTGGGCGGCAAGGGTTAAGGCGCCGCTGGCTGCGGCCGCCGGTGCAGCGCTCGTAGCGGTCGGGTCCGGCAGCTTCGCATACCACGGGCCCCAACCTTCATGGGCGAAGTTCGCCCATGACTGGTCTATCGTGGCCGCGGGAGCGGTGTACACCGCTGGTCTGGCCAGGAGCGCGCGGCGGCAGCGATGGTCGACCTGGGCGGCACCGGCCGGCGTCCTCGCTGTGGGGCTGGCCGCCTACGCCGCGGGACGTTCCGGGTCGCCGCTGTGCCGTCCCGACAGTCTGTGGCAGTACCACGGCGCTTGGCACATCCTGTCTGCCGCTGCCGCCGGGTGGGCCGCCCCGGCCATGGCGCCGGGTGGCCGGGGAATGCAACGTGATCGAATGTAGTTGTGAGCACGGCGATTTCGGAGGGGTGGCATCATGGCGCACGCACTACGAACCGCACTCCGCCGATCTCGGCGACGGGACCGTCACCTATTGGGAGACCAGGCGAGCCGGGTGTCAGCCAGATTTCGGTAATGCCTTCGGCCCGGCCGCCGACCGCCGAGACGAACCTCAAAGATTGGCCAGCCTGGGCCAGCCGAACCAGGGCCAGCCCACCGTCGACCTCGGCGTCGACACCAAGAACATCGGCTCACCGCCGCGCCGCCGCGGCCGGTTCTGCTACCTCGACCGTTATGCCGACGATGCCGCCCGGCGGGTGATCGGGTGCCGTTGCGGTCCATGCCGGACCCGCCCAACGCCACGAACTCGCCGGCGACGCCCAGTCGAGGGACACGATCGCCCCGGGGATGTCTTTGGGGTGCAAATGGGTTCCCGCGATGTCGTCGAGGTCGATCTTCCAAACCACGCGTACCCCCAGATCAGTCACGCGCCGGCGGGCTTCTTCGAGCGATGGCATCTGGAATATGGCCATGTAGCCGCTGTCGGATCCGCGACGGGCGAGATAGCGCCCTGCAGTGGTGTCGGGTCGTACGGGAGAGACCACCTCCACGAATCTTTTCGCAGTCATGGGCGACCAGCGCCACCTGGCGTAGACGAGGACCGGGCAATGGGTCTGGCATCAGCACGCTCCCATGGCAGCGACGGTACCCGGGCTTGAATTGAGCGTGGACCACGTCCTGCGATCAAAGGCCAATGAAAAGAGCATCTCTGCGGCACTTAAGTGGATCTGCCGGGCATCGAAGCCGCATATAGTGCGCCTGAACTGGGGATTTCATTTAAGGGTCAGCACAGCGCGACATGGGAAAACATGACTCGAAACGAGGATGTGCTGACTGCCGTCAGCACGACGACGGAGGACACAAACCGCAGCGAATCTGTCGGGACGGATGGCGAACAGGCCGACTTCAACCGCCGTCGACAGTGCAGGACAGGGCAGCCGGCGCGCGACACCGAAGTGATGTACGCCTATCAGGAGGAACCCTATCTTAAGGTTGTTCTGCATCGGCAGTTGATCCATATGCAGATCTCAAGGAGCGGAGCTCGAACGACGTGCGGTTCACAAGTCTTTCAATCGAGAATTTCAAAGCGATTCAGAAATTCCAAGTTAGCGACCTCACGGATTTCATTCTGATCGCGGGACCAAACGGTTGTGGTAAATCCTGTGTATTTGACTCAATACGCTTGCTGAAATCTGTCTACGGCGGTTACGAACTGAACGAATGGACCAGATGGTTTGGCGAATTTCAAATCGATCTTAACAATCCTGATCAGATCATCCGACTATTCCGCGACCCCGGCATTCCCATTGAAATTTCCGCAGCTGTGCAGCTTAGCCCTTCAGAGATTGAATTTCTGGAATCTAACGCTGAAACTATAGTTGCCCCCCTAGCGTGGGCATCTGTTACAGGACAGCCGATCACCGCATCAAACTTTTCACAGCTCGCATTTGCGACACAATTTCGCCATTTTGGCAGTCAGGCCGAGCAAGAAATCGTCAACCTCGCGGCATCGCTGCGGGAAGGGCTTACCGCAGACACCCAGCAACTTGCATTGACAATTCAGCCTAATTTGGGCCTGTTTCCAGCGCCAAGCACTGTTATGGAAATCGTATTCCAAACATACATGCCAGACCGCCTAGGTGTTATCGAATATCACTCAGCGTCACGGACCTATCAACGAGAAAGTATTGGCGGTGTTAACTTAGATACACGCGAAGTAACGACACAACGTCGACAACATATGTTGTACGACTGGCAACAGAAGTATTCAAATATAAAGAACCAGTTGGCAGCCACTTTTGTTCGTGAAGCAATAGCGCGAACGGCTGGTGTGGAATCTAACGTTTCAGACCTAAATGAGACCCTGAAAGAACTATTTCAAACGTTCTTCCCGGACAAAGAGTACCTAGGGGTGCAACCCGATCCGAAAGGAACATTGAGTTTCCCCGTACGTACGAGGGGAGGGCAGGAACACGACATTAACGATCTTAGCTCGGGAGAGAAAGAGGTTCTATATGGCTACTTATCACTTCGAAACTCGACTCCCCTGCACTCCACGTTGTTGTTGGACGAACCAGAGCTGCACCTAAATCCTGGACTGTTGCGCGGCTTTCCAGACTTCTACCACAAGAATTTGGGCAAAGCGCGGGATAACCAATTGTGGCTAGTAACGCATTCAGATACATTGCTTCGACAGGCTGTTGGCAATTCTAATTACAGCGCGTTTCACATGACGAGCGCTGATCAACGGCCTATAACTGAGAACCAAGCAATCCAAGTCCTCGCTTATGACGAACTTGAGCGGGCGACAATTGACCTGGTAGGCGATCTCGCAATGTATCGACCTCAAGGAAAGGTAGTGCTTTTCGAGGGAGGAGGTGATACTGACACAGACGTTCGTATCACCGAGCGGTTATTCCCCGTATTCGCTAAGAGCGTTAACCTGGTAAGCGGCGGATCGAAACAAAGAGTTCGAGATCTCTACGAGGTGTTGTCGTCTACTGCTGAACAGGTCGGGATGGCGAGCCGCTTTTTTGCTATTACGGACAAGGATTCATCGCCATGGGAAACTCCACCAGCAGGAGCACGACAGTTAAATTGGGATGTCTACCATATCGAAAATTATCTGCTCGATCCCAAGTACGTGCGCGAAGCGGTCGCTGCGCTAGCGGACAATCCGCGGTTCGTTACTGACGATGAGGTCTTGGATGCGCTCCGCGAAGCTGCTCAGGAGGTCTTACCAGAACTGGTGACGGTCGAGCTTAGGAAGCGCGTAAACAACCAGATCGTCAGATCGATAAATTTGGGCGGAGATCCTCTCGCGGCCGACGCGGCAGCTGCGTTGATCGATTCGGTTACTGCAACTTTCGATAGGCTAACGGAACTCCAACAATCGGTCGACCTAGCATATCTCGAGGCGGAAGCTGCCGCTATTAACGACCGCTTGACAGAGGCGATGACGAACGGCGAATGGTTGAAGGAATTTCCGGGCCGGTCGATTCTGCAGCGCTTCGTCCACAAAGAACTCGCGGGCAAGGCCACGTATGAAGGATTTCGTAATCTCGTAGTTGACCAGATGGTGGACGATGGTTATGAACCCGCCGGTATGCGACAGGTCATAGATGTGATCATTGCGTCTGACCCAATCGCTCCTTTGCATTCTCGTATCTAAGGACCCGCGATGTCTCAGTGGTCGGGGTCGCCTAACGCTCACCGACAGTCATGTCATCCCGAGAATCTGCGGCTGTGCGACTACATTTGAGCGCAGTTCTGCCACCATCACCGTAGCTAAAGGGGGAAAATGTCGGCTGAGAATGAGGCGATCGCCGCGATCTACGCTGCCGATCGAGCTGACGGGTCAGCCATTTACGGCGTTTCTATCAACTTGATGGCGGTGATGGCGACCTATGGAGCACTTGTAGTCGCCGCCATTAGCACGGATTTCCTCGAGGACCAGTGGTATGGTCCCTGGCTCCATGCGGTCGTAGGTGCACCTCTTTGGGGTCTGCTGTGCTACCAGTACATATTGCTATCTCTAGTCGATGTGAGAGTCCGCTCCATTGCCACACTCGAGCGAAAGCTTCTCAACAACATAGGTTCTACCGTCCTATCGGATGCCGACAAGAGGAAGGTCGGCTCCGACGCTGGCGATTGGGTCTCGAACGTCGTCACCCAGCCTGGATGGTTAAAGCCCGCGAATATCGCCGCATTTGGCGGCCTTGCTGTCGCTGTCGTCGCCGTTGCAGTGATCTCACTTCTAACCGTGCCTACAACCAATCGCGCCCCGTTTGTACTCGGCGTCTGCGTGCATGGCGTCCTTGCCGCGTGTTTTCTGTCGGCCGCCTTCTACGTCTTGCTGATCGATGTCGTCTGGCAACGGGTTACGGGTCACCCGTACAAGAGCGCCAAGATTGAAAGTCGGCATTGGTCACCATAGGCACTGCCAGGTGGCCCTAGATGGACACAGCGGCGATTCGCGGCGTGACCTGACAGCTCGCCTCACTACTAAAGAATGGAGACTGACCTAGTGGGCGGCCGGGCTGAGTGAGTGCACCCGATTCATCGGCGCGAGGCGCGGTGGCCCAAATTTTTCTTTACCCAGGCCAAGTCCGCCCTCCAGTCCGCGACTGCTGTGGCGTGACTCTTGCGGGTCCGGAACCGACTGATATTGCTGCTGATGGTGTTAATCATCGCGTTCAGCCGTTGCCGGGTCGCGGGTCCACCCCAGCCGTCTAGGTAGGGAGCGATGTCCTCAGGGACTTGGTCTGGCGAGACCTCGTACGCTCGGCGCAGGATGTCGCGTCTATCGTCGATGGCCTTTCCTGACTTGCCTACGCGGTAGCCCAGCTTTGTGAGAGCCGTGTGGTCGGACCAGGAATCCGTGGTAAACGGTCTGTGGACCGCCGGGTTCTGGATCGGGGACGGGAATAGATTCGTCTTGCGGATTTGGGGCGTTGGTGGCGACCATTCCCATGGAATAAGCTGCCCGCGCTTGTCGAGCTCGTCCCGGGCAAACTGAATCAATGCGGGTAGCGCCGACCCTTTGCTCGGGTAGCCATTCCTCGCCAAGTCACCGGCGAGTCGCATGCGCTGCTCGCTGGTCAATGTTGTTTCCCAGTGCGCGTGCATAATCGCGGCCAGCGCCTTAGGGCCGATTTTCCCGCCGCGGGGGACGGCGTTCAGTGCAACCATCCGGGCCATCGCCACGAGTTCCTGGCTGGACTTCTGCTTTTGTCCAGTACGCGGTGATGGAGACCCTGGGCGTTTCTTAGCTGCTCGCGAGCTGTGCCGGCTACCCGGCGATGGCCCTTCAAGCAGCATTTGTAACTGTCGCAGCTCATCAGGTGTCAATTGACTCATGCCAGTTTGTCCCGAGAAGTAAGGAACTACTTCTCGAAATTGATGCAGCCTGGCTGCACCGCTAAGCCACCCGAGTAGGTGACAGGCCCGTACCAGTACGGTGCCTCCCCCATGGCACCGCCCATCTGCTTCATCAGCTTGCACTCAGCGTCAAGCCCCGCGTAGTAGCGGATAGCTATGATCACGACCTTCCCCGCTTCGTGAAAGTCCAGAGGATGGGCACCACGATTAAGAGACTGCTCCCCCACTACGCCCTGCAAGAGCTTGAACTGCTGATAAGTGGGTGCCCTGGCAAATGACTCCGCAACGAGCTTGCCGGTGTTTATCGCAAGTTCTGGCGATTCATACCACACGGGGACGTCCGGCTGATTTGGGCAACAGAGACCGCCGTGCCGCAGGGCGGCAAGGTACTGCTTGTCAGTGGCAGAAAATGGCTGGGCAGTAGCCACCGGTTGAGCCAGGGCGAGGCCAAATGCGGCACCCAATGCTGCCGCGGTGAGGGCAACCTGCGGCAGCTTTTGGATCATGGTGCTCCTTCTCCCATCTGGGCAACTCGCCGCCGGGTCAAGTCAGCGTGTACTGAAGTATGGCGGAATCTTCGCCGTTTTGATCGCCATATGTCTGTTTTTGTGTACTTTTACAGCTCCTAGGAGTGACCTGCCGCGGCGCGGTTCACGTAGGGAGGAGTCGGCCATGGCGGCCACTTATCTTGCAATCCGGCCGGTGCGCCAATGCCGATGGATCGCGCCGCGGCAGTCCTGGAACGGAGGGCGCTACGAAAAGCACCTTCGGCCGAAGGGCGATCATCGCTCGGTCCTGAACGCAGGTTTCCACTGCAGGGACGAAATCTCTAGGACACCGGAGCATAAAACCGGACCAATCGAGCCCGCGTTGCTGGACCGACGGTCGAGGCCGGAGATCGGCACGCGGGTACGGCCACCAACCCTAATGCCAGGCCGCCGTGGCCGTCGTGCTGCTGCTCGCGATGCTGACCGTGCAGGCTAATTAATTGGCCTTCGCGCCCAATTAGGATGCCTGCCTTCAAAATCAGGAGCCCAAGATGCATGTGGTTTCGAGAGCGGCCGTCGCTGCCGCAGCACTCACACTCGCAGGACCACTTCTGTGCGTCGCGGCGACCGGCCCGGCTCAGGCTGCGTGTTACAACCCCACTAGTGAATGGCCAGGTTGGACTGATGGCCCACCCCCTGGAATGCCGCCGTGCCAAATGGAAAAGGTTCTAGTCACCTGTGAGTGGGGACAAGCGTACGGCCCCATATGCCCCGGTGACTGTCGGCACGATCTTCAGGGCCGCGTACTCGATCCCCCCGATCCGGCGTGCAGAACAGAACAACGCTGGGTCTACATGTCGCCTGACGGCTCCTACATGGGACTCGTTCCGGGACAAAGCAATCTACCCCATGGCGACCTTCCCACATCGGCTCCCTCACCGCCTCAGGCTGCTGGCA
Source organism: Mycobacterium branderi (assembly GCF_010728725.1). Taxonomy (NCBI): domain Bacteria; kingdom Bacillati; phylum Actinomycetota; class Actinomycetes; order Mycobacteriales; family Mycobacteriaceae; genus Mycobacterium; species Mycobacterium branderi. The sequence goes on from NZ_AP022606.1 coordinate 5,101,678, forward strand.
GCACCAGAATCACGCCTGGGCAACGGCAGTTGGTCGACGATATGGCCAGCATCGGACTGCGGTGGGGCACCGATCAGCAGCTCATCAATGCTGGTGAGAGCACATGCGCCGAGATTCGTAATGGGCAGTCGCGTGCACGCAGCATACAAGTTGTATACAGGGCCCTAAAGAGGGTGACCCTGGATCAGGCCACGGCCGCAGTAGATTTCGCCATAAAAGACCTGTGCCCGGACGCGCCAGCGAGATGAAGTCATCTCCCTGAAACGCGCATGGGAGGCTGTGTCAATGGGGCCAAACTTCGACCCCCACAGGAGATTTGAACGTTTGTTGATGAAAGAAAAACTGGCCAAGCCTTGCGGTCCCGACCAGCACCTTCTTGGTGGAGCTGCCGGGAATCGAACCCGACGGGAATAGCCCCGAAACCGGCTCTGAGCTGCGGAAACACAATGATGTAAGGAGTGTGGACGGCATGCGGCGACCTGCGGAAACCCTCGAAGATGTGGACCGCGTCCACATCGACCTCCGGCGACCTAGAGACGCGTTAGATTCCCTCGCCGAGTTTGATTACGACGGATACGGCGAGGCGCTAAGAGCGCTCCACGACGCAGCCTACGAGTACGCCACCTGGGCGCTGTGGGATAGGCTGCCAGCAGGCGCACAGGGAGACATGAGCCAGAAGGCGAGGCAGGCACGTCGCGATATGGCACAGGCCGCAGCAGCGCGTTGGGTCGAGCTGTACCTACGGGTTCAGTCGATGAACGCACAGTACGAAGCGGGCGCGAAATGACCAGCCCAACCCAATCCGGCGCTTCCACGCCCGAGCCGGAAACCGCGGCCATCAGAACCACCGCGACTCCCGACCTTCCGCTGGCCTACAGCGACCTCGACGAGGACGATGAGGATCTGTGGAGCGACGCCGACGACCGGGCCTACGCGTGGGGAACCGTGAAGATCTTCGTGGGGCTGATGGCCGTCGCGGTTGCCGCAGCAGCGTGGATGGCAGGTGTCTGGTTGACGCGCCGCGACAACGCGCCGCGCTCGGCGCCCTCAACCCCGGCCGTTGCTGCTGCAGCTCCCTCGTATTCTCTCGCAGCTCCGGTGCCGACTTCCGCGCCCACACCAACTGTCGCGGCGCCCCCGCCTGTTGCCGAGCCGCCGCCGACGGTGACGGTCACCGAAACCCCAGCGGTGGCGCCCTCAGCTCCCACCCAACGGTTCGCGCCACCGCCGACCATCGGCAACGGCTGGACCGAAGGCCAACTCGCAACCTCAACATGCAACGTCCTCTGGGACGGCGGCACCAAAACCGACGCCATCCAATTCGTCCAACGCATCAGCGGATGGGGGCTCGACCAAGCCACCCGTTGGACGACTGAGGCGCTTGCCGCCCGCTGCCCGACCGCCGCCACGTGAAAAAAGAGGCCCGGTATGAAATTCGTTCTCGCTATCCTCGCCACGCTGACCCTGGTCTTCACCGCTCCGGCGCGGGCCGACGACCATCCCCCGATGGATTGCTCCCGCCGCGCCGGGCGGTAGTTTGCCGTCCAGGCCAACCACGTAAAAGCCTGGCCTCCATCGAGGAAGAATCCGTCGACCCATATGTCGCGGCTAGCCTCCTGCCGGGTGTCGCGGTGGCAGCACTTTTGACACGTGCCCGTACTCGGGGTCTTCGCGGACGCGCCGCTGTGCGCTTCTGCCGGCGCTGGTAACTGGGACGGCCGGCGGCACAGGGATTCCCGCCTGGTATCTCTGCGCGGCCGGTGTCGCTACCGACACGTTCGGCGCGCGTCCCTCGAGGTTCCAGGGCTGCGTCGTCCAGCTCGGCGACGAGAACCTGCCGAGCGTCGACGCGCCACCCATGTTGGCCGTTACTTGGGTCGACACGAACGGTGTCGCACTGCTGACGCTGACAGGCTGCGGTGTCGCGACAGCGGGCCTGGTCGTCGCGGAGCTGACGGCCGCCCCCATCGCCGTGTAGGCGATGAAGTTTCCGAAGAGCTGGGCGATGTTGATCGGGTAGCCGCCGCTCACGGACTGCTCGAGGTACTGGCCGAGGAGGGTGCTGCTGTCGAGCCCGAGGATCGGAACGCCGTTCGGGTTGAGGATGCCGTCGATCTGGCTGATGATCGACCCGACACCGCCATTGGTGGTCTGGTTGGGCTGCGGGTTGGCGGTTTGCGGTGCGGGCGTGAACGGCGTAATCGCCGACGTCGCAGCCGATGACGTCGCCTGGTACTGAACCATCGCGGCGGCGTCCTGCGCCCACATTTCGGCGTACTGCGCCTCGGTGGCCATGATCGCCGGGGTGTTCTGGCCGAGCAGGTTGGTCGCAACCAGTGCGGCGAGCTGTGCACGGTTCTCGGCGATCACGGGAGGCGGCACGGTCGCGGCGAACGCCGCCTCGTAGGCTTCCACAGCGGCAAGTGCCTGTGCGCCGATCTGCCGCGTCTGCTGCGCGGTCGCTTCCATCCATGCGATATATGGCTGTACCGCTGCGGCCATGTCCTGACTCGACGGGCCCAGCCACGCGCCGCTGACGAGTCCGGTGACGGCGGCGCGGTAACCGTTGGCCGCCGCTTCCAGCTCAGCACCCAGCGTCTCCCACGCCTGTGCCGCAGCGATTAGCGAGCCCGGGCCCGGGCCGGCGTACATGCGGGCCGAGTTGATCTCAGGTGGAAGCGCAGCGAAGTCCATCGAAACCCCTCCCCGACCAGATGTATCGGGTCGACGGCGTGGGGCAGCCGGCCGATCAGGTGCAGCACCACCGTGCCGATCACCCAATAGGTGAGCAGCGGATGCGTTTTGGCGTAGCGGCGGCTGGCGTCCGACAACATCTCATCGGGCGGGCACAGCGCATCCCACACCCGACAGCCGCCGCCAGCGCAGCACCCAGCACGATCCACGCCTTATCGGACGGTCTCACCTGAATCCTTGGCTGTAACGGTCGAGCAGCCTGTCAAGCATCGACTGCCATGTCCATTCGCGCTCGATCTCGCCTTGATCCCGCGCGGCGCGTAGTTGCGCCAGCGCGGTGGTGATCTGCTCAGTCAGCGGCGACCGCGCCTGCATGAGGTCACGTCACATCTGTTCGGGGTGGCGGCGTTTCGCCGTTTCGATGCGCCGCTCGAGGTCGAGCCGTGCTTCGCGCTCGTCACGCAGCTCGCCGCGGACACCGCCGATGTCCTGGCGGATGCCGCGCATATCGCGGCGCACGTCATCGAAACCGGCGCGGACCTCGGCCCGGAACTCGTCCAGATCTTCCCGCAGGTTCGAGTCGTGACCGTTGACGAGCTGGTCGCGGATGCCGCCGACTGCGCGTGCATGGTTGCGACTGTCGATCCATGCTTTTCCCCAGCCGCCGACCGTGATGACGACGAGCCCGGCCAGCCCGATCAGGGTGGTCGGCTCGCCCATCAGGAGGCGAACTGGTCGAGGTCGTCGATCAGCGGCTCTGCGGTCTTGATGAAGCCCGCCACAGCGGCAATCACCGCCAAGCCGCTGCTGATCGCGCCGGCCCACGTCTCGGGAAGGATGCCGGCGAACTCATGCAGCGCGTAGGTACCGACAGAGCCAGTGGCGGCCAGGACCGCGACCGCGGCCTGCGCTGCCTTGGACGGCTTAAACGGGAGTTTGATACTCATCTTCGATGACCTTTCGGGGTTTAGGCCGCCGCGCTGTGAGTGTTGCGATGTTGTGCAGGAAACCCACGGCGTTGGCGACAAGGTTTGAGTAGCCGCCGATCTCGCCGACGTAGCTGATGTGCGGTGCGGTTGGGCCGCCGGGCGCAGCCAGGAAGTCGATGCCCTGCAGCGCGGCCTCGACGGCGGCCTGGGTGCCGGTGGCGTTGGCCTGCGGCCCGCTGATCAACCCGATCAGCAGTCCCTCGAGCGCGCCCAGTCCGGCGGCCGCCAGCCCGGCGATGCCGCCGGTGAACGCCGGGATCAGACCGAGATCTTTGACGGCCATGACCAGTGCGTTGACAATGTCGGTGGTCAGTGCGCCGAGGTCGTTGAACTGCAGGCCGGTGGCCACGGTGTAGACGTCGGTCATGTCCTGCCCGACTTGGCCGTTGGGGACGCTCGCGTACATGTCGAGGCCGGCGTCGCCATTGGCCGGGCTATGCACGTAGTCGGCCCACACGACCTGCCCGTCGCGCATCGGCAGCTCGGTCATGTTCAGCGACGAGATGCCGTGCCCCCCTGGGTCGGCGATACCTGGGGCGTAGAAACCGGCTCCGCGGCACGGGTTTCCGAACGTGTAGCCGCCCACGAAATTCGGGGCGTACTGCGCGAGAGGGCCGTCCATGATGTCGATCGCGACGCGTGACACCACCTCGGCGCCTTGGCTGTAGCCTCCGAGGACGAACGTCTGCAACGGGTTGGCGGCGAGCCATTCCGCGATCCAGTTGTAGCCGTCAGCGACCGACTGCTGGTAGCTCGGCGACGAGGCCGAACCGCCCACCGGGCCGAACGACGCCGGGTAGGGCACCGCAACCTCGTAGCACAACCCGTCATCGACGTAGGTGTTTAGCCCGGCGACCACCATCGACGGGTACTGGGTGCCCGGCGCCGACTCCCACGTGCCGCCCACGGTGAGCACAGCGTGCCGGACCTTCACAACACCGGAGATGCCGGCCTGCAGGTCCGCCCACCCGGTCATTTCGCGCTCGTCGGAAGACCGTTGGCTTTGCGCCACTGGATCGCGAATTCCATCAACTCGATCAGCACGTCCCCGGAGTCGCGTTCGATGCCGTCGGAGAAGACGTGCGTCCACGCGATCTGCTCGGCGACGGTGACCTGCTGCTCGAACGCGTCATAGGTGCCCTGATAGCTCTGACCGTTGTGGGTAGAGTTCCAGGGGCCGCGCGCCGGGTCGTTGACGATATCGCCGATGTTGCGAGGATGCCGCGCCAGCACGTTGCGCCACGGCATCGGTGTCCCATCGACTTTCACCCCAGAGACGTCGGCCTGCAAGCTGTTGGCGTCACTCATCATTGCTTCCCTTCGATAGAGTTCTTGACCGACGCGAGCGCGTCGACCGGCGTGAGGTTTTGGCCTTGCGCGTTTTGGCCGAGCTGAGGCCAGCCTTGACCGTTGGGTCCGCGCAGCTGGTCCCAGATCTCGCGGGTTTTCTGTAGCAATTCGGTTTGTTCGTCGTCGGTTAGTGCCATGAACAGCCCTCCTCCTAGTAGTGTTTGCAGGTCGCTGATCGACCCTCGGAATGCGTTGGCGTCCACGGACATTCCCGCAACCAGCGCGGCGTCGGTGAATTGCCAAATGACGGGGGTGGCGCCGCCGTAGCCGGTCCAGCCTTGGCCGTTGTCGCCGCCCGCGTCGGCGTATTCGGTGCTGGCGTAGTTGCCCTCTTCGTAGTAGGCCGACGACACCAGCCCGACCACACCGGACAGGTCGGGGGAGCCGATCTGTTGCCAATACCAGTGCGGTATATAGGACAGCCGCATGTTGACACCCGCCGCGACGAACGCGTTCCACACGGCCCAAAAGTTGGTGATGTCACCGGAGTTGGCTTCGAAGTCGAGCATGCACGGCGCCGCCCCGTTACTCGGGTCGTTCGAGAGGTATTTCTGCGCCTGCTGGGCCGGGTCGTCGGTGGTGACGTAGTGGTAGGCGACGACGATGTTGCCGGTCTGCTGCGCCCACTGCCACACGGTGGGCCAGTAGGGTCCGCGTAGTAGTTGCCTTCGGAGCATTTGTGTTCGATCCACGAAAGCCCTCGGCGATGATCTCGTTGAGGGTCGGCACGATCGACGCGGGCGGCGCACCGCCCCAGTTGTTGTTGGACAGGTCAACACCGAACAGAGTCATGGTTTCCCTCGTCAGGTATCTGCGTGCGTTGTGGAATGGGCCGGCCTGCTCGAGCGGTACTTCTTGCACTGGCCTGCCGTAGGTGGATGCTTGGATGACGTTGCCGCCGCCGGTGTAGAGGGCGGCGTGGCTGGCGTCGGGGTAGAAGGTGACGACGTCGCCGGGCTGCAGATCGTTGCGGTCGACGGGCTGGCCGCCGATGGCTTGCTGCTGGCTGGTGCGCGGCACGGTGATGCCGATCTGGGCGTAGGCCCAGAAGATCAGCCCGGAGCAGTCGAACGCGTCTGGGCCGGCCGCGCCCCACGCATAGGGTTTTCCGAGCGCGGTGCGGGCGACGTCGACGACCTGGGTCGCTGCGTCAGCTGCGGCCGTCGGCGCCATCAGCAACAGGGATGCGGCGGCGATGAGCGTGGCAAGCCATCGGCTCACGCCGCCGGTTCGGGTGCCGGATCGTCGGCGTCCTTGCGGGAGCGCCGCCGCGGCGGTGTCAGCACGGGCCCGGTGTTCAGTTGCGCGAGATCGCGTGCGAGCTTGTTGAAGTCGACGCCCGCGGGCTCTTGCCGCCGGTGAACATTTCCTCGGTGAGCGCGACCACGGCAACCGTGTTGAGAGTGGAATAGAACGGGGACGTGATGCCGCCCTCGGCGCCCCATGTGGGCAGCTGCGCAGTGTGGCGGTCGGAGGCGCCCCAGATCGGAATGTAGTGGCCGCCTTCGATGCTGTGGCGCCCGGCGATCAGGTGCCACGGCAGCCCGGCCTCGAACTGCGCCTCGGCGTAGTCGGGAACCTGGACACCGATACCGACCATCTCGAACAGGCTCAAAGCGATCAGCATCTCGTCCCAATCACCCGGTGTCAGGCCGGCGTAGGCGACGATCTTGTGCCGGTTGCCGTCCGCGTCCACGATGCCAGTGTTCTGCCGGAACTCGTAGAGTTCGTGGACGTCGGTGCCTTGGTCGCTGCCGGGATCGGCGGGGCTGTATCCGGTGATCTCCGAGTAGTTCTGCACCGCGGTGTCGTCGGTGAAGTTGACGGTGACACCGCGCAGCGCGTTCGCCAGCCGGATCTCCTCGATGCTTCCTGCGATAGCGCAGTCGCCGAGCTGGTCGTTCATGAACATGTGCGGCTCAATCAAACCGGCGTGGCCGAGCGGGAACTTCAGCGAATCAACGCTTGGCAGGTCGCTGGTGTAGTAGTCGCACAGCCGGACTCGCGGATGGGTGTGGACGGGCTTCAATCCGAGCTTGTATTTCACGGCGGTCTCCTATGCTTGCTCGAGTGCTTCGCCGAGCTCGGCGAGCGCTTTGTTGTGGCGGTTGTGGGCCAGGACGTGCCCGGCGGCGACGATGGCGGCGATCGGCCACTCGATCAGCTCGAGCGCTGCCAGCGCAGCCACACCGCCGTAGTAGGCCAGCTGGTCGAGCTCCGGCACCGGCACCGTGCCGAACAGCGGAAGCGCAATAGTGGGGCGGTGTTTGGCGGCCACCTGTTTGACCGCGGTTGCTTTCTTGGGTGCGGGCATCAGTAACCTTTCTGTTTGCCGAGCATGTTGGCGTGGATGGCGTCGATGCGGCCCCGGGCCTCGGCGGCGACGTAGGGGTCGGCGGTGACGCTCATTTCGTTGTCCTGCAAGCGTTCGCCCGCGTCGCTCCAGTTGGTTGAGCCCTGAACCACCCAAAGGTTGTCGACCACAACCATTTTCATGTGCATGATGCGGCCGTGTTCGCTTCGTCCGATAGCGATCGACGACGCCGGATAGTCCTGCTCGGCGAGCAGCTGGCGTTCGTGGACGCCGCCGGCCTGCGAGCTGTCCAGGGTGAGCTGCACGTAGCAGTGCTCTTGAACGAGCTTGCTGCGCAGTATTTCTGCGAGCTGCGGGTCGTCAAATCCGTACATGGCGACAACCAGGGAGTGCTGGGCGCTGTTGAGCAGATAGCACAATGCGCCGTGCACGTCGTCGACCGGGGCGTAGAGGGTGCGCCGGTGCTCGGGATAGCCGGGCGGCAGCGGTTGGGTGCGGTATTTGTCGAGCACCGACAGGCTGTAGAGAGGGTGAGCGCGGGTGCTCATTTGTTGTCCTTGTGGCCGTGATGGATGGCGCGGCCGACGTATTCGAGGATGGCGCCGATGGCAGCTGAGGCGAGGCCGCCGGTCGCGAAGGCGGTCAGCCAGCCGGTTGCGCTCATGTCAGGCGGGTGTGATGACGCCGATGCCGGCTGCCGACCAGTTCACCGCGAACACGCCGTTGGACGGGGACTGCACCCCGCCGAAGTCGACCCAGCCGATCAGCGGATCGGTTGCGGCTGAGCCGGTTTGGGCGTCGTAGAGCACTGCCTTGTACGCGGAGAATGTGGCGTTGGACCATTGCGCGTTGGCGCCGGTGAAATCCCAACCTGCTGTGGTGATTGCGATCGACCCGATCACCACACCCCCGGCGGTGTAGCCGGGGCCGCTGATCTCATACGCCTGCGGCGTCGACCAGAACTGGTCGGCGGCTTGGTTGGGTGTGTAGCCGGAGCCGACGAGCGCCAGCTTGAGTGTGTCCGATGTCAGGTTGATCTTTCCCTGCGCCAGCGCAGTGAAGAAGCTGTTGTAGAAGTGAGCGGTTACGGCCATGCTGATGAAGCCGCCTTTCTGCGGACGTGTTGTGCGGGAGGGGTTTTCGTTTGAGAGCCGCTGTCAGCGGGCTAGTTCCATTCGATGAGCGTGTAGCCGCCGCCGCCGGAGCCACCGGCGTACCAATTGGCGCCGACGCCGCCACCGCCGCCGCCACCGCCGCCGCCGTACAGGCCGCCGTTACCGCCGGTGCCGTTGCAGCCGCCGCCGCCGCCTGCGCCTCCGTTACCGGCGGCCGCGTTGGCTGGTGTCGCGCCGCTGCTACTGCTGCCCGAACCGCCGGTCACGGTCTTCGAGCTGCCGCCATTGCCGCCAGAGCCGAAGGCGCCCTCGCCGCCACCGCCACCACCGCAGCCGACGTTGTTGGTGGTGTCGCTGGTTCCGGCGCCTCCGTAAGTGGTGCTGCCCGAGCCGCCGGCGGTTCCGGTGTGTGTGGTCGCAGAAACCCCGGTCGCCGACGATGTGCCGCCAGCGCCGGCAGTGCCGCCGGTTGAGCCGCCGTGGCCGCCCCCGGCCGACAGCGCGACGCCGCCCGAGGTGAACGTCGACGCGGTGCCGTTGCCACCTGACGACGCCCCTCCGGCACCCACTCCGACCGAGTACGTGGAGCCCAGGGCAGCGACAGGGATCCATACCCGATCGATACGGCCGCCGCCACCGCCGCCCCCGCCGCCGCCGGACAGGCCGCCGTTACCGCCTGCACCGCCGCCGCCGATCAGCGTCACGTAGCAGCCTTTGGTGCCGGCCGGGACGGGCTGGTTGGTGCGCGCAGTGTTGGTCTCGTTGAACGGCGTGAACGACGAGACGGTCGCGGTGGGCGCCGGCATGGAGGCGGCCGCGGCCATCGCTGGGGCGGCGAGGTTGACGCCGCTCGATACCGCCGGTGCGGGCATGGAGGCGGCCGCCGACATCGCGGGTGGTGTGATCGTGCCGCTCGTTGAGAGGGCCGGCGCAGGCATGGTTGCGGTGGCGGCCATCGCCGGGGCCGGCACGATGACCCCCACCGTGGGTGCGGGCATCGTTGCGACGGCCTGCATTCCGGGAACCACCATCATGATGGAGTCCTGAATGCTGGGCGCGGGCATCTTCGCGATCGCCGACATGGCCGGGACGGTGACTGCTGCGTCGATCACCGGCCACCAGCCCGTCGACGAGGGCGGTGCAGACCAAACACTGTCCCCGAACGGCAGCGTCATGACTGGTACGCCCTAATCCATGCTTGGCCATCAGCGCCCGCGCCGCCGAACGAATACGGCGCCGCACCGCCGCCACCACCCCGGCGCGCTGCCGGCGAAGCTTTCGTTCGCCGTGCCCCGCCGTAATAGATGACGCCGTTGTAGGTTTCGTTTCCGGGTGAGGCGCCGTATTGACTGGTTGGGATGCCCGATCCCCCTGCGCCGCCGGGACAGGTCAGTGTGTGCTGGGTGCCGCCAGGGTCGGTCCACTGGAATGTGGTCGCGGTGCCTGGAAGTCCGGCGGTGAAGTATTGAATCTGCTGCGGCCCACCGGCACCCACGGTGACGGTGATCGTGCCGCCGGGCGCAATATCGGTTCCGACAACCAGGGTTCCCACGTTCCAGCTGCCGGCCGAACCGCCCTGCCCTCCGCTGTAGCCTTGCTCGCCCTGGCCGGCGCCGCCGCCGCCGACGCCGGCAAGGTCGAGCTTGTTGCCCGCAACCATCCAAGGCGGCAGCGTGAAGGTGTATTGGCCGGCCGCGGTGTAGGTGCTCGTTACGGGTGGCTGGTAGTTCGGCGGTATGTTGCTCACCCCGAGCCCGACGTATGGGGTGTTGCCGGTGTAGGTGATGCCGCTCGATAGCGCGGTGGGCCCGCTGGATCCGGTGTTGCGGGTGAAGCCGGTCTGTTTCGTGTTCGCGCTCGGGTGGTTGGTTTGCCAAGATTGGCCCAGCCCGGCGATGTACACGGTGCCGGAGCCGACGACCTGGTATTCGACCAGGATGACATCGCCTGGGTTGACCGGGATTTCGTCTGCGTAGGGGAAGGTGTAGACGTTCCACTGCCCGGTCGTCGACAGGTTGGTGTGCAGGTCGCCGGAGCTGAACAGCGGCGTGATGTTGCCGGAGCTGTCCATCTTGGCGAAGTTCAGGTAGAACGCTGTGACGGTGCCGGAGTAGTAGCCCCACCACTGGTGAAAGCCGAGGGTTTTCGCCTGGCTGGCGCGCAGAAAGCCGCCGGCCGACGCGGATTGGGTCGCCGTCACCGTCGAGGGAGCCGAACCGGAGCCCAGCGATTGCAGGCTCATGTTGGACTCGACGGTTTCCTCAAGGCCGGCCGAGACCGCCCGGTTGTCCTGAATGCCGAGCGTGTTGGTGGCGTTCTGCGCCAACGTCATCGCGTTGACGGTGACGTGCGCGGTGCTCTGCACCGCCTGCGTCACCGTCGACAGCGGGTTGCCGCTGCTCGACACCCCCGACAGATTGAGCGCGTTCGCCAGTGTGGTGGCGAGGTTGTCCCACGTGTTTTGGATCGTCGAGCCGATGTCTTCGATGCCCTGAATCCCGTTGATGGCGGACGCGGGAACGCCGGACAGCAGATTCGAGGGGATCGTGTTGACCTTCTTCACCGAGCCGTCGTCGAACCACACCTGCCCCGCAGTCGCAATCGCGTCCACCAGGGGGCGCAGAAAGACCGTGTCAACGCTGCCGTCAATCGGGACGGTGAAGGTTTGCGAAAGCTGCTGCCACACCGACTGGCTCGCTGGCGGGTTGGTGAACTCGGCCAGCACGACCGATGACACGCGTTGCGGCACCTGCATACCGGCGAACTTGTACTGCAGCACCTCCAGCCGGATTGGGTTGGTTCCGGTGTAGACGAGACCGGCCCACTTCGCCCAGATCGACATGGCGAGCTGCTCGCCGGGCGTGACCGGGATCGGGTTGCCGACATCGGAGTAGAGGTATGCGCCGTCGGGTTGGATCAGCAGCGAACCGGGGTTGGTGCGCCCGGTGGTGCCGTCCCAGGTGATCTGCGGGGCGCGCGCCGACACCGACGCCGCGGTGTCGAAGCCGGGCGCCCACAGCAGTTCGGGGTTGATGTCGACGATGTGCGCGCCCGCGAGCACAACACCGGTTGCGGGCGCAGCTGGCCGGCGATGTTCAATCCGGGGATGGCCTGCAGCGCGTTAGCGAAGTCCCCGAACGGGTTTCCGGTCGACAAGCCTTGCAGCGAGTTGACCAGCTGGTTGATCGCGTCTTTGCCTTGCGACAGGATCTGCGACACCGGGTTGTTGGTGCCGGAGCCGCCGAACAACTGGACCACGTTGTCGATGGCCTGCTGCACATCGGTTGCGGCGCCGTTGATGTCGGACTGCAAGGTGTTCGACCACGACGACAGCTGCGCGAGCACACCGCTGAGGTTTTGGCCGGTGACCACGCCGATCAACGCTTGGACAACCCAGCGCAGGAATCCCAGGACGAGCTGTTGGCCGATGGCCTCGATCTGCTGCGGCGTGAACGCCGGTGTGTTGAGGCTCGAGCCGGGCGCGTAGTGGACGCTTGGGTTGGGTGTCGTCCATGAGGGGGCCGGGTTGGTCATGACGCGACGGGTATAGCCCAGACGGTGAAGCGGCAGCGGCCGGTCGAATACTCGTCGTTGGTCGACGCCTGATCCTCGGCGTTGAGGAAGATCGTCGCCTCAGTGTTGGCTGGCACCTTCCCGTAACCGCTGGCGAACAGGCCGGTGCCCTCGGGGCCGATCACCGGCGGCGGCGGCGTCGCGCCCAACGTGCCGAAGCCGCGGCCGATCTCGGTGCCCGTCTGGGTGTTGTTGCCCGTGGCGTTCAGCCGCGCAACCAAATCAACCTGCGTGTTAGCGGTGCCGGAGACTTCGCAGGACGCGAACACGATCGGCACATATGCGGTCGGGCGCCCCTGGATCGTCAGTGTCCCGAGCGTGCGGATCTCCCGGCGGACGGCCCGGTTGTCGGGATGCCGGTCACGTTGTACACGGCCGCGAAGGGGATCGGCTGCCATTGCGCCTTGGTGTTGGTGGCGTCGTAGCCGATCATGTAGCCCGCCAGCGGTGTGCCCTCAAGGTCGACGGGCTGCGGGTTGATCAGCGTGTTGGGCGGGCGCGCCCGGCTGGCCTGCGGGATACCGAAAGCCAGCGCGTAGTGCGACGATTGGCCCGGGCCACCAGGCGACAGCGGAGTAATCTCCACCGTCGCCGGGGAGCCGGGCGAGAGCGTGGCAGCCGACGCTGAATCGAACAGCGCGGGCTCGCCCGGGGGCCCGTCGAACACCGGCGGCACGTTCACCACAGCCCCGTTGGGCCCGAACACGCACACCGCGGTTTGTGTTTCACCGGGGTTGAGGCCGCCCGGGAACAGGGTTGGCCCGTTGTAGAGCGCCGCACCGGCCGGGTATCCCTCCGGGTTGAATGTCCACTCCCCCACCGGGTAGCTCACGCCGCTGGCGGTAATGTCATAGTCAACCAGCAGCACCGCGCCGCTCGCGGGCGCGTTGGTGAACGTCAGCGTCGACGCGGCCGACTCGGTGTAATCGACGCCGAGGTGCAGCCGCTCGCCGTTCTCGTAAACCCGCGTGCTGCCAGTCACATACGGCTGGCTTGTCGCGAACACCTTGTTGGTGCCATTCACCGCACCAGAGGGTGTCTCACCGTAGATGCTCAACGTATTTCAGCTCCTTAGCTGTTCGGGGGGGCCAGCAGCGCGAGCATGGCGTCTTCTTCGAGGCCGACGATCTTGCGCTGAATGATCGTCATCGGGGCCTCTTCACGCCTGCCGTCGCCGACCTGGACGTCGATGCGGCCGCGCACCTGCACGTTGTCGGTGACCTTGATCTCGTCGAGATAATCCGTGTAGAGGGTGTTGCGGCGGATGATCGACGCCAGCGTGGCCGGGAAAACGTCTTTCCTAAGCGCCAGGGCATTCCGTTGTAGAACGTGAACTGCGCGGCCGGGTAACCGGCCGTGTCCCACGACGCGGATATGGCGGCAAAGAGGGTGTCGATGTCGTAGGTCGACTGCGTCGGGAAGAACCGCTCCGGAAACCCATACGGACCGAGTTGCACACGGCGGTCGAAGAATTCGAACAGTTCGAACGCCAGGAAGGCGTTGTCCAGGATGCCATCCAGCAGCGTGTTCGAGATGCCGGTAATGCCGATCGTCATCATCAGCAGATCGACCAGCCACTCCAAGGTGGCGTTCATAGCGTCGTTGAGTCAGGTTTGCCCTCGGGCTTGTCCCCCTCGGTTTCCCAAGGGGACAA